>JACESF010000004.1 GCA_013911975.1 Hyphomicrobiales bacterium | reverse complement strand
GCGGGGGATTTTTGATGGCGACGGTCGCGCGCTCCGGCGGCAAATGGCTACTGTCCGGGCATCCTGTTGGATTCTGGTTCGTTTTTTGGGCTGAGTTCGCCGAGCGCGCCAGCTTCTACGGGATGCGGGTGCTGCTCGCGCTCTACCTCGTGAACGTGTTCGGCTTCGCCGAGGACGATTCCGGCTCCGTCGTCCAGCTGTTCACCGCCGCCTGCTACCTGACGCCCATCCTCGGCGGCTTCATCGCCGACCATTTCCTCGGGCGCTACCGAACCATCGTGTGGTTCTGCATCCCGTACATCCTGGGCCACCTTATTCTCGGTTATTTCCGGACGGACTTCTTCCTGTTCCTGGCCCTCGCCCTCCTGGCGCTCGGCTCGGGCACCATCAAGCCGAACACGTCCGTGCTCATGGGCCTGATGTATGAGCGCCTCGGCAAGGGGCACCTGCTGGACGATGCGTTCGCCTATTACTATGCGGCCATCAACCTGGGCTCCACCATCGCCTCGCTCTCGCTGCCGGTGGTGATGCTCCATTACGGCTACGGCGTGGCGCTGCTCATCCCCGCGATCCTCATCGCGGTGTCCATGATCATCTTCGTCCTGGGCCGGCATCATTTCCCGCCGGAAAGCGTGCGCTGGCATTTCGAGCCCAAGAGCGCGGAGCAGAAGCGGGTCGAGCGGGCCGTGGTGGCGCGCCTTGCCGGCGTGCTGGCGCTGGTGGCGGTCTACTGGTTCATCGCCGACCAGTCCGCCTCCACCTGGGTGTTCATGGCCAACAGCCACATGAACCTCGAACTCTGGCCGCTGGGCTTCTCCATCACCGCCGACCAGACCCAGGGCCTCAACCCGCTCATCATCATCCTGTTCACGCCCGCCTTGGCCTGGATCTGGCAGCGGGTGGACGCGCGTACCAATGGGGGCCTGCTGCCCACCGACAAGATGATCATCGGCTTCGCCCTCACCGTGGCGGCCATGGTGGTCATGGCGGCGGTGGGCTGGTTCGCGGGGGAGGGCAAGGTCTCCATCTGGTATCTGGTGATCGCCACCTTCCTCATCACCATGGGCGAATTGTGCATCTCGGTGGTGGGGCTCCAGCTCTGCTACGTGGTGGCGCCGACCAGCATGAAGTCGCAGGTCACCGGCTATTTCCTCATGACCAGCTTCTTCGGCGATTCCTTCGGCGCCCTGTTCGACCAGATGTACGGCCACATCAATAACGGCCTCTATTTCGGCATCCAGGCCGTCATGGCGCTCGTCTGCACCATCCTGATGGTGAAGGTCGGCCGCGCGCTGGAGCGGACCGAGAAGCGGGAGATCGCCGCCGAGCACTCCGCCGCCTGAGGGCGCCGCGCTACCGCAGCGAGACCATGATCGCGCCCGCCGCGATCATGGCGACGCCCGCCCAGTTCACCGTGCTGAGCCGTTCCCCCAGGAACAGCACGCCGAAGACCGCCACCAGCACCACGCTGAGCTTGTCCACCGGCGCCACCTGTCCCGCCGGGCCCATCTGGAGGGCGCGGAAGTAGCACAGCCAGGACGCGCCCGTGGCGAGGCCCGACAGGACCAGGAACGTCCAGGTCTTGGCGGAGATGGTGTCCAGGGGCTGCCAGGCATGGGTGCCCGTCACCACCAGGGTGATGATGGCGAGAATGACCACGGTGCGGATGAGGGTGGCGAGGTCGCTGTTGATTCCGCCGACCCCACCTTGCCGAAAATGGCGGTGAGCGCCGCGAAGGCCGCCGAGCCGATGGCCCAGAGCTGCCAGCTTCCGACCAGGGTTTTCATGGCGTCATCCTTCGCGCGCGTGTCCGTTCGCCGAGGGTGGCACAGGGGACAGCGGGGATGCATCCCTCTTGGCCGTCCTCTTGGCCATCCTCTTGGCAATGCCCGGCCGCGCAATCCGCGTTAGGATACGCCACCTCGACTCGACCGCGCTGAGCCCCATGTCCGATCCCGGCTTCGTCCACCTGCATGTCCATTCGTCCTATTCGCTGCTGGAAGGCGCGCTGACCTTCGGCAAGCTGGCGGACCTCGCCAAGGCGGACGGACAGCCGGCCCTGGCGCTGACCGACACGGGCAATCTCTTCGGCGCGCTGGAATTTTCCGAGAAGATGTCCGGCTCGGGCATCCAGCCCATTATCGGCTGCGCGCTGGCGCTGGACCTGCCGGAACTGCCCGGCGGCCGCGCGCCGGTGCTGGTGCGCAAGCCGCGCATCGTGCTCCTGGCGGCGCAGGAGGCGGGCTGGCGCAACCTCATGACGCTGGTGTCGCGCTCCTTCCTGGAGACACCGAGCGACGAGGAGCCGCGCATCGCCCTCGACTGGCTCACCGACGCCCATCATGGCCTCATCGCCCTGACAGGCGGTCCCGCCGGCCCCATCGACCGGGCGCTGGCGGGCGGCCACGCGGACATCGCGGCGCAGCGGCTCGACACGCTGGCGGGCCTGTTCGGCGACCGGCTCTATGTGGAGGTGGAGCGGCACGGCATGGACGTGGAGCGGCTGGCGGAGCCGGCCCTGCTGGACCTCGCTTATGCCAAGGGCCTGCCGCTGGTGGCGTCCAACGAGCCCTTCTTCGGCTCCCATGGAGACTACGAGGCCCATGATGCGCTGATCTGCATCGCCGAGGGCCGCATGGTCTCGGAAGGCGACCGCCGCCGCCTCACCGCCGAGCACCGCTTCAAGACCCGCGCCGAGATGCTGACCCTGTTCGCGGACCTCCCCGAGGCCACCGCCAACACGGTGGAGATCGCCCGGCGCTGCGCCTACCGGGTGCGCACCCAGAAGCCCATCCTGCCGCGCTTCACCACCGGCGAATCCCAGGGCGAGGACGCGCTCGCCGCCGAGGCCGCCGAACTGGAGCGCCAGGCGAGGGAGGGCCTCGCCGAGCGCCTCGCCAAGCACGGCCCCGCTGAGGGGCTGGAGGTGAGCGTCTATGAGGAGCGCCTCGCCTACGAGATCTCCATCATCGCGCGCATGAAGTTCCCCGGTTACTTCCTCATCGTGTCGGACTTCATCAAATGGGCGAAGGCCCACGACATCCCGGTGGGGCCGGGGCGCGGCTCGGGCGCGGGCTCGCTGGTGGCCTATTCGCTCCAGATCACCGACCTCGACCCGCTGCGCTTCGGACTGCTGTTCGAGCGCTTCCTGAACCCTGACCGCGTGTCCATGCCGGACTTCGACGTGGACTTCTGCCAGGACCGGCGCGACGAGGTGATCCATTACGTCCAGCAGCGCTACGGGCGCTCGCAGGTGGCGCAGATCATCACCTTCGGTACCCTCCAGGCGCGCGGCGTGCTGCGCGACGTGGGCCGCGTGCTGGAAATGCCCTATGGGCAGGTGGACAAGCTCTGCAAGCTGGTGCCGCAGAACCCCGCCGCGCCCGTCACCCTCAAGCAGGCCATCGAGGACGAGCCGCGCCTCCAGGCGGCGCGCGACCAGGAAGAGGTGGTCAAGCGCGCCTTCGACATCGCCGTGCGCCTTGAGGGTCTGAACCGCCACGCCTCCACCCATGCGGCGGGCATCGTGATCGGCGACCGGCCGCTGCACCAATTGGTGCCGCTCTATCGCGATCCGAAGTCGGACATGCCGGTCACCCAGTACAACATGAAATGGGTGGAGCAGGCCGGCCTCGTGAAGTTCGACTTCCTGGGCCTGAAGACCCTCACCGTCATCGAGACCGCCGCCAAGCTGATCCGGCAGCGCGGCATCGACATCGACATGTCCAAGATCCCCCTGGACGACCCCAAGACCTACGCCATGCTGGCCAAGGGCGAGACGGTGGGCGTGTTCCAGGTGGAAAGCGCGGGCATGCGCCGTGCGCTGGTGGACATGAAGGCCGACCGCGTGGAGGACCTCATCGCCCTCGTGGCGCTGTACCGGCCGGGCCCCATGGCCAACATCCCGGTCTATTGCGACTGCAAGCACGGCCGCGCCCAGCCGGACTATATCCACCCCAAGCTCGAGCCCTACCTGAAGGAAACCTTCGGCGTCATCATCTACCAGGAACAGGTGATGCAGATCGCCCAGGCGCTTGCCGGCTATTCGCTGGGCGAGGCGGACCTTCTGCGCCGCGCCATGGGCAAGAAGATCCGCGCCGAGATGGAGAAGCAGCGCGAGCGCTTCGTCTCGGGCGCGGGCGAGCGCGGCGTGCCGAAGGCGCAGGCCGACACCATCTTCGACCTGCTGGCCAAGTTCGCGGACTACGGCTTCAACAAGTCCCACGCTGCCGCCTACGCCATCGTCGCCTACCAGACGGCGTGGCTGAAGGCGAACTACGCGACGGAATTCCTCGCCGCCTCCATGACGCTGGACATGGGCAACACGGACAAGCTGGCGGAATTCCGCCAGGAGGCCCAGCGGCTCGGCATCGAGGTGGTGCCGCCCTCCGTGAACCTCTCCGCCCGCGACTTCCAGGTGGTGGACGGCAAGATCATCTACGCCATGGCGGCCATCAAGGGCGTGGGCGGCGCGGCGGTGGACGCGCTGGTGGCGGCGCGCGGCGGCACGCCCTTCGCGGACCTCGCCGACTTCGCCTCCCGCCTGCCGGTGAAGATGGTGAACAAGCGCACGCTGGAAAGCCTCGCCGCCGCCGGCTGCTTCGACACGCTGGAGAAGAACCGGGCGCGGGTGTTCGCCGCGCTGGAGCCCATCGTCGCCCATGCCGCGCGCGAGGAGCAGGGGCGGGCGGTGGGCCAGGACGACATGTTCGGCTCCGGCCCCGTGAAGGCGGCGCTGCCGCTTCCGCAGGCCGAGCCCTGGGACGCCGCCGAGCGGCTCCAGCGGGAATATGACGCCATCGGCTTCTTCCTCACCGGACATCCGCTGGACGATTACGCCCCCGCCTTGAAGCGCATGCGGGTGCAGACCTTCACGGACTTCTCCCGCGCGGTGCGGGCGGGCGCGGCCGCGGGGCGCATTGCCGCGACGGTCGTCTCGCGGCAGGAACGGCGCACCAAGTCCGGCACCCGCATGGGCATTGTCGGCCTCTCGGACCCGTCCGGCACGTTCGAGGCGGTGATCTTCTCCGAAGGGCTCGCCCATTACCGCGACCTGCTGGAGCCCGGCATGCCGCTCCTCATGATGGTGGCGGCGGAACTCCAGGGCGAGGACGTGCGCCTGCGCATCCAGTCCTGCGAGCGGCTGGACGAGGCCACCTCGCGCCACCACAAGGCGCTGCGCATCTTCGTGCGCTCCACCGAGCCGCTGGAGGGCATCTCCCGCCGGCTGGAAGGCAAGGGCGACGGCGAGGTGAGCCTCATCCTGCTCATGGAGGAGAGCAAGGCGGAGGTGGAGATTCGCCTGGAAGGCCGCTACCCGGTGTCGCCGCAGATCGCGGGGGCCATCAAGGCCATTCCCGGCGTGGTGGCGGTGGAAGCCGCCTGAGCGGATGGCCTATCGCCTGCCGCCGCTCAACGCGCTGCGCCTGTTCGAGGCGGCGGGGCGGCACCTGTCCTTCAAGGCAGCGGCCGAGGAACTGAACGTGACGCCCAGCGCCGTGAGCCATGCGGTGCAGGGGCTGGAGGACTGGCTGGGCCTGCCCCTGTTCGTGCGCGGCCATCGCAGCCTCGCCCTCACGCCGGCGGGCGAAAGCTATCTGCCCGAAGTGCGCACCGCGCTGGCCCATCTGGCGCGGGCGACCCGCGACCTGCCGGGGCGCCGTCCCGCCGGGCAGGTGGTGGTGAGCGCCGCGCCCACCTTCGCCTTGTGCTGGCTCATCCCCGCCTTGGAGCGCTTCCGCGCCCGCCATCCCGACATCGAGGTGACGCTGGACACGAGCCGCAGGCTCATGGACCTGCCGCGCGAGGGCATCGACGTCGCCATCCGCATGGGCACGGGCGGATGGCCGGGCGTGAACGCGGACCTTCTGGTGCGCGAGCGGCTGGTGCCGGTCTGCGCGCCCGCTTTGGCGCCGTCCCTGCGCGTGCCGGAGGATCTGGCGGAGGTGCCGCTCCTGCATGTGGTCGGCGTGGCCGAGGACTGGGCCGTCTGGGCGCGGGCGCGGGGCGCGGCGGGGCTCGACACCAGCCGGGGGCCTCGCTTCGACACCCTCCAGATGGCCTGGGAGGCGGCGGCGCGCGGGCAGGGGGTGGCGCTGGGGCGCCTGCCCCTGGTGGAACGGGAGCTTGCGGCGGGGCGCCTGCACGCGGTGCTGGAACCGGCGGTGCAGGCGCAGACCGGCTATTGGCTGGTGACCGATTCCGGCGCGCTGCGCCCGGAGGCCGGGGCCTTCCGGGACTGGCTGCGCGCCGAACTGGCGTCCTGAGCGCGTCAGGCCGGTTCGCGGCGCTCGCACCAGGCGGCGAGCCCGTCCTTCAGGTCCCGCTGGGGCACCATCCGGGCGAACTGCTCCGCCTCCATCAGCAGCCCTTCGGCGATGGGCACGTTGATGCCACGGGTCGTGGCGTTGAGCACCGCCGTCACCGCGAGCGGCGAATGGCGGATGATGCGCTGGGCGAGATCGCGGGCGGCGGGGATCACCTGGTCCGGCGCCACCACCGCATTGACGAGGCCGAGCTCAAGCGCCCGGGCCGCCGTGAAGGGCTCGCCGGTGAGCAGGAGTTCGAGCGCCCGCTTGCGACCGGCCAGGCGGGGCAGGCGCTGGGTGCCGCCGAAGGTGGGCGGCATGGCGAGCAGGATCTCGGGCTTGGCGAACAGCGCCGTCTCGCTGGCGATGGCGAGGGGCGCGGCCTCGGTGATCTCGCAGCCGCCGCCGAAGGCGAGGCCGTTCACCGCCGCGATGACGGGCTTCGGGAAAGCCTCGATGCGGGCCGTCAGCGCCTGGCCGCGCCGCACGAAATCCTGGAGCGCCGCATCCACGCCGCGCGCCACGCTGCGGGAGAATTCCGGTATGTCGCCGCCGGCGGAAAAGGCGCGGTCCCCGGCGCCGGTGAGGATGATGGCGCGCACCTCCGGCTGGGTCTCCAGCGCGTTGAGCCAGGTCATCAGCGCGTCGGCGAGGCCGTAGCTGATGGCGTTCAGCTTGTGCGGGCGATTGAGCGTGAGCGTGGCGATGCCCTCGCTCACGGCGCACAGCACGGGCGGCGCCTCTGGGGCGGGCGCATGGGTCGGCGTATGAGCGGGGCGGATGGCGGGGCGGGGCATGCGGATCTCCTCGTTTGCGAGGCCGCAGGCTCGCCCCGGCGCCCCCCTGCGGACAAACGGGAAATCCGCATCTCAAGGTGAGCGCCGCTCATGCGAGGGGAGGGCGGGCCGCAAGCCCGCCCGCCAGGGTCAGAGCAGCAGGCCGCTGCCCGACGTGCTGGTGAAGTCGAGCTGCACGATCAGGTCGTTATAGTCCCGGTCGCCGCCGCCATAGAGGTCTTCCCAGCCCCAGGTGTTGAGCCCGTAGCTCCACAGATGGGCGACGTCCTGCCCGTTCACCTGCTCGTTGGCCGAGGCGAAGGCCCAGAAGGTCTGGCCGTTGCTGGTGAGCCGCATGGCGATGAGGTCGCCGGCATCCACGTCGGTGATGCGCCCCTCGCTGTAGCCGCCATAGCCGCCGCCGGCGAGGGAGGTGCCGCCCGTGGAGGTTTGGTAGGCGCGCGCGGCGGCCGCCGCCTCGTAGCCCGCTTCCCCCGGCGCGAGGCCGTTGATGGAGCCGGCATAGTCGTCCACCTCGTAGAACAGGACGGACAGGTCGTTGATGCCGTTCTGGCGCATGCGCACCACCACGTCCATGTCGTCCGCGCCGCCTGCGGTGGTGGCGGTGGCGACCGAGCGGGCCACCTCCACCGAGGCGCCGCTTTCGGTGACGAAGTCCATGAAGCCGAAGTCGCCGGTGAGGGCGGACTGGTAGGCGCCGGTGGCGGCGCCGCCCACCGTGATGGACAGGCCCGTCCCGGCCGTCACGGTGGTCTGGTAGACCTGCCCCTGGGCGTAGCCGTCGAACATGGTGACGAGGGCGGCGGAGAAGTCCGACTGGAGGCTCTGCTGGGCGAGCGCGGCCGTCCAGGCATAGACGCCGCTCGCGCCACCCGACAGGGTCATGGTTTCGGCGCCGAAATCCACGCTCCAGCTCGCCGCGCTGGCGAAGGTGGACTGGAAGATCAGGTTCTCCGTCCCCGCCGCCTCCCAAACGCTGCCGGCGCTCTCCAGGACCGGGGCGAGATCGTAATAGAGCTGGGAGTGGGCGATGGCGGAGAGGGCGCGGGTCAGCAGCATGCCGTTGGGCGTGCCGAGGCCGGAGACGAGGTCGTAGCCGTCCGTCGCCTCATAGCCGTAGCCGGTGGCGGAGATGCCGTAATAGACCCCGTCCTTCTCCGCGAAATAGCTCGTGCCATCGACGAAACTGGACGTGTTGTTGCCCACGGTGATGTCGTTGAAGGACGCCGGGGCGATGGCGGAGGCGATGTAATAGAGGTCGTTGCTGTAGCCCAGCGTCGGCAGGCCCTGGTCCTCGAACACGGCATTGATCTGGGTGGCGAGGCTCGCCCAGAGCGGGGTCGCGGCGCTCGTGCCGCCGGATTCCGACGTGTTCAGCATGTTGGCGTCGGGCACGGTGTAGAACATGTTGCCCGCCGAATTGGCGGACACGTCCGGCGCGCCGCGCCCGGTCCCGCCGGAGGGATCGGCGTCCGTGGGGGTGATGCCGTAATCGACCTGATAGCTCGGGGTGTCCTGCGTGGTGTCCACGCCGCCCGAGGTGGCGTTGTTGGAGAAATAGTTGGGCGACAGGGTCTGGTCGGACAGGGAATATTGATTCCACACCGTCTCGATGAAGACCGACTGGTCCGAGAGGCTGGACGACCACTGCGTCAGCCCGCCCCGCACCAGGTGCCAGATGGTGTTGAGACTGCCCGACTGGGCGGAGGCGACCACGTCCGCCAGGGTCAGGTCCGCTTCCGCGCTCGCCACCGTGGACAGGGAGGTGCCGCCCACCACCATCACGTAGGAGCTCATGCTGCCCACGAACAGGTTCGTGAGGCCGGTCTCGGTTTCGTTGCCGGACCCGCCGTCATAGGCGTCGTTGAACACCGAAACGCCCCGCAGGGCGGCGTCCACGAACAATTCCCGATAGGCGGTGGCGAACGGAGAGTTGGCCGAGAAGCTCATGCCGTCGCTCCAGGAGGAGGAGATGACGGCCGGGTTGTTGGTCAGGTCCCAGATGGCGGTCTGGTAGGAGGTGTAGACCGTGTCGGAGGAGCCCACATAGAGGCCGACGCGGCTGTTGGGCACCACGGTGCTGACGACGCCCACGTCCAGCGAACGCTCCCCGGCGGCGCCGCCTTCATAATATTGGTTGCCGCGATTCTGGACGTAGAAGTCCGCCGCTCCCGCGACCCCCGCCGTCTGGAGATAGGCGTTCCAGCGCTCCTCGAACGTGCCGTAGGTGGCGATGTCCGTGACCGCGTCGCCGATATAGGGCTCGATCAGGGCGAGGGTGCCGGTTTCCACAGACGTCCCCGTGAGCGGGAAGTTGTAGGCGGCGGCGATGTCCTGCGGGAACAGGTTGGTGGCATTGGTGGATGCGTTGCCGCCGCTCTGGGCGCCCTGTTCCAGGGTGACGGTGGTGTCCGTCAGCGTCCGCGTCGCCGCATCGACCCCCTGGTCGGGCCACAAGCCGACGATGGAGCCGGCGATGGAATCCGGCAGGCTGAGATTGCCTTCCCAATAGAGCATTTCGCCGTATTCGGTGGAGCTGCCCTCCCACAGGGCGGTCCCGAACAGCGCCTGGAACCCGGCGGCATCCAACTCGACCCAGATGGTCCGGGATTCGGCGGAGGTCACGTAGCCGTCGAGGCCGGCGGCATCGCCGACGATGGAGATGCCCAGGCCGGTCAGCGCCGTCTGGACGGCGGTGTAGGTGGCGTTGCTGGCGCCGTAGGTGCTCCAGAGTGTGCCGTCGTTCTCCATCTGCGCCAGCGTGGACTGGCGCGTGCCCCAGTCCGAATTCAGCAGCGCCGTCGGGTCGTTGGCCCGTTCGAGAATGAGCGCCACCGTAATAGTCGTGGTGGTGCCCGTGACTTCGCCGGTTCCCGTCAGACTATAGGCGTCGGCCACGTTCGTGATCGACGCCGGCAGCGTGCCGGTGCTGGTAAAGTCGAGAAAAGTGGAATTCGCAATCTCGGCCATGGTCCGTTCCCCCGGAAATGCCGGCACTATGACTCCATTCCGCCGCAAATGAACCTTTCAATTTGTTCATATTGGCGCGGCGGCGGTGCCTTGGATCCCAAGGTCCGCTGGCTCCGCAAGGGTATGGTCGCGTGCGGCCTTGCCTCTTGAGGGCCCTTCGCCTATAAGCCGCGCCATTCCGCACGCGGACATCGGCCGATCTCGGCCATCCGGTGCCCGTCGTCCTTTGGGGCGAGGGTACGTCCGCGGAGGCTCAACCGGAGATAACTGAAATGGCGCTTCCCGATTATTCGATGCGTCAGCTTCTCGAAGCTGGCGTGCACTTTGGTCACCAGTCTCACCGCTGGAACCCCAAGATGGCCCCGTACATCTTCGGCGTGCGCAACAACATCCACATCCTCGACCTGTCGCAGACCGTGCCCGCGCTGCATCGCGCGCTCCAGGCCGTGTCCGACACGGTGGCCAATGGCGGCCGCGTCCTGTTCGTCGGCACCAAGCGCCAGGCGCAGGAGCATGTGGCGGACGCCGCCCGTCGCTCGGCCCAGTATTTCGTGAATTCCCGCTGGCTCGGCGGCATGCTGACCAACTGGAAGACCATCTCCAATTCCATCGCCCGGCTGAAGAAGCTGGAAGAGATGCTGGCGGGTCCGGAGCAGGGCTCCGGCTACACCAAGAAGGAGCGCCTCACGCTGTCCCGTGAAAAGGACAAGCTCGAGCGCGCCCTCGGCGGCATCCGCGACATGGGCGGCCTGCCCGACCTGCTGTTCGTGATCGACACGAACAAGGAAGACATCGCCGTGAAGGAGGCCCAGCGCCTCGGCATCCCGGTGGCGGCCATCCTCGACACCAATTGCGATCCGGACGGCATCGCCTTCCCGGTTCCCGGCAATGACGATGCCGGCCGCGCGATCCAGCTCTATTGCGAGCTGGTGGCCCGCGCCGCCATCGACGGCATCTCGCGCGGCGCCGGCGACTTCGGCGATATCGGCGAGGCCGAGGCCCCGCTGCTCGGCGACCTGCCGGCCGAGGAGGTCAGCATCTGGACCTCGTTCGAGCCCCTGTCCGGCCCGCGCGGCGTTGCCGACGACCTGAAGAAGCTGGCGGGCGTGAGCCCCGAGATCGAGCAGAAGCTCAACGACCTCGGCATCTTCCACCTCGACCAGATCGCCGTTCTCGATGCCCATGACGCGCATCTGATCGGCGAGGAAGTGGGTCTGCCCGGCCGCGTGGACGGCTGGATCGCCCAGGCGAAAGAGGCGTCCGCCGAGGTGGAGTGATCCTCCCGCGGACCTTGAATTTGTGAAGTAGGGGCATCCGCCCCGGCGGCCGGCTCGGGAAACCCGCAGCCGGCCGTGGTGCGAGAAGAAGAAGGATTAGGACAATGGCCGCGATCACGGCAGGACTGGTGAAGGAGCTGCGCGACAAGACTGGCGCCGGCATGATGGACTGCAAGGCCGCCCTCACCGAGACCAACGGCGACATCGAGGCCGCCATCGACTGGCTGCGCAAGAAGGGCCTCGCCAAGGCCGCCAAGAAGGCCGGCCGCACCGCCGCCGAGGGCCTCGTGGCCGTGGAATCCTCCGGCCACCACGCGGTCGCCGTCGAGGTGAACGCCGAGACCGACTTCGTCGCCCGCAACGTCGACTTCCAGGCGTTCGTGCGCGAGACCGCGAAGATCGCCCTCAACACCGACGGCACCATCGAGGCGGTGGCGGATGCCCACTTCCCCGGCGAGAGCGTGACGGTGAAGGAGCGCCTCGCCTCGCTCATCGCCACCATCGGCGAGAACATGAACCTGCGCCGCTCGGTGAAGCTCGACGTGGAGAAGGGCGTGATCGCGTCCTACGTCCACGGCGCGGTGGCCGACGGCATGGGCCGCATCGGCGTGCTCGTGGCCCTGGAATCGGCCGGCGACGTGGAGAAGCTCTCCGTGCTCGGCCGCCAGATCGCCATGCATGTCGCGGCGCTGAGCCCGCTCGCCCTCGATTCCTCCGAGATCCCGGCCGAGACCATCGCCCGCGAGAAGGCCATCCTGCTGGAGAAGCACCAGGGCAAGCCTGCCAACGTGCAGGACAAGATCGCCGAGAGCGGCATGAAGACCTTCTTCAAGGAAGTGACGCTGCTGGAGCAGCCCTTTGTGCATGACGGCTCCAAGTCGGTCTCCCAGGTGCTGAAGGAGAACGAAGGCTCGGTGGGCGCGCCCATCAAGATCAAGGCCTTCGTGCGCTTCGTCCTCGGCGAGGGCATCGAGAAGGAAGAGACCGACTTCGCGGCGGAAGTGGCCGCCGCGGCGGGCCAGTCCTGACCGGGGAGGGGAGGAGCATGAGCGACCTTCCCTATCCCAGGATCCTCGTCAAGGTCTCCGGAGAGGCCTTGATGGGACCCGAGCCGTTCGGCCTTCATCCGCCGACGGTCGCCCGCATTGCCCGTGATCTCGTGGCCGCGCGCGCGCTCGGCTGCGAGGTGGCGGTGGTGGTGGGCGGCGGGAACATCCTGCGCGGCGCGCGTGTTGCGGGCGAGGACCTCGACCGCGCCACGGCCGACCACATGGGCATGCTCGCCACCGTCATGAACTGCCTCGCCCTGGAGCAGGCGGTCGAGGCGGCGGGCGAGCCGGCCCGCACCATGTCGGCCATTCCCATGCCGACCGTGTGCGAGCCCTATGCCCGCCAGCCCGCCACGCGGCACCTGCGGCGCGGCCGCATCGTGCTGCTCGCGGGCGGCACCGGCAATCCCTACTTCACCACCGACACCGGGGCGGTGCTGCGCGCGGCGGAGCTGGATTGCGACGCGGTGCTCAAGGCCACCAACGTGGACGGCGTCTACACCGCCGACCCGAAGACCGATCCCACGGCCACCCGCTACGAGCGGCTCACGCACGACCAGGCGCTGGCCTATGACCTGAAGGTCATGGACGCGGCGGCGTTCGCGCTTGCCCGCGAAGCGGCGTTGCCGATAATCGTGTTTTCGATCCGGGAGCCGGGAGCGATCGTCGCGGCCGCCAAGGGCGAGGGCCGCGTCACCGTGGTCGCGCCCTGACGTTTCCAGAGGGCGCTTCACGCGCCCTCTACCGATGACTTGGAGACGGGTTCGCCGGTCCGGCCGGCGAACCCGCTCTGGCGACACCCGCCGGACGGCGGCGGCCCGGGCCTCGGACGGCATGGGCCGGAACAAGAACAGAGGTCTGATATGTCCGTCGATGGATTCGATCTTGCCGACCTGAAGCGCCGCATGCAGGGAGCGGTCGGCGTTCTCAAGACCGAACTGGGCGGGCTGCGCACCGGGCGCGCGTCCGCGAGCCTCCTGGAGCCGATCCAGGTGGACGCCTACGGCACCCACATGCCCCTCAACCAGGTGGCCACCGTCTCCGTGCCGGAGCCGCGCATGCTCTCCGTGCAGGTGTGGGACCGCGGCATGGTCTCGGCGGTGGAGCGGGCGATCCGCGACAGCAATCTCGGCCTGAACCCCAATACGGAAGGCCAGGTGATGCGCATCCGCATCCCCGAGCTGAACCAGGAGCGGCGCCAGGAGATGGTGAAGGTCGCCCACAAATATGCCGAGGCCGCCCGCGTCTCCGTGCGCCATGTGCGCCGCGACGGCATGGACCTGCTGAAGAAGCTGGAAAAGGACGGCGCCATGGGTGCCGACGATGTGGAGCGCCTGACCACCCAGGTCCAGAAGGCCACCGACGAGATCATCGGCGAAGTGGATCAGGCCCTGGCCCATAAGGAAAAGGAGATCCTCTCGGTCTGAGGGGGTCCATCGGGGGATAACGACATGGCCACGCGCGAGGGAGCCTCAGCGACGAAGGCGGTGGCTCCCGCCTGCGTTCCCGTCCATATCGGCGTGATCATGGATGGGAACGGGCGCTGGGCGACGGCGCGGAACCTGCCGCGCTTCGAGGGTCATCGCCGGGGCCTGGAGGCGCTGCGCCGCTGCGTGCGCGCCGCCCGGGAAATGGGCATCCGCTATCTCACCATCTACAGCTTTTCCTCCGAGAACTGGTCGCGGCCCGCCCAGGAGGTCTCCGAGCTGATGGGCCTGCTGAAGCGCTTCGTGCGGCACGACCTCGCGGAGCTGCACGGCCACAATGTGCGGGTCCGCATCATCGGCGAGCGGGCCTCGCTGCCCAAGGAGATCGCTCTGCTCCTGGACGAGGCGGAGAATCTCACCAAGGCCAATACCGGGCTGACGCTGGTGGTCGCCTTCAATTACGGCGCGCGGCAGGAGATCGCCGCCGCCGCCGCCCGCCTCGCGGCGGAAGTGGCGGCCGGCACGCTGCGGCCGGAAGACATCACCATGGACCGCATCAGCGGCCAATTGGACACGGCGGGCATCCCGGACCCGGACCTCATCGTGCGCACCAGCGGCGAGCAGCGCCTGTCCAACTTCCTCCTGTGGCAGGCGGCCTATTCGGAATTCGTGTTCCTGCCCATCCACTGGCCCGACTTCGACCAGGCGGCCCTCCAGGGCGCCATCGACGAGTTTGCCCGGCGCGAGCGCCGGTTCGGCGGCGTGACCGCCCAGGCGGGCAGCGCCCGCTCGTGACCATCGGCCCGGACCTCGCGCGGCGCACCGTTTCCGCCCTCATCATGATTCCCGTGGTGCTGGGCGTCACCGTGTGGGGCGGCGTGCCGTTCGTGCTGCTCTGGCTCGTGGCTGCGGCGGCGGTCCTCTATGAATGGAGCCATGTGGCGCGGCTCGCCCGCCCGTTCGCCTATCTCGCAGTCGGGCTGATCGCCATCTGCGCCGCCCTGGCCGCGCTCGCCTGGGGGCAGGGGGCGTGGGCCGTCCTCATTCTTCTGGTGGCCGCGCTCGGCGGCGCGCTCCTGTGCGGCACCCGCCGCGCCTCGGCCATGGGCATCCTGGTGGCGGCGGCGGCCTGCGTGCCCGCCGTGGTCCTGCGCGGCGACGACCGGATCGGCCTCGTGGCGATCCTCTTCCTCTATGCCATCGTGTGGGGCACGGACATCGGCGCCTATTTCGTCGGCCGCACCCTGGGCGGCCCGAAGCTGTGGCCGCGCCTGTCGCCCAACAAGACCTGGTCGGGCGCGCTGGGCGGAGCGCTGATCGGCACGTTCGCGGGCTGCGCCCTCCTGTGGGCCTTCGGGCTGCGCGTCGGCCCGGCGCCCGTGGTGCTCGGGCTGGTGCTGAGCGTGGCCGGGCAAGCGGGGGACCTCGCCGAATCGGCCTTCAAGCGCGCCTTCGGCGTGAAGGATGCGGGCCGTCTCATCCCCGGCCATGGCGGCGTGCTGGACCGGCTGGACGGGTTCACCGCCGCGGTGCTGGTCGCGGTGGCGGTGGGGCTCTTGCGCGGCCTGGACGCGCCTGCGGCGGGGCTCCTGCTATGGTAGGAGCGCCCATGACCAGCCCCGCCCCCCGCAGCCTCACCCTTCTCGGCTCCACCGGCTCGGTGGGCCGCAGCGCCCTGAAGCTGGTGGCGGAAGCGCCCGAGCTTTTCCGCGTGGTGGCGCTGGTGGGCGGCCGCGACGCGGACGCCCTGGCCGCGCAGGCGCGGGCGACCGGCGCGCAGTTCGCCGCCATTGCAGACCCGCGCCAGGGCCCGCGCCTCGCCGAGCTTCTGGCCGGGACGGGAATCGCCAGCGGGGCCGGGCCGGAGGCGGTGCTCGACGCCGCGCGCCGCCCCGCCGACATCGTGGTGGGCGCCATATCGGGCATCGCCGGCCTCGTCCCCACGGTGGCCGCCTTCGGCCCGGGGCGGCGGGTGGCGCTCGCCAACAAGGAATGTCTCGTGGCCGCCGGCGCCTTCTTCATGGCCGAGGCGGCGCGCACGGGCACCGAGCTGCTGCCCATGGACAGCGAGCACAACGCCATCTTCCAGGCGCTCTCCGCCGCGCCCCGCGCCCATGTGGAGAAGGTGACCATCACCGCCTCGGGCGGCCCGTTCCGCCTCGCCACCCGCGAGGAGATCGCCCGGGCGACGCCGCAGGACGCGCTGCGCCATCCCAACTGGTCCATGGGCGCGAAGATCACCATCGATTCCGCGACCCTGATGAACAAGGGCCTGGAGCTGATCGAGGCCCATCACCTCTTCGCCCTGCCGCCGCACCAATTGGAAGCGGTGGTGCATCCCGAATCCGTGGTGCACGGCCTCGTGGCGTTCCGCGACGGCTCGGTGGTGGCGGGGCTCGCGGTGCCGGATATGTGCGTGCCCATCGCCCATTGCCTCGGCTTTCCCGACCGGCTGGAGACCTCGTGCCGCCGCCTGGACCTGACCAAGGTGGGCCGGCTGACCTTCGAGGCGCCCGATCTCGACCGATTCCCCGCCTTGCGCCTCGCCATCGCGGCCATGGCGGCGGGCGCGAGCGCGCCCACCATCCTGAACGGGGCGAACGAGGTGGCGGTGGCCGCCTTCCTGGAGGGCCGCACGGGCCTGATGGGCATCGCCGCCATCGTGGAGGAGACGCTCCAGCGCCTGCCGGGCGCGGGCGCGCCCGAATCGGTGGCGGACGCCTTGGCATTGGATTCGGACGCGCGGCGTGTGGCGGTGTCGCTTTTGCCTAAGTTTGCCGCAAAGGCATCTTAATCCCTGGCGGGTATCGGCGGGACTGGCGGGGCGCTGCGTCCTGCCTTAGCGTCACGCGGGGTCTAGCCGGCCGGGCAGCGAGGGCGCCGGGCGGCCAATGAGGACGAATCGATGGACGTCTTGTCGGGTGTTGGCGCGTGGGGATCCTCGCTTCTGGGTTACATCATCCCGTTCCTGTTCGTCCTGACCCTGGTGGTTTTCTTCCATGAGCTGGGGCATTTCTGGGTCGCGCGCCGGGCCGGCGTGCGGGTGCTGACCTTTTCCCTCGGATTCGGTCCCGAGCTGTTCGGATTCAACGACAGGCACGGCACCCGCTGGCGCCTGTCGGCGGTTCCGCTGGGCGGCTATGTGCGATTCTATGGCGACGAGGACGCGGCCAGCACGCCCGACAAGGAGCGCCTCGCCCAGATGAGCCCGCAGGAGCGGCGCGAGAGCTTCTTCTTCCAGCCGCTCGCGTGGCGCGCCGCCATCGTCGCCGCCGGGCCGATCGCCAATTTCATCCTCGCCATCGTCATTTTCTCCATGGTGTTCATGGTCTTCGGCCGGCAGGTGACGGCCCCGCGCGTGGACCAGGTGAACCCTGCCAGCGCCGCCGAGCGGGCCGGTTTCCAGCCCGGCGACCTCGTGCTGAGCATCGACGGGGCGCCGGTGGAGAGCTTTTCCGACATGCAGCGGGTGGTGGGGGCCAATGCCGGCACGCCGCTGACCTTCCGCGTGGAGCGGGGCGGGGTGGAGACGACGCTCACCGCCACGCCCGAGCTTCGGGAAATGAAGGACGCCTTCGGGAACGTCCATCGCCTGGGGCTGCTGGGCATCTCGCGCTCGCTCGCGCCCTCGGATGTGGCAACGCGCCGCTATGGGCCGGTGGAGGCTGTGACGCTGGGCGCGCAGGAGACCTGGTTCGTGGTGGCCCGCACCTTCGACTATCTGGGCGGGCTGGTCTCCGGCCGGGAATCGCCCGACCAGTTGGGCGGCCCCATCCGCATCGCCCAGGTTTCGGGCCAGGTGGCCACCCATGGAATCGGTGCGCTGCTGTCGCTGGCGGCGGTTTTGTCGGTGTCTATCGGATTGCTTAACCTCTTTCCGATCCCGCTCTTGGACGGCGGCCATCTCCTGTTTTACGCTGTGGAGGCGGTGAGGGGACGCCCTCTCAGCCCGCGCACGCAGGACATCGGCTTCCGTATCGGGCTGGCCATTGTCTTGATGCTGATGGTTTTCGCCACCTGGAACGACGTGTTCCATCTGGCGGCTATGTAAGTGCTCCAATGATTGCCGCCTTGTCGTGGCGTTGCGGCCACGGTGAGGCGAAAAGCGGAAGCTGCTGTACGGTCAGGCGTTTGCAGTGGGACCAAAAGCGGGTATTCAAGCCCGTGAAGGTCGGAATCTGCTGCACTGCGTGGGCGCGGATTTGAGAACAACGAAACAGGGTTGCGTGCCATATGACTGCTCCGGTCCGGGTATTGGTGAAGCTGGCCGCCGTCCTTGGCATCGCGACCACGGTCGCGATGACGGCGAGTGTCGGCTCCGTTGTCACGGCAACCCCCGCCGCCGCGCAGTCCGCGAGCAACATCGTCGTCGAGGGCAACCGCCGCGTGGACGCGCAGACCATCCGGTCCTATTTCGGGACCGGGCCGGTCACGCCCGCCAAGATCAATGAGGCCCTGGCCGCGCTCTACGCGACGGGCCTCTTCTCCGACGTGAACATTTCCCAGCAGGGCGGCCGCATCGTCGTCCGCGTGTCCGAGAACGAGGTGATCAACAAGGTCGCCTTCGAGGGCAACAAGAAGATCAAGGACGACGTGCTGGCCGGCGAGGTGCAGTCCAAGGCGCGCGGCACCCTGTCCAAGTCCACCGTCCAGGCCGACACGCAGCGCATCCTCGAAGTGTACCGCCGCTCCGGCCGCTCCGACGTGCGCGTGAACCCGGTGACCATCGACCGCGGCAACGGCCGCGTGGACCTCGTCTTCGAGATCAACGAAGGCGAGAAGATCGGCATCAAGGACATCAAGTTCATCGGCAACAAGGCCTTCTCGGACTACAAGCTGAAGGACGTGATCACCACGACCACGACCAACTGGCTGTCTTTCCTGAAGTCCACCGACGTGTATGACGCGGACCGCGTGAACGCGGACCAGGAGCTGCTGCGCCGCTTCTATCTGAAGAACGGCTATGCCGACTTCCGCATCGTGGCGGCCACTGCCGAGCTGGAGCCGGACGGCAAGAACTACACCGTCACCTTCACCCTCGACGAAGGCCCGCAATACACCTTCGGCACCGTGGACGTGATCTCCAACATCCGCGACGTGCCCGCCGCCAACCTGCGCAACGCCCTGCGCATGAGCGCCGGCCAGATCTACAATGCGGAGCTGGTCGAGAAGTCGGTGGAGAACATCACCATCGAGGTCTCCAAGCAGGGCTATGCCTTCGCCCAGGTGCGCCCCCGCGGCGACCGTGACTTCGATACCCGCAAGATCAACGTGGTCTTCGTGGTGGAAGAGGGCCCGCGCGTCTACATCGAGCGCATCGAGATCCGCGGCAACACCCGCACCCGCGACTGGGTCGTCCGCCGCGAGTTCGATCTCGGCGAAGGCGATGCCTATAACCGCGTGATGGTGGACCGCGCCGAGCGCCGCCTGCGCAACCTCGGCTACTTCAAGACCGTGAAGATCACCAACGAGCCCGGCTCTGCGCCCGACCGCATCATTCTGGTGGTGGACGTGGAAGACCAGCCCACGGGCGAGTTCTCGGTCTCCGGCGGCTACTCCACCTCGGACGGCTTCATCGGCGAAGTCTCGCTGGGCGAGAAGAACTTCCTCGGCCGCGGCCAGTATGTCCGCGTGTCCGGCTCCATCGGCGAGAACGCGCAGGGTGCGGAATTCTCCTTCACCGAGCCCTACTTCCTCGGCTATCGCCTGGCCGCTGGCTTCGACTTCTACTGGAAGGAGACCAGCTCCACCAACTACACG
The DNA here is from genome assembly GCA_013911975.1 of Hyphomicrobiales bacterium. Lineage (GTDB taxonomy): Bacteria > Pseudomonadota > Alphaproteobacteria > Rhizobiales > Xanthobacteraceae > Aquabacter. The sequence continues at coordinate 108,270 of JACESF010000004.1, read as the reverse complement.
TCCTATGACAGCCAGACCGTTGGCGGTGGCATTCGCCTGGGCCTGCCCATCACGGACGAGGTGACGCTGGCGCTGCGCTACAACCTCTACCAGCGCGACCTGAGCCTGGATTGCGGCGACGGCTGGTACGTCTACTACACCTGCCCGGCCGGCTACGCGTCCTGGGCCGTCATCGAGGCCGTGGCGCAGGGCGCCACCATCACCTCCGTGGTGGGCTACACGCTCTCCTTCAACGGCCTGGACAGCAACCTGAACCCCACGTCCGGCCTGTTCGCCGAACTGAAGCAGGACTTCGCCGGCCTCGGCGGCGACGTGAACTTCATCCGCACCACCGGTGACCTGCGCTACTACTACCCGCTGATCAACGACTGGGTTCTGATCATGCGCGGCCAGGCGGGCTACGTCTCGGCCTGGGGCGACCAGGACCTGCGGATCATGGACAACTTCTTCATGGGCCCGAACCTGGTCCGCGGCTTCGCGCCCTCCGGCATCGGCCCGCGCGACATCGCGTCCATCGACCAGGATTCGCTGGGCGGCACGGCTTACTGGGGCACCTCGGCCGAAGTGCAGTTCCCCATCAGCTTCCTGCCGAAGGACATCGGCCTGAAGGGCGCGGTCTTCTTCGACGCCGGCTCGCTGTGGGACTATACCGGCCCCGTGGTGTTCCCGAACGCCCCGAACACGCAGGCCTGCCCCTCCGGCTCGACCAACGCCACCGGCGCGGTCTGCGTCGCCGACGACAACGGCATCCGGTCTGCCGTGGGCGCCAGCCTGATCTGGCAGTCGCCCTTCGGTCCGCTGCGCTTCGACTATGCGTGGGTTCTGTCCCAGGCCCAGTACGACAAGACCCAGGCCTTCCGGTTCTCCGGCGGAACCCGGTTCTGATCGACCTTCCTCTCACGCGGGCGCCGGCGTCATGCGCGCGGCGCCCGCTTTGCGTTCAGGCACATGAGCGATCCTCGTTTCTTTCCGCTGCCCCGGCCGCTGTCGCTGGATGAGATCATCGCTCTCAGCGGTGCGCGCCTCTCCGACCAAGGGGCGGCGGACGTCTCCATCCACGGCGTCTCCACCCTCGCCGATGCCGGTCCCGCGGACCTCGCCTTCTTCGATTCCGCCCGCTATCTCGCGGACCTGAAGGCCACGCGGGCCGGGGTGTGCATCACCACGGAGAAGTTCGCGGGCGAGGTGCCCGAGGGCGTCGTCGCGCTGGTCTCCCCGCGTCCGGCCCACGCCTTCGTTGCCGTCTCGCGCACCCTGTTCCCCACGGCGCTGCGGCCCCAGCCCATTTTCGACCACCAGGGCGTCGCGCCCGGCGCCATCATCCATCCCACCGCCCGCCTCGAAGACGGCGTCACCGTGGACCCCGGCGTCGTGGTCGGCCCCCATGTGGAGATCGGCGCGGGATCGGTGATCTGCGCGGGCGCGGTCATCGGCGCCCATGTGCGCATCGGACGGGACAGCGCCATCGGCCCGGGCGCGAGCCTGCTGCATACGCTCGTGGGCAACCGCGTGATCGTCCATCCCGGCGCGCGGCTCGGCCAGGACGGGTTCGGCTTCCAGCCGAGCCCCCGCGGCCACCTCAAGGTGCCGCAGATCGGCCGGGTGGTGCTGCAGGACGATGCCGAGATCGGCGCCAACACCACCATCGACCGTGGCGCGCTGCGCGACACGGTGGTGGGCGAGGGCACGAAGATCGACAATCTGGTCCAGATCGCCCACAACGTGGTCATCGGCCGCCATTGCATCATCGTGTCCCAGACCGGGATTTCCGGCAGCACGACGCTGGGCGACTTCGTCATGCTGGGCGGCCAGGTGGGCGTCATCGGCCATATCACCATCGGTGACGCGGCGCAGATCGCCGCCTCCAGCAATGTGAAGGACAGCGTGCCTGCTGGCGTGCGCTGGGGCGGCTCGCCCGCCAAGCCCGTGCGGGAGTGGTTCCGCGAGATCAACACGCTGAAGCGCCTGGCCGAGGCCGGCGCGCATCGCTTGGGGGAGGGTGCAGGCCAATGAACGAGACGTCCACCCTCTCGCCCGAGGCCGGAGGCGCGAAATCGCTCGGCGCGGCCGACATCTCGGCCATCATGGCGTGCCTGCCGCACCGCTATCCGTTCCTGCTGGTGGACCGCATCGACCGCATCGACGGCGATCTCTCCTGCGTCGGCATCAAGAACGTGACGGTCAACGAGCCCCAGTTCCAGGGGCATTTCCCGGGCAATCCGGTCATGCCCGGCGTCCTCATCGTCGAGGGCATGGCCCAGACGGCGGGCGTCATCTGCATCCTGGAGAAGGGCGGCATCCCCAAGGACCGGCCGGCCCCGCTGGTTTATTTCATGACCATCGACGAGACCAAGTTCCGTCGCCCCGTGGTGCCCGGCGATGTGCTGGAATACCACATGACCAAGCAGGCCAACCGCCGCAACATGTGGTGGTATCGCGGCGAGGCGCGGGTCGGGGGCGAATTGGTCGCCGAGGCGCGCTTGGGCGCCATGATCACCGGGATCTGACGTGGCACATATCGATTCTCTCGCCCGCGTCGCCGACGGCGCGCGCCTTGCCGACGACGTGGTGGTCGGCCCCTTCTGCACCGTCGGGCCCGACGTGGTGCTGGAGGCGGGCGTCCGGCTCCATTCCCATGTGAACATCCAGGGCGCGACCACGGTGGGCGCGCGCACCGAAATCCATCCCTTCGCCTCGCTCGGCACCGCGCCCCAGTCGGTGCATTACAAGGGCGAGCGCACCGAGCTTCTGATCGGGACGGACTGCGTCATCCGCGAGCACGCCACCGCCAATATCGGCACGGCGGGCGGCGGGGGTGTCACGCGCATCGGCGACCATTGCATGATGATGACCGGCTCCCATGTGGGGCATGACTGCCAGGTGGGCAATCACGTCATCTTCGCGAACAACGCCGTGCTGGGCGGCCATGTGGAGGTGGGCGACTTCGTCTTCCTCGGCGGCCAGTGCGCCGTGCACCAGTTCACGCGCATTGGGGCGCAGGCCATGATTTCCGGCCTCACCGGCGTGCGCGAGGACGTGATCCCCTTCGGCTATGCGCTGGGCCAGGCCGCGCGCCTCGTGGGGCTGAACACCATCGGCATGAAGCGGCGCGGCTTCACCAAGTCGGACCTCCACGCCGCCCGCGCGGCCTATCGGGAGCTGTTCTTCGGCGAGGGCGTGTTCGATGAGCGCGTGGTGAAGCTGCGGGAGCGGGCCGAGACTTCGGAATTCGCGCGTGCCCTCATCACCTTCATCGATGCCGGCGTGAAGCGCCCGCTCTGCCAGCCCGCCCGCGGCGTGGTCGGCGAGGCCTGATCCCTTGGCCCCGCCCCCGGACACAGACGGCGGCGGGGCATCCCCGGCGCCGCTCGGCCCGCTCGCCATCGTCGCGGGGGGCGGGGCGTTTCCCGCCGCCGTGGCCGAGGCAGTCCGCGCCCAGGGGCGAGAGGTGGTTCTGTTCCTGATCCAGGGCTTCGCCGACGCCGCCCTCGAACGCTATCCCCATTCCTGGTTCCGCCTCGGCTCCCTCGGCAGCGTCGCGGCGCGGGCCAAGGCGCTTGGCGTGCGGGAGATCGTCATGGTGGGCACGCTGACGCGCCCGCGCGTGCGCGACCTGGGCATGGACTGGACCATGCTGCGGCTCTTGCCGCGCATCGCCAAGCTGTTCCGGGGCGGGGACAATCACCTGCTTTCGGGCGTGCTTGGGCTGGTGGCCGAGCAGGGTTTCCGCCTGGTCGGCGCCCATGAGGTGGCGCCCGCGCTGCTTCTGCCGGAAGGCCGCCTCGGCGCGGTCCTGCCGCGCGCCCAGGACGAGGCGGACGTCGCTCTCGGCCTGAAGGTGATCCGCACCCTCGGCCCGTTCGACGTGGGGCAAGGCGTGATCGTCGTGGACGGCTTCGTGGCCGCCGTGGAGGCGGCGGAAGGCACCGACGCCGTGCTCGCCCGCTATGGCCAGATGCGCGAGAGCGGCCGCCTGCGCTTCGCCGCCGGCAAGGGCGTTCTGGTAAAGGCGCCGAAGCCCGACCAGGACCGGCGCGTGGATTTGCCCTCCCTTGGCCCTGCAACGGTCATCGGCGCGGCCAAGGCGGGCCTCGCGGGCATCGCCTTCGAGGCGGGCGGGGTCATCGTGCCCGACTGCGCCGAACTGGTGCGCACCGCCGACGAACTGGGCCTGTTCGTGCTGGGCGCCCCGGCGGAGGCGCGGCGGTGAGCGTCGCGGGCCGCCCGCTGGATGTGTTCGTGGTCGCGGGCGAGGAATCGGGAGACCAGCTTGGCGGCGCCCTCATGGAGGGGCTCGTGCGCCTCGCGCCCGAGGGCATGCGCTTCCGGGGCATCGGCGGGCGCCGCATGGCGGCCTCGGGCCTGCAGAGCCTCTATCCCATGGACGACGTCACGGCCATCGGCTTCGGCCAGGTGTTCGCCAAGCTGCCGCTGATCCTGCGGCGGCTCTCCGAAACGGTGGATGCCATCGTCGCGGCGCGGCCCGATGTGCTCATCCTGGTGGATGCGCCGGACTTCACCCATCGCGTGGCGGCGCGGGTGCGGCGGAAGCTGCCGGACCTTCCCATCGTCAAATATGTCTCGCCCACCGTGTGGGCGTGGCGTCCGGGCCGGGCCAAGGCCATGCGCCCCCATATCGACCTGCTGCTGGCGCTGCTGCCGTTCGAGCCGGAGGTGCATGCGCGCCTCGGCGGCCCGAAGACGCTCTATGTGGGCCACCCCCTGCTGGAGCGGCTGGACGAACTGCGTCCCAACGCCACCGAGCGCGCGCGGCGCGCGGCGCGGCCCTCCCGCGTGCTGATCCTGCCGGGCAGCCGGCGCTCGGAGATCGAGCGGCTCGCCGAGGTGTTCGGGCAGGCCGTGGGCCTCGTGGCCGCCGGGCGGGAGGTGGAGTTCGTCCTGCCCACCTTGCCGCACCGGCTGGAGCAGGTGGAAGCCGCCGTGCGCCACTGGCCGGTGCGCCCGCGCATGGTGGTGAGCGAGGCGGAGAAATATGCCGCCTTCCGCACCGCGCGCGCGGCGCTCGCCGCCTCGGGCACGGTGACGCTGGAACTGGCGCTGGCGGGCGTGCCCACCGTGGCGGCCTACAAGGTGGCGTGGTGGGAGGCGCAGATCGCCCCCCATGTGCTCACCATTCCCAGCGTGCTGCTGCCGAACCTCATCCTCGGCGAGAATGCCATGACCGAGTTTCTCCAGCACGATTGCACGGCGGAGAAGCTGGCCTCCGCCCTGGACGCGCTGCTGATCGACGGGCCGGAGCGCCGGGCCCAGATCACCGCCTTCGAGCGGCTGGACGGCATCTTCGGCATTGGCGGGCAGCCGCCCAGCCTCAGGGCCGCGTCGGCGGTCCTCGATCTCCTCTCCCGCTGATCGCCGGCTTCGGTTGAACCCGGACGCAAAAAGAAAGGGGCGCCTGCCGCAGCAGACGCCCCTTCTTCATTCTGTGCGCCGACTGCCGGAACCGCGCGGGCGCGGTCCCGGAGGATCAGGCGTGTGCGCTCACTTGCGCTTGGCCATGTCCACATAGTCGCGGCGCTCGGCGCCGGTGTAGAGCTGGCGGGGACGGCCGATGCGCTGGCTCGGATCCTCGATCATTTCCTTCCACTGGCCGATCCAGCCCACGGTGCGGGCGAGAGCGAACAGCACCGTGAACATGGCGGTGGGGAAGCCCATCGCCTTCAGGGTGATGCCGGAATAGAAGTCGATGTTCGGATAGAGCTTCTTCTCGATGAAGTACTCGTCGTGCAGCGCCACGCGCTCCAGCTCCACGGCGACGTCCAGCAGCGGATCGTCCTTGATGCCCAGCTCGTTGAGCACTTCGTGGCAGGTCTGCTGCATGATCTTCGCGCGCGGGTCGTAATTCTTGTAGACCCGGTGGCCGAAGCCCATGAGGCGGAACGGATCGTTCTTGTCCTTCGCGCGGTTCACGAATTCCGGGATCCGCTCGGGGCGGCCGATTTCCGTGAGCATCTTCAGCGCCGCTTCGTTGGCGCCGCCATGGGCGGGGCCCCACAGGCAGGCCACGCCGGCGGCGATACAGGCGAAGGGGTTCGCGCCCGAGGAGCCCGCCAGACGCACCGTGGAGGTGGAGGCGTTCTGCTCGTGATCCGCATGGAGGATGAAGATCTTGTCCAGCGCGCGCGACAGGGTCGGGGAGACCTTGTACTCCTCGCAGGGAACCGCGAAGCACATGTTCAGGAAGTTCGACGAATAGTCGAGGTCGTTCTTCGGATAAACGAACGGCTGGCCGATGTGATACTTATAGGCCATCGCCGCCAGGGTCGGCATCTTCGCGATCATGCGGATCGAGGCGATGAGACGCTGCTGCGGGTCCGAGATATCAGTGGAATCGTGGTAGAAAGCCGACAGCGCGCCGACGCAGGCCACCATGATCGCCATGGGATGCGCGTCGCGGCGGAAGCCGGTGAAGAAGCGGTTCATCTGGTCGTGAACCATCGTGTGACGGGTCACGGAGAGGTCGAAATCCGCCTTCTGGGCGGCGGTGGGCAGTTCCCCGTAGAGCAGGAGATAGCAGGTCTCCAGGAAGTCGCCGTTCTCGGCGAGCTGCTCGATGGGATAGCCGCGATAAAGCAGGACGCCTTCGTCACCGTCGATATAGGTGATCTGGCTCTCGCACGACGCCGTGGACGTGAAGCCCGGGTCGTAGGTGAACATGCCCGTCTGCCCGTAGAGCTTGGAGATGTCCATCACCGACGGGCCGATGGTGCCGGGACGGATGGGAAGGTCCCAACTGTTATCCCCCACGGTCAGCTTCGCGGATGCGGTCTTCGGGGTGGCGTCCATGAGGTCTCCCATCATACGGCTGAGTGATACCGCTATCGCAGATGCGAAAGGTTCGGTGGAAGTCCTAAACCCTCCCCAATTCTGCCGCAAGCATGACCATGCGCGAGTTGGCGGCACAGGCCGGGAAACGGCCATTTCCCGTGATCATCCAGGCAAAAAGAAAGGCCCGGCGCGAGCCGGGCCTTCCGTCAATCCGAGGCTTTTTGAGCCGGATCAGTCCGCCACGGCGGGCGGGATGCTCGGGCGCAGCTTCTTGGCCGAGGCGGCCACCCGGCCCTTGAGCGCCCGCCACGCGGCGAAGTTGTTCAGGGGAGAGCTTTCCGCGAGGCCGATGATGGCCGCCGCCAGGAAGGGCAGGCTCTGGATGGCCAGCGCCAGCGCATAGAGGTCCACCTCGCGCACGGTGTGCCAGTTGGTGAAGTGCAGCACCAGGGCGCTCACCAGAAGCAGGCCGCCGATAATCGCCTCGGGCAGGGCCGGGAAGGAGCGCGCGGCGCCCGCCAGCCAGTTGTTGCCCTTGGCGGTGCGGGCGAAGGCGAGGTCCTTGTAGCGGAACCCGTCGAACACCGCCTTGGCCACCGTGAACTGCACCGCCATGGCCGCCACGGCCGCGCCGGCCATGCGGGCGGGGGTGGTCGCCACGCGCAACCGGTAGAGCGCCGTGAAGTGCAGCACATAGACCAGGAAGGTCATGACGATGGGCAGCGTCAGCACATAGGCAGGCACCGAGATGCCGAAGGCGATGACGAAGGGCACGAAGGCCAGGGACAGCACCGCCGCGAGCGCGCCCACCGATTCCGCGCCGAGCCAGGTCACCCAGCCCAGGAGGAAGTTGCGGCGCTGGGCCGCCGTGAGGCGGGACTTGCCCGGTAGGAACCGCCGCCAGTGCTTGGCGATGATCTGGAAGCCGCCATAGGCCCAGCGGTGACGCTGCTTCTTGAACGCCTCGAACGTGTCGGGCAGCAGGCCCCAGCCGTAGCGGCGGCGGGTGTAATGGGTCTTCCAGCCGTTTTCGGCGATGGAGAGGCCGAGATCGGTGTCCTCGCAGATGGTGTCGGAGGACCAGGAGCCCGCCTCCATCATGGCCGCGCGGCGGATCAGGCACATGGTGCCGTGCACCACGATCGAGTCGTCCTCGTTCCGCTGCACCATGCCGATGTCGAAGAAGCCGGCATATTCGGCGTTCATGGCCTCGTGCATGGGCGAGAGATAGCCGTCGCGGTGATCCTGCGGGGCCTGGACGAGGCCGACCGTGGGATCCTCGAACACCGGCACGAGGTCCTTCAGCCAGTCGGGATGGACCACATAGTCGGCATCGATCACGCCGATGATCTCGGCGTCCGGGGCGGTGTGCTCAAGCGCGATGCGCAGGGCGCCCGCCTTGAAGCCGGACATCTTCTCGATGTTCAGGAACTTGAAGCGCTCGCCCAGGGTCTCGCAATGGGCGCGCACGGGCTCCACCATCGCCGGGTCCGGCGTGTTGTTGAGCACGACGACGCATTCGAGGTTCGGCCATTCCAGGCGCGCCACGGCGTCCAGGGTCTGCTTGAGCATCTCCGGCGGCTCGCGATAGGCCGGAATGTGGATGGAGACCTTGGGATAGCGGGTGGGCGCGCCGCGCGGGCGCAGCTCCACCAGCCGCTCCGGCGCGCGGCCGAACAGGATCGCGGTCAGCTCCTCGAAGCGATAGAGCACCACCAGGACCAGCGGGCCGAGCAGGGCCAGCGAGAGCACCAGCGTGACGTAATTGCCGCCGGTGACGTAGTGGTTCGCCCAATGGTCGATGACCAGCGCGACCCATGCGCCAACGGCGCAGGCGGCGGCGCCCAGGGCGGCCGTCTGCGAGGCGGTGATGCGGCGCATGCCGAGCATGGGCAGGCAGAAGGCGAAGCCGAGCACCACGGCCAGCAGCGCCGTGCGGCCGAAGCTGCGCTGCTCCAGCGGGCCGGTGAGGGAGAACTTGAGCTGGCGGTCGGCGTCGAACACGCCCCAATACTGGCCCACCGAGCCTTCGAAGCTCTTCCACGGGGCGTCGAACGCCTCGATGATATTGTAGTCGATGCCCAGCGCGTCGGCGCGCGAGGTGAAGGTGCGGATGACGTTCGCCTGGGCGATCTCGCCGGGCACCGCTCCGTCGCGGTTATAGCCCGAGCTGGGCCAGCCGAACTCGGCGATGACGATGCGCTTGCCGGGATAGGCGGCGCGCAGGCGGTTGTAGATGTCGATGGACCGGTCCACCACGTTCTCGGCGGTGACGCCTTCCCAGTAGGGCAGGATGTGCGCGGCGATATAGTCCACCGCCGAAACCAGCTCGGGGTGGTCCAGCCACACGTTCCAGATCTCGCCGGTCGTGACCGGGACGTTGGTCTGCCGCTTCACGCTGCGGATCAGCTCGGCCATCTCGGCGGCGGACTTTTCACCGCGGAAGATGGTTTCGTTGCCGACTACGAGGGATTCGACATTGGAATTGTGCTTGGCGAGCCCGACCGCGTTCTGGATTTCCAGCTTGTTGCGGCTCTCGTCCTTGTCGATCCAGGCGCCCACGGACACCTTCAGACCCCGCTCGGCGGCGATGCCGGGGATCAGCTCCAGGCCCATGGTGGAGGAATAGGTGCGGATCGCGCGGGTATAGGGGGCCACCGCGTCCACGTCGGAGCGGATCTGCTCGGCCTTGACCGGCGGACCCTTGTCCGGGTGGCGCACATCCCGGCTGTAGGGCGCGAACGACAGGCTGGAAAAACGCTCCGTCACCGCGGGCGCGTGGCCCTCGGGGCGCAGGGAATACCAGATTGCCGCGTGAAAACCGGTCACAACAGCAATGACGGCTGCAGCAGCAGCAAGGCCGGGACGCATGGCGGGGACCCAATCGAAAGGGAAAACGAACCGTTAACTCGAGCGTTCGGCAACGGTTCCAGCCGCACGCCCCGGAGCACCCTTTCGACCTGCCCCACCGGTCGGCACCGCCACGGTTACGCGGCGGTGCACCGAGACACTAAACCTCTCAAATAAAGAGGTAAATGGGGACTGTGGCAGCCGTTCGGCAGCGGAACGGCAATGCCATGATCTAATTATTGCGCAGGTGCAGCAACATAGTCGGGATTAACCCAACATTGCTGAACCCGCCCGGTGAGGCGTTCCTGCGTTTTCGGATCGATGTTGCCCTGGCGCACCAGGCAGCGGAAGGCCAGCTTCAGGTGCTCGGTGGGGCAGCCGAACTTCTCGTAGAGGTCCAGGTGGCGGCGGGCGGTGTCGATGTCATCGCGCCACAGGAGCGTGGCGATGCGCCGCCCCGTCCAGACGCATTCCGGCAGGCCGGCCGTGCCCGGCAGGAGGCGGGCCGCCTCGGCGAACTCTTCCACGGAGCGCTTCTGCGCCTCGCGGGCCGCCTGCTGCTCGGGGGTCAGCTGCTGTTCCGGCTGAGCCGGCTTCTGGTCCGGGGAGGAGGATTGGGCGGCTGCGGGGGCGGCGCACGCAAGGAAAACGGCGCCCGCGAGCAGAGCGATACGAAAACGGTCCATGACGGCCATGAAGTTCGAGGCTGATGAGCGGAAGGCATTCCGCGGCGACACGTTAGAAGAAGGCGCGCAATTTGTCAGCATGACGACGCGCCCTTCGACGCCCGGAAGCGGCGCCCTTCACAGCCTCGCCCAGACGCTTTATGTCGCAACGTGACCCGGCGGTCGGGTCCGAGAGATGCCATGCCGCTTTCCGATCGCCCATCCGGCGCCGCTTCGTCCCTCACCCTTCCCGTCGGCCTGCTGGCGCTGGTTCTCCTGGCGATCGTCGGCTACTGGACCTGGATGGGCCAGGCGGTGCGGATGCCGCCGTCGCCGCTGGCCGCCGGCGAGAAGCTGCCCTGCGTCTCCTACGCCCCGTTCCGCGAGGGCCAGTCGCCGCTCAATGGCGGCACCCCCATTCCGGAAGCGCAGATCGACGAGGACATGGCCCAGTTGGCCAAGGTCACCCAGTGCGTGCGCACCTATTCCGTGGAGCTGGGGCTCGACAAGGTGGCGCCGCTGGCCAAGAAGCACGGCCTGAAGGTGTTCCAGGGCATCTGGCTGTCCAGCGACCAGGACAAGAATCGCAAGGAGATCGAGGCGGGAGTCGCCCTGGCGCAGAAGTATCCCGACACCATTTCCGCCTTGGTGGTGGGCAATGAGGTGATGCTGCGCGGCGAATTGTCGGCCACCGACATCGCCAACATCCTGCGCGAGGTGCGCTCGCGGGCGGGCGGCGTGCCCGTCACCTATGCGGACGTGTGGGAGTTCTGGGAGCGGGCCAAGGCCCTGGCGGGGGAGGTGGACTTCGTCACCGTCCATATCCTGCCCTATTGGGAGGACTTCCCGGTCTCCGCCCAGGCGGCCGGCGCCCATATCGACCGCATCCGCCAGCATGTGGCGGACCAGTTTCCCGGCAAGGAGATCCTGATCGGCGAGACCGGCTGGCCGAGCGCCGGGCGCATGCGCGAAGGCGCGCTGCCCTCGCCCGCCGACCAGGCGCTGGTGATGCACGAGGTGCTGAAGCTCGCCAAGGAAAAGGGCTACCGGGTCAATGTGATCGAGGCGTTCGACCAGCCCTGGAAGCGCCGCAACGAGGGCACGGTGGGCGGCCATTGGGGTCTCATCGACAGCGCGAACCGCATGGAGAAGTTCCAGTGGGGCGCGCCGGTGAGCAACCATCCCCGCTGGCAGGCTCAGGCCGCCGCTGGCGCGGCTCTCGCCGTGGGCGCGTTCGCCTTCGGGCTCTATGGGGCGTTCCGGGCGCGCCGCTTCGACGGCGCACGCGCCACCTCCGCCCAATGGCTGGCCGTCGCCGCCATCGCCCTGTCCGGCGGCGTCACCGTCGGCGCGACCCTGGCGGCGCTGCCGCTGGAAAGCCTCGGCTGGGTCGGCTGGACGCGCAACGGGGCGCTGCTCGGCCTCTCCATCGCCGCCACCCTCCTGTGTGCGGGCTTCGCCACGCGCGGCACGCCGCTTCCCGCCTTCGCCGCGGGCCTCGATTTCGCCAATGGGCGCGGCAGCACGGCCAAGAGCCGCATCCTGTCCCTGGTCCTGGCGCTTGGCGTGCTGGCGGTGGGCGAGGTGGCGTTCGAGCTGATCTTCGACCCGCGCTACAAGGATTTCCCGGTCAATCCCCTGACGCCTGTGGCGGTGGGGCTCGCCGCCCTGGCGCTGGTGCGCCGGCCGGACGGGCAGGGCGCGGGCATGGCCGAGCGCCTCGCCTTCTGGGTCCTGCTGATCGCGGCGGTCTATGTGCCGCTGAACGAGACCCTGGCCAACTGGCAGGCGTCCTGGTTCGGCGCGCTCTGCCTGCTGATGGCCTTCACGCTGTCGCGCGTCCTGGGCGCGCGAGCGAAAGGATGAGCAGCATCGCCGCGAGCGCGCCGGCGATGTTGTTGTAGAGAACGAGGCTGATCCCCGCGAAGGCGAGCCCGGTCGCCAGCGCCGGCACGCTCGGGCGCACGAACTGCACCAGCGCGGCGGCCAGCGCGATGCCGCCGAACACCGACCAGCCGAACAGCGCGATCACGACGCTGCGCGTCTGGCACTGGAAGGTCTTCAGCCCGGCGTCGCAGGGAAGGCCCACCACCGAAGGCTCGATCACCAGATAGCGCACATAGAGCGCCCAGCCGGTGGCGGCCATGGTGCAGAAGATCAGCCAGTTCATGGCCCGGGGCCCGGGAGTGAAGGTGGTGCTGGACATGCCTGTTCCTGTCGCGGCGCGGATGCCGGCCGGCGCCGCGCTCGCCCCGGAGTTCACAGAAATCCGCCGGCGATGCAAGAGCGGGCACGGCAGGAGCGGCCCTTGGTGCATTCGTAACCTAACGAGGGCATTGTCGGGCACGCGGATTTGTTCCGGCCCGATCCGGCCTTAAGAAGGGCGGATCGGCATGGATGAGGGATGGGCGATGAGCGGGCGCAGTCTGTTGGTGATCGTGCTGGCGGCGGGCGAGGGCACCCGCATGAAGTCGCGCCTGCCCAAGGTGCTGCACAAGGTCGCCGGCTTCTCCATGGTGCGCCACGTCCTCGCCGCGGCCAATGCGGCGGGCGCGACGCGCCTTGCCGTGGTGGTCGGGCCGGGCCGGGACGACGTGGCGGCCGAGGCGCGCGCCGTGGCGCCGGGCGCCCAGGTCTTCGTCCAGACGGAACGGCTCGGCACCGCCCATGCGGTGCTCGCCGCCCGCGCCGCCCTCGATGAGCCGGTGGACGACGTGCTGGTGCTCTACGCCGACACGCCCCTGGTGCGACCCGAGACCCTGCTGGCGCTGCGCGCGCCGCTCGCTGAAGGCGCTGCGGTGGCGGCCCTGGGCTTCCAGGCCGACGATCCCACAGGATACGGTCGTCTCATCATGGAGGGCGACGACCTCCTCGCCATCCGCGAGGAGAAGGAGGCGACCCCCTCCGAGAAGCGGATCGACTTCTGCAATGCCGGGCTCATGGCCTTGTCCGGCGCGCACGCACTGGCGCTGCTGGAGGCGGTGCGCAACGACAATTCCAAGGGCGAATACTACCTGACCGACGTGGTGGAGATCGCGCGCGCCGACGGGCGCGGAACGGCGGCGGCGCGGGCGCCGCTGGACGAGGTGGCGGGCGTCAACAGCCGCGCGCAGCTCGCCGAGGCGGAAGCGATTCTCCAGCAGCGCCTGCGCCGGGCAGCCATGGACAACGGCGCGACCCTGGTGGCGCCGGAGACGGTGTTCTTCTCGGCCGACACGCGCCTGGGGCGCGACGTGGTGGTGGAGCCGAACGTGGTGTTCGGCCCCGGGGTGAGCGTGGCGGACGATGTGGTCATCCATGCCTTCTGCCACCTGGAAGGGGCGACGCTGGAAAGCGGCGTCTCCATCGGCCCCTATGCCCGCCTGCGGCCGGGCACCCGCCTGGACGCGGACGTGCGCATCGGCAATTTCGTGGAGACCAAGGCCTCCCACCTGGAGCGCGGCGCCAAGGTGAACCACCTGTCCTATGTGGGCGATGCCCATGTGGGCGCGGGCAGCAATCTCGGCGCGGGCACCATCACCTGCAATTATGACGGCTATTCCAAGTTCCGCACGGAGATCGGCGCCAACGCCTTCGTGGGCGTGCATTCCGCGCTGGTGGCTCCGGTGAAGATCGGTGCGGGATCCTATGTGGGGACCGGCTCGGTCATCACCGAGGACGTCCCGCCCGATTCGCTCGCCATCGCCCGGGGGCGGCAGGTGACGAAGGAGGGGCGCGCGGCGGACCTGCGGGCGCGGCTCGCGGCGGCCAAGGCGGCGAAGAAGGACTGACGGAACGGCGTGCGCCGGTTGTCAGAATGCGTCAGATGAAGTGAGGCGCCGCCAGGGGTGGCGCCATGCTAGAGAAGGCACGTCACCTCGGGGAGCGGCGTTTCATGTGCGGTATCGTGGGGATCTTGGGCAAGGAAGCGGTGGCGGACGGCCTCGTGGAGGCGCTGCGCCGCCTCGAATATCGCGGCTATGATTCCGCCGGCGTCGCCACGCTGGAAGACGGCCACCTCGCCATCTGCCGGGCCGAGGGCAAGCTGAAGAATCTGACGCACAAGCTGTTCCGCCATCCGCTCGCGGGACACTCCGGCATCGGCCACACCCGCTGGGCCACCCACGGCAAGCCGTCCGAGCGCAATGCCCATCCCCACATCACCAAGCGCGTGGCGGTGGTCCATAACGGCATCATCGAGAATTTCCGCGACCTGAAGCTGGAGCTGGAGGGCGAGGGCGTCGCCTTCCGCAGCGACACGGACACCGAGGTGGTGGCCCAGCTCGTGGACCGGGAGATGCTGCGCGGCAAGTCGCCCGAGGATGCGGTGGCCGCCGTGCTGCCGCGCCTGAAGGGCGCCTTCGCGCTGGCCTTCCTGTTCGACGGGCACACCGACCTTTTGATCGCGGCGCGCAAGGGCTCGCCGCTGGCCATCGGGTTCGGCGAGGGCGAGATGTTCCTCGGCTCCGATGCCATCGCGCTCGGGCCGTTCACGGACCTGGTGAGCTATCTGGAGGAAGGCGACTGGGCCGTCCTCACCCGCAAGGGCGCGGTGATCCGCGACGAGAGCGGCAAGGTGGTGGAGCGCCCGGCCCAGAAGGTGCCGGCCGGCTCGCTGCTGGTGGACAAGGGCAACCATCGCCACTTCATGGCGAAGGAGATCTACGAGCAGCCCGAGGTCATCGGCCACACGTTCGGCCATTATCTCAACCTGGACACGGAGACGGTCAGCCTGCCGGAGCTGCCGTTCGACCTCGCGTCCGTGGAGCACATCTCCATCACCGCCTGCGGCACGGCGCTCTATGCCGGGGCGATCGCGGAATATTGGTTCGAGCGCTTCGGGCGCCTGCCGGTCTCCACCGACATCGCCTCCGAGTTCCGCTATCGCGAGACCCCGCTCACGGGCAACGGCGTCACCATCGTCATCTCCCAATCCGGCGAGACGGCGGACACGCTGGCGTCCCTGCGCTACGCCAAGGAACACGGCCAGAAGACTATCGCGGTGGTCAACGTGCCCACCTCCACCATCGCCCGCGAGGCGGATGCGGTGCTGCCCACGCTGGCGGGCACGGAGATCGGCGTCGCCTCCACCAAGGCCTTCACCTGCCAGCTCGCGACCCTCGCCTGCTTCGCGGTGGCGCTCGGCCGGGCGCGCGGGCACCTGTCGCAGGAGGACGAGCACCGCCTCGTGCGGGCCATGATGGAAGTGCCCCGCCTGATGACGGAGGCACTCAAGCTCAGCCCGGAGATCGAGCTGCTCTCGCGCACCCTCGCGAAGGCGCGGGACGTGCTCTATCTCGGCCGCGGCACCAATTATCCGCTGGCGCTGGAAGGCGCGCTGAAGCTGAAGGAAATCTCCTACATCCACGCCGAGGGCTATGCGGGCGGCGAGCTGAAGCACGGCCCCATCGCGCTCATCGACGAGACCATGCCCGTGGTGGTCATCGCCCCGCACGACCGCATCTTCGAGAAGACCGTCTCGAACATGGAGGAAGTGGCGGCGCGCGGCGGGCGGATCATCCTGCTCACCGACCAGAAGGGCGCGGACGCGGCCAGCGTGGACGCGGTGCAGAAGCTCATCCTGCCGGAAATGCCCGCCACGGTCGCGCCGCTGGTCTATTCCATCCCGGTCCAGCTCATCGCCTATCACACGGCGGTGCTCATGGGCACGGACGTGGACCAGCCGCGCAACCTCGCCAAGTCCGTCACCGTGGAGTGACGGGGGCGCGCCGACCGGCCTGCATCGCGGGCCGGACGGTCAGCGCGCGCTTCCATGCGGCGTAGCGCGCGTGACGGCGGCGGCGCGGGCGCCGCTCAGTCCTTCAGGACGGTGCCGTTCAGGGCGTTCACGGCGCCCTGGTAGATGGCATCCACCCCGCGCTGGTTGGGGTGCCAGTCATTGGGGATGATATAGGCGTCCCGATCGGCCCAGACCCGGCGCAGGGCCGGATCCTGCGCGAGGTCGTAGAAGGGAATGCCGTTGGCCGCGAAGAACGCCGTCGCGCCGCGCAGGAAATTCATGGTTGGCTCGCGGTCGCCGCTCGGCGCGGTGTAGTCCACCCAGCCGGTATAGACCACCGCCAGGCGCGCGTCGCACTGCGCCGCGGCGCTCTTGAGGCGCAGGAAGAGGGCCTCTCCCTTCTTCACCGCCGTCGTGAGACTATCATCCGACGAAATGTCCAGATGGGGGAATTCCCGCCCCGAAATGTCCCGCTGCGGCTGGTGCAGGTAGAATTGCGCCTTGATGAGCGCCAGCAGGTGCGAGTGCTCGGAGATGAAATTGTAGAGCGGCAGGTCGTTCAGCCGTTTCTTCAGCGGGTCGATTCCGACCGTTTCGGACTTCAGCCGCCCGTCCGTGAAACTGTAGAGGCCGCTCTTATAGGCCCGCCCGATATCGTCGGTGTTCAGGAAGACCAGGATCTCGTCCGGCCGGATGTCGCTGCAATAGCTTTCCACGAAGCGCACATAGTCCGCCGTGCCCCATCCGGCCGCCGCGCCGTTGATGATTTGCTGGTTCGGGAAGCGCGCCTGAAGCTTGTCCACATAGGTGGAGCCGTCCGGCGTCAGCCAGCCGAACGTGAAGGAATCGCCCAGGACGAGCACGCGGGGGTGGCGCTCGAAATCGGGCACCGGGCGCTCAAGCAGGCGATTGTGGAGGGGGCCGAACCGATAGGTGACGGAGAGGTCGCCGAACTGGTGCAGCGTCTCGCCTGACGCCTTGTTGAGCAGCAGGCCGCTCGCATCCTGCACGCGGCTGGAGCCGGTGAGCTTCTGGGGCATGATCAGCCGGACGGCGAATTCCGCGAAGACCAGCGCGGCCACGAGCGCGACCAGGCACAGGGCCGCGTTGGCGACGAACGACAGCAGCCGTTTCGACATTCACATTCCCCCTTCGTCCGGCGGCGAGCGGGTCGGCCGGGCGCGGAACATAGGGCGAGGGCACCCGCCCGTTCAACTCCCCTCGCCCATCAGCGCGAGGGACGCGTGACCATGAACACCGCCAGCGCCGCGAACAGGAGGCCGAGCCCCACCAGGACCGGCATGGGGGCGCCCACATACCAGGAGCCGGTCCAGGTGCCGACGAAGCTCGTGAGGGCCAGCAATTTGACGGGCAGCGGGATGGCGCCGGTCTCCTGCCAGCGGCGCACGCTCGGGCCCAGATAGCGGTGGTTGAGAAGCCAGGCCTCGAAGCGCGGCGAGGTCCGCGCGAAGCACCAGGCGGACAGGATGAGGAACACCGTCCCCGGCAGCATCGGCACCACCATGCCGATGGCCCCGATGACGAGGAAGACGAACCCTGCCACGAACAGGGTCTGGCGCCAGATCCGCTTCATCCTTCAACCCGCCGAAATAAAACGCATGGCCGCATCCCGGCCGTGGAGAAAGAGCAAGGTCCGTGCCGCGCCGCCGCCGGGCGACGTGAGATGGGCGTCCCCTGAAAGCATGCGCGCCGCTTCGGCGCGGGCGTCGGCCATCAGCTCCACATGAACGTCCATGCGGGCGAGCGCGAAACCGGGAAAACCGCTCTGGCGCGTGCCCAGCACGTCGCCCTCGCCGCGCAGGCGCAAATCCTCCTCGGCCAGCACAAAGCCGTCGTCGCTGGCGCGCATCATGGCGAGCCGCGCCTTGGCGATCTCGCCCAGCGGCGCACGGTAGAGCAGGAGGCAGGCCGACGGCTTGTCGCCGCGCCCCACGCGGCCGCGCAACTGGTGCAATTGCGAGAGGCCGAACCGCTCCGCATGCTCGATGACCATCAAGGTGGCGTTGGGCACGTTCACGCCCACTTCCACGACCGTGGTGGCCACCAGCACCCGCGCGTCGCCGGAAGCGAAGCGCGCCATGGCGGCATCCTTCTCGCCGCCCGTCATGCGCCCGTGGACCAGTTCGACCGTGGAGCCGAAGCGCTCCTTGAGGGCGACGTGCCGGTCCGTGGCGGCGGAGAGGTCGGACTTGTCGCTCTCCTCCACCAGGGGGCAGATCCAATAGACCTGCGCCCCGGCGGCCAGCGCCCGGCCCACCGCCTCCGTCACCTCTTCCAGCCGGTCGAGGGACACCGAGCGGGTGTCCACTTTCTGCCGGCCCGGCGGCTTTTCCCGCAGCTCCGACAGGGCCATGTCGCCGAACAGCGCGAGCACGAGGGTGCGGGGAATGGGGGTGGCGGTCATCAGCAGCAGGTCGGCGGTCTCGCCCTTGCGCGATAGCGCGAGGCGCTGCTCCACGCCGAAGCGGTGCTGCTCGTCCACGATGGCGAGGGCGAGGTCGTGGAAAATCACGTCCGGCTGGATCACCGCGTGGGTGCCCACAAGCAGGTGGATCTCCCCGCGCGCCAGAGCGTCGAGAATCGCTGCCCGCGCCCGGCCCTTCTCGCGCCCGGTGAGGATGGCGACCTTGAGGCCCGCCGTCTCCGCCAATGGGGCAATCGTCTCATGATGCTGGCGGGCCAGCACTTCCGTCGGCGCCATCAGCGCCGCCTGCCGCCCCGCTTCCACGACGCTTGCGGCGGCGAGCAGCGCCACCACCGTCTTGCCCGAGCCCACGTCGCCCTGGAGCAGGCGCAGCATGCGCTTGTCGCTGGCGATGTCGGCATGGATCGCCTTGATGGCCGCCTCCTGGGCGCCGGTGAGGGTGAAGGGCAATTCCTGCCTCAGTCGCTCCGTGAGATGGCCGTCTCCGATTGTCGGGCGCCCGCCCGCCTCCGCCTGCTCCGTCCGCGTGAGGGCCAGGGCCATTTGGTGGGCGTACAATTCCTCGAAGGCGAGGCGCTGCCATGCGGGGCCGCCCACCGCGATGTCGGCGATGTCGGCGGGCCGGTGGATGCGGGTGAGGGCGGTCCTGAAATCCGGCCAGCGGCGCTCCGAGAGCAGACCGGGTGGCAAGGTCTCGGGCAGATCGGGGATGCGGGCGAGGGCACCCTCCATGACCCGGCGCACCAGCCCGTTCCCCAGCCCTTCCACCAGGGGATAGACCGGCTCGATGGGCGGCAGGCGGGCGAGGCCGGCGGCGTCCAGGATCCGGTCGGGATGGGACATCTGCCGCATCCCGTCATAGAGCGAGATGCGCCCGCACAGCCAGCGGGTGGCGCCCACCGGCAGCATGCGCTCGATGAAGCCCGCCTCCATGTTGAAATGGACGATGACGAGGTCCGCCGTGCCGTCGCTCACGAAGGTGCGGTGGGGGGCGCGGCGGCCCGGCGGGGGGGCCTGATGCCCTTCCACGCGCACCTCGACGGTCACGTCCGTGTCCGGCGTCGCCTCGGCGAGGGTGGGGCGGGCGCGCCGGTCCACGAAGCCGGACGGAAGATGATAGAGGAGGTCGAGGACGCGGGGCGTCTCCCGGTCCAGAAGGCGCGCGAAGGGCCGCTCCAGCTTGGGGCCGATCCCCTTGAGGCTCGTCAGGGGCGCGAAGAGGGGATCGAGCGAGGCCGGGCGCATGCGGGGGGAAGGTGACGAACCCCGCACCGCTCCGCAAGCCCTGCGGCCGGGGAGTTTTCTGGTATTGTTCGAGGGAGGGCCCCCTTCGGCCCGAGGGAGGGCGGCGCACCGCATGAGCGACACCAGCGCACAGGAAACCGAGCGGGCGACCTTCGTGCGCGCCCTGCGCCACCGGGGCGCGCAGGATGCGGCGGTGCTTCACGCCATGGGCCTCGTGCCGCGCGAATTGTTCGTCGATCCCGCCGTGCGGGCCCATGCCTATGACGATGTGGCGCTGCCCATCGCCTGCGGGCAGACCATGTCCCAGCCCAGCGTCGTGGCGGAGATGACCGAGGCCCTGTCGGTGAATGCCAGCCATCGCGTGCTCGAAGTGGGCACGGGCTCGGGCTATCAGGCGGCGGTGCTGGCGCATCTGGCGGGGGAGGTGGTGACGCTCGACCGGTATCGCGCGCTCGTCACCGACGCCGCCGCGCGGTTCCAGGTGCTGGGCCTGCGCAATGTCACGGCGCTGCTGGGCGACGGGCGCATCGGCATTCCCGCCCGCGCGCCCTTCGACCGCATCCTGATCACCGCCGCCACGCCCGAGGTGCCGCGCGCCCTGTTCGACCAGCTCCGGCCCGACGGCGTCCTCGTGGCGCCCGTGGGCGAGGGCACGGCGGTGCAGACCCTGGTCCGCTACCACAAGGGGCCGGGGGGCCTGTCGGAAACCCGGCTCTCGGCGGTGCGCTTCGTGCCGCTGCTGGACGGGGTTTCGGCGACCCTTTGACTTCCGGGCGCGCCGCCACGTCGGCGTGCCTCCCGCCACCTGTGCTCGCGGGATGACAGGGTCAACGAAATCCTACCGCGCGCGGGCCTGTGACCGGGCGGCGAATTGCGCCGCCGACCCGCGTCCGCTATCGACCTTGCAGCAGACATGAGGAGCAGCCGGATGAGAGGGGCGAAGGCCGTGGCGGCGAGCTTGATCGCCGGTGCGCTGCTCGCCGGCTGTGCGAGCCGCCCCGCCGGGATTCTGATTCCGGTGCAGGCCACGGTTCCGGGCACCAGCTCGGTGCAGATGATCGTGGCCACCACCCGCGCGACGGTCTCCGGGGGCGACCTCTATGGCGGTGAACGCGCCCGCGCGCCGGGATTCGCCGAGATCACCGTCTCCATCCCGCCCGACGGCACACGCGCCATCGGCGAGGTGCAATGGCCGAAAAGCGTGCCGGGCAACCCGCAGACCGACTTCGTCACCACCGAGGCGGACATCGTCACGCAGAAGCAGGCCGAGGCGTGGTTCAACCAGCGCATCCGCGCGACCCCCGGGCGCCGGGCGCTGGTCTTCATCCATGGCTACAACAACCGCTTCGAGGACGCCGTCTTCCGCTTCGCCCAGATCGTCCATGATTCCCGCACGGACGTGGTGCCGGTCCTGTTCACCTGGCCCTCGCGCGGCAGCCTGCTGGCCTATGGCTATGACCGGGAGAGCGCGTCCTATTCGCGCGACGCCCTGGAGCGGCTGCTGACCTTCATGGCCAAGGACCCCAATGTGGGGGAGATTTCCATCCTCGCTCATTCCATGGGCAATTGGGTGACCATGGAAGCGCTGCGGCAGATGGCGATCCGTAACGGCCGCGTCCCGGCGAAGATCAAGACGGTGATGCTCGCCGCGCCGGACGTGGATGTGGACATCTTCGCCAATCAGATGGCCGATATCGGACCCAATCGGCCGGACTTCACCGTGTTCGTCTCGCAGGACGACAAGGCGCTCCAGGTCTCCCAGAAGGTGTGGGGCTCCAGGGCGCGGCTCGGGCAGGTGGACCCCGCCGTCGAGCCCTATCGCACGCAGTTCGAGGCGGAGAATATCAGCGTCATCGACCTCACCAAGATAAACACCGGCGACCAGCTCAATCACGGCAAGTTCGCCGAGAGCCCGGAAGTGGTGCAGATGATCGGCTCGCGCATCGCCGCCGGGCAGACCCTCACCGACGGGCGCGAGGGCGTGGGCGACCGCATCATCCAGGTGACGACCGGGGCGGCGGCCAGCATCGGCACGGCGGCGGGCGTCGTCATCTCCGCGCCGGTGGCGGTCATCGACCCGTCCACCCGGGACAATTTCGGGGCGCAGATGGAAAATCTGGGGACCACCGTGTCCGGCACCGCCACCTCCACCGGCAGCCTGCTGACCACCGCGCCGAAGCTCACCCAATAGAACGGGCGTCTGACGCCAAGTGTTGCGCAATTGTCGCAACCGAGCGGCAATGCCAGCAATTCAGCCACATTTAAGCGGGCGTTTACCCCCGCACGGTTAACTGGCCGCAGTTCGTATCGTGCGAGTGCGGTGACATGCTTTCCTCCTGCAAGTCCCTCGGTTCCGGTGCCTTGGCGAAGCTGGCCGCTGTCGGATTGGCATCGGCAGCCCTTGCCGGCTGCAGTTCGGATTCCGCACGCCTCGCCGGCTTGTCGAGCCCCTATCCCGCGTCCACCCAGGGCTCCCCGGAAGTGACCGGATCGCTGGGCGCCGCGCCCACCGGCCGGGTCGACACGGCGCCCATCGGCAGCCCCTATCAGGCCGCCCAGCTTCCCCCGCCCAGCGCGCCGCCGGTGGCCTATGCGCCCACCAGCCCGTCGGTGCCCGCCTATCCCTCTCCGGTGCAGGCGGCGGCGCCCCGGCCAGCGGGCGCGGCCCATGTGGTGGTGGGCGGCGAGACGCTGACCTCCATCGCGCGCAGCTACAACATGACCGCCGCCCAGCTGGCGGCCACCAATGGCTTGTCCGCCGAGGCGCCGCTGCGCATCGGCCAGACGCTGATGGTTCCCCAGGGCGCCACCGGCAACCTCGCCGCCACCGCGCCCGCCCCCCGCGCCGTCCAGCCGGTGGTGGCCACTGCTCCCATGGCGCCGCCGGTGGCGAAGCCGGCGACGGTCGCGGCCGTGCCCGCGGTGGCGCCGGTCGCCGCGCCCGTGGCTGCTGCGGCCACCAAGCCCGTTGTCCAGGCTGCCGTGCCGCCTGCGGCTCCCGCCGCGGTGGCCCCGGCCGCCGCCAAGCCTGCTGCCGCCGCTGCTGCGGCCAAGCCCGTGGCCGCCGCCGCCGCGGCCGAGGAGGCGGATGATTCGCCCCGCGCCGCCGGGTCTGGTCCCCAGTTCCGCGCGCCGGTCCGTGGCCGCGTCATTTCCAGCTTCGGTCCGAAGCCGGGCGGCACGCGGAATGACGGCGTGAACTTCGCCGTGCCGGAAGGCACCAGCGTCCGCTCCGCCGAGGACGGCACCGTGGCCTATGCGGGCAACGAGCTGAAGGGCTACGGCAACCTCGTGCTCATCAAGCACGCCGATGGCTATGTGACCGCCTACGCCCATGCCAGCGAACTGCTGGTGAAGCGCGGCGACACGGTGCGGCGCGGGCAGATCATCGCCAAGGCGGGCCAGAGCGGCGGCGTCGCCGCGCCCCAGCTCCACTTCGAGATTCGCAAGGGCTCCCAGCCCGTGGATCCCAGCCAGTATGTGGCGGGGCTCTGAGCCTCTCCGCGTTCCGAACCTGACGCGTTCAAATCCCGGGGGCCGCACGGTCTCCGGGATTTTTGCGTTTAGCCTGCCGGGTGAGCGGAGCCTGCCGGGTGCGCCGTCCGGGTCGGATGCGCGGGCGCGCGGAGGGCGGTGGCAGAGCTGCACCCGGGTGCACGCGGCCGAGCCTCTCATCGAATGGATGAGAAGAGTCCGCTAACCATATGATGGAATGTGGAGTTCGCGCGCCCATCGCGGCGGCGCGGCCCTGCTCCCGGTGGCCCAAATGAAAAAGGCGCCCCGAGGGGCGCCTTTCGGATCTCAGCCTTGCGGCGAGATCACTTGATCTTGGTCTCACGGAACTCGACGTGCTTGCGCACCACCGGATCGTACTTCTTGAGCACGATCTTGTCGGTCTTGGTGCGGGAGTTCTTCTTGGTCACGTAGAAGGAGCCCGTGTCCGCCGTGGACAGGAGCTTGATCTTGATGGTTGCAGCCTTGGCCATAATCTTTGTTCCTGCTGCCGCGGACATGCACGAGGCAGCGCGGTGACAAAAGGAGTGAACGCGCGCCCAGGGGCACGTCGGCTCATGGGCGCGGAAACTCGTGCATCGCGCCCCGTTTGTCAAGCATTGGCGCGGCCGGACGCGAGGAAGCGCGAGCCGACGACGAGCACATATGCGCCCAGCATTCCGCCGATCACATAGGCGAAGCCGAAGGGATTGTGCAGGTCCATGCCGAATCCCACCAAAGGCGGCCCGATGATCAGGCCGATGGAATAGAGCATCACGAATGCCGCGTTGGCCGTCGCGAGGTCCGCGCCGTGGAAGCGCGAGCCCAGATGCGCGAGGCCGACCGTGTAGAGCGAGCCGACGATTCCCGTCACCAGGAAGATGGCGATGTGGAAGGTGACGCTCGCCACCGGCACATGGGGCAGGATGAAGGCGCCCACCGTGCCCACGGAGCTGCAGAAGAGCAGCAGGATGCGCCGGTCGATGCGGTCGCTGATGATACCGAGCGGGATCTGGAACGCCACGTTGCCCAGAACCGCGATGGTGAGCAGCAGCGAGGCCTGCCCGTCCGGCAGGCCGAGGCGCAGGCCGTAGAGCGGCAGGAAGCTCATGACGGCCGTCTCGATGGCGCCGAACACCAAAGCGGCCAGCGTGGCCGTGGGCGAGCGGCGCACGAAGCCCAGCACGCCGGGGCCCGTGCCCTTGTCCGCGATGCGCGGCGCCATGCCCTTGGCGGCGATGATGGGGATGATGCCGCAGGCCAGCACGCCCGCGCCGATCAGGTAGGGCGCCCAGCCCTGCGGTCCCACGAGGCTCAGCAGCGCCGGGCCCATGGCCGCGCCGATGGACAGAGCGGTGGCGTAGATGCCCATGATGAGCCCGCGCCGGTGCGGCGGGGCCACCGCGTTGATCCAGAACTCGCTCACCGCGAACAGGACACA
Source organism: Hyphomicrobiales bacterium (assembly GCA_013911975.1). Classification (GTDB taxonomy): domain Bacteria; phylum Pseudomonadota; class Alphaproteobacteria; order Rhizobiales; family Xanthobacteraceae; genus Aquabacter. The sequence continues at coordinate 83,626 of JACESF010000004.1, read as the reverse complement.
CAAGGCCGCGCCGAGGAGGAAGCGCAGCGGGAACCACAGGGTGAACCAGGAGGCGGCCTTGAAGGCGGGCAGGCTCAGCGCCGTCACCAGGATGGCGAGGCCCAGCAGCCAGCGCGGCCCCACGCGCCGCACCATCCACGGGATGAAGGGCGCGGTGAGCACGGTGGCGATGCCGGCCACGGCGGTGTTGATGCCGATCCAGGAATTGTTGATCCCGCGGGCTTCCATCTCGAGCGACAGCAGCGGGATGGAGAGGCTGATGCCCATGCCCACCACGGAGATGGCGGAAATGGCGGCGGTGATCGAGGCGGTTCGGCTCATGGGAGCCGCGTTCGCCGGCGCATGCATGAAGACGTCCTGATGTTATGGCCTGTCGGCGGGACCGGGGCGCGTGCCCCCGTCCTGCGCCCGCGGGCGAGGGACGTTTCCCTCTCTTCCCGCGTCAGGGGCGTGACATGGAGTGCGATCACCCCACATCAAGCCCCTAGTCCAGCGCCACGCGGACGAAGCGGCCGCGCTGCATGCTGTAGAAGGGCACCGGAAGGTTGCGGTGGAAGCCGGCATCGAGCCGCGCGCGCAGCTCTTCGAGGATGACCCGCGTGATGGTGGGCAGGTCCGCCTTCTCGGTTTCGGCGAAGGTCAGCCAGCGGGTCTCGATCAGCTCCGAGGAGGGGCCGACCATGCCTTCGACGGTCTTGGCCACGGCGCCCGCATCCGCGGCGAAGAAGCGGGTGTCGAAGCGCTTGGGGCGGCGCGGCGGGGTGATGGCGCGGAACACGAAGGTGAGCGATTCCATGTCCGGGAACACGCCCTGGTCGGCGAACGCCTGCCAGGAGGCGGCCGGGACCTCGGGGGCGCCCGCGTCGGTGGTGCCCACCATGAGGCCGGTCTCTTCGTACAGCTCGCGGATGGCGGCGGCGGCGAGCGCCCGCCCGCGCGTGGCCGAGGGCCGGGTGACGTGCGCCTGGATGCGCCGCTCGCTGTCCGTGTCGAGCACGCCGTGCACCGGCATGGCCTTGTCGGTCAGCTCCACCCGTCCGCCGGGGAAGACGAACACGTTGGGCATGAAGCGGTGGCCGGGATGGCGCAGGCCCATGAGCACGCGCGGCTGCTTGCCGCTGCGGTCGAGGAGGATGAGCGAGGCGGCATCCTTCGGGCGGGTGTTGGGCGAGCTCTGGTCGCGCTCGGCTTGGGTGAGACGTTCGGCGAGGTTGGTCATGGCGCCTTTGGCCGCGCGGCCTGTGGGATGGGCTCGTGTTCGGGGCTGCGGGGATCGAAGCCGTGCATGCGCAAAGCCCATTGAAGCCCCACAAGGGCGCCCTTTATGGGCGGGAGCAGCGCCAGGCTCAAGAGCAAGGTGAGCGGAAGGAAGATGGCGAGGTGAATCCAGACCTCCGGGCGGAAGGCCTCCTCCACCAGAACGAGGAGCGGAACCACGATGTGGCCCACGATCATGATGGTCATGTAGGGCGGCGCATCGTCCGCGCGGTGGTGGTGCAGTTCCTCGCCGCACCGCTCGCAATGGTCCGCCACCTTCAGGTAGGACGTGAACATGCGGCCCTGGCCGCATTTCGGGCAGCGCATCATCATGCCGCGCATCATCGCCTGTCCCGGCGCGCGGGGAGCGCCGTCATCGAGGCCCATCATGATTCCGTCCGTCCCTTCTTCCGCCGGGGCGTTCCCGGCCGCGGGCCCGGCCGCGAACCCGTTCCCGAACCCGTCTTCTTGGCCTTGGGGAAATCGCGCGTCGCCGGTCCGCGATCCCCGCGGCCCGGCCGCCGCCCGCCCCCTAGATAGGCGCCTTCGGACAGAAGCTCAAATCGCAGGGCGCCCGCCACCGGCGCCGCTTCCACGAGGCGGACCTCCACCCGGTCGCCGATGCGGTGCATTTCGCCGGTCCGGTCGCCGATCAGCGCCTGCCGGGTTTCGTCGAAGCGGTAATAGTCCGCCCCCAGCGTGGAGGCGGGAACGAAGCCGTCCGCGCCGGTCTCGTCCAGAGCGACGAACAGTCCCGCCTTGGTGGCCCCGGAGATGCGCGCGGCGAAGGTGGCGCCGATCTGGTCCGCCAGATGGTGGGCGATGAGCCGGTCCACCGTCTCGCGCTCCGCCGCCATGGCCCGGCGCTCGGTGACGGAGATGGCGGCGGCCACTTCGGCCAGATGGTCGGCGGTCGTTCCCTCCGGCAGGCCGTCGCGTCCCACGCCCAGCGCCCGCACGAGGCCGCGATGCACCACGAGGTCCGCATAGCGTCGGATGGGAGAGGTGAAATGGGCGTAGCGGCGCAGGTTGAGGCCGAAATGCCCGTAATTCTCCGAAGCGTATTCCGCCTGGGACTGGCTGCGCAGGATCACCTGGTTCACCAGCGGCGCCACGTCCGTCCCCGTCACCTGCTCCAGGATGCGATTGAAGGCGGAGGGCCGCACCGTGTCGCTCTTGGGCAGCGTGATGTCGAGCGTCTTCAGGAACATGCGCAGGTTGGAGAGCTTCTCCAGCGTCGGGCCGTCATGCACGCGGTAGATGAGCGGGGTGCGCTTGCCCTCCAGCGTCTCCGCCGCCGCCACGTTGGCGAGGATCATGAATTCCTCGATCAGCCGGTGCGCGTCGAGGCGGGCGGGAATGACCACGCGGTCCACCGTGCCGTCGGGCTTCAGCACCAGCTTGCGCTCCGGCAGGTCCAGCTCCAGGGGCTGGCGGGCGTCGCGCGCCGTCTTCACGCAGGCATAGGCGGCGTAAAGCGGCTTCAGCACCGTTTCGAGAAGCGGGCCGCTGGTGTCGTCCGTGACCCCGTCCACCGCCGCCTGGGCCTGGGCATAGGCGAGCTTCGCCGCCGAGCGCATGAGGATACGGTGGAAGTTGTGGTCCTTCTTGCGCCCGTCCGCGCCGATGACCATGCGCACGGCGAGGGCCGGGCGGTCCTCCAGCGGGCGCAGGGAGCACAGGTCGTTGGAGATGCGCTCGGGCAGCATGGGCACGACCCGGTCGGGGAAATAGACCGAGTTGCCGCGCAGCAGCGCCTCGCGGTCCAGCGCCGAGCCGGGCGTCACATAGGCGGCCACGTCCGCGATGGCCACGGTGACGATGAAGCCGCCGGGATTGGCCGGGTCCGGGTCCGGCAGCGCATGGACCGCGTCGTCATGGTCCTTGGCGTCGGGCGGGTCGATGGTGACGAGGGGAAGGTGGCGCCAGTCCTCGCGGTCCTGTGTGGTGGCGGGCCGGGCCTTCTCGGCTTCCGCCAGCACCGGCTGCGGGAAGACGTGGGGAATGCCGTGGGCATGGATCGCCACCAGCGAGACCGCCTTCTCGCTGGAGAGCGAGCCGAGGCGCTCCTTCACCCGCGCGGTGGGCAGGCCGAACACGCGCTGGCGCATCAGCTCCACGGCCACGAGGTCGCCGTCCTGCGCGTCCATCTCCGCGCCGGGCGGCACCTGGAGCTCGCGCCCGAGATTCTTCTTGTCGATGGGGATGATGCGCCCGCCGCCATGGGGGGCGGGGCGGAAAATGCCCAATTGCTGGCGCCGCGCCTTCTCGATGACCTTGATGACCCGGCCCACGAACTGCCCGTCCTGCGGGTCGCCCATGCGCAGCAGGACACGGTCCGCGAGGCCTGGCGCCGGCTCCTTGGTGCGGCGGGGGAAGTCCACCAGGATGAGCGGGGCCTCCCCGTGGGCCTCGTCCCATTCCACGGGCGCGGCCATGAAGTCGCCGTCCGCATTGCGGCTGGTGATGTCGGCCAGCACCACGCCGGGCAGGGCGCCGGGCACATGCACCTTCCGGCCGCGCCGGGCGAGCGTGCCTTCCGAATCCAGATCGCGCATCAGCGCGCGCAGCTCGGACTTCTGGTCGGCGCGCAGGCCGAACGCGCGGGCGATGTCCCGCTTCGTCACATCCCCGCCGTGCGAGGCCACGAAGGCGAGCAGCTCGTCCCGCGTGGGCAGGCGGCCTTCCTCGCCTGCCGGCAGGGCCGGGGCGATGGGGCGGCGCGCGCGTCCGCCGGCGGCGGGGCCATGGGAGCCGGGGGCGCCGGAAGCCTTAGCGCCGGATTTGGGCGAGCGGCGGGGAGGGGAAATGCGTTTGGCCAAGATTCGACCTTCCGTTCCCTAGAAACTATCCGACGCGGCGGCCGGGAGCGAGTCGCGGCGGCCAATTCGGGGGCCACTGGCAAAATAATCAGGCCACCTTATATTGCCGGCCGGCCCGCACCCTGTTCCGGGAGGCCGGCCGCACAAGAATCGAGGCTCTTCATGAGCGGCGCGTCCGAGCCGAGCGCAGCGTCCGATGCGTCCGGCGGGTTCTCTCACAGCGAAATCCTGTCCATCATCTTCGGCCTGATGCTCGCCATGTTCCTGGCGGCGCTGGACCAGACCATCGTCGCCACCGCGCTGCCCACCATCGGCGAGGATCTCGACGACGTCATGAACCTCGCCTGGGTGGTGACGGCCTATCTTCTGGCGTCCACCACGGTGACGCCGCTCTACGGCAAGCTCAGCGACATTCACGGGCGCGGCGTGGTGCTGCTGGTGGCCATCGTGCTGTTCTCGGTGGGCTCGCTCGCCTGCGCCCTGTCGCCCAACATGCTGGTGCTGATCCTGGCGCGCGGCCTTCAGGGGCTCGGCGGCGGCGGCCTCATCTCGCTGGCGCAGACCATCATCGCCGACATCATTCCCCCGAAGGAGCGCGGGCGCTACCAAGCCTACATCGCCAGCGTGTTCGCCACCGCCAGCATCGCCGGGCCCCTGGTGGGCGGGGTGTTCGCGCAGCATCTCCACTGGTCGCTGATCTTCTGGATCAACCTGCCCCTGGGCCTCGCGGCCTTCCTGGTGATGCGCCGCATGCTGCCGCGCCTGCCGCGCCATGGCCGCTCCCACAAGTTGGATGCCCTCGGCTGCGCGCTGATGGTGATCGCCTCCAGCTCCCTGCTGCTGGCCCTGTCCTGGGGCGGGGTGCATTTCACCTGGGGCAGCGTCGAGATTCTCGGGCTGCTGGCCCTGTGCGTCGTGACGACGGCCGGCTTCATCTGGCGCATGCTGACGGCCGGGGAGCCGTTCCTGCCGCTCTCCATGCTGGGGCTTCCGGTGGTGGGCTACGCCACGGGGTCGGTCTGCTTCGTCTACGGCACTATGATCGCCCTCACCATCATGACGCCGCTCTATTACGAGACCGCGCGCGGCCTCTCCGCCAGCGAGGCGGGCCTTGCCCTCATGCCACAGATGGCGTGCGTGGTGCTGGGCGCCGTCATGGGCGGGCAGGCCATGGCGAAGCTCACCCACTACAAGCGCCCGGCCCTGGTGGGGCTGACGCTCGGCGTCGTGGGCCTGTTCGCGGTCTCCCGCCTGCCGCTGACCGCGCCGTTGGGGCTGGAAATCCTGCTGTTCAGCCTCTCGGGCGCCGGCATGGGCATGGTGTTCCCGCTCTCCACGGTCTGCATCCAGAACGCGGTGCCGGTGCATCAGCTCGGCACGGCCACGGGCGGGGCGAACTTCTTCCGGGCGCTGGGCGCGGCGGTGATGGTTGCGGCGCTGGGGGCGGTGTTCGCCACGGCGCTGGGGGCGGGCGAACTGGGCGACATCGCGCAGCTTGCGGCCGGTGCGGGGGCGGCGAGCCTCCACGCGGCGTTCGGCCATGTGTTCGCCGCCACGGCGCTGGCCCTGTTCCTGGGCCTTCTGTTCCTGATGCGCATGCCGGAACTGCCCCTGCGCGGGACGGTGCGCGACCACGCGGACGTGGTCGCGCTGGACTGAGGAAAGCCGCCCGGCGGCTCCTCGCAAGTCCGTCACGAGCGCCTTTCCGACCGGACCGTTATGCGGTTCGGTCGGAGCGCGTCAGCCGCCGGCTTCCTTGGCGGCCTTCGCCTTGGGCGACGCAGCCTTGGGTGCCGCCTTCTTGGGCGCCGCTTTCTTGGCCGCCGGCTTCTTCGCGGGCGCCTTCTTGGCGGCGGGCGCCGCCTCGCCGTCGGCGGCGGCCTTCTTCGTGGTCTTCGCCTTGCCCTTCGCCGCCGGCATGGTGGCCGCCTTGGCATCGACGATCGCCACCGCCTGCTCCAGCGTCAGCGTCTCGGGGTCCACGGACTTGGGCAGGGTCGCATTGACCTTGCCGTGGTTCACGTAAGGCCCGAAGCGGCCCGCGCGCACCGTGATGGCGCCGCCCGAGGGATGGTCGCCGAGCGATCGGCCCGCCGATGCCGCGCCGCGCCCGCCCTTGGCCTGCTTCTCCGCCAGCAGCACGACCGCGCGGTTGAGGCCGACGGTGAGCACGTCGTCGCCCTTGTCCAAATTGGCGTAGACCTTGCCGTGCTGGATATAGGGCCCGAACCGCCCGATACCCGCCAGGATCGGCTGCCCGTCCTCGGGATGGTTGCCGATGGGGCGGGGCAGGGAGAGCAGCGCCAGCGCGGTGGCGAGGTCCACGTCCGCCGGCGCAAGGCCCTTGGGCAGGCTGGAGCGCTTGGGCTTCTCGCCGTTCTCGGCATCGCCGAGCTGGAGATAGGCGCCGAAGCGCCCGTCGCGCAGCGTGACTTCGAGCCCCGTCTCCGGGTCGGCGCCGAGCTTGCGCACGCCATCGCCTTCGGGGGCGGCATCGCCGCTCAGGGGGCGGGTGTAGCGGCATTCGGGATAGTTGGAGCAGCCGATGAAGGCGCCGAACTTGCCCATCTTCAGCGACAGCCGCCCGGTGCCGCAGGTGGGGCAGGCGCGCGGGTTCGAGCCGTCCTCCGCAGGCGGGAAGATGTGGGCGGTGAGCATCTCGTCCAGGGCATCGAGCACCTGCGAGACGCGCAGCTCCTTGGTGGCGTCCACCGCAAGGTGGAAGTCGTTCCAGAAGTCGCGGAGCACCTGCTTCCAGTCGATCTCGTCGGCGGAGATCTGGTCGAGCTTCTCCTCCAGGTCCGCCGTGAAGTCATATTCCACGTAGCGGGTGAAGAAGCTCTGGAGGAAGGCCGTCACCAGCCGTCCCTTGTCCTCGGCCACGAGGCGCTTCTTCTCCAGCTTCACATATTCACGGTCGCGCAGCACCGCGAGCACGGCCGCATAGGTGGAGGGCCGGCCGATGCCCAACTCCTCCATGCGCTTCACCAGCGAGGCTTCCGAATAGCGCGGCGGCGGCTCGGTGAAATGCTGGGTGGTGACGATGTCGCGCCGGGTCAGCCCCTCGCCCGCGCTCATGGCGGGCAGGCGGCGGCTCTCCTCGTCGTCGTCCTCGTCGTCCCGGCCCTCGCGATAGAGGGTGAGGAAGCCGTCGAACTTCACCACGGTGCCGGTGGCGGTCAGGTCCAGCACGCGGCCGCCCGCATTCGCCTTGATGTCGGCGGTGGTGCGCTCCAGCTCGGCGGATTCCATCTGGCTCGCCACGGTGCGGGTCCAGATGAGGTCGTAGAGTCGCGCCTGCTCCGGATCCAGGTGACGCGCCACCGAGGCGGGCGTGCGGCTGGGATCGGTGGGGCGGATGGCCTCGTGCGCCTCCTGGGCGTTCTTGGCCTTGGTGGTGTATTTGCGCGGGGCGCCGGGCAAATAGCGGTCGCCGAACTGGGCGCCGATGGCGAGCCGGGTGGCGGTCACGGCCTCCGGGGCCATGTCCACGCCGTCGGTTCGCATATAGGTGATGAGGCCCACCGTCTCGCCGCCCACGTCCACGCCCTCGTAGAGGCGCTGGGCGAGCTGCATGGTGCGGGCCGGCGCGAGGCCGAGCTTGCGGCTCGCCTCCTGCTGGAGGGTGGAGGTGGTGAAGGGCGGCTGCGGATGGCGCCGCACCGGCTTCGCCTCCACGTTGGCCACGGTGAAGGCAGCGGCGTTCAGCGCCTCGCGGAAGGCGGCGGCCTCCGCGCCCGTGCCCACGGAGAGGCGGGTGATCTTCTTGCCGTCCGCGCCGGAGAGGCGCGCCTCGAAGGCATCGCCGCGCGGGGTCGCGAGCTGAGCCACGATGGACCAGTATTCCCGGGCGACGAAGGTCTCGATCTCCCGCTCGCGGTCGCAGACGAGGCGCAGCGCCACCGACTGCACGCGGCCCGCCGAGCGCGCACCCGGCAGCTTGCGCCACAGGACCGGCGAGAGGGTGAAGCCCACCAGATAGTCCAGCGCCCGGCGCGCCAGATAGGCGTCCACCAGGGCGACGTCGATGGCGCGCGGCGCGCGCATGGCGTCCAGCACGGCCTGCTTGGTGATGGCGTTGAAGACGACGCGCTCGACCTTCTGGTCCTTCAGGGCCTTCTTGTCGCGCAGGATCTCCAGGACGTGCCAGGAAATGGCCTCGCCTTCGCGATCCGGGTCGGTGGCGAGGATGAGGCCGTCGGCCTTCTTCACCGCCTGCGCGATCTCGTTCAGGCGCTTCTGCGCCTTCGGATCCACTTCCCACAGCATCCGGAAATCGGCGTCGGGATCCACCGAGCCGTCCTTGGACGGGAGATCACGCACATGCCCGTACGAGGCGATGACCTCATAGCCCGGACCGAGATATTTGTTGATCGTCTTCGCCTTGGCAGGCGATTCGACGATGACGACCTGCATCGCGAAATGTCTCTTGAGAACGCCGCGGCCCCTCGCGGCGCCGGCAACATGGGGTGGGACGGGCCGCCTGTCAAATGGATGGCGGGACAGCAGCTTATTGATCCACGTTCAAAAAATACAACCTAAAGTAGCTTGATAATTTACCTCCAACTTAGAGGATGTGACCCCCATACCGCCTAGCCAGGGAGCATCCGAATGTCGCGCGGGTCCGCCTCGAAGCCCGATCCGCGAGCCGCGGATTTTGCCGCCTATGTTGCCGCCCTGGCGGCGGAACTGTCGCGCATGGCACGCGACCACCGCCTCGGCACGCTGGCCTATCTGCTGGACATGACGCGGATGGAGGCGCGCAACGTGTCGGAGACGACCGGAGAACCCGAGACCCCGCTCGGATGAGGCCCCTCAGCCCACCAGCGAGACGGCGCCGCCCGCATGCCGTTCAAGTCGCCCGGCCAGGTCCAGTTCCAGCAGCACGATCTGGACCTCCGACGCCTCTGCGCCGGACAGCCGCACGATCTCATCCGGATAGGTGGGGACGGGGCCGAGCAGCTCGACGATGCGGGCCCGCGCCGTGTCGCTGGGCTCGGAGCGGGGGAAAGGCGCCCGGGGCGCTTCCATCTCCTCCGAAGGTGGGTGCGCCAGGAGCGGAGACAGGGCGTCGAGGACGTCCGCCGCGCAGGTGACGAAGGTGGCGCCGGATTTCAACAGCCGGTTCGTGCCCCCGGCGCGCGGATCCAACGGGGAGCCGGGGACGGCGAACACCTCGCGCCCCTGGTCGGCCGCGAGGCGTGCGGTGATGAGCGAGCCGGAGCGCTCCGCCGCTTCCACAACCACCACCCCCAGCGCCATCCCCGAGACCAGGCGATTGCGGCGCGGGAAGTCGCGGGCGCGGGGCTCCCATGCCAGCGGCATCTCGGAGACCAGCGCGCCCTGGACGGCCATGCGCTCCATGAGCGGGACGTTCTCCGGCGGGTAGGGGCGCGCCAGCCCTCCGGCGAAGACGCCGATGGTGCCCAGCTCCAATGCCGCCGTGTGCGCGGCGGTGTCGATGCCGCGCGCGAGCCCCGAGACGATGGCGTAGCCCGCCTCCGCGATCTCCCGCGCGAGGCGCGCCGCCATGGTGCGCCCGGCGGCGGAGGCGTTGCGGGCGCCGACGATGGCCACTTTCGGCGCCGCCAGCAGCGCCGCCGAGCCGCGCACCGCCAGCACCGGCGGGGCATCGTCCAGCACGCGCAGCGGGGGTGGGTAGTCGGGATCCCCGCTCACCACCAGCCGCCCGCCCATGCGGGCCAGTGCCGCCATCTCGGCCTCCGCTTCCGCGATGCCGGGACTGTGGGGCACGGAACTGCGCCCGCCGCGCCGGGCGAGACCCGGCAGGGCCTCCAGGGCGGCGGCGGCGGTGCCGTATTGGTTGATGAGGGCGCGGAACGTGCGCGGGCCCACCTGCTCGGTGCGGATCAGCCGCAGCCAGTCGCGGCGCTGGGCTTCCGAGAGCCGTGCGCCGCGCGGGGTCATGGGGTGGGCGCGCCCTTGCCCGGCGATTTGCCGCCGATGCGCCCCTCGGTTCCCGCAAGGAGGCGCCCGATATTCTCGCGGTGCTTGATCCAGAGCAGGGCCGCGAGGCCGGTCAGGAACAGGGCGGCGGTGCCGTGCCCCAGCAGGGCGGTGCCCACCGGCGTCACCAGCGAGGCCACCAGCGCCGAGAGGGAGGAATAGCGGGTGATGGCCGCAAGGCTGATCCAGGCGACAGCGAAGATCACCGCGCCCGGCCAGTAGAGGGCGAGCGTCACGCCCAGGAAGGTGGCGACGCCCTTTCCACCCTTGAACTTCAGCCAGATTGGCCACAGATGCCCGGCGAAGGCGCCGAGCCCCGCCACCATGCCGGCTTCCTCGCCCAGCAGCCAGCGCGCCACCAGAACGGCCACCGTGCCCTTCAGCGCGTCACCCAGAAGGGTGGCGGCTGCCAGGTCCTTGCGGCCGGTGCGCAGCACGTTGGTCGCGCCGATATTGCCCGAGCCGATGGTGCGGATGTCCGTGGTGCCGGCGAGGCGCGTGATGAGGATGCCGAACGGGATCGAGCCCAGCAGATAGCCGAAGGCCAAAGCGGCGAAGATGAGATGTGCCGGAAGGGACCAGGCCAGGGATGTCATGCGCGCCGCCGTCTCGCGTCAAACGTATTCGTAGACGGTGCGTCCGGCAACGATGGTGCGCAGCACGCGCCCCATGAGCCGGGCCTCGTCGAACGGCGTGTTGCGCGAGCGCGACTTCAACTGCCCCGGGTCCAGCACCCAGGGCATGTTGGCGTCGAACACCACCACGTCCGCCGGGGCGCCGGGCCGCAGCGTGCCGGCGCGCAGGCCCAGCAGCTCGGCGGGCCGCGTGGACAGGGCCCTCAGCAGGTTCACGAGGTCGATCTCGTCGGAATGGACGAGGCGCAGCGCGGCGGGCAGCAGGGTTTCGAGGCCGATGGCGCCTGGCTCCGCTTCCGCGAACGGCAGGCGCTTCACTTCCACGTCCTGCGGATTGTGGTCGGAGACCACAACGTCGATGAGGCCGGAGGCGAGCGCCCGGATCAGCGCCTTGCGGTCGTCCTCCGCGCGCAGCGGCGGGGACACTTTGAAATAGGTGCGGTACTCGCCCACATCCATCTCGTTGAAGGAGAGATGGTTGATGCTTGCGGCGGCGGAGACCGGCAGGCCCGCTTCCTTGGCGCGGGCGAGGACATCAAGCGAATCCTCGCAGGTGAGGGAGGCGGCGTGATAGCGCCCGCGCGTGCCCGCCACGAGCCGCAGGTCGCGCTCCAGCACGATGGTCTCGGCCGCCCGGGGAATGCCCGGCAGGCCGAGGCGCGAGGCGAAGGCCCCTTCGTTCATGGCCCCACCGGACATGGTGGCGTCCTCGGTGTGGTGGGCGATGAGCGCGTCGAAGTCGCGGGCGTAGGTGAGCGCGCGGCGCAGCACCTGGGCGCTGGTGAGGGACTTCGCGCCGTCCGTGAAGGCGACGGCGCCGGCGGCCTGGAGCAGGCCGATCTCCGTCATCTCCTCGCCGCGCCGCCCCTTGGTGAGGGCGGCCATGGGATGCACCCGCACCACCGCCGTGTCGCGGGCGCGGCGCAGGATGAAGTCCACGATGGCCGGGTCGTCCACCGCCGGGTCCGTGTCGGGCTGGCAGACGATGGTGGTGACGCCGCCCGCCGCCGCCGCATGGCTCGCGGACGCCAGCGTCTCGCGGTGCTCGGCGCCCGGCTCGCCGATGAAGGCGCGCATGTCCACTAGGCCCGGCGCCACGATTGCGCCCTTGCAGTCCACCACCTCGGCGCCCTCGGGGATGCCGCCCGCGGCGAGCCCGAAGGCCGCGTCGCGAATGATGCCCTCGGAGAGCAGCACGTCGCCGTGGAAGTCGGACCCACGCGAGGGGTCCACCACGCGCGCATTCACCAGCATCAGGGGATGGGGCTCGGGGCCTCGGCCATTCTCACGCATTGGGAAGTTTCCGCGCCAGGACGTCCAGCACCGCCATGCGGACGGCCACGCCCATTTCGACCTGCTCCCGGATCAGGGATTGCGGCCCGTCGGCCACGGCGGAATCGATCTCGACGCCGCGGTTCATGGGGCCGGGATGCATCACCAGCGCGTCCGGCTTCGCGCGGCGCAGCTTGGATTCGTCGAGGCCGAAATAATGGAAATACTCCTTCACCGAGGGGATGAAGGAGCCGGCCATGCGCTCGCGCTGCAGGCGGAGCATCATGACGATGTCCGCGCCCTCAAGGCCGCTCTCCATGCTCCGGTGCACCTCGACGCCATACTGCTCGATGCCGGAAGGGAGAAGCGAGGAGGGCGCCACCACGCGCACCCGCGCGCCCATGGTGGAGAGCAGCAGCATATTGGAGCGCGCCACGCGCGAATGGAGCACGTCGCCGCAGATGGCGACGGTGAGCCCCTCGATGCGGCCCTTGTTGCGGCGGATGGTGAGGGCGTCCAGAAGCGCCTGGGTGGGATGCTCATGGGCGCCGTCGCCCGCATTCACCACGCAGCAATCCACCTTGCGGGCCAGCAGCGCCACGGCGCCCGAGGCATGATGGCGCACCACCAGGATGTCGGGATGCATGGCGTTGAGCGTCATGGCGGTGTCGATGAGGGTCTCGCCCTTCTTCACCGACGAATTGCCCACCGACATGTTCATCACGTCCGCCCCGAGGCGCTTTCCGGCGATCTCGAAAGAAGACTGGGTGCGGGTGGACGCCTCGAAGAACAGGTTGATCTGGGTTCGCCCGCGCAGCGTGGTGCGCTTCTTCTCGATCTGGCGGTTCAGATCGACGAATTCCTCGGCGAGGTCGAGCAATCCGCTGATCTCCTCGGCGGATAGCCCCTCGATTCCGATCAGGTGGCGGCGATGGAGCGTGAAGGGCGAGGAGGCTGTCATGGCAAGCCCGACCGTTTAATGACTGGCGCGGCGCCCCGCAAGCACTGACGGTGCATCGCACACCGTTTCCGGCGCAAGCCCGGGGCGAGGTGGACACGATACTGTTTGGCTTCGGCCAGGGGCATGCAATAGGCTTAAGCATGCCCGGCCGGATGCGATATGGCATCGGTCGAACGGCAGTTGGAGACGGTCATCATGGTGAAGCGGACGCTCGCGGTGATGGGGATGGTTCTCGGCCTGGGCGCGGCTGCCACCTCCCCGGCGCTCTCCGCCGCCCTCGGAACGGGACTGGCCGGGCTCAACGCGCCCGTCGCCTCGCCGGTGACGCAGGTTCAATGCTGGAATTGCGGCTGGGGCGGGGGATGGGGCGGCGGCGCGGTTGTGGGCTTCGGCGTCGCGCCGGTCATGGCCACCCCTGTGATGGTCGCCCCCGTGGTGGCAACACCCGTCGTCGCGCCCGGCGTCATCTTTGCCGTTCCCCAGCTCGTGGCGGTTCCCACGCCCATCTTGGCGCCTCAGTTCGCGGTGGTTGCCCAGCCCGTGGTGGTGCCGCAGGTGGTGGCGGTGCCGCGCGCGGTGGCAGTCGCTCCGGTGGTGGCCGCCCCGGTGCTCGTGCCCGCCGCCTGCTGGCACGAAACCGACAATCGCGGCTACGGCTTCTGGGGCAACTGCTGGGGCCGGTGAGCTACCCGCCGACGGCGGTGGCCACGAAGGCGACGATCGGCAGGGTCACGGCGCTCGCCAGCAATTGCAGGGTGAGAATCTGCGCGAGGAGTGGCGCGTCGCCGCCCATCTGGCGCGCCAGCACATAGCCGGCCGGGGCCGAGGGCACGGCCGACAGCAGCGTGATGGTGACGAGTTCCACCCCGCGCAGCCCGAAGGCGAGGCCGATGGCCAGCGTCAGCGCCGGGCGCGCCACGAGATTGAGCGCCACGGTCAGCATCGTATAGGCGCGCGGCGTCGCGAGGCCGCGCAGGCTGAGCCCGCCGCCCACCACCAGCAGGCCGATGGCGAGAGACGCCCGCCCGAGGATGTCGCCGAAATCCATCAGCACGGCGGGCAGCTTCAGGCCGCTGGCATTGATGAGCATGCCCACCGCGCAGGACCAGATGAGCGGGTTCTTCAGAAGCTGGCGCGCCACCTCCGGCAACCCGGGCGGCGAGGCGCTGGCGTGCCGGGCGAGGATCCACACCACCATGATGTTCACCACCGGCACGAGGCTGGTGAGCGCGATGGCCGCCACCGCCACACCCTCCGCCCCGAACAGGCCGTCCGCGATGGCGAGCGCGAGATAGGAATTCCACCGCAGCACGCCCTGCGCCACCGAGGTGAAGGCCGGGCCCGTCACCCCCATGCGCTTCACCAGGAGGGGCCGGATGGCGATGAGCAGCCCGAACAGCAGGACGAGTGTGACCGCATAGGCCCCAACCACGCCCGCGAAATTCACCTTGGACAGGTCGGCCCGCGCGGCGGAGACCACCAGAAGCGAGGGGAAGAGCACATAATAAGTGAGCTGTTCCATCCCGTACCAATGGGCGGGCTCGCGCAGCAGGCTGCGGCGCAGCCAGTAGCCGAGCGCGACGATGAGGGCGACGGGGATGAGGGCGTTGAGGATCAGCATCGGGCGGGGGCTGGCGCGTGGGGCAGGGAATGATGTCCCGTTTCGGGACGGGAATGGGGCCGCCGGGAGAACGGTCCGGGGGTAAAAGGGCGACGAATCACGGGCCGCGCCCTGTTCACGCCTCGTCCGCCGGGACCGGCGGCCGGGCGCGGGCGGCGGCGTTGCGCAGGAAGTTCAGCGCGCCGTCCAGGATGAAGGCGGCGGCATGCTGGTCGATCACGGCGGCGCGGCGCCCCCGGCTCACGTCCGCTTCCACCAGGACCCGCTCCACGGCGGCAGTCGAGAGACGTTCGTCCCACAAACCGATGGGCCGCCCGCTGATGCGGGCGAAATTGCGCGCGAAGGCCCGTGTGGCCTGGGCGCGGGGGCCTTCGCTCCCGTCCATGTTCAGGGGCAGGCCCAATATGAAGGCCACGGCGCGGCGTTCGTCGGCGATGGCGATGAGGCGGGTGGCGTCGGCCGTGAACTTGGTGCGGCTCACGGTTTCCAGGGTGGTGGCCAGCATCCGGTCCGGGTCGGCCACGGCGACGCCGATGGTCTTGGTTCCGAGGTCCAGCCCCACGAGGCCGCCGCGCGCCGGAAGCAGCGGGGCCAGCTCGGCGAGCGGGAGGACGAGGGCGGGCGCGTCGGAGGAGGTCATGCGCCATCGCTAACACGCCGCGCCCCCGGGCGGGAGGCGCCGGGAGCGGGGGCTCGACGGGAAGCGTTGCGCCGCGCGGGCAGCTTGTTGCGCCGCGCGAGCAGCTTGGGCATGCTCCGCCGCGCTGCCTCGGCAGTCGTCAGTTATCGTGAAGGGTGTGTGCCATGAAGATCACCTGGTTCGGACATGCGGCCTTCCGGCTCGAATTCGCCGACAAGGTCCTCCTGATCGATCCCTTCCTCACCGGCAATCCCGGCTTCTCGGGCGATCGCTCGGCCGCCATCGGGGGGGTGACGCACATCCTTCTCACGCACGGGCACGGCGACCACCTGGGCGACACGGTGGACATCGTGAGGAGCGCGGCGGGGCCGATTCCCGTGGTGGCCAATGCCGAGATCTGCGCCTATCTGGCCGGGCAGGGCCTCGACCAGCTCCAGATGATGAATACCGGCGGCACCATCGATGCGGGCGGCTTCAAGGTCACCATGGTGCGGGCGGACCATTCCTCGGGCGGCGGCGGGTCGAGCCCCACCTATCTCGGCAATGCCAACGGCCTCATCGTGAAGGCGCCGGGCGAGCCCGTCGTCTGGCACCTGGGCGACACGGACATCTTCTCGGACATGGCGCTGCTCAGCGAGATCCATGGCCCCAAGGTGGCCTTCGTCCCCATCGGCGACCGCTTCACCATGGGCCCCGAGACCGCCGCCATCGCGGTGCGGCGCTTCCTGAACGTGGAGACCGTGGTTCCTTGCCACTATGCCTCCTTCCCGCCTTTGGTGCAGGACGCGTCGGGCTTCGTGGCCGCGCTGGAGGGCCATTCGACGCGGGTTCTGGTACCTAAGTCCGGCCAGCCCTTCGAGGTCTGAGACCAAGCCAAAAATAATCTTGGATCCAGGCAACATGCCGCAATTGACGGCGCTCCGGCAGCTTGTTGAAAGACGGGTGCCGGAGGGCTGTCTTCCGGCTTGAACAGACATTGTCCTGCGTTCCGATGGGGAAGATCGGCGCGGCGCAATCCTCGGGGGATGACCGATGAAGCGTTCTCTGTTCGGCGCCGCGCTGGCGCTGGCGACCTTTGCCATCTCTTCGGCCGTGTCTCCGGCCATGGCGGCGAAGCAGGATTTCGAGCTGGTGAACAAGACCGGCTACGACATCAGCCATGTGTATGTCTCTCCCACCAAGTCCGAGGACTGGGAAGAGGACGTGCTCGGCAAGGACGTGCTGTCCGACGGCGATGCCTGGGACATCGAGTTCGACCGCGGCGACAAGACCTGCAAGTGGGACCTGAAGGTCGTCTATGCGGACGACAATTCCAGCGCCTACTGGCGCAACATCGACCTGTGCAAGGTCGAGAAGATCACCATCCGCTACAACCGCAAGTCCGACACCACGTCCGCCACGCTGGACTGACGGCGACGGCTCTCGCGGCACGAAAAACAACGGCCTCCCGCATCGCCTGCGGGAGGCCGTTCCGTTTGTGCCTACTTGCCAGTGAACACGGCCTTGCGCTTTTCCAGGAAGGCGTTGATGCCCTCCTGGAAGTCGGCGCTCTCATAGACCGCGCGGCGCATGTCCTGGATGCGCTCGAACACCTGGGCGGCGATGGGCTGGTAGTCGGTGAGCACCCGGAGCTGCTCCTTGATCACCGCCACCGCCAGCGGGGCCTTGTGGGTCATGCCTTCCGCCAGGGCGGTGGTGAAGCTCTCCAGCTCCGCCGAGGGCACGAGGTGGTTCACGATGTGCCACTTCGCGGCATCGTCGGCCTTCAGGGGCGTCGCCGTGAAGAACATCTCCTTGATGAGGTTCATGGGCAGGCGGCCGATGAAGTGGAGCAGGCCCGTCGTGTTGTAGGGCAGGCCCAGATTCACCGGCGTGATGGCGAAGCTCGCCGTCTCGTCGGCCACGATCATGTCGCAGGACAGGACGAGGTCGAACGCGCCGCCCCAAACCGTCCCGTGGATCATGGCGATGACCGGGCAGGGGAATTCCCGGATGGTCCGCAGCGCCCGCTCCAGCGGGTCCGCATAGCCGAGCGGGTCCTCGTGGCCGTGGGGCAGTTCCTTGATGTCGTGCCCCGCCGACCAGACCGGCAGGCCGGGCGCGGCGCGCAGGATCACCGCCCGCACGTCCTGGCCCTTCAGGCTGTTCATGGCGGCGATGAAGGCGTCCAGCAGCGCCGCGCTCAAGGCGTTGCGCTTGGCCGCGTTGTCGAGGGTGACGGTCGCCACATGGTCCGTCACCGAGACCGTGACGAGAGGTTGGCTCGCCGCGTCGGTCATTTGGCGCCTCCGACGAAATCCGCGAGGATGCGGGCGCGGTCGCCGTCCAGTTCAGGGGGCGGCGAATAGGTGGTCGGCTCGGTCGCCCCCACCACCTTGATGGGATTGCCCGCCACCTTGATGGTCCCCGCCACCGGGTCTTCCACCGAGATGATCATGTTGCGTGCCGCTACCTGGGGCTCGGCCATCATGTGCGGCACGTCGTTGATGGGCGCGCACGGGCAGCCGGCGTCGTTGAGGGCGTCCAGCCACGCCTTCACCGGCGCGGTCATCAGGGTCTTCTCCATCTCCGCCTGGAGAACCTCGATGTTCTCGTGCCGCAGCTCGTTGGTGGCGAAGCGCGGATCGGTGGTCAGGTCCGGCCGCTTGAGCGCGCCGGCCATGAGGCCGAACAGGTGGTCGTTGCCCGCCGCGATGATGACGTTGCCGTCCTTCGCGTTGAACGCCTGGAAGGGCGCGATGGAGGGATGGCGCGTGCCCAGCGGGCCGGGGATTTCGCCGGTCTTGGCATAGGCGGTGACGGAATCCTCCAGGATCGCCACCTGGCAGTCCAGCATGGCAATGTCGATCTTGGAGGCGACGCCGGACACCGCGCGCTTGTAGAGCGCCGCGCAGATGCCGTTGGACAGATAGATGCCCGCCGTCACGTCGCCGATGGAGATGCCGACGCGGGCCGGCGGCTGGCCGGGATAGCCGGTCATGCTCATGATGCCGCCCATGCCCTGCACCACCATGTCATAGGCGGCGCGCTTGGAGATGGGGCCGCTGTCGCCGAAGCCGGAGGCGGCGCCGTAGATCAGGTGCGGATAGCGGGCGTGAAGGGTTTCCCAGCCGTAGCCGAGCTTCTCCATGGTGCCCGGGCGATAATTCTCCACCAGCACGTCCGCCTTCTCCAGCATCTTCTCGAAGATGGCCCGGTCGTCCGGCTGCTTCAGGTTGAGCGCGATGCTCTCCTTGTTGCAGTTGATGGCGGAGAAATAGAGCGACTTGCCGTTGGCGAAGGGGCCGAACGCGCGGGAATCGTCGCCCGTGCCGGGCATTTCCACCTTCACCACTCGCGCGCCGAGATTGGCCAGCGTCATGGTGCAGAAGGGGCCGGCGAGGACGCGCGATAAATCGATAATCGTCACACCGGAAAGAAGACCGGTATTATTGCCCGCATCCACCATCATTTAGACCTCCCGCAACGGGGGCAAAACGCCCCAGTGTCAGTATAGGCCGGGAAGGATGGATGGCAGTCAACATTCGCCACTCCAGAAAAAGGGAAGTGGAGTGGCGAATTTTGGCTAAGCTGGAGCTGGATCCAAAGTGAACCTTATGATTTTTCCCTGACATATCTGCCCGGCGCGTCCTCGATGGCGTTGAACACCCCGCCGCCGACAGACCGTGCCTCGGTTTCCTCTGGGTGAAGCGAGGAAAACCATGTCATCCAGTCCGGCCACCAGGAACCGGGATGTTCCTGTGCGCCCGCGAGCCAGTCATCATAGGACCCCGCGGTGGGACCGCCGGTCCAATACTGGTACTTCTTCTTGGCCGGTGGGTTCACAACGCCTGCGATATGGCCGGAGCCCGCCAGCACATAGCGCACCGGCCCGCTCAGCAGCGAGGCGCCGATGAAGGCGGAGCGGGGCGGGGCGATGTGGTCTTCCCGGGTGGCGAGGTCATAGACCGGGATCGTCACCTTCCCCATGTCGATCTTCACGCCGCCGATCTCGGCATTGCCCTTGGCGATGTTGTTCTCGAGATAGCAATTGCGCAGGTAATAGGAATGGTTCGCCGCCGGCATGCGGGTGGAATCGGCGTTCCAGAACAGCAGGTCGAACGGGAAGGGCGCCTTGCCCTTCATGTAATTGTTGACCACGTAGGGCCAGATCAGGTCGTTGGAGCGCAGCATGTTGAAGGCGCTGGCCATCTTGCGGCCTTCGAGATAGCCCAGCTCCTTCATCTTGCGTTCGAGAACGGTGAGCTGCTCCTCGTCCACGAACACCTTCAGGTCGCCCGCATGGGTGAAGTCGATCTGGGTGGTGAGGAAGGTGGCGCTGGCGGCGCGCGTGTCGCCCGTTCCGGCAAGATAGGCGAGGGTGACGGCCAGCAGCGTGCCGCCCACGCAATAGCCCACGAGATGCGCCTGCGGCTCGCCCGTCGCCTTCAGCACGGTGTCCAGCGCGGCGAGGATGCCGTCGCGCATGTAGTCGTCGAAGCCCTTGGCCGCGAGGCGCGCGTCGGGATTGACCCAGGAGACGACGAACACCGTCAGGCCTTGGTCCACCAGCCACTTGATGTAGGATTTCTCGGGGGTGAGATCGAGGATGTAGAACTTGTTGATCCAGGGCGGGACGATCAGCACCGGCATCTTCTTCACGCTCGGCGTCGTCGGCTCATACTGGATGAGCTGCATCAGCTCGGTCTCGAAGATGACCTTGCCGGGCGTGAGGGCGAGGTTGCGGCCCAGCTCGAACGCCGACATGTCGGTCTGCCGGATGCGCAGGTCGCCTTTGCCCTCGATCAGGTCCTCGGTGAGGTTCTTCATGCCCCGCACGAGATTCTCGCCGGAGCTGTTCACCGTCTCGCGCAGCAACTCGGGATTGGTGAGGATGAAGTTCGACGGCGAGATGGCGTTGGAAAGCTGGCGGACCAGGAATTCCGCCTTGTGCTTCACATGGGGGTCGAGGCCCTCCGCGTCCTGCACCATGGTGTCCGCCCAGTGGGAGGTCACGAGGTAGGTCTGCTTGAGGGCGTCGAAGAAGGGATTCGTGTTCCATTCCGAATCCTTGAAGCGGGCGTCGCGGCTATCGGGCGCCACCACGGGGTCGGCCGGCTCGCCGGACATGCGCCGGAGCGCGGCGGTCCAGACGCCGAGATAGCCGCTCATGAGCCGCGACTGGGCCTCCACGGCCCGCTGGGGGTCGGACAGCCAGTATTCCGCGACATTGCCGATGGTGCGGACCGCGTCCGCCACGTCGTCGGCGAGATCGTCCTTCTTTCCCTCTTCGCGCGGGCGGATATAGGCCGCCAGCGCCTTCCCGCCTTCCTCGACCAATTGGGCGAGGTTGTTGGCGAAGGCATCCATGTCGAGCTTCGGAGGGCGGACTTCGGACGTGACTTCCTTCGTGGCCGGCATGCTTATTCCTTGCCGCCGGCGCCCATCGGGCGCTGGCCCCTGTATCGCGTTTCCTGCTTCGGGCATACTAGCGGGGCGAAAGGCGGTGGGCGAGGGGCGCGCTTGCACCGATCCGATGTTCGGCGGAGAAAGTGGCGTTCCACGGAGAGGTCCATGGCACTTGAGATGACCCGACGACGGGGCACGGCGCGCATCACGGGGCGGGCGCTGCTCCTGCTCGGCGCGCTGGCCCTGCTGGCCGGCTGCGCGGGGGAGGGCGGATTCGCCATGTTCGGGCCGAAGGAGCCGGACGTGCCCCAGGTGCCGCGCGGCCAGTATCCCAACCTGTCCACCGCCGGCCCCGACATCCCCCGCCCGCCGGTGCTGGATGCCCAGGGCCAGGCGAAGATGGAGAGCGAGCTGGAAGCCCTCGCCAAGCAGACCCAGGACCGGGGCGAGGCCGCCGCCAAGGACGCGCCGTGATTTGAAGCCCCTTGACCTGATGCATCACTCCCGCCAGGGGTAGTGGCGCATGAGGTGGTAGCATGATGGCTGTCGGGTCCGGGCATCGCGAGGCGGATGAGGCGTTTCTGATCGTCGGCTTCGGCGGCATCGGAGACCACGTGCGCTGCTTCGCGCTGGCGCGCCACATCGCCGCAAGCCATCCCGGAATCGCCATCGACTTCCTGTGCCGCAGCCCCACCGACCGCCTCGTGCCGTTCGTGCCGGACCTGCGGGCCGCCTTCGTGGACGACACGCCCCACGGCCGGTTCGGTGCGCGCGCCAAGCTGAAGCTCGCGGCGCGGCTGCGCGCGCAGCGCTATCGCCGGGTCTATGTGGTGAGCCGCACCCTGAAATCGGCGCTGGTGCCCTTCCTCGCGGGCATTCCCGAGCGCGTGGGCTGGCTGGGGGAGGGCCGGTTCGTCCTCATCAACCGTCCGCGCTTCGGCGAACGCGGCCTGCATGGCGAGACCGAAAAGGTGTGCGCCCTCGCTTCGCGCGACGGGCTCGCGGGCTGCGGCCCGCTTCTGCCGCCGCGCATGGCGGTGCCGCCCGCTGCCCTCGCCCGATGGCAGGCGGACCTGCCCGGCGGCGCCCCCACGGCGCCCGTGCTGGCGCTGGCGCCCGGCGCCTATAATGACAGGCGTCTGTGGCCCGCCGAGCGCTTCGCGGAGGTGGCCCGCGCCTTCGCCGCGCAAGGATGGGAGATCTGGGTGCTGGGCGGGCCGAAGGAGCGCGACATGGCGCGCACCATCGCCGCCGCCATCCCGGTGCGTGACTTCACCCTGACGCCGCTGGAGGACGCGGTGTTCCAGCTTGCCAGCGCCACCCTGTTCCTGGGCAACGATTCCGGCATGCTGCACATAGCCGGCGCCCTGGGCACGCCCAGCGTCGGGCTGTTCGGTCCCACCGCCCTTGAGGTGACCGGGCCTCGCAATCCCACGGTTTCCGGCGTGCGCCCGCCGGACGGCGGCATCGACCTCACCACCATCGATGCCGCCTGCGTCATCGCGGCGCTGGAGGCGCAGCACGCACGGCTGCGGCCCGCCGTCCCGGCCTGAGGGGGGTGCGCCCAGACGTCGGATTGTGGAGCCACGGCGCGGGGTGTTCTATGCCGCCATGCGTAGATCCATCGTCCTCCTTCTCCTCCTTCTCGCCTCCCCCGCGCTGGCCGACCCGGACATCGCCAAGGGCGAGAAATCCTTCATGAAGTGCATGGCCTGCCATGCGGTCGGGCCCGGCGCGAAGACCAAGGTCGGGCCGCCGCTCAACGGCATCGTGGGCGCCAAATGGGCGCAGTTCCCCGGCTACACCTATTCCGACGACCTGAAGGCCGGCGGCGAGGCGGGCAAGGTGTGGGACGAGGCGACCCTCGACGCCTATCTGGCCAATCCCAAGGCCGTGGCGCCCGCCGGGCGCATGGCCTTCTTCGGCATCAAGCCGGCCGCCGAGCGGGCGGACCTCATCGCCTATCTCAAGCAGTTCAACGCCGCCGGGGAAAAGCAGTGAGCGACGGGCGCATCCAGCGCCTGCATGTGCCCGACGACCTCGCCGAGGGCGCCGAGCTGCAGCTTCCGCCGGAACAGGCCCATTATGTCGGCGGGGTCATCCGCCTGCCGGTGGGCGGCGCCATCCTGCTGTTCAACGGCCGCGACGGCGAATGGCGCGCGCGCCGCACCGAGGGCGGCAAGCGCGACGTGCGCCTCGTGGCGGAAACCCGGACCCGGCCGCAGACGCCGCCCGGGCGCATCGACTATGCGTTCGCCCCGCTCAAGCATGCGCGGCTCGACTACATGGTCCAGAAGGCGGTGGAGATGGGCGTCGGGCGCCTCTCTCCCGTCATCACCCGCCACACCCAGGTCAGCCGCCTCAATCTGGAGCGCATGAGCGCCAATGCCGTGGAGGCGGCGGAGCAGTGCGGCATCCTCTCCTTGCCGGAAGTGGACGCCCCGGCGGGCCTCGACGCCTGGCTCGCGGCCTTTCCGGAGGACCGGCTGCTGGTGTTCTGCGACGAGGAAGCGCCCATCGCCGATCCGCTGGCGGCGCTTTCCGAGGCTCCAGGCGGCGATCCCAGCCTTCTGATCGGCCCGGAGGGGGGATTCGCCCCCGAGGAGCGGCGCCTGCTGCGTGCCCATCCCCGGTGCGTGCGCCTGTCCCTCGGGCCGCGAATCCTGCGCGCGGACACGGCGGCCATCGTCGCCCTCTCGCTGGTCCAGGCGGTGCGCGGCGACCTGCGCGGCTAGGGAACGCCGTCCGACGCGGACGCGCGTCCCGGCTTCCAGATCCGGCCGCCGCCGCGAATCGCGGCCCTTTTTGCCCTCCAGCGCGCGACGGGCCGTGGGAACCCGGCGGAGGCTCAATTGCCGGGCGCAGGCGGCATCGTCGCCATGGCGACGGGGCACGGGCGCGATTTGTTCCATCACATTTGATAAATATTTTTTCCCCTCTTCACGCACAGCAACAGCAACCGCATCGCGGCGTTCCGGCCCTTTCAAAGCAAGGATCCATCTGTAATTGGTATTATTTTAGAGGTTGCAGTGCGCCACATTTCGGGCGGACTTTCCCTCACTCTCCACGCAACCGAAACGACGCTTCGGCGTTACGGGTGCGATGGGGTGGAGGGAAAGATGACCTCAACTTATAAGTTCGGTATCGAAGAAGAGTTCTTCGTTGTGGATGCGCAGACCAAGGCCGTGCAGCGGCGCATGCCCTCCGGCTTCTTCGCGCATCTCAAGGACGGGCTCGGCGATGCCGTCACCGTGGAACTGCTTCAGTCCCAGCTGGAGATCGCCACCAACCCCGCGACCCGCACCGGCACGGCGCTGGAGGAATTACGCGACCTGCGGGGCACGGCGGCGCGCATCGCGGCGGAGCACGGCCTCGCCTTCATCGCCGCCGGAACCCATCCGACGGCCACCTGGGACGGCGTGCGCCACACCCAGGCCAATCGCTATGACGGGCTCATGCACGACCTGCAGATGCTGGGGGAACGCAACATGGTGTGCGGCCTGCATGTGCATGTGGAATTGCCCGACCCGGATCAGCGGGTGGACGTGATGCGGCGCATGGTGCCCTACCTGCCGCACTTCATCGCGCTGGCCACCTCCTCGCCCTTCTGGGGCTCGAAGCAGACCGGGCTCATGGGCTACCGGCTCGCCGCCTATGACGAGTTGCCCCGCACGGGCCTGCCGGAGCTGTTCGAGGACAACGCGGCCTACCAGGCCTATGTGGACGCGCTGGTCTCGGCGCGCGCCATCGCCGATTCCAGCTATGTCTGGTGGGCGGTGCGCCCCTCGGCCAAGCATCCCACCCTGGAACTGCGCGCGCCGGACAGTTGCACGCGGGTGGAGGATGCGGTGGCCATCGCCGCCCTGTACCGGGCGCTGGTGCGCTACCTCGTGCGAAACCCGTCTCACAATGCCGGAATCGGCACGGTGCATCGCGCCATCGCCAACGAGAACAAGTGGCGCGCCCAGCGCTACGGCATCCACGGCTCGTTCGTGGACATGGAAGAAAAGCGCGCGGTTCCGGTGCCGGATGCGGTGGAGCAGCTCATCAGCCGGGTGGCGGATGATGCGGATGCCCTGGGATCGCTGGATGCGCTCATGCGCCTGCGTGCCATCGCCGCCGAAGGCACCAGCGCCGACATGCAGCTTGCCGTCTTCCAGGAGGCGCACCACCGCACGGGCAACCGCGCGGAGGGGCTGAATGCGGTGAAGAGCTGGCTCGCCCGGACCACGCTTCAATAGCGGACGGGCCGGCGGTCAGTTCAGCAGGCTGGGACGCACCTGCCACCCGCCGGCGCCGTCCTCGGCCAGCGCCTCCGCGATCTGCGGATGGCGCATGGGCTCGTCGGACGGGTCGTGTTCGAGATTTTGCTCCGACACATAGGCCACATACTCGCTGTCCGAATTCTCGGCGAGCAGGTGGTAGAAGGGCTGGTCCTTGTGCGGGCGGATTTCCTCGGGAATGGCGAGCCACCATTCCTCGGTGTTGTCGAACACGGGGTCCACGTCGAACACGATGCCGCGGAACGGAAAGTGCCGGTGGCGCACCACGTCGCCGATGCGGAACTTGGCCTGCCGCATGGCCGGCAGGTCCCGCGCGGCGTCCTGGAGGTCGCCGGCGACGCCCGTGTCGAGCGCCCACGTCGTAGAGCGGGGCGCTACGGGGGCGTCCGCGTCTCTCGGCTTTTCGTTCTGCGGCATGTGATTATTCCCCCGTCCCGTTCTTCATGCCCCCGGCCAGCGTCAAAAACAATTCACAATCCATAAACCTTTGCGAGGTCCGCATCCTTCGCCGCGACGATGCGGGCGAGGTCGACGATGACCTTCGCCTGCTTCCAGGTGGCGTCGTCCTGCATCTTGCCGTCGATCATCACCGCGCCCGCGCCGTCCGGCATCGCCTCAAGAATCTTGAGGGCGAAGGCCACTTCGCCGGGCTCGGGGCTGAACACCCGCTTGGCGATGTCGATCTGGGTGGGATGGAGCGACCAGGCGCCCACGCAGCCCTGGAGGAAGGCGTTGCGGAACTGGCTCTCGCAGGCGGCGAGGTCGGCGAAGTCGCCGAACGGGCCGTAGAAGGGCTTGATGCCGTTAGCGGCGCAGGCATCCACCATCTTGCCCACGGTGTAATGCCACAAATCCTGCTGGAAGCCCGCGCGGGGCGCGTCGCCATTGGCATCCGCCAGAACCTGATAGTCCGGGTGGCCGCCGCCGACGCGGGTGGTCTTCATGGCGCGCGAGGCGGCAAGGTCCGCCGGGCCGAGGCTCATGCCGTGCATCCGCGGGGAAGCGGCGGCGATGGCCTCCACATTCTTCACGCCCTCGGCGGTCTCCAGGATGGCGTGGATGAGGATCGGCTTGGTGACGCCGTTCTTCGCCTCGAGCTGCGCCAAAAGCTGGTCCAGGTAATGGATGTCCCACGGCCCATCCACCTTGGGCAGCATGATGACGTCCAACTTGTTGCCGATGGCGGAGACGATCTCGGTCACGTCGTCCAGCACCCAGGGGCTGTTCAGGCAGTTGATGCGGGTCCACAGGCCCGTGGTGCCGAAATCGGTGCTCTTGCCCATCTCGATGAAGCCCTTGCGGGCCGCCTCCTTGGCATCGATCGGGATGGCGTCTTCCAGGTTGCCCAGCACCACGTCCACGGTCTTGGCGAGCTCGGGCACGCGGGCGCGAATCTTTTCGAGGTGCGGGGGGACGAAATGGATCATCCGCTCCAGCCGCACCGGCAATTCGCGGTAGGGGGCGGGCGCGCCGATGGCGAGCGGCTTGTAGAAATTGCGCGGCAGCTTCATTGGAACTCCCCCCTCCGGTGACGGAAAAGAATGGGCCAGGAAGGGGAGGGGCGGCAAGCGCGACGTTGCAACGCAGCATCGTCCCGTGGATGCTCGCGCCGGCCGGGCGGGCGAGGAGGCAGGCGAAATGCTGACGAGACGGAGTTTTCTGGCAGGCGCCGCCCTGGCCTTGGGAAGCGCGGGGGCCGAGGCGCAGACCAGCTATTGGGGCCGCCGCCTGCCGGAGCCTACCGATTACATCTTCGGCTATGGCAGCCTCATGAGCACCTCGTCCCGCGAGAGCACGGGGCGGGCGGGCATGCATGCGCTGCCGGCGCGGCTCTCGCCGGAGTTCGGGCTCGTGCGCTCCTGGTGCGCGCGCGCCGACCGCCTCGGCTTCACCGCCCTGGGCCTGCGCCGCCTCGCGCCGGGGGAGGCGGGCTGGAGCATCAACGGCGTCGTGTTCCCCGTGGAGCCCGCCCTCCTGCCGCGATTCGACCGGCGGGAATCGGGCTATGACCGCGTGGCGGTGCCGCGCGCGCTCATCGAGGGGGTCTCCTGGGAAGCCCTGCCCGAGGCCGGCACCATCTGGGCCTATGTGCCCCGCAAGCGCCCGGGCGGGGACGACGCGCCGCTGCTGCCGGATCTGGAGCATCCCGTCATCCAGTCCTATCTGGACCTGTGCCTCCAGGGTGCGCTGGAATTCAGCCCGAACTTCGCCCGCGAGGTGATCGCCACCACCGCCGACTGGAGCTCGTTCTGGCTCAATGACCGCCCAGTGGCGCGGCGCCCCTGGGCCATGAACCCGGACGCGGGCACCATCGACGACCTGCTGGCGGCCACCGCGCCCGCCGCCGATCGGTTCGCGGACCGCCTGTTCCCGGAACAATATGCGGTGCGCATGATGCGGGAGGGCGCGAAGGCGCCCCAATAAGGGCCTCGCGAAAGGGGAGTTTCGCCGCCTCGGCGCCGGGGTCTATAAGGCGGCATGTCCGACTCGCTCCTTGCACCCGGCGGCGCCGGGATGCGCGACCCCGCTGACGTGCTGCGGCACGTCTTCGGCTATGAGGCGTTCCGCGGCCGTCAGGCCGAGATCGTGCGGCATGTGACCGACGGCGGCGACGCGCTGGTCCTGATGCCCACCGGCGGGGGGAAGTCGCTCTGCTACCAGATCCCCGCTCTGGCGCGGCCCGGCACGGGCATCGTGGTGTCCCCGCTCATCGCCCTCATGCACGATCAGGTGCAGGCGCTGCGCCAGCTCGGCGTGAAGGCGGCCGCGCTGAATTCCTCCCTGCCGCCCGGCGAGGCGCGGCAGGTGGAGCGGGCGCTGGCCCTGGGCGAGCTGGACCTGCTCTATGTCGCGCCCGAGCGGCTGCTGACGGACAGCTTCCTTACCCTGCTCCAGGGCGCGCGGATCGCGCTGTTCGCCATCGACGAGGCCCATTGCGTCTCCCAATGGGGGCACGATTTCCGGCCGGAATATCGCCAGCTCACCGTGCTGCACGAGCGCTTCCCCTCGGTGCCGCGCATCGCGCTCACCGCCACGGCGGACGGGCCCACGCGGCGCGAGATCGTGGAGCGGCTGGGGCTGGAGGAGGGCCGGGTCTTCCTCTCCTCCTTCGACCGGCCCAACATCCGCTACCGCATCGCCCCCAAGAACCAGCCGCGCCAGCAATTGCGGGCCTTCCTCGATGCCCATGAGGGCGAGGCGGGCATCATCTATTGCATGAGCCGGGCGAAGGTTGAGGCCACCGCAGAGGCGCTGAACACCGAGGGGCGGGTGGCGCTGCCCTACCATGCGGGGCTGAGCGCCGAGGTGCGCGCCCGCCACCAGGACCGGTTCCTGAAGGAGGAGGGCGTCATCATGGTGGCGACCATCGCCTTCGGCATGGGCATCGACAAGCCGGACGTGCGCTTCGTGGTCCATCTGGACCTGCCCAAGAGCCTGGAGAGCTTTTACCAGGAGACCGGCCGCGCGGGGCGCGACGGCCTCGCCTCCGAGACGCTCATGCTCTACGGCATGGAGGACGTGGCGAAGCTCATCCAGTTCATGGATGCCTCCGACGCCCCGGAGGCCCGCAAGCGCGTGGAGCGGGCGAAGCTCGATGCGCTCATCGGCCTGTGCGAGACCGCGAGCTGCCGCCGCGCGGTGATGCTGGCCTATTTCGACGAGGACCTGCCCGAGCCCTGCGGCAATTGCGACACCTGTCTCGAGCCGGTGCGCACCTATGACGGCACGGAGCGGGTGCAGAAGCTGCTGTCCTGCGTCTACCGCACCGGCGAGCGCTTCGGTGCGGGCCATGTGGTGGACGTGCTGCTGGGCAGTTCCACGGACAAGGTGGCGAAGTTCGGCCATGACGCCCTCTCCACCTTCGGCATCGGCAAGGACGTGCCCCGCGAGGAGTGGCGCGCCATCGTGCGCCAGGTGGTGTCGCTGGGGCTGCTGAAGGTGGACGTGGAGGGACACGGCGCGCTGGGCCTCACGGCCGCCTGCCGTCCCGTGTTGCGGGGCGAGCGCACGGTGGAACTGAAGGCCGAGGCCCGCGCACGTCCCGCACGGGTCTCCGGCGGGGGGAGGGCGCCCCGTGCCGCGCTGGAGGATCCGCGCGACGAGGCGCTGTACCAGAAGCTGCGCGCCCTGCGCCTCGACCTGGCGCGCGCGCAGGGCGTGCCGCCCTATGTCATCTTCCACGACGCGACGCTCATGGAGATCGCCCGCCTGCGCCCGCGCTCTCTGGCCGCGTTCGGCGACGTGTCGGGCGTGGGCGAGGCGAAGCTGGAGCGCTACGGTCCGCAATTCCTGGAAGCCGTGCGGGGCGGGTAGGGCGGCGCTTTCCGTTGCCCTTCAATTCCCCGGCTTGCTATAGGCCATAAGGCGGGCGCGGCCGGGCGCCCGGTCAAGGAGTGTTTCATGTCGGTGGATCTTGGGACGGTGCGGCGGGTGGCGCATCTGGCGCGCCTTGCCGTGAGCGAGGAGGAACTGCCCGCGCTGCAGGGTGAGCTGAACGCCATCCTCGCCTTCGTGGAGCAATTGTCCGCCATCGACGTGTCCTCCATCGAGCCCATGACCAGCGTGGTGCCCCTGACCCTGCCGCTGCGCGAGGACGTGGTCACGGACGGCCACTATCCCGACAAGGTGCTCGCCAACGCCCCCGAAGCCGAAGGCGGCTTCTTCACCGTGCCGAAGGTGGTGGAATGACCGAGCTCAATCATCTCACCCTCACCCAGGCCCGCGAGGGGCTCGCCCAGGGCGAATTCACCTCCGTGGAACTGACGCAGGCCTATCTGAAGGCCATCGAGGACGCCCGCGTGCTCAACGCCTTCACGGTGGAGACGCCGGAGAAGGCGCTGGAGATGGCCGCGCGCGCCGACGCGCGCATCGCCTCCGGCGAGGCCGGGCCGCTGGAGGGCCTGCCTATCGGCGTGAAGGACATGTTCGCCACCGAGGGCGTCGCCACCACGGCGTGCTCCAACATCCTCAAGGGCTTCGTCCCGCCGTACGAATCCACGGTCACCTCGCAGCTCTGGCGCGACGGCGCGGTGATGCTCGGCAAGCTCGCCAATGACGAGTTCGCCATGGGCTCGTCCACCGAGACCTCCGCCTTCGGCCCCGTGGTCTCGCCCTGGCGGCGCGAGGGCGACACGACCCCGCTGGTGCCCGGCGGCTCGTCGGGCGGCTCGGCGGCGGCGGTGGCGGCGTTCCTGTGCGCCGGCGCGACCGGCACCGACACCGGCGGCTCCATCCGCCAGCCCGCCGCCTTCACCGGCACGGTCGGCATCAAGCCCACCTACGGCCGCTGCTCGCGCTGGGGCATCATTGCCTACGCCTCCTCGCTGGATCAGGCCGGGCCCTTCGCCCGCTCGGTGAACGACGCGGCCATCCTGCTGCGCTCCATGGCGGGGCATGATGCCAAGGATTCCACCAGCGTCGACATGCGCGTCCCCAATTACGAGGACGCGGTGGGCACCTCGGTGAAGGGCAAGCGCATCGGCATCCCGCGCGAATATCGCGTGGACGGCATGTCGCAGGAAATCTGCGAACTGTGGGAGCAGGGCGCCGCCATGCTGCGCGACGCGGGCGCGGAGATCGTGGACATCACGCTGCCCCACACGAAATACGCCCTGCCGACCTATTACATCGTCGCCCCCGCCGAGGCCTCGTCCAACCTCGCCCGCTATGACGGCGTCCGCTACGGCGAGCGCGTGCCGGGCAAGGACATCATCGACATGTACGAGCGCACCCGCGCCGCCGGCTTCGGGCCGGAGGTGAAGCGCCGCATCATGATCGGCACCTACGTGCTCTCGGCCGGCTATTACGACGCCTATTACCTGAAGGCGCAGCGCGTCCGCACGCTTATCAAGCGCGACTTCGACGACGTGTTCGCCCAGGGCGTGGACGCCATCCTGACCCCCGCCACGCCGTCCCCGGCGTTCGGCATCGGCCAGATGAGCAGCGCCGACCCGGTGGAGATGTATCTCCAGGACGTCTTCACCGTGACGGTGAACCTCGCGGGCCTGCCCGCCATCTCCGTGCCCGCCGGCTATTCGGCGGACGGCCTGCCCCTCGGCCTCCAGCTCATCGGCCGCCCGTTCGAGGAGGAGACCCTGTTCGCCCTCGGCCAGGCGGTGGAAGATGCGGCGGGCCGCTTCCCGGTGGAGGATGCCTGGTGGTCTCGATGAGCGAGGCGCCGCAGGCGCTCGCGGACCTGCGTCGGGAGATCGACGCCCTCGATATCGAGATGGTGGGCCTCCTGGCCCGCCGCCTCGACGTGGTGCACCGGGTGCTTGCGGTGAAGCAGGCCCACGGCATCCCCGCGCTCCTTCCGGACCGGGTGGAAGACGTGGTGGAGCGGGTGAAGGCGGAAGCCGCCGCCCATGATGTGCCGCCGGATTTGGTGGAGACCCTCTGGCGGGCCCTGATCGGCTGGACCGTGGCCTATGAGGAAAAGCGGCTGGGCTGAGGCTGGCCTCAGGCACGGCATCGCCATACCCAAGCGCCATCATGGCCGGGCTTGTCCCGGCCATCCACGCGGCTCCGCCTGGTGGCGACGAACGGGACCGCGTAGATGCCCGGGACAAGCCCGGTCATGACGGGTGCGAAGGATCGGGGCCGCCGGGTTCGAACGTCGATCCGTCCGCGGTTCCTTGAGCCGCGGTTCCTCCGGTGCTCCGACGTCCTACTTGTACTTCCGCTTCCGCAGCGACTTGCGCGCGCGGAACAGGATGGCGCTCCAATAGGCCTTCGCAAGGGCGGTCGTGGAGGTCTTCAGCCGGTCCATCTCGCCCTGGAGTGCGTTGCGCTCGGCGATGACCCGGGCAACCGCGCCCGCATCCGCCGCGCCGCCCGCCGCCTTCACCAGTGCATCCCCTGCCGAGGCACGGGCGATCAATTGGTCGAACAGGCCGAGGACCTGTGTGAAGGGCGGGGAGACCGCCAGTTCCGGCCATTTCAGCGCCCCGCGCCGCTCCATGAAGGGGCGGTCGAAGCCGTGCTCCAGGGGATAGCCCGCGCAATAAGCGGGGATGATGGCGGCGGAGGGGGCGAGCGCGAAGCGCGGCTCGGCCTTCAGCGCCTCGGCGCCCGCCACGAGGGTCGGGACGAAGCTGGTCGTGTAGTCCTCGCGGCTGCGCCAGCCCACATAATGCTTGAGGCATTTCACGGCGATCTGGTCCACCGAGCGGATGGCGAAATGGGCCAGCGGCGTGTTGGGCAGGGTGCGCGTGGGCACCCGGATGCCGTGGGTGAGGAGCGAGTGGTTGCCCTCGTCGAAGGCGAGGCTCGGCTCCTTGAACAGCGCCTTGGGGGCGATGCTCTTGAACATGCCCGCCGGGTCGTAATTGAGCGCGGTGCGCACGCGCACCAGGGGATCGACGATGCTCATGTCGTCGTTCGGCCCGGCGAAATAGCGCATCTCCGCGAACGCCCCGGCCATGCCCGGCGGGATCGCGGCGAGGTCCGCCTCGAACACGGAGCGGTCGGCGGCGCCGATCAGTTCGTCGGCGTCCAGCGGCAGGATGACGTCCCAGTCCTCTTCCTTCAGGATCAGCCGCATGGCCGCCGTGGTGCGCTTCGCCTGGTGGAAGGCGCCCGTCCAGCCGTCCTCCAGCAGACGGACCGCGTCGGTCTCGGCGGCGAGGCGCCGCAGGATCTCGGGCGTGTTGTCCGTGGAGCGGTCGTCGATGATGTACATCCGATCGACGAAATGCAGATTGTGCCGGACGAAGCCTTCGAGGATGTCCGCCTCGTCCTTGACGAGGGAAATGGAAGCGATACGCATGGTCTTCGGGACGGCCTGCCTGCCTTCTCAAGCCTCACCCGGCCCGGCTGGTGCAACCGGCGCGGCGGGGGCTTTCAAGCGGCGCACTTTCGTTGCGCCGCGCCCTCCCGTCAATCCGCGCGGTTGCCACGCCCGGCGGGCGGGAGTAGGGGTCAGGGCAGAGGCTGCCACATTCCCAAGGGATGAAGATGAACGCTCACGCACGACCCGCCGATCCCCGAAAGCTCATCAAGGGCGCCACCGGTGACTGGGAAGTGGTGATCGGCATGGAGATCCACGCCCAGGTCTCCTCCAACGCGAAGCTGTTCTCCGGCGCTTCCACCGCCTTCGGCGGCCCGCCCAACGACCATGTCTCGCTGGTGGACGCGGCCATGCCCGGCATGCTGCCGGTCATCAACGGGGAATGCGTGGCGCAGGCGGTGCGCACCGGGCTCGGCCTGAAGGCGCAGATCAACCTGCGCTCGGTGTTCGACCGGAAGAACTATTTCTACCCGGACCTGCCCCAGGGCTACCAGATCAGCCAGTACAAGAGCCCCATCGTGGGCGAGGGCGAGGTGATCGTCGATCTCTCCGACGGGGAGACCATCACCGTCGGCATCGAGCGCCTGCACCTGGAGCAGGACGCGGGCAAGTCCATCCACGATTTGTCTCCCTCCCGCTCCTTCGTGGACCTCAACCGCTCCGGCGTGGCGCTGATGGAGATCGTCTCGCGCCCCGATTTGCGCTCGGCGGACGAGGCGCGTGCCTACGTGACCAAGCTGCGCTCCATCCTGCGCTATCTCGGCACCTGCGACGGCGACATGGAGAAGGGCAATCTGCGCGCCGACGTGAACGTCTCCGTGCGCAAGCCGGGCGATCCGCTCGGCACGCGCTGCGAGATCAAGAACGTCAATTCCATCCGCTTCATCGGCCAGGCGGTGGAGACCGAGGCGCGCCGCCAGATCGACATCCTGGAGGATGGCGGCTCCATCGACCAGGAAACCCGCCTGTTCGACCCCAACAAGGGCGAGACGCGGTCCATGCGCTCGAAGGAAGAGGCGCACGACTACCGCTACTTCCCCGATCCCGACCTGCTGCCCCTGGTGCTGGAGCCCGGCTTCGTCACCGAGCTGGAAGCCGAACTGCCGGAACTGCCGGACGCCAAGAAGGCCCGCTTCATCGCCGATTACGGCCTCACCCCCTACGACGCCTCCATCCTGGTGGCCGAGAAGGAGACGGCGGATTATTTCGACGAGGCGGTGAAGACGGGCGGCGTCGCGCGCAACGCCAAGCTCGTGGCCAATTGGGTCATGGGCGACGTGGCCGCCTACGCCAACACGGCGGGCGTCTCCATCTCCCGCGCGCCGGTCTCGGCGGCGCAGGTGGCGGCGCTGGTGGACCTCATTTCCGACGGGACCATTTCCGGCAAGATCGCCAAGGACCTCCTGGTCATCATCCTGGAGGAGAAATATGCGGGCGATCCGCGCGCGCTGGTGGAAGAGCGCGGCCTGAAGCAGGTGACGGACACGGGCGCCATCGAGAAGGTGGTGGACGAGATCATCGCGGCCAACCCCGACAAGGTGGCCCAGGTTCAGGCCAAGCCCACCATGCTGGGCTGGTTCGTGGGCCAGGTGATGAAGGCCTCGGGCGGCAAGGCCAACCCGCAGGCGGTCAACGACATCCTGAAGCAGAAGCTCGGGATCTGACCCCGCAGCCGCGCCCCCGGGGGCGTGGTATCGGGCTGTAGTATTTCTATCGTGTTGCCCCGCTACAACCTGAGGTGACGGTTGCGGAGCCGGTTCCGGCTCCCGACAGGTGGGGGATTGCGATGAAACTCTGGCAGCTTCTGCCGGTCTCCATGCTGGGCATGGGGGCCTGCGCGGCCGCGAACGCGGCGGACCTTCCCGTGAAGGCGAAGGCGGTGGAATATGTGAAGGTCTGCTCCACCTACGGGGCGGGCTATTATTACGTGCCCGGCACGGACACGTGCCTGCGGCTCGGCGGCTACGCCCGCTTCGACACGTATGTGAACGCGGTCGGCACCTTCAATCCCATGATCTCCTCCGTGGCGGGCACGGGCTTCCTGTCGCCCGGCACCGGCGTCGGCGGCTATCCGCTGGTGACGGCGAAGGCGGACGACTATCTCGTGCGCGCCCGCACCGTGCTCGACATCGATACCCGGACCGCGACCGATTACGGCGTGCTGCGCTCCTTCACGCGCTTCGGCGGCCAGTGGGATTCGCAGGCGGCGGCGGGCAGCCCGGCGGGCGGCTCGCTCTATTTCGAGCGCGCCTTCATCCAGTTCGCGGGCTTCACCTTCGGCTACACCCAGTCGTTCTTCGACACCGGCATCGACTACATGTTCACGACCCCCTATGCGGGGTCCAACACCTGGACGTCGGCCATTGCCTATACCGCGCAGTTCGGCAACGGCTTCTCGGCGACCCTCGCCCTGGAAGACGCGGCCAACCGGACGACGGGCATTCAATATGGCCCCGCCACCGGGACCTTCACCGGCGGGGCGACGCTCTCCGGCCTGAACGGCATCCGCTACGCCAATTACGAGGACGGCCAGCAGGCGCCGGACATCGTCGCCAATCTGCGGCTCGACCAGGCGTGGGGCACGGCGCTGCTCTCCGGCGCGCTGCATCAGGTGGCCGGGCTCACCCCGGCGGGCGTCGGCACCAATACGTATGTTGGCGAGGCGGGCACCGATAGCTGGGGCTGGGCGCTCGGCGGCTCGGTGGAGATCAAGCTGCCCATGCTGGCGCCGGGCGACAGCCTGTATCTCCAGGCCAATTATGCCGAGGGCGCGCTGAACTATCTCGGCCTCTCCGGCAATTTCCAGGCCCGCGCCTCGGCGCTGGGCAGCGTGGACCTGAACACGCCCTTCGCCACGTCGAATGGCGCCTTCTATCCCGTCGCCGACGCCATCTGGACCGGCACGGGCTATGCGAAGGAGACGGGCTGGGCGCTCCAGGGCCAGTTCCGGCACTTCTGGATGCCCAACCTGCGCTCGGCCCTTTATGCGGGCTATGTGAAGGTGGACGTGCCCGCCAACGCCACCTTCTCCGCCGCCAACGTGGCGCTCCTGCCGGGCGCGGCGCTGTTCAATGGGGGCTACAGCGTCAACATCACCCAGGTGGGGCTCAACACGGTCTGGTCGCCGGTGAAGAACCTCGATCTCGGCCTGGAGGTGCTCTACTCGAAGGTGGACGGCAGCCTTCCCGCCACCGCCGGGCTCATTTCCGGCACCGGCACGGCTGGCACGCTAACGGCGTTCGGCGGCTCCACGGACGTGTGGTCCGGCGGCTTCCGCGCGCAGCGGAACTTCTGATCCTCCCGCCCGCCGCCCTCACAAGGGGGTGGCGGGTGCGGTGGTCGCCCCGAATATCTCCTCGAAGGCGACGCGCAGCACCGTGTCCACCTCGGGCAGGGAGACAAGGTGGCCGAGGGCCGCGAGGCTCGTCACCCCGTGCTCGCGCACCCCGCAGGGCACGATGCCCCCGAAATGATCAAGGTCGGGATCCACGTTCAGCGAAATGCCGTGGAACGTCACCCAATGGCGCACGCGGATGCCGATGGCGGCGATCTTGTCCTCGCCGCCGCCGGGGCGCCGCACCCAGACGCCCACCCGGTCCTCCCGCCGCTCCCCCGTGACGTTGAAGGCCGACAGGCTGGCGATGAGCCAGGCTTCCAGCGCGCTCACATAGCGCCGCAGGTCCGGCTGACGGCGCTTCAGATCCAGCATCGCATAGGCCACGCGCTGGCCGGGGCCGTGATAGGTGAACTGGCCGCCGCGCCCGGTCTCGAACACCGGGAAGCGCGCGTCCACGAGGTCCTCGGGCTTGGCGCTGGTGCCGGCGGTGTAGAGCGGGGGATGTTCCAGCAGCCAGACCGCCTCGGGAGCGGTGCCCGCCGCGATGGCCGCGACCCGCGCCTCCATCCGCGCCATGGCCTCGGGATAGGGCACGAGGGCGTCGGTGACATGCCATTCCACCGGCGGGGCGTCGCCCGACTGGGGGCGCAGGTCGGTGTCGATGCGGGGGCGGGAGATGATCTGCGACATGGAACGACAGGGCTTTCACGGGCGCCGGCGCGCCCTTGTCCACATCCCTCATATGGATATGGTCGTGCCGCGTGATAG
This sequence comes from Hyphomicrobiales bacterium, assembly GCA_013911975.1. Lineage (GTDB taxonomy): Bacteria > Pseudomonadota > Alphaproteobacteria > Rhizobiales > Xanthobacteraceae > Aquabacter. The sequence goes on along the minus strand of JACESF010000004.1, from coordinate 46,886 downwards.
GGCCTTGTGGCGCCAGAGTCGATCTGTTAGACGATGGCCCCCGGCGATGAGCCGGCTGCCGGGCGCGAGCCCGGCGCCAGATCTGGATGCGGTCGTGGCGGAATTGGTAGACGCGCTAGCTTGAGGTGCTAGTGGGGAGACCCGTGGAGGTTCGAGTCCTCTCGTCCGCACCAGGATTTGGCCCTAGCCGGCCTCACGGAACATGGCGACCCTCGGGTCGCCATTTTCATTTCGGGCACCCCTCAGCGGCCTGCGGGAGCGGCGGGCACCATGTGCACCACGCGGTAGCCCTTCTGAGCAAGGGCATCGAGGAAGGCGGGAATCATCTCGGCCGTCTGCGCCTTGGTGTCGTGGAACAGCACGATGCCGCGTCCCGCCGCGTCCAGCCGGCCCAGAACGAGGTCGAGTTGCTGCGCGGGCGTCATGCGGTTCCAGTCGCTGGCCCAGAAGTCCGCGCCGAACACCGAGATGCCGCGCGCCGCGAGATGGTCCAGCAGGCGCGGCGTGGAGGCGAAGCCGGGAAAGCGGAAGAAGGGGATGCGCGGCGCGCCCGAGGCAGTGCCGTAGGCGGCGAGGTCGTCGGCGGCCATGCCCCTGTCGATTTCCGCGAGGGCCGCCTCGTACGGCATCTTCGCCAGCGTCTCCGCCGGGTGCGTCATGGAATGATGCGCCACGGTGTGGCCCTCGGCCACCTGCCGCCGCACCAGTTCCGGCCGCGCTTTCGCGTTCTGGCCGATGAGGAAGAAGGTGGCCCGCACGCAGCGCGCCTTCAGCGCGTCGAGGATCGCCGCCGTGGTGCCGGGCCAGGGTCCGTCGTCGAAGGTGAGAATCACCTCCTTGTCGGCCAGCGGCAGGGTGGACGGGAAGGACTTCGTGCCCACCTGGACCCCCGCCGGCACCGCGAGGACGCGGGAGGTGCCTACCGCATCCGGCCGGCCCGGGCAGTCCGCCGCCGCGGCCAGCGGGCTCGCCAGAAGCCCGGCGAAGAGACTGATTCGCGCAATACCGAGGGAAAAGCGCCGCCGAATCATGAGCCTGGCCACGTCATGCATTTCGTGGGACGCCTTTCTTGCGAATTGCCCCGTTCGAGCCGGAGAGCGGGGATATGACCATTGCGCGGTCCTGGATCCAACAGGCTGCCGACCCTCGCCGGCCCTTGGCGCGCAAAAGCGCGCGAAGGTGACGGAAGGGAATGAGAAACTGTTTCCCTCCGCCCGGATGGCGCTCTAGAACGCATCCGCAGTCTCATCAATGCCGTAGAGGGGTCGGATGCATGCGCGATGACACGCCCCCCCTGGACGAAGCCGCCACCCAGGAGCTCCGCGACGAGGACGGCGTGTTCCTGCCCGACTTCATCGCGCGGGTGGAAGCGGCCATCGGGGAGGGGGATCGCGCCGCCCTCAAGAGCCGCATCGAGCCCCTGCACGAAGCGGACCTCGGCGACCTGATCGAGGCCCTCGACGAGGCCGACCGACCGCGCCTCATCGAGCTGCTCGGCCGCGACTTCGACTTCACCGCGCTCACCGAGCTGGACGAGACCATGCGCGTCCAGATCCTCGGGGCGCTGAAGCCCTGGATCGTGGCCGACGGCATCCGCGACCTCGATTCCGACGATGCGGTCTACATCCTCGAAGACCTGGACGAGGACGAGAAGGCGGACATCCTCCGCTACATCCCCGCCCCCGAGCGCGGCGCGCTTGAGCGCTCCCTGGACTATCCGGAAGAGAGCGCCGGGCGGCGCATGCAGACCGAGTTCATCGCGGTGCCCCCGTTCTGGACCGTGGGCCGCGCCATCGACCATATGCGCGAGACCGAGGACCTGCCCGACACTTTCTACGAGATCTTCGTGGTGGACCCCACCTATCGCCTCGTGGGCGCCGTGCCCCTGGACCGGCTGCTGCGCTCCCGCCGCTCCGTGCTGCTGACGGCGGTCAAGAGCGACCAGCGGCAGGTGGTGAAGGCCAGCGACGACCAGGAGGAGGTGGCGCGCCTCTTCGAGCACTACAACCTCGTCTCGGCGCCGGTGGTGGACGATTCCGGCCGCCTCGTGGGCGTCATCACCATCGACGACGTGGTGGACGTGATCCAGGAGGAAGCGGACGAGGATCTGCGCGCCATGGCGGGCGTGGGCAGCGACGAGGAACTCTCGGACAGCGTGCCCTACACCGCCCGCGCGCGCCTGCCCTGGCTGGTGGTCAATCTCGGCACCGCCTTCCTGGCCGCCTTCATCATCGCCCTGTTCTCCGACACCATCGAGCACATGGTGGCCCTGGCGGTCCTGATGCCCATCGTCGCCTCCATGGGCGGCAATGCGGCGAACCAGACCATGACCGTGGCGGTGCGCGCGCTGGCGACCAAGGATCTCGGTAGCCACAATGCCCGCCGGGTCATCCGGCGTGAGGTGCTGGTGGGCCTGTGCAACGGCGTGATCCTGGCGGTGCTGCTGGGCACCATCGCCGCCCTGTGGTTCCAGAACACCCAGCTCGGCGGGGTGATCGCGGCCGCTTTGGTGGTGAACATGCTGGCGGCGGGTCTGTTCGGCATTCTGATACCGGTCGTCATCAACAAGCTCAAGCTCGATCCGGCCGTGGCGTCCGGCGTGTTCGTGACCACCGTCACCGACACGGTGGGCTTCTTCACCTTCCTGGGCTTCGCCTCCCTGTGGTTCGCCCACTGATGGTCGTGCTTAAGGAATTTTCCCAGTGCGACAGCCGGGATCGGCGCGCATATTGAAAGTCCCGGAGCCGCTTCCGATCTGAACGGTGCCTCATTCGGCAGCGATAACGGTTCCGGTTGCGTGTGGCATGACGAAGTGCCTAAAACCACCGTGTTGCAACATGGGCGGGGCAAAAGCGGCGTGGCCGCCGGAGGATAAAATTCCGAGACGTTCGGGCGCCAGGGAGCGTACCTTCTTCATCGCGGGCGTGGCCGCGCTCGCCATGGTGCTCGGGGCGTTGATCGGTCTTCTCGTGGTGACGATGGCCGGCAACGACAGGCGGATGTTTGCGCGCGAGCGCGACGCGGTCTTCGCCGTCCTTGAAGAGCGCGCGGCAGCCGTCCAGCGCAGCGCCATCGCCCTGCTGGACGAAGGCGACACGCTGCGCCGCGCCGCATCAGGCGACATCGCCTTCGTGCATGAGCGTTTCGGACGCCCCCTGGATGCCCATTTCGGCTATGAGCGCGCCTATCTGGTGGATCGTGCCAGCGGCAAGCCCATCTATGCCTCCATCGACGGCACCCTTCTGAACGAGGAGGAGATGGCGGCGGCGGCGCCCACGCTTCGGCGCGCGCTGCGGGGAATCGGCGAGCAGGGCATGGGCCTGATCGTGGACGACCGGGGTGTCGGGCTGGCGGTGGTCATTCCCGCGCTCGTCGGCGCGCCGGGCCTTCTCTGCATCGCGGTGGACGCGGTGGACGACAGGTTCCTGCAGGAGATGGAGCAGCGCCTCCAGGTGTCCGGCCTGCACGTCATGCCCGCGCGGGACCAGGGCCGCGACGGCGAGGATGGCGTGGTCCTCACCAATCTGGCGGGGGATGCGCCGCTCGTCATGTCCTGGCGGGTCCAGCACGCCGGCACCAGCGCGCTGACGGACGTGGCGCCCGTGGTGGCGGCCCTGTCGTCCGCCCTGCTCGGCATCTGCCTGGCCTTCCTGGTGCGCGCGCACCGCTCCGCCCGTGCGCTTGCGGAAAGCGAGGCACGCGCCAGCTCGCTGGCCTATCGGGACAATCTCACCGGCCTGTCCAACCGGGGCTATTTCATCTCGCGCCTCGAACAGCGCCTCGCGGACCTCAAGTCGTCCGATGCCCTGGCGCTGCTGTTCCTCGATCTCGATGACTTCAAGGACATCAACGACACGCTCGGGCACGTGGTGGGCGACGAGCTTCTGTGCGGGATCGCGGGCCGCCTGAACACGGCCGTGGGCGATTCCGGCCTCGCCGGGCGCTTCGGCGGCGACGAGTTCGTGGCCTTCGTCGCCGCGTCCGACCTGCGCGACCTGGAGGCCCATGTGTCGCGGGTGACACGGGCCGTGCAGGCGCCGGTGCTGGTGGACGGGCGGGAACTGATGGTGGGCGCGTCCGTGGGCGTCGCCTATGCGCCCCGCCATGCGGAATCCGCGCGCGATCTCATGCGCCGCGCCGACATCGCCCTCTATCGTGCCAAGGCCGAGGGGCGCGGTGCCTTCGCGGCGTTCGAGCCGCACATGGAAGTGGAGACGCTGCATCGCCGGCAGGTGGAGCAGGACCTGTCCAATGCCATCGTGAACAACGAACTGACGCTGCTGTTCCAGCCCCTGGTGGATGTGGAGAGCGAGCGCATCCTGGGCTTCGAGGCGCTGGTGCGCTGGGACCATCCCGAGCACGGGCGCCTGCTGCCGGAGACCTTCATTCCCGTGGCGGAACGCTCGCGGCTGGTGAGCCGGCTCGATGCCTGGGTGCTGCGCGCCGCCTGCGAGCAGGGGCGCACGCTGCCCGACGTGACCATCTCCGTGAACATGTCGGCCATCGACCTGCGTGAGCCGGACCTGTCGGAACGGGTGCTCGCGGTGCTGGAGGAGACCGGCTTCGACCCGGCCCGGCTGGAGATCGAGATCACCGAAAGCGCCCTGTTCGCGGCGGAAGGGCCGGGCCGCGAGATGCTGGTGCGGCTGCGGGACGCCGGCATCCGCATTGCGCTGGACGATTTCGGCACCGGCCACGCGTCGCTGGTCCATATCCGCTCCGTGCCGGTCTCGAAGATCAAGATCGACCGCTCGTTCATCCTCAATCTCGGTGTCGAGCGCGATGCCGCCGCCATCGTGGAATATGTGATCCGCCTCGGCCGGTCCCTGGGCATCATCCTCACGGCGGAGGGCGTGGAGACCCGCGAGCAGCTCCGCTTCCTGCGCGCCTTCGGCGCTCAGCAGGCCCAGGGCTTCCTGTTCTCGCCGCCCGTGCCCATCGAGGCCGCCCGGCGCTTGCTGGAAGAGCAGCGGGCGGCGGCGCCCGCGCAGGGCGCCAACCGGCGCCTGCCGGAGCGGCCCGACTCGGCGGTGGGCACGGAACCGGCCGGGATGAGTTGAATAAACGGCCATTCGTTTTATTCTGCGTCATCTCCACGGTCTTCCGGGCGCGCGTCGGCCCGGGCATCGCAGAACCGGGAGCGGGAGGAGAGCGACATGTTGCCAAACGCCCACCAGGGTTTCGATTTCGATCTCGGCGAGACCGCCAACATGCTGCGCGACACGGTGCGCGCCTTCGCGGACGACAAGATCGCGCCACGCGCCGCCGAGATCGACAAGTCCAACCAGTTTCCCCGTGACCTCTGGCCCCAGCTCGGGGATCTGGGCCTGCTCGGCATCACGGCGGAAGAGGAATATGGCGGTTCCGGGCTCGGCTATCTCGAGCATGTCATCGCCATGGAGGAGATCAGCCGGGCCTCGGCCTCGGTGGGGCTCTCCTATGGTGCCCATTCCAACCTGTGCGTGAACCAGATCAGCCGCAACGGCACGGCGGCGCAGAAGCAGCGCTATCTGCCGAAGCTCATTTCCGGCGAGCATGTGGGCGCGCTCGCCATGTCCGAGCCGGGCGCCGGCTCGGACGTGGTCTCCATGCGCACCCGCGCGGAGAAGCGCGGCGACCGCTACGTGCTGAACGGCAGCAAGATGTGGATCACCAACGGCCCCATCGCCGAGACGCTGGTGGTCTATGCCAAGACCGACCCCGCCGCGGGGCCGCGCGGCATGACCGCCTTCCTCATCGAGAACGACTTCAAGGGCTTCTCCACCGCCCAGAAGCTGGACAAGCTGGGCATGCGCGGCTCCGACACGGGCGAATTGGTGTTCGAGGATTGCGAGGTGCCGGAGGAGAACGTGCTCGGCGAGGTGGGGCGCGGCGTGAACGTGCTCATGTCCGGCCTCGACTATGAGCGCGCCGTGCTCGCGGCGGGGCCGCTGGGCATCATGCAGGCCTGCATGGACATCGTCCTGCCCTACGTTCACGAGCGCAAGCAGTTCGGCCAGCCCATCGGCACCTTCCAGCTCATGCAGGGGAAGATCGCCGACATGTACGTGACCATGAATGCGTGCAAGTCCTACGTCTATGCGGTGGCCAAGGCCTGCGACCGCGGCGCCACCACCCGCGAGGACGCGGCGGGCGCCATCCTCTACGCCGCCGAGAAGGCCACCTGGATGGCGCTGGAGGCGATCCAGACCCTTGGCGGCAACGGCTACATCAACGACTATCCCGTGGGCCGCCTGCTGCGCGATGCCAAGCTCTACGAGATCGGCGCGGGCACCAGCGAGATCCGCCGCATGCTGATCGGCCGGGAATTGTTCGAGAAGACCGCCTGAGCCGGCGCGGACCTTGCGGGCGGCCGCAAGGTTGCGCATAGGTCCAGGGCGCGACCGGGACGGCCGGCCGCGCCCTTGGCTGGGGCTTGGGCATGGACGACTTCTTCACGCTGTCGCGCATCTTCTGGGCGCTGGCCGCCCCGTCGAACCTGCTGATCTTCATCGCCCTGCTGGGCCTCGCCTTCGTGGCCACGGGCAGCCGGCGGCTCGGCATGGGCTGCATCGTCGTGGCTGTTCTGGGGCAGGTGCTGACGGGTCTCTCGCCGCTTCCGAACCATATCGTCTCGCCCCTGGAGGAGCGCTTCCCGCCCTTCCGGCCGGATGACCGGCCGGTGGACGGCATCATCCTGCTGGGGGGCGCCGAGGTGGACGCCGTCGCCATCAGCCGCCGCATGCCGGCGGTGAACGATGCCGGCGAGCGCGTCATCGTGTTCGCCGCCCTGGCGCGGCGCTATCCCGAGGCGAAGCTGGTGTTCACCGGCGCGGCCCAGGCGTTCGGGGAGAGCGGCGCCACGGAAATCGCCTCCGTCAGCTCCGCTTTGGTGGATGTGGGCGTGGACATCAAGCGGGTCCGGTTCGAGACCCGCGCCCGCAACACCGCCGAGAATGCCAGCTTCACGAAGGCCCTGGTCAATCCCGCGCCCGGCTCGCGCTGGCTGCTGGTGACGTCCGCCTTCCACATGCCCCGCGCCATGGGCTGCTTCCGGGCGGCGGACTTTCCCGTGGTGGCGAATCCGGTGGACTATCGCACCATCGGCCCCCAGGCCCTCAACGGCTCCTTCTCCCGCGCGGCCGAGGGACAGGACCTCACCGACGTGGGCATGAAGGAATGGGTGGGGCTTCTGGTCTATTATCTCACCGGCCGCACGGACGCGCTTTTCCCGGCCCCGTGACGCCGACGCCCCGCGCCAGGGAACCGAAAGGGGCGGTGGGGGCTTCCCGGCCTGAAGATCGCGCGGGCGGCACTGGCGCCGGGCGCGCGGGGAGGTGACGTGATGCTGAGAGCCGTTACCCTGCTGCTGCCCCTGGCCGTGCTCGCAGCCACGCCCGCCGCCGCGCGGCCGGCCAGCTACAAGATGACCTGCGCCGCCGTCCAGGCCCTGGTGGGCCGGCAAGGCGGCGTGGTGATGGACACGTCCCCCACCACATTCGACCGCTACGTGGCGAACCTGCGCTTCTGCATGCCCGGCCAGGCGCTGAAGCCCGAATGGGTCCCGGCTCGCGACACGCGCCAGTGCTTCGCGGGCTATACCTGCATCGATCCCGACCGCGGCTGGTATCGCTGGGGCTTCTGAGGGGGGGCTGCTGCTGAGCGGATGGTGGGCGATGCAGGGATTGAACCTGCGACCCCTCCCGTGTGAAGGGAGTGCTCTCCCGCTGAGCTAATCGCCCTGTCAGTGCGAAGCGCCGTGGCGCGTCGATGACGAGGAGCGCGATTTAAGGCGCCCGGCCGGGGGTGTCAAGGGCTGCCTGTGGATGGCGTGCTTGACGCCCGGCGCGGGGGCATGGTCTCTCGGCCCATCAATAAGGAACGCCCCGCATCATGAAGCTCTACATTTCCGCCCGCGCCCCCAATCCGCGCCGCGTGCAGTTCTTCCTGGCCGAGAAGGGCATCGAGGTGCCCACGGTCGCGGTGGACCTCGCCCAGAAGGAGCACCTGAAGGACGAATTCCTGCGGCTCAATCCCCGCAAGAAGGTGCCGGTGCTCGTGCTTGACGACGGCACGACCATCGCGGAAAGCATCGCCATCTGCCGCTATTTCGAGGCGCTCCAGCCGGAGCCCAACCTGTTCGGCACCACGCCGAAGGAAATCGCGCTGGTGGAGATGTGGCTGCGCCAGGTGGAGATCGAGCTTTGGCTCCCCATCCAGTTCGCCTTCCGCCACCTGCACCCGGGGCTGGCAGAGCGCGAGATCCCGCAGGTGAAGGACTGGGGCGAGGCCAACAAGCCGAAGGTGCTGGACTTCCTCATCTATCTCAACGACCGGCTGTCGGAGAGCGCCCATATCGCCCTCGACCGCTTCACGGTGGTGGACCTCGTGGCCGTGGTGGCCATCGACTTCATGCGGGCGGCGCGCATCGCCCTGCCGGAGGACCTCGTCCATATCGGCCGCTGGCGGGCCCAGGTGTCCGCGCGTCCGGCGGCCCAGGCGGGCGCCTGAGGCGGGGAGGGCGCGCCGTACCAGGATGGCTCAGGCACCCGTCACAGGGGAGGGGCTCGCGGACCTGCTCGCGCAGATCCGCGCCTGTCGCGCCTGCGTGGAGGCGCCCATGGGGGCGCCTCTGCCCCATGCCCCGCGCCCGGTGCTCCATGTGAGCGAAAGCGCCCGCATCCTGGTGGCCAGCCAGGCGCCGGGCACCAAGGTGCATCTCTCCGGCCGGTCCTTCACCGACGCGTCGGGGGACCGGCTGCGGGCCTGGATGGGCGTGGACGCCGCCACCTTCTACGACGAGCGGCGCATCGCCATCGCCGCCATGGGCTTCTGCTTTCCCGGCCAGGATGCGAAGGGCGCGGACCTGCCGCCCCGGCGCGAATGCGCCCGCCTCTGGCATGACCGCCTGTTCGCCGCCTTGCCGGATTTCGACCTGATCCTGGCGGTGGGGCGCGCGGCGCAGACCTATCATTTCCGGCGGCTGGGGCTCGGCCACCTGCTGGGCGGCGGGCTCGGCGAGACGGTCGCGGCCTGGCGCGCGGTGCGGGAAGCCCGACCCGGCACACGGCTTTATGCCTTGCCGCACCCCTCCTGGCGCAACACCGGATGGCTGAAGCGCCACCCCTGGTTCGAGGCCGAGCTTCTGCCAGAGTTGCGCCGGGATGTTGCCCTCAGCCTCGACCGCGCGCGGCGGCTGTGCGAAGGAGAGGCAAAATCCGAACGGGAGACGGCATCATGGCCGAAGTGACGGAAGACGGCGTCCGGCAGGCGCTCTCCAAGGTGCGTACCCCCGAGGGCGTGCCGTTGTCCGCCTCGCCCGCCTTGTCGGGCATCGTCGTCACCAACGGCAAGGTCTACCTGTCCATCAACGTGGATGCCGCGCAGGCGCGGGCCTGGGAAGGTGTGCGCATCGCCGCCGAGGACACGGTGAAGGCCATTCCCGGCGTGGCGTCGGCCCTGGTGGCGCTCACCGCCGAGCGGCGTGGGGCGCCCGCTCCGGCGGCCGCGCCGGCGCCGGGCGGCGGAAAGGCGATCGAGGTGCCGGGCGTCGGCGCCATCATCGCCGTGGCGTCCGGCAAGGGGGGCGTGGGCAAGTCCACCCTGTCCATCAACCTCGCTTTGGGCCTGCGCGACCTCGGCCTGAAGGTGGGCCTGCTGGACGCCGACATCTACGGCCCCTCGGTGCCGCGCCTCGCGGGCGTGCATGCCAAGCCGGAAGTGATCGACGGGCGCACCATGCTGCCCCTGGACAATTTCGGCCTCCAGCTCATGTCCATCGGCTTCATGGTGGAGGAAGACACCCCCATGATCTGGCGGGGGCCCATGGTCATGTCGGCCCTCTCCCAGATGCTGCGGGAGGTGAAGTGGGGGCCGCTCGATATCCTGGTGGTGGACATGCCCCCCGGCACCGGCGACGCCCAGCTCACCATGGCCCAGCAGGTGAAGCTGGCGGGCGCCGTCATCGTCTCCACGCCGCAGGACCTCGCGCTCATCGATGCGCGGCGCGGCATCGCCATGTTCCAGCGGGTGAACGTGCCGCTGCTGGGGGTGGTGGAGAACATGAGCTATTTCGTCTGCCCCCATTGCGGCGGCCGCTCCGACCTGTTCGGCCACGGCGGCGCGCGGGACGAGGCGAAGAAGCTGGGCGTGCCGTTCCTCGGCGAGGTGCCGCTGAACATGCGCATCCGCGAGATGTCCGACGCGGGCGTGCCCATCGTGGTGTCCGATCCCCAGAGCCCCGAGGCGGAAACCTATCGCGAGATCGCGCGCGGCGTGCGGGCCTCGCTGGAGCGGGTGGGGGCGAGCGCGCGCAAGGCGCCGCGAATCGTGATCGAGTAATGGGGTGCGGCGGGGGCTCTTCGCCTTTCGGCTAAGGCCGGGGACCTTTCCTCCGCACACAAGCCGCTCTAGAAGTGGCGCGAGCGGATGCGTCAAAAAGCGTTCGTAAAGATTTTTTCCAGGGAGTCGCCCAATGAAACGTCGTGAATTCCTGACCGCGGCCGGCGCGGGTGTCGCCGCGTCCACCGCGGTCGCCATGCCGGCCATCGCGCAGTCCGCGCCCGAGGTGAAGTGGCGCTGCACGTCCTCCTTCCCGAAGTCCCTGGACACCATCTACGGCGCCGCCGAGCTGATGGCGAAGACCGTGTCCGAGGCCACCGACGGCAAGTTCCAGATCCAGGTCTTCGCGGCGGGCGAAATCGTCCCCGGCCTGCAGGCGCTCGACGCCACGCAGAACGGCACCGTTGAGATGTCCCACTCGGCGTCCTATTACTACGTGGGCAAGGATCCGACCTTCGCGTTCGGCTCTGCCTTCCCATTCGGCCTCAACGCCCGCCAGATCAATGCCTGGTTCTACCATGGCGGCGGTCTCCAGCTGCTGAACGAGTTCTACAAGAAGTACAACGTCTACATGCTCCCCGGCGGCAACACCGGCGGCCAGATGGGCGGTTGGTTCCGTAAGGAAATCAAGACGGTCCAGGATCTCCAGGGCCTGAAGATGCGCATCGCCGGTCTCGCCGGCCAGATCCTGAGCAAGCTCGGCGTCGTGCCGCAGCAGCTCGCGGGCGGCGACATCTACCCGGCGCTGGAAAAGGGCACCATCGACGCGGCCGAGTGGGTCGGCCCCTATGACGACGAGAAGCTCGGCCTCCAGAAGGTGGCGCCGTACTATTATTATCCGGGCTGGTGGGAAGGCTGCGCCTCGCTGACCTTCTTCTACAATCTCGGCAAGTGGAACGAGCTGCCGAAGAACTACCAGGCGATCCTGACCTCTGCCGCCGCGCAGGCCAACCAGGACATGCTGGCCAATTACGACACCAAGAATCCCAAGGCCATCCAGAGCCTTGTGAAGTCCGGCACGATGCTGCGCCGCTACCCCAACGAGGTCATGGACGCTGCCTACAAGGTGGCCCACGAGCTCTATGAGGAGCTGAGCCAGAAGAACCCCGATTTCAAGAAGGTGTACGAGGCTTCCAAGGCGTTCCGGAACGAGGAATACCTGTGGTGGCAGATCGTCGAGTACACCTATGACGACTACATGGTGCGCGCGCGCACCCGTGGCTGATCCTTCAGCCCTGTCGTGAAAGAAGAAGGCCCCGGAGCGGAAGCTCCGGGGCCTTTCCTTTACCGGGTGGTGCCGGTGGAGGTGCCGCTGCGGCCACCCTCCTGGGCCGGACCCTTATGGGGATCCTGGCCCGGCGCCGTGCCGGAAGCGGGCGTGCGCGGCGTGACGCTGCCGGTGGTGGCCGGCGCCATGGTGTTGCTGCCGCCAGGGGTGGCCTGGACGCGGCCGCCTTCCTGGGCGCCGCCCGCCTGCGTGTTGGGCGCGGACATGGTGCCACTGGTGGTGGGCTTGGCGGCCGGATCGGCCGGGTTCACCACGCCGGAGCCGCTCGCGCCGGGCGTCGTGCCGGTGCGGCCGCCTTCCTGGGCGGGACCGCGCTGGGTATTGGCGCCGGGCGCGGTGCCGCTCATCTGCGCCGAGGCGCCGATGGTGCTGAACGCGAGCAAGGCAGCGGTGGCGAGTGTGAGCTTGCGCATGAACAGTCTCCTTCTTTTCGTTTCCCTTCCCTGGCCAAACGCCGCCGATGCCGTTGGGTTCATTCACGGAATTGTTCACGCGGGAACGTTTTTAGACGGGAACCGTCGCACGTGTCGCGCTTTGCCCGCTCCCGAGTTGCAAGTGCGGCGGCCCGTGATCTAGTGTCCGCCGCGCGCCGCTGGGCGCCTCACACGACTGGCCGACAGGATAAGACGATGGATACGGCGCTTCCGCCGCACATGCGCCCGGACAAGTCCTTCCAGGGATTGCTGCTGACCCTTCAGCGCTTCTGGGCGGACCAGGGCTGCGTGATCCTCCAGCCCTACGACATGGAGGTGGGGGCGGGGACCTTCCATCCGGCGACGACCCTGCGCGCGCTCGGTCCGCGCCACTGGAAGGCGGCCTATGTGCAGCCCTCGCGCCGGCCCAAGGACGGGCGCTATGGCGAGAACCCCAACCGGCTCCAGCATTATTACCAGTTCCAGGTCATCCTGAAGCCCTCGCCGGACAATCTCCAGGACCTCTATCTCCAGTCGCTGGCCGCCATCGGCATCGACACGCGGCTGCACGACGTGCGCTTCGTGGAGGACGATTGGGAAAGCCCCACGCTCGGCGCCTGGGGTCTCGGGTGGGAATGCTGGTGCGACGGGATGGAAGTGTCCCAGTTCACCTATTTCCAGCAGGTGGCGGGCTTCGAGTGCGCGCCTGTGGCAGGCGAACTCACCTACGGCCTGGAACGCCTCGCCATGTATGTGCAGGGCGTGGAGAACGTCTACGACCTGAACTTCAACGGCCGCGACGGCGCCGAGCGGGTGAGCTACGGCGACGTGTTCAAGCAGGCCGAGCAGGAATATTCGCGGCACAATTTCGAGCACGCGGACACCGACATGCTGCTGGAGCAGTTCCGCATGGCGGAAGGCGCGTGCTCGCGCTATCTCGCCGCCGGCGATGCCGGGGAGCGTCACCTCATGGTGCTGCCCGCCTATGACCAGTGCATCAAGGCGTCCCACGTCTTCAACCTGCTGGATGCGCGCGGCGTGATCTCCGTGACGGAGCGCCAGAGCTACATCCTGCGGGTGCGGGAACTGGCGAAGGCGTGCGGCGCGGCCTGGCTCAAGACGGAGGCGGGGGGAGCGGCGTGACCGCGGCCGCCGAAACCACCACGCCTCACACGTCCATCGCTCCGCGCATGATCGCGGCCGGGGCGCTGGGCAATCTGCTGGAATGGTACGACTTCGCCGCCTACGGCTTCCTGGCGAGCGTGTTCGCGCAGAATTTCTTTCCCAGCTCCAACCCCTTCGTCGGGCTCATCTCGGCCTTCGGCATCTTCGCGGCGTCCTTCCTGATGCGCCCGCTCGGCGCGGTCATCTTCGGCCATATGGGCGACCGCTATGGACGCCAGCGCGCGCTCTATGTGTCGGCCGGGATGATGACCATCTCCACGGTGGCCATCGGCCTGCTGCCCACCTACGCCCATATCGGGGCGCTCGCGCCGGTGCTGCTGCTGGTGTTGCGCCTGCTCCAGGGCGTCTCCATCGGCGGGGAATACACCACTGCCGCCATCTTCCTGGGTGAGAACACCCATCCCCGGCGGCGCGGCTTCGTCACCTCCTTCGCCGGCATGGGCGCCACCGGCGGCACGCTGCTGGGCTCGGCGGTGGGGGCGCTGACGGCGTCGCTGCTCACCTCGGAGCAATTGGTGGAATGGGGCTGGCGCCTGCCGTTCCTGGCGGGGGTGATCCTGGGCGGCTTCACGCTGTTCCTGCGCGGCTCCATGGACGAGGGGCATGCCCCGGCCGCAGCCCATGGCGAGGCCCCGCTGGTGGAGGCCTTCCGCCTGGAATGGCGCAACATCCTGCGCTCGGTCGCCCTCAACGCCATGCTGGGCGCGGGCTTCTACCTCGTGTTCGTCTACCTGACCACGTACATGCACCAGGTGGACGGCCTGCCCGAGCGGCAGGCGCTCCAGATCAACACCCTGAGCATGGTGGTGCTCTTGGTCTGCGTCTTCATCTTCTCCACCCTCACCGACGTGGTGGGGCGCAAGGTCGTGGTGGTGAGCGGGCTCGTAGGGCTGCTGCTGTTCTCCTGGCCGCTGTTCCTGCTGCTGTCGAGCGGCGATGCGTTCCAGGCGCAACTGGGGCAGATGGGCTTCGCCGTGCTGATCGCGGCTTATGCGGGGCCCATGCCCATCGTGCTGGTGGAGATGTTCGACCACCGGACGCGCTGCTCGGCCCTGTCGGTGAGCTACAATCTCTCCATGGGCATCGCCGGCGGCACCGCGCCTATGGTGGCGGTCTATCTGGTGAACCGCACCCATGACGACATGGCGCCGGCCATCTACCTCATGGTGCTCGCCGCGATCTCGCTCATCGCCGCCATCACCATGAAGGACCGCACCGGCCGCGCGCTCTCCTGACCGCACTCGACGGAGCGGGTGAAACCCTCTAGAGCCAAACCAACCCTAGACCCTGGAAGCCGGCGTCCGCGCCGGGCGAGACCATGCCCGATCTGCTCCTTGAACTGTTCAGCGAAGAAATTCCGGCGCGCATGCAGGCGCAGGCGGCCGAGACCCTCCGCAAGCTCGTGACGGATGCGCTGGTGGAGCGGGGCCTGCTCTATGAGGGGGCGAAGGCGTTCGTGACCCCGCGCCGCCTCGCGCTGGCCGTCCACGGCCTTCCCGGCCGCCAGAGCGACACGCGCGAGGAGCGCAAGGGGCCGCGCGTCGGCGCGCCGGACGGGGCCGTCCAGGGCTTCCTCAAGAGCGCGGGCCTGGCCTCCATCGACCAGGCGACCGTCCAGTCCGACCCCAAGAAGGGCGATTTCTACGTCGCGATCATCGAGAAGCCCGGCCGCGCCACCACCGAGGTGATCGCCGACATCGTGCCTGACATCATCCGCGCCTTCCCCTGGCCGAAATCCATGCGCTGGGGCACCGGCACCATGCGCTGGGTGCGCCCGCTGCACGCGATCGTGTGCACCTTCGGGACCGAGGTGGAAGACCCGGAAGTGGTGCGCTTCTCCGTGGAGGGCATCACGTCCTCCAACGTCACCTACGGCCACCGCTTCCTGGCGCCCCAGCCCATCGAGGTGCGCCGCCTCGACGACTGGATGGCCAAGCTCGAGGCGGCGAAGGTCATTGTGGACCGCGATCGCCGCAAGGCCGTGATCATGGCGGACGCGCGCGACCTCGCTCTGGTCCATGGCCTGGAGCTGGTGGAGGACGAGGGGCTTCTGGAGGAGGTCTGCGGCCTCGTGGAATGGCCCGTCGCGCTCATCGGCAGCTTCGACGCGGCGTTCCTCGACATTCCCGACGAGGTCATCCGCGCCACCATCCGCGCCAACCAGAAGTGCTTCGTGCTGAAGGACCCCCGCACGGGCCGCCTCGCGAACCGCTTCATCCTGGTCTCCAACCTCGCCGCCACCGACGACGGGGCCGCCATCGTGGCGGGCAATGGGCGGGTGATCCGGGCGCGCCTGTCGGATGCCAAGTTCTTCTGGGACACGGACCGCAAGACGCGCCTCGAGGACCGGCTGGGCAAGTTCGGGCAGGTCACCTTCCACGAGAAGCTGGGCACGCAGGCCGAGCGCATCGAGCGCATCGCCGTGCTGGCCGCCGAGATCGCCCCGAAAGTGGGTGCCGACCCGGCCGTCGCCGCGCTGGCGGGGCGCCTCGCGAAGGCGGACCTGCTGACCGAGGTGGTCGGCGAGTTCCCCGAGCTTCAGGGCCTGATGGGCCGCTACTATGCCCAGGGCGAGAACCTCGCCCCGGAGATCGCCGCCGCCTGCGAGGAGCATTACAAGCCCCAGGGGCCGTCGGACCGGGTGCCCACCGCCCCCGTCTCCGTCGCTGTCGCCCTCGCGGACAAGATCGACACGCTGGTGGGCTTCTGGGCCATCGACGAGAAGCCCACGGGCTCGAAGGATCCCTATGCGCTGCGCCGCGCGGCGCTCGGCGTGATCCGCATCGTGCTGGACAACCGGCTGCGCCTGCCGCTGCGCCCGCTCCTGGTCTCGGCGGCGCGCCCGCTGCTGGGGGAGGGGCATTTCGAGTCCCATCCGCACGATGTCTTCCGGCTGGAGGCGCTGGCGGACAAGGTGGTCAGCGAATTGCTGCGCAACCTCGCCCGTCGCCTGCTACAGGCGGACCCGGAGGCCGACCCGCAGGACGTGGCACGGGTGGAAGGCGCCTCCATGGCGGGCGACCTCTCGGACGATCTCATCGCCTTCTTCGCCGAGCGGCTGAAGGTGCATGTGCGCGAGCGCGGCGCGCGGCATGATCTGGTGGACGCGGTCTTCGCCCTGCCGGGGCAGGACGACCTGCTCATGATCGTGGCGCGGGTGGATGCGCTCCAGCGGTTCCTGGAGACCGAGGACGGGCGCACCCTGCTGGCGGGCTACCGCCGCGCGGTGAACATCCTGCGGATCGAGGAGAAGAAGGACGGCGCCCGCTACGAGGGCCCGGCCGATCCGAAGCTCCTGGCGGAGCCCGCGGAGCAGCGCCTCGCGGAGGCCATCGAGACCGTGAAGGCGGAAGCCGCGCGGGCGGTGGCGGAGGAGAATTTCCAGGGCGCCATGACGGTGCTGGCCCAGCTCCGCGCCCCGGTGGATGCCTTCTTCGAGGCGGTCACGGTCAACGCCACCGACAGTGCGCTGCGCATCAACCGCCTGCGCCTGCTGGACGAAATCCGGACCGCGACCCGCGCCATCGCCGATTTCGACCGCATCGAGGGCTGAGGCGCACGGCCCGCGCGCAGCCGCGGGCCGCATTTTCTTGATCTTGAAAACTAGATCAGCGTTCTTGGTTTTCGTCTTGTATTCGACGAGGTTGTATCCACTGTATAGTTGATTGTATTGTGTTTTTACTGTTATTTAATTGAAGTTTTACGGGCTTTTAAGACAAGTAAATAACCGGTTTTATTTGTCCTTTAGGGAAATCTTCATTGGCCGCGCTCATGCTCTGCCTGGGTTGGGTAGAGTAATTGGGTGAGCGTAACGATGACCGATGCGTATCGGCCGAGAGCGAAATACGTCATAGGCCCGGACGGCAGTCCGCTGACCATCGCGGACCTGCCGCCGCCTGACACCCGTCGCTGGGTGATCCGGCGCAAGGCGGAGGTGGTCGCCGCGGTGCGCGGGGGCCTCATCAGCCTGGAAGAGGCGTGCAAACGCTACACGCTGACGGTGGACGAGTTCCTGTCCTGGCAGGCGTCCATCGACCGGCATGGCCTGCCGGGATTGCGGACCACCCGCATCCAGCACTACCGTCAGTGACGGCGCGCGCGATTTCAGAGACAGTGTGAAGCGGCTTTCCGTTCTGAAGTCGCGACAGTTCAAAGGCTTAGAGCATTTCCGGCGCGTTCGGTTTCGCCGGGACTGCTCTAAGCTGCTGCGCGTCGCACGAAGTCGGCGAGGCGGCGGCCTCCCTCCTCCGGGGTTCCCACATTCTCGATCTCCAGGTCCGGCGCCGTGTCGAGCGCGGGGGCGCGCGACAGCCGTTCCAGGATGTCCGCCTCGCTCTCCCGGCCCCGCGCCGCGAGGCGGCGGGCGCGCAGGGTGACGGGCGCCGTGACATGCACCACCAGAAGTCGCGAGAACCGGCCGCGTGCCACAGGCAGCGCGGCGCGCGAGCCGTTGGCGATCACAGTCTCGCCTCGTGCGAGACGGCGTCCCACCTCCTCGTCGAGGGCATAGGACAGCCCGTGGGCATCCCAGCAGAGCGGGAAGGCTGAGCGGCGGGCCTCGAATTCCTCTTTCGACACCGTGCCGTGGGCCTCTCCGGCCCCGGCCTCGCGCGTCACCAGTCGGCGCGCCACATGGATGTCCGCGCGATCGGCGAGCTGCGCCCGCGCGATGTCGATGAGCGTGTCCTTCCCCGCGCCGGAAGGCCCAACCACGAGGACGAGGGCACCGGGGCCGAACGGCGGGGTCATGCCACGCGCCGCCCCTCGCGCCACACACCCTTCACCACCGGATGGGCGCCGGCCACCGCGACCCGGACGAGGTCGGCGCGCAGGCCGGGGGCGATCTCGCCCCGGTCGTTGAGCCCCGCCGCCCGCGCGGGGGTGCGCGTCACCATGGCCACCGCCTGCGGAAGGGAAATAGCCGGCGAGCGCGCGGGCAGGTCGAAGGCCGCCCAGAGCAGGCTGGAGGGCACATAGTCCGAGGACAGGATGTCCAGCAGCCCGGCCTCCGCGAGGGACTGGGCGGAGACGTTGCCCGTGTGGGAGCCGCCGCGCACGAGGTTGGGCGCGCCCATCAGCACCCTTATGCCGGCGCCGTGGGACAGGCGCGCGGCTTCCTCGGTGGTGGGAAACTCGGCGATGGCCACCTTGTCGGAGATGGCTTCGTCCACATGGTCCCGCGTGCCGTCGTCATGGCTCGCGAGGACGATCCCCCGCGCTTGCGCGGCCGCCACCAGCTTCGCGCGGTTGGCGCGGGCATAGCGGGCGTGCGAGGCCAGCCGGTCCGTGACGATGACGTCCATTTCCCGTTCCGTGATGCCGCTCTTCTTCATGTAATAGGCGCGGAACTGCTCGACGCTCAAGAACTGGCGCTGGCCCGGCGTATGGTCCATGAGCGAGACGAGGTGGATGTCATGGCGGTCCATGAGCGCCTCGGCATCCTCGGCCACGGTGTCGGTGGCCACTTCGCAGCGCAGGTGGATGAGATGCTCGGCGCGCAGCGCATCCGCCGCGCGGGCCTTCGCCAGGGCATCGGCGAGCAGGGGGGCGTCGCCGTCCATGCCCACGGCCTTCTTGTCGGGCCAGACGCGCAGGGAATCGAACACGGTGGTGATGCCGGAGGCCGCCACCTGGGCGTCATGGGCCAGCACCGCCGCGAACGGGTTCCAGCGCACCTTGGGGCGCGGCGCGAGATGGCCCTCCACATGGTCGGTGTGCAGCTCCACGAGGCCGGGCAGGAGATAGTCCCCGCCCAGATCCTCCGCGCCCGACGGCACGCTGCCGGTATCGATCTCGGCGATGCGCCCGTCGCGGACCCGGACATGGCCGTCCACGATCCCGTCCGCCAGCACGATTCGGGCGTTGGAAAGAAGGATGTCGCCCGTGGTCATGCGGAAGCTCCGAAGCGTGTGACGTCGATGATCCGGTCCGCCACGGCGGTGCGGACCTCGGCGTCGTGGAAAATGCCGAGAATGGCCGTGCCCTCGGCCTTCTTGTCGGCGATCAGGCGGATCACGGCCGCCGAATTGGCCGCGTCCAGGGAGGCGGTGGGCTCGTCCAGCAACAGCAGGTCGCGGGGGGCGATGAAGCCGCGCGCGATGTTCACCCGCTGCTGCTCCCCGCCCGAGAAGGTGGCGGGCGGCAGGGACCAGAGCCGCTCCGGCAGGTTGAGCCGCGCCAGCAGGTCGCGGGCGCGATTGGCGGCGACCTCTGGGCTCGCGCCGTCGAGCCGCAGCGGCTCGGCCACCACGTCGAGGGTGGCGACGCGGGGGATCACCCGCAGGAACTGGCTCACATAGCCGATCCGCTCCCGGCGCAGCTTCAGGATGCGGCGCGGCGGGGCGTGGGCGATGTCCACCCGCTCCGCCCCGTCGGCCACCAGGATGGCGCCCGAATCCACGCGGTAATTCCCGTACACCATCTTGAGCAGCGAGCTTTTTCCCGCGCCCGAGGGGCCGCCGAGGGCGACGCATTCCCCGGCTTCCACCGTGAAGTCCGCTCCGTCCACCACGGGCAGCCGCACCCCGTCGCGCAGATGCAGGGTGAAGGCCTTGGTGAGGCCGGTGACGCCCAGAACCGGGTGCGCCCGGACGCTCTGGAGCGTGTGTCCCTGAGCGGAGGGGGGAGGGGCGAGGGAGGTCATGCGGCAAGCACCGAGGCGACGAGAAGCTGGGTGTAGGGCTCGCGCGGATCGTCCAGCACCTGGTCGGTCAGGCCCGCCTCGATCACCCGGCCGTGCCGCATCACCATGATGCGGTGGGACAGGAGGCGCGCCACCGCCAGATCGTGGGTGACGATGACCACCGCCGCGCCGAGATCGGCCACCAGCGAGCGGATGAGGTCCAGGAGGCGCGCCTGCACCGACACGTCGAGCCCGCCGGTGGGCTCGTCCATGAAGACGAGGCGCGGGCGCGTCACGAGGTTGCGGGCGATCTGGAGGCGCTGGCGCATGCCGCCGGAAAAGGCGCGCGGGTCGTCATCGATGCGGTCGGCGGCGATCTCCACCCGGTCGAGCCAGTCGGTCGCCTCGGCGCGGATGGCCCCGTAATTGCGCCAGCCCACTGCCATGAGCCGCTCGCCCACATTGCCGCCCGCCGAGACCGCCATGCGCAGGCCCTGCTCGGCATTCTGCCGCACGAAGCCCCATTGGGTGCGCAGCAGCAGGCGCCGCTCCGCCTCGCTGAGGGACGACAGGTCGCGCAGCGTTCCGTCCATGCGGTAGCTGACCCGTCCCGCCGTGGGGGCAAGCTCGGTGGAGAGGAGCGAGAGAAGGGTGGACTTGCCCGAGCCCGATTCCCCCACCACTGCCAGGACCTCGCCCGGATAGACCTCCAGGTCCACGTCGGCGCAGCCGATGCGGGCGCCGTAATGGCGCGTGAGCCCCTCGGCCACCAGCAGCGGCGCTTCCAGGGAGGCGGACGGCACGGTGCCAACGGCGTTCATGGCGTCGCCTTTCCTGCGGGAGCCGCGCCGAGGGGCCCCACATGGCCCTCGGCCCGGCGGGTCTCGCAATGGTCAGTGTCGGAGCACACGAACATGCGCCCACCCCGGTCATCGAGGATCACCTCGTCGAGATAGACCTCCTGCGCCCCGCAGAGCGCGCACGGCGTCTCGAAATGCTGCACCTCGAACGGGTGGTCCTCGAAATCCAGCGAGACGACCCGCGTATGGGGCGGAATGGCGTAGATGCGCTGCTCGCGGCCCGCGCCGAACAATTGCAGGGCCGGGCAATCGTCCATCTTGGGATTGTCGAACTTCGGGATGGGGGATGGGTCCATCACGTATCGCCCGGCCACCGAGACCGGATAGGCGTAGGTGGTCGCGATATGGCCGTGCCGGGAAATGTCCTCGTACAGCTTCACATGCATCAGTCCGTAATCGGCCAGGGCATGAAGGCTGCGGGTTTCCGTCTCTCGCGGTTCCAGGAAGCGCAGGGGCTCGGGGATCGGCACCTGATAGACCAGCACCTGGTCCGCCTTCAGCGGCGTCTCGGGAATGCGGTGCCGGGTCTGGATGACGGTGGCGTCCTCGGTGCGCGTCGTGGTGGCGACGCCCGCCGTGGCCTTGAAGAAACCCCGGATGGCCACCGCGTTGGTGGTGTCGTCGGACCCCTGGTCGATCACCTTCAGCACGTCGTCGGCGCCGAGGATGGCCGCCGTCACCTGCACGCCGCCGGTGCCCCAGCCATAGGGCATGGGCATCTCGCGGCTGGCGAACGGCACCTGATAGCCGGGAATGGCGATCGCCTTCAGGATGGCCCGGCGGATCATCCGCTTGGTCTGCTCGTCCAGATAGGCGAAATTGTAGGTGATGGCCGGCATCGCGCTCATGAGGTGGCCTCCGCGTCCTCGGTCTGCGGCACGTCCGTCCCGTCCGCGCTCTCCCGGTGCTCGGCCCGCAGGCGCCGCACGAGGTCCAGCTCGGCCTGGAAGTCCACGTAATGCGGCAGCTTCAGATGCTCCACGAAGCCGGTCGCCTGCACATTGTCCGAATGGGACAGCACGAATTCGGCGTCCTGCGCGGGCGCGGTCTTTTCCTCGCCCAGCTCCTGCCAGCGCAGCGCCCGGTCCACCAGCGCCATGGACATGGCCTTGCGCTCGGACTGGCCGAACACGAGGCCGTAGCCGCGCGTGAACTGGGCCGGGGCCTCGGCGCTGCCCTGGAACTGGTTCACCATCTGGCACTCGGTCACGGTGATCTCGCCGAGGGGGACGGCGAAGCCGAGCTCCTCGGCGAACAATTCCACCTGCACCGCCCCCATGCGAATCTCGCCCACGAAGGGATGGGTGCGCGCATAGCCGCGCTGGGTGGAATAGCCGAGCGCCAGCAGGAAGCCCTCGTCGCCCCGCGCGAGATTCTGGAGGCGCGTTTCCCGGTCGGCAGGGAAGGCGAGGGGGGAGCGCGTCAAATCGGGAGGCTCCCCGCCGGTGTCGGGCGGCGAGGGCTCGATCAGTCCCTCGGCGCCCAGCAGGTCCACCACTCGCGACAGCGGCGCTGTGCCGTCCGTCTCGGGCGCGGCGGCCGGCGCCGGCTTCTCGGGCGCGCTCTTGTCTGGCGCAGCCTTTTTGGGCGCCGCCGGCTTGCGCGCCTCGCCGAGGGTCGCGAGCGTGGGATCGAGCAGGCGGTGGGTATAGTCGAAGGTGGGGCCGAGCACCTGCCCGCCGGGAATGTCCTTGAACGTCGCCGACACCCGCCGCCGCGCCCGCATGGCGGCGGTGTCCACCGGCAGAGTGGCGCCGAAGCGGGGCAAGGTGGTGCGCAGGGCGCGCAGAAGGAAAATGGCCTCGATGGCATCGCCCCGCGCCTGCTTCAAAGCGAGGGCCGCAAGGTCTCGGTCATAGAGACTGCCCTCCGCCATCACGCGGTCCACGGCGAGCGCCAATTGCTCGCGGATCTGGTCGATGCCGATCTCCGGCACCTCCGGGTCGCCGCGCCGCGTCTCGGCGAGCAGGGCATGGGCATTGCGGATGGCGCGCTCGCCGCCCTTCACGGCCACATACATGGCTAGGCCCCTTCCATCACGCGTATGGAGCGCGGCAGGGCGGCGATGGCTCCCGGCGCCGCGAGAACGAGGTCGATCCCCAGGGGAAAGAGCGCCCGGTTGTCCGCGAGCCTGCGCCCGAGGTCGTCCGGCAGCGGACGCGCCCCGAAGCCGACTGGGGACGGCAGGCCGGGCCCGGCGAGCGTGAGCGGGCCGTCCGTGAACGCCGCGACCGAGACGAGGAGCGTGGCCGAGCGGTCCGGATAGGCCGGCTCGCCCTGGGCGAAGAGCGAGAAGGGGGGTAGGGCGGCGCTGTCGGCGATCAGCGCGAACTGCGCGTCGCCCGGCTGCTCCACGAGGCGCGCGGAGGTGTGGAAGCGCAGGAAGTCCGCCACCGCCGGCTCTCCTGCGAGCACCGGATCGAGCCAGACGGCCGTCTCGTAGTCCAGCACGGTCAGTGCGAGCGCCGCCAGTTCCGGCGTCAGGGGCGCGGGCGGCGCCAGCCGGACGTCCAGCGCGCGGGGAATGCCGGGGCGGGCCATGGCGTCCATGAGGGCGCGGAACGCCTGCTGGGAGCAGCGCGGCGGGTCCACGAAGCCGCGGGCCAGGGGCTTGTCGCTCTGGAGGGATGTGGCGCTCATCAATCCTCTCCCCGCACCAGGGTGAAGAATTCGACGCGCGTCGTGTCGGTGCGCGCGAATTCGGCGTCCTTCATGGCCTTCAGGCGGACCCGGATCGGCGCCAGCGCCTGCTCCACCGCCGGGCGGGCCGCTTCGTCCTGCCATAGGGCATCGATGAGCGCCGCCGCGCGGGCGCGCTCGGGTGCCCGTCCCAGAAGGTAGGAGACCCCGGTGAGCGCGTTCAGGCGCACAGCCGCGCGCGTCACCGTCGCCTCGCCGAGATTGAAGGCGGCGCCGTCTCCGCCGATCCGCCCCCGAACCATGCACAGGCCCACTTCTGCGGGCCTCAGGTCCTCGACGCGAGGCAGTGGGGCGAACCGTTCGATGACGGCATCAAGCTCCGGCTGCGACGCCTGGGCGATCACGGCCATCATGGCCTGTCGGAGGCTGGTGGTCTGCGGCTCGGTCGCCATGCGCATCCCCTGTCCCTGGTTCGCTCTGGGCGGGCAGGGGAGCCATAGCGCGCTGGACATCAATTGTATAGTTAATTATACAAATGATCAGACAAAGGCATGGCGCGGTCTGGGAGACCCGAGGACTATGGATGGCTTCGATCACGTCTCCATGACGGACCCGGCCCACGAGGACGTGACGCGCGGCAGCGGCGTCGCGCTCTGGAAGCAGATCGCCGCCCGGCTCGAATGGCAGATCGGCTCCGGAGTCTTCGCGCCGGGCAGCCAGTTGCCTGTCGAGGCAGACCTGTCCGCCAAGTTCGGCGTCAACCGCCACACCGTGCGCCGCGCGCTGGCGGTGCTGGCGGAGAAGGGCCTCGTGGAGGCGACCGCCGGGCGCGGGACCTTCGTGAAGGAACCGCCGCTGCGCTATCCCATCGGCGCGCGCACGCGGTTCAGCGAGATCGTCTCGGCGGGCGGGCGCGAGCCCTTCGGGCGGTGCCTGGGCTCGGCGGTGGAGGAAGCGAGCGGCGAGGTGGCCCGCGAGCTGATGCTCGCGGAAGGCACGCCCGTCCTGCGCATCGAGACCATCCACGAGGCCGACGGCGTGCCCATCTCCTTCGGCCGCTCCTATTTCCCGGAGGCACGCTGCCGCGACCTCGACCTCATCTACACCGCCACCGGCTCCCTCACCCGGGCGCTGGCGACCCTGGGCATCCAGGACTATCGTCGCCGCGAAACCCGCATCACCGGCCGCACGGCGAACGAGCTGGAGCAGGAGCGCCTGTCCCTGGCGGCGGGGCGGACCGTGCTGGTGGTGGAGCGGGTGGACGTGGAGATCAACGGGACGCCGCTGCAATGGGGGCGCTCCAGCTTCGCGGCCGACCGTGTCCAACTGGTGATCAAGCCGTGAGTCCCATCGCATGAGCCGTATCGAGACGCTGGAGGCCCTTCGGGGCCTGTATCCGCCTGCCACGGGGCGCTCCGTCGCCAAGGAGCTGTCCTGGCTGGATCCCCATTGCCGCCGCTTCATCGCGCTCAGCCCCTTCGTGCTGCTCGCCACTTGCGACGGCGCGGGCAATGCGGACGTCTCGCCGCGCGGCGACCATGCGGGCTTTGTCGTTGTGGATGACGAGCGCACGCTGCTCCTGCCCGACCGGCCCGGCAACAACCGCCTGGACAGCCTGGAGAACATCATCGCCAATCCCGCCGTGGGCCTGCTCTTCCTCATTCCCGGCATCGACGAGACGCTGCGGGTGAATGGCAAGGCCGAGGTGCGCGCGGATGCGGAGCTGACGGAGCGGTTCGCCATCGGCGGGCGCCGGCCCACGACGGTGCTGCGGGTGCAGGTGGAAGCGGCCTATCTGCACTGCGCCAAGGCCTTCATGCGCTCCCGTCTCTGGGACCCCGCCGCCGCCCTGCCGCGCGCGACGCTGCCGAGCATGGGCGAGATGCTGAAGGACCAGATCGGCCTGGAAGGTCCGCCGGAGACGCAGGCGGACATGGTGAGCCGCTATCGCGACATCCTCTACTGAGCGTAATGCGCCCGGCCCGTCCCCGGTTCAGAGGCTGACGGGCCGCCGGCCGATGATGGCGAAGCGCAGGCGCGAGGAGGCGAAGTCGATGACCGCCACCATCACCAGCATCATCAGGACGAGGAAGCTCACCTTCTGCCATTCCAGGATGCGGATCTGCTCGGCGAGGTGCAGCCCGAGCCCGCCGGCGCCGACAATGCCCACGATGGTGGACTGGCGCGCGTTGGATTCGAAATAGTAGAGCATCTGGCTGGCGATCACCGGCAGCACCTGGGGAAGCTGGCCGAAGCGCACCGTGTCGGGCTTCGAGCCCCCGCAGGAGACGATGCCCTCCACCGGCTTGCGGTCGCAGGCTTCCACCGCCTCGGAGAACAGCTTGCCCAGCTCGCCGATGGAGGCGGTCGCGATGGCGAGGATGCCTGCGAACGGGCCGAGGCCCACCACGGTCACATAGATCAGCGCCCAGATGAGCTTGTCGATGCCGCGCAGCACGTCCAGCACCCGCCGCACGCCGAAATGCAGCACCGGGTTGGACACGACGTTCTTGGCGGCGAGGAAGCCGAACGGCAGGGCCAGCACCGCGCCGGCGAGCGTGCCCAGAAAGGCGATGGCCAATGTCTCGCCCAGGGCATCGAGATAGAGCGGCAATTGCCGGCCCGGCGAGGGTGGGAACATCAGCGTCACGAAATGGAAGAGCTGGGCGATGCCCGTCCCGAGGCGGCGCGCGGAGAAGTCCAGGTACCACATGCCGAACGCGGCGAAGGCGGCGAGGGCGCACAGCACCAGAACGGCAATGAGATGGCCGCCCGTCAGGTGCGCGTCCATGCCGGGATGGAGGGCCAGGAGCCGGGCGCGGTCCTGCGCGGACGGGGTGAGGCGGGCGCGGTTCATCGGCCGTGCTCCATGCCGAGGAGGGCGTGGCGGATGCGCTCCGTCACCATGTCGATGATCACCACGGTGGCGATGATCAGGAGAAGGATGGCCGAGACGTCCGAATAGTAGAATTTGCGGATCGCCTCCACGAGGTCCTGGCCGATGCCGCCCGCGCCCACGAACCCCATGATGGCGGCTTCCCGCACATTGATCTCGAACCGCAGCAGGCCGTAGGACGCGAAATTGGAGAGCACCTGCGGCAGCACGGCGAAGCGCACGGTCTGCGTCCAGGACGCGCCCGCGGCGGTGGCGCCGTCCACCGGCTTCATGTCGATATTCTCGACCACTTCGGCGAACAGCTTGCCGAGGGCCCCCATGGTGTGGATGGCGAGGGCCAGCACGCCGGGCATGGCCCCGAGCCCGAAGGCCACCACGAACAGGAGCGCGAACACGATTTCCGGCACGGTGCGGCAGAATTCCAGCATCCGCCGGGCGCAGATGCGGATCACTGTGTTGCGCGTGAGGTTGGCGCTGGCGAGGAAGCACAGGGCGAAGGCGCCGATGGCCCCGAACACCGTGCCGAGATAGGCGATGAGCACGGTCTCGAACAGCAGCTTCAGCCAGCCGTCCAGGTTCCAGTACCATTCCGCGAGGTCGGCCCCGAGCGTGTCCCAGTGCAGGGTCGGGGTGATGTTCCAGAAATAGGTGCCCAGGCGGTGGGCATTGGCGGCGAAGACCGAGGGGCGCACCTCGCCGCCCCAGCAGGACAGCACGATTCCCACCAGCACCACGCCGGCCACGATGAGCGTGTGGCGGCGGCGCGCGGCGATCGCCTCGTCATAGAGGCGCGCGAGCGGGGCGATCTGCTCGGCCGGAAGCTGGACGATGGCGTGGGGCAAGGGCCGTCCCTGTCACATGTAAAAGCGCCATGCCCGGGGGCGGGCATGGCGCGATGGCGGTCGGGAGAAAGGGCTCAGGAGCCCTTCTTCTTGCGCAGCTCGTCCACGAACTTGTTGAGCGCGATGATCTCGTCATAGGCGGCGTTGGTGACCGGCTCCCACACGCGCTGCTTGCCTTCGTAGATCTTGTCGAAGGCGGTCTTGTCGTTCTTCTCGATGGAGAAGAAGGCGGCGCGGATGGTGTCCTTCAGGTCCGCCGGCAGGCTGTCCAGATAGGCCAGCGGCGAGTTCACGATCTGGCCGGACTTGAAGATGATGCGGTAGTCCGCATACTTCGCCATCCCCTTGCGGTCCATGCGCATGAGGTTGGATTCCTGCTCGTCGTTCCACCAGTTGAACGCGGCATCGCAGGTGCCCTGCTGAACGCCGATCACGGCATTCTCGTGGGAGCCCGCATAGACCACCTTGCTGAAATACTGGTCCGGATTGATGCCCATCTTGCTCATGGCGAAGCGCGGCACGTTGTTGCCCGAGGTGGAGTTGGGATCCACGAGGCAGAGATTCTTGCCCTTCAGGTCCTCGATGGACTTGTACGGGCTGTCGGCCTTCACATAGAGCACCGAATGGTAGCCCTTCGTGCCGTCCAGGTTCACTTCGATGGCGAAGGCGTCGATCTTCGCGCCGGTCATCAGGGCGCGGGCGAAGGAGGACGGGCCGTAGGAGGCAATGTGGATGTTGCCCGCGCGCTGGCCCTCGATCACCGCCGCATAGTCATTGGCGATCCGCAGCGTCACCTTGGTGCCGATCTGCTTGGTGAGATAGTCCATGAGGGGCGTGTAGCGCTCGGTCACGCCGGAGGCGTTCTCGGCGGGGATGATGGCGAAGACCAGCTCGGGATACTGGGCCTTCCAGTCCTGCGCGCCGGCGGCGCCCGCGGACAGGGTGAGCGCCGCAGCGGCGGCGATCAGGGTACGACGGGTCAGCATGTCTCGCTCCTTCGGGGGATGCGGGGAATGGTACGCGCGAACAGAACTTGCGGCGGATGCGGGACCGCGGCTCAGGCCGTGGCGCCCACGGGCAGGGCGGCGGGAACGGGCCGGGACCGCGCTTCGCCCACCTCCATCACGTCTCCCGCCTCCAGGCCGTAGAGATCGCGGGCGACGCCGTCGGTGAGGGCTTCCGGTGCGCCGTCGAACACCACTTGCCCGGCGGCCATGCCCACGAGGCGGTCGCAATAGGTGCGGGCGAGGTCGAGCGAGTGAAGGTTGCACAGCACGGTGATGCCGAAATGCTTGTTGATGCGCAGCAGCGCATCCATGACGATCTTGGTGTTGCGCGGGTCGAGGGAGGCGATGGGCTCGTCCGCCAGGATTAGCCCGGGCTCCTGCACCAGAGCGCGGGCGATGGCCACGCGCTGCTGCTGGCCGCCGGAGAGGCTGTCGGCCCGCTGCGAGGCAAGCTGGGCGATGTCGAACTGATCCAGCGCCGAGAGGGCGAGTGCCTTGTCCTCAAGGCTCCAGACCTTGGTGAAGGCCCGCCAGGACGGCATGGTGGACAGCCGCCCCATGAGCACGTTGGTGAGCACGTCGAGGCGGCCCACCAGATTGAACTGCTGGAAGATCATGGCGGCCTGGGCGCGCCACAGGCGCAGGTTCCGGCCGCGCAGCGCGGTCACGTCCTGGCCCTCGAACCGGATGCGGCCGGAGCTGGGCTCCTGGAGCCGGTTCACCATGCGCAGGAGCGTGGACTTGCCGGCGCCGGAGCGGCCGATCACGCCGACGAAGGCGCCGTGTCCGATTTGAAGATCGACATTGCTGACGGCGAGCTTGTCGCCGAACCGGCATGTCAGTCCCTCGATCTCCAGCATGAGGCGGCTCCGCAGTGGCGGCAAACCCATAGTGCGGGCGCGCAACAGCGGTGTGACGATTGGATGAAGCCGATGCTGAATTATCAGGCAATAGTCGGCAAAAGACCGGGCGTCACGTCATCAATTCTTAAAAGTGCGCGGTAAGTCTTTGGTGTTCGTTCCGTTCTGGTGAGAGCGCCGTCAGCGCCCCAAACGGAGAACGGCGCCGGGAGATGTCTCCCGGCGCCGCTCCGATCGGCCTGTCCTTCATTCTTCTTTGTATTCTGCGAAGGTTCTGACTGGGTGTGCGGTCCCTCTCAGATCACGCCCGCCACCACCGCGCCTATGAAGGCCAGGGCGGCACCGAGCTTCACGAGATCGAGCGCGGAGCCGAAAGTCACGCTCCAAGTCCTCTCCTTGGCCGATCTTCAAGTGAAGCTTAACAAAGACGAGCGGCGAGGAAAGGAAATAAGTCATTGCATCGCGTCAATAAAATCATGCGCTGCAACGGGGCTTTTGTATGCCAGTCGAGATGTCATTTCTTTAGCTGATGCCGCGCCGCACAGGAGGGTGCGAAGATCACCGCGCGGCCAGCGCCTGCTCCAGGGCGGCGGCCACCAGAAGCGCGGCCCGGTCGCGCCCGAAGCGGCCGACCACCTGCACGCCCACCGGCAGGCCGCTCCCGTCCTCAAGGCCCGGCACGTTCACACAGGGCGTGCCCATGAGGGTCCAGAGGCGGTTAAAGGCAGGCGAGCCGGTGGAGCCAAGACCCTCGGGCGCGGCGCCCGGGGCGGAGAAGGTGAGGATGGCGTCCATGTCCGCGAACAGGTCGCCGAGCCGCTGGCGCGCCCGCTTCGCCGTGCGGCGGGCCTCGTCATAGGCGTCCACCTCGATGCGGGCGGCGGCTTCGAGGTGCGCGCGCAGGCCCGGCGAGAGGCGGTCGGCGCCCCGGTCATATTCGTCCGAGAGGGCGATCCAGGCCTCGAAATCCTGAATGGCGGGATGGATGGCGTCCGCCGCCTCGATCTCCGCCGGCAGGTCGATCTCGCGCACCACTGCGCCCGCGCGGGCCAGGGCGCTCGACGCGGCATCGAGGGCGGCATGGGCGGCGGCGTCCGCCAGATGGGCGCGGGCGGTGCGCACCACGCCGATGCGCGGCGTCTCCGCCCGCTGGTCGCCGATGTCCAGGTCGCGGCCCGTGAGCGCGCCGACGGCGAACGCCACGTCGCGCACCCGCGCGCCGAACAGGCCCATGGTGTCGAGATGCCAGGAGAAGGTCTTCATGCCGAGGGTCGGCAGGTTGCGGAAGGTGGGCTTGTAGCCCGTCACCCCGCAGAAGGCGGCGGGGCGGATCACCGAGCCGCCGGTCTGGGTGCCGATGGCGAGCGGCAGCATGCCGGCGGCCACCGCCGCCGCCGAGCCGGAGGAGGAGCCGCCGGGCGTATGGGTGAGGCGGCGGGGATTACGCGTCTTGCCCGGTGCCATATGGGCGAACTCGGTGGTCACGGTCTTGCCGGGCACGATGCCGCCCGCGCGCTGCACCTGGCGCACGATGGGGGCGTCCGCCGCCGGGTGATGGCCGGCATAGAGGGGCGAGCCGTAGGCGGTGGGCAGGTCGCGCGTGTCGATGATGTCCTTCACGCCCACGGGCAGCCCGGCCAGCAGCGTGTCGCGCCGCGCCTCGGCGGCCTGGCGCCGGGCCGCGTCCAGGTCCAGCGCCGTGAACGCGCCCACCTCGGCCTCCTGCGCGGCGATCGCCTCTGCGCACCGCTCAAGGAGCGCGCTGGCGCGCAGGCGGCCGGCCTGAAGGTCGAGGGCGAGATCGCGGGCGAAGAGCATGGCGGGAGCACCGGAAGGAACGAAACCGGGTCCGGCTTTGCACGCGGGCGTCCGCGCCGCAAGGGCCATGACGGAGAGGGAGGGATTTGAACCCTCGACACACCTCTCGGCTGCCTTTTCCGTAGGAGGCACTGGACGGCCGGAGGTCCATCGATCAGCGCGGCTGCTCGCCGCCATCAGCAGAATCCATTTGTCGGCGCAGGCAAGGCGCGATAGCTCGCGCAGTGTCCTTTCCAGCCGGCTGGCCTGACATGAACATCCTGTCGATCCAGTCCCACGTGGCCTATGGCCATGTGGGCAATTCCTCCGCGGTCTTCCCCCTGCAGCGGCTGGGCGTGGAGGTGTGGCCGATCCACACCGTCCAGTTCTCCAACCACACCGGCTACGGGGCGTGGCGGGGCCAGGTGTTCGATGCCGGGGTGATCGGCGATCTGATCCAGGGCATCGAGGAGCGCGGCCGCCTTTCGGCCTGCGACGGCGTGCTGTCCGGTTACATGGGCTCGGCCGAGATCGGCGCCGCCATCCTGGACGCGGTGGCCCGGGTGCGGGCGGCGAATCCCCGCGCGGACTATTGCTGCGATCCCGTCATCGGCGATGTTGGCCGGGGCATCTTCGTGCGGCCGGGCATTCCCGAATTCATGCGCGACGCGGCGGTTCCGGCGGCGGACATCATCACCCCCAACCAGTTCGAGCTGGAGCTGCTCTCCGGCCACGCGGTGCGCACCCGCGCGGACGCGGCGGCGGCCTGCGACCTGCTGCACGCACGCGGGCCGAAGGTGATTCTGGTCACCTCCCTGCACACGCAGGAAACGCCCGCCGATTCCATCGACCTGTTCGCCTCGGGCCCGGACGGGCGCTTCGTGCTGCGCACCCCCCGGCTGGACGTGTCGCTGAACGGCGCGGGCGATGCCATCGCCGCCCTGTTCTTCCTGCATTGCAAGCGGCTCGGCTCCACGGCGGGCGCGCTGGCGGCGGCGGGCTCGTCCATCTACGGCCTCCTGAAGCGCACCGCCGAGGCGGGCGCGCGGGAACTGCTGCTGGTGCAGGCGCAGGACGAATTCGTCCAGCCCACGAAGGTCTTCACGCCAGAGCCGGTTTAAGGCCACAATGGGTTTCGGGGGCCGTTCCGCCCGCGCACGGCGCGGGCGGGGTTTCCCCTTGCCAAACATCCAGACACCGCCGCCGCGCGGCCAAAAGCCTTGAGGGATACCGGGAAACGCCATGCCGCGCCGCTTCGTGACGCTCGACGTCTTCACTTCCCGTCCCTTCGGCGGCAATCCCCTGGCCGTGGTGCTCGACGCGGCCGGCCTGGATGACGCGGCGATGCAGCAGATCACCCGGGAGTTCAATCTCTCGGAAACCGTGTTCGTGCTGCCGCCCCGCGATCCCGCCCACCGCGCGCGCATCCGCATCTTCACCACCGCCCATGAGATTCCCTTCGCGGGCCACCCCACGGTGGGCGCCGCCGTGCTGCTGGCGCTGGAAGACAAGGCGCCGAAGGCCACCTACCTCATCGAGGAGCAGGTGGGCGTGGTGAAGTGCGAGGTCACGGCGGCGGACGGCGCGGCCCGCAAGGGCGCGGCCACCTTCACCGTGCCGCGCCGCTCGGAGCTGGAGCCGGCGGACATCACCCGCCGCGACTGCGCGGACGCCCTGCATCTGGACGTGAGCGACATCGGCTTCGACGCCCATCGGCCCGTGGTGGCCTCCGCCGGGGTGCCGTTCCTGTTCGTGCCGGTGGCCAACCTCACCTCGCTGGCGCGCGCCCGGCCCGACGAATCCGCCTTTATCCGCAGTCTCGGCTCCTATGGCGAGGCGCTCTACCTCTACACGCTGGACGAGGAAGGCGACGCGGACTTCCGCACGCGCATGTTCTCGCCCGGCCTCGGCACGGAAGAGGACGCCGCCACCGGCGCGGCGGCCGCCGCCTTTCCGGCGGTTCTCCTGGATGCCGAGGCGCGGGTGGACGGACACCACCGGGTGCGCATCGATCAGGGGTTCGAGATGGGCCGTCCGAGCCGCATCGATTTGGGGTTCCGCGTCTCCGGCGGCGCGCTGGTGGAAACCACCATCGGCGGCGGGGCGCTGGTGATCGCCGAGGGCGTGCTTCACCTGTGAAGCTCTCGCTTCCGTGATGGCGGCGGGCGCGGGCCGCCCCCTTGGCGAATGCCAAGGGAGGCTTATGTCTTCCGCACTGCGGCATTCCCATGCCGCGTCGCATGCCCGAGGATTTCCATGTCCGACACCCATCCCACGCTGTTCGACAGCTTCCGTCTCGGCGACATCACGCTTTCCAACCGCATCGTCATGGCGCCGCTGACCCGCAACCGGGCGGCGGCGGGCTTCGTGCCCACCGATCTGACGGCGGACTATTACGCCCAGCGCGCCTCCGCCGGCCTGCTCATCACCGAGGCCACTCAGATTTCGCAGCAGGGCCAGGGCTACCAGGACACGCCCGGCATCTACACGGACGCCCAGGTGGCGGCGTGGCGGAAGGTCACGGACGCGGTCCACGCCAAGGGCGGGCGCATCTTCGTTCAGCTCTGGCACGTGGGACGCGTATCCCATGTATCCCTTCAGCCGAACGGCGGGGCGCCGGTGGCCCCCTCGGCCATCACGGCCAAGACCAAGACCTTCGTGAACAACGCCTTTGCCGAGACCTCCGCGCCCCGTGCGCTGGAGCTGTCCGAGCTTCCCGGCATCGTCGAGGACTATCGCCGCGCCGCCGCCAACGCCATCAAGGCGGGCTTCGACGGCGTTGAGGTCCACGCGGCCAACGGCTACCTCATCGACCAGTTCCTGCGCGACGGCGCCAACAAGCGCACCGATTCCTATGGCGGCTCCATCGAGAACCGCACCCGCTTCCTGCTGGAAGTGATGGACGCGGTAATCGCCGAGATCGGCGCCGCGCGCACCGGCATCCGCATCTCGCCCGTCACCCCGGCCAACGACCTCTCCGACAGCGATCCGCAGGCGCTGTTCAACTACGTGGTCGAGCAGCTTGAGACCCGCCACCCGGTCTATGTGCATGTGATCGAGGGCGCCACGGGCGGGCCGCGCGACGTCGCGCCGGGCTTCTCCTTCGCCGAGCTGCGCAGCCGCTATAGCGGCCCCTGGATGGTGAATAACGGCTACGACCTGGACCTCGCCCGCAAGGCGGTGGAGACCGGCGCGGCCGATCTCGTGGCCTTCGGCCGCCCCTTCATCTCCAACCCGGATCTGGTGGAGCGCCTGAAGCAAGGCGCCGCGCTCAATCCGCTGGACCCGGCCACGCTCTATGGCGGCGGCGCCAAGGGCTATACCGACTATCCGACCCTGGAGCCGGTGGCTTGAGCCTGACCCCGGTCCGCATCTTTCCGGTCTCCCGCCTCGACCTCCGGGTCGAGGCGGGCGGCTGGCCCGAGGCGGAGCGGCATCGCGCCGAGATCGACGCCGCCTTTGCCCGGCTATGCGAAGCCAATCCCCATCTGTGGAACGGCCGCGTGATCCTGCTGCGCCGCTACGCGGTGCAAGACGGCGTCCTGTCCGGCACCTGTATCGAGACGGATTTCGCCGCCTTCAACTGGTGGCGCACGCGGGGCCTCGACGACCTCGGGGTGAAGAACATCTTCGGCATGGTGGCGCTGGAAGGCGCGGATGGCGGGTTCGTCATGGGCGAGATGGGCGACCACACCGCCGGGGCGGGCGCCGTCTATTTCGCGGGCGGAACGCCGGACCCGGGCGATGTGGTGGACGGCGTGCTGGACCTGCGGGCCTCGGCGCTGCGGGAATTGACCGAGGAAGTGGGCCTCGACGCGCGCGAGGGGCGGGAGGCCGAGGGCTGGGACGCGGTGGAGCACGGCATCTTCTTCGCGCTGTTCCGCCGCGTGAGGTTTCCCGTGCCGGCCCGGACGCTCGCCGCGCGCATCACCGAATTCCTGGCGCGCGAGACGCTGCCGGAACTGAAGGCGGTCCATGTGATCGCCGGGGAGGGGGACTTCTCCCCCGCCATCGTGCCCTATGCCGCCGCCTATGCGCGCTGGCGCCTTTCCGGCGGCGCCTGAAGGCCGCGCCGGGGACACTGGGAGTGTCCCGCCTTGTGCGCTCACGCGAATTCGTCTATCCAGCAGCCCGTAGAGCCATTCGAGAGCGAGCCAAACGCCGTGTCGTCACGTCCGACGAACAGCACCGGACCCGCCCCCCGCACCCCCTGGGTCGCGGGCAACGCTCTGATTCTGCGCGCGCTTCTTCTCCTTAGCCGCCCCTGAGGGCCGGACGGGCGCATGCGCCTGGGCACTCAGGGGACCCCTTCGAGAGACCAGACAGCGCATACGGCCAGTCCCCCTTCGAGCGCGACGGCCGAGACCCGAGAAGGACGCAAGACATGACCTCCCAGGCTTCCATTCCCGCCGCCCCCGTATCCGACAAGGACCGGGTCCTGATCTTCGACACCACGCTGCGTGATGGCGAGCAGTGCCCCGGCGCCTCCATGACCTTCGAGGAGAAGCTCCAGGTCGCCGAGCTGCTGGACGAGATGGGCGTGGACATCATCGAGGCCGGCTTCCCCATCGCCTCCGTGGGCGATTTCGAATCCGTGTCGGAGATCGCGCGCCGCTCCAAGAACGCGGTGATCGCCGGCCTGTCCCGCGCCGCCCTGAATGACATCGACCGCTGCGCCGAGGCGGTGAAGCATGCCCGGCGCGGGCGCATCCACACCTTCCTGTCCACCTCGCCGGTGCACATGAAGTACAAGCTCCAGAAGGAGCCGCACGAGGTGCTGGAGATGATCGTCGCCTCGGTGACGCGCGCCCGCAACCACGTGGCGGACGTGGAATGGTCGGCCGAGGACGGCACCCGCACGGAGCTGGACTTCCTGTGCCGCTGCGTGGAAGCCGCCATCAAGGCCGGCGCCACCACCATCAACATCCCCGACACGGTGGGCTACACGACCCCCGAGGAATATGCCCGCCTGTTCCGCACCGTGCGCGAGCGGGTGCCGAATTCCGACAAGGCGGTGTTCTCGGTCCATTGCCACAACGACCTGGGCATGGCGGTGGCCAACTCGCTGGCGGGCGTCGCGGGCGGCGCGCGGCAGATCGAGTGCACCGTGAACGGCATCGGTGAGCGCGCAGGCAACGCGGCGCTGGAAGAGATCGTGATGGCCATCAATGTCCGCTCGGACGTGCTGGCCTATCGCACCGGCATCGACGCCAGCATGCTCACCCGCGCCTCCAAGCTGGTGGCGGCGGTGACGTCGTTCCCGGTGCAGTACAACAAGGCCATCGTGGGCCGGAACGCGTTCGCGCACGAAAGCGGCATTCACCAGGACGGGATGCTGAAGCATACCCAGACCTACGAGATCATGACCCCCGAGAGCGTGGGCGTCTCCAAGACCTCGCTGGTCATGGGCAAGCATTCGGGCCGCGCCGCCTTCCGCGACAAGCTGAAGACCCTGGGCTACGAACTGGGCGAGAACGCCCTGAACGACGCCTTTACCCGCTTCAAGGACCTCGCCGACCGCAAGAAGGTCATCTATGACGAGGACATCGAGGCGCTGGTGGACCAGGAGATCGCCGCCGCGAGCGACCGCGTGAAGCTGGTGTCCCTGTCGGTGATCGCCGGCACCCGTGGGCCGCAGCGCGCGACCATGCGCGTGGAACTGGACGGCCACGTCCAGACCGAGGAGGCCGAGGGCAACGGCCCGGTGGACGCCACCTTCAACTGCATCAAGGCCCTGGTGCCCCACACGGCGAAGCTGGAACTCTACCAGGTGCATGCCGTGACCGAGGGCACGGACGCGCAGGCCGAGGTCTCGGTGCGCCTGGAGGAGGACGGTAAGGCCGTGACCGCCAAGGCCGCCGATCCCGACACGCTGGTGGCGTCCGCGCAGGCCTATATCACGGCCCTGAACAAGCTCACCCGCAAGCGCCAGAGCCTGAACCCTCAAGCCGCCGCAGGCTGAACCCAAGGCCGCCGCAGGCTGAAGTCCCGGCCGGGCCTTCCAGCGAGAATCGCACGACAAGAAGCCGGGCCCTGTGCCCGGCTTCTTGCGTTTCGGGCCCTCTGGCAGCGCACCTAGGGGTAGCCGCGCGGCAAGTTCGCGGAAACGCGCCGGTCTCAATAATAAAATCGATCAAATCTTCGCGGGTATTGTGCAGTGCAATATATCCCGTCTGCTGCCAAAGTTATGTTTGGGGAGGCCTCTGTGGGCTTGACGGGCGGGCCATCGATATTCTTGTAGTGATGCGAGCATAAGCTCCACGTGATACCGAGCCGTCCAGAGGGCTCCAGGAGGTTGTCATGAAACTCAAGCATGCGGTCTTGGCGCTCGCCGCCCTTGTCGGGCTCGCCAGCCCCTCCGCCCAGGCGCAGCAGCCGTATCCTAACCGGCCCATCACGGTCATCGTGCCGTTCGCGGCGGGCGGCCCCACGGATACGGTCGCCCGGCTCATCGGCGAATCCATGAGCCGCACCCTCGGCCAGCAGGTGATCATCGAGAATGTGGGCGGCGCCGGCGGCACCCGCGGCGCGGGCCAAGTGGCGAAGGCCGCCCCGGACGGCTACACGCTGCTGATCCACCATATCGGCCAGGCGACCGCCGCCACGCTGTATCGCAAGCTGCCGTACAACGTGCTGACCGACTTCGAGGAAGGCGGGCTCATCACCCCCGTTCCCATGACCGTGATCGGCAAGCCGAACTTCGAGCCCAAGACCGCCGCCGAGCTGATCGACTACATCAAGAAGAACAAGGAAAAGGTCACCTACGGCAATGCGGGCGTCGGCTCCGCCTCGCACCTGTGCGGCATGCTGTTCATGTCCAAGGTGGGCGCGCCCATGACCACCGTTCCCTACCAGGGCACGGGCCCGGCCATGAACGACATCATCGGCGGCCAGATCGACCTGATGTGCGACCAGACCACCAACACCACCGGCCAGATCAAGGCGGGCAAGGTGAAGGCCTATGCCGTGACCACGGACGGCCGCGTGAAGTCGCTGGGGGATATCCCCACGCTGAAGGAGAGCGGCCTGAAGGACTTCGAGGTGACCGTGTGGCACGGCCTCTACGCGCCCAAGGGCACGCCGAAGGACATCATGGACAAGCTCAACGCCGCCCTTCAGACGGCGCTCGAGGATCCCAAGGTCATCGCGCGCTTCGCCGATCTCGGCACCGAGCCGGAGCCCAAGGAGCGCCGCAGCCGCGAGTTCCACGAGAAGTTCGTCGCGGATGAAGTGGCCAAGTGGAAGCCGATCATCGAGGCGGCCGGCGTGTATGCCGACTGACAGGCACGCGTGACGGCCAGTGCCTGACCTGTCACGCGATCCTCCGGTTAGAGTTTCAGGCGGGTGTATTTGCACCCGCCTGTTGCATTTCCAAAGGTAAGGCACGCTTATCGCCTGTTGGTAAAGCAACAAAGTTCCGTTGCGGCATCGCTCTATTGGGGGGAGAGGCCGCAAGTTTTGTTCGACTTTCGCATCATAGCCAGTATGGTCCGTGCCCGGGTTTGAGGCCCGGTGGACGAGGCGGGCGCCCCGGCTCGCCAAAGCTCCAATAAATCTTTCCGGGGGGAGGGGGTCGATGAGTTTCATACGCAGTCCTAAGGACGTTCTTGCGGGCCTGCT
Source organism: Hyphomicrobiales bacterium (assembly GCA_013911975.1). GTDB lineage: Bacteria > Pseudomonadota > Alphaproteobacteria > Rhizobiales > Xanthobacteraceae > Aquabacter. The sequence continues at coordinate 8,536 of JACESF010000004.1, read as the reverse complement.
TTTCATTGCGCTCGCGGCATTGTTTTGGTGGCAGGCGCAGACCCTGCCCATGGGCACCTCCGTGCGGATGGGACCTGGCTATTTTCCGCTGCTTCTTTCCGGCCTGATGGGCTTTCTGGGCCTCATCGTCCTCATCAACGGCTTGCGGTTCAAGGGTGAAAGCATCACCGGCATCGCCTGGCGCGGCCTGTTCTGCCTGACCTTCGCCTCCTTGTTCTTCGGCTTCTTCCTGCGGCCCCTGGGCTTCCTGCCCACCCTCGCCGTGACGGTGTTCGTCAGCGCGCTGGGCAGTCAGAAGTTCCACCTCCTCACCGCCCTCGCCATCACAGCGGTCATGGTCGTGTTCTCGTGGGGCGTCTTCATCTGGGGCCTCGGCCTCCCTATTCAGCTTCTTGGCCCGTGGCTCGGCGGTCATTGAGGAGGCGGGCGTGGAACTGTTTGACAATCTGGCGCTCGGCTTCTCCGTCGCCTTCACCCTTCAGAATCTTCTCTATTGCTTCATCGGCTGCCTTCTCGGCACGCTGATCGGCGTGCTGCCCGGCCTCGGCCCGGTGGCGACCATCGCCATGCTGCTGCCGCTCACCTTCGGCCTGCCGCCGGTCTCGGCGCTGATCATGCTGGCGGGCATCTATTACGGCGCGCAGTATGGCGGCTCCACCACGGCCATCCTCATCAACCTGCCGGGCGAAAGCTCGTCGGTGGTGACGGCGCTGGACGGCCACCAGATGGCCAAGCAAGGCCGCGCGGGTGCCGCGCTCGCCACGGCCGCCCTCGGCTCGTTCTTCGCGGGCACGGTGGCGACCTTCCTGCTGGCCCTTTTCGCCCCGCCGCTGGCGGACCTGGCGCTCAAGTTCGGCCCGCCGGAATATTTCGCGCTGATGGTCCTCGGCCTCATCGCCTCGGTGACGCTGGCCTCCGGCTCCATCGTCAAGGCGCTGGCCATGATCGTGCTGGGCCTGCTGCTCGGCCTGTCCGGCCAGGACATCTATACCGGCACCCCGCGCTTCACCTTCGACGTGCAGGAACTGGCGGACGGCTTCGACTTCGTGGCCCTGGCCATGGGCGTGTTCGGCATCGGCGAGATCATCCGCAACCTTGAGGATGAGAGCCAGCGCAGCCTCGTGGCGGCGAAGGTGTCGAGCCTCATGCTCACCAAGGACGAGTTCAAGCAGATCATCGCGCCCGTCCTGCGCGGCACGATCCTCGGCTCCATCCTGGGCATCCTGCCCGGCGGCGGCGCCATGCTCTCGTCCTTCGCGGCCTATTCCATCGAGAAGAAGATCTCGAAGAACCCGAAGCGCTTCGGCAAGGGCGCCATCGAAGGCGTTGCGGGTCCGGAGAGCGCCAACAATGCGGGCGCGCAGACCTCCTTCATCCCCATGCTCACCCTGGGCATTCCCTCCAACCCGGTGATGGCGCTGATGATCGGCGCCCTCATCATCCAGGGAATCACCCCCGGCCCGAACGTGGTCACCGAGAAGCCGGATCTGTTCTGGGGCGTCATCGCCTCCATGTGGATCGGCAATCTCATGCTGGTGCTGCTCAACCTGCCGCTCATCGGCATGTGGGTCCGCCTGCTGACGGTGCCCTACCACGTGCTGTTCCCGGCGATCATGGCCTTCTGCTGCATCGGCGTGTACAGCGTGAATAACAATACGTTCGACGTGTACACCATGGCCATGTTCGGCGTGGCCGGCTACGTGCTGGTGAAGCTGGATTGCGAGCCTGCGCCGCTGCTGCTGGGCTTCGTCATCGGGCCCATGCTGGAAGAGTATCTGCGGCGCGCCATGCTCATCTCGCGCGGTGATCCCATGGTGTTCGTCACGCGGCCCATCTCCGCTGTGCTGCTGGCGCTGGCCGCCATCGCCCTGGTGGTGGTGCTGCTGCCCTCGGTCAGCAAGTCCCGCGAGGAGGCGTTCCGCGAATAAGCGGAGGGCATTCACGCGCAGCGTTCGACGGGGCGGAGTGGCAGCACTCCGCCCCGTTTTCGTATTCCGGGGCGGAGGGAAGGCGTGGCGCGGCACGGGCCTTGCCGGAGACGGCGCCCCCCTGTGGATATCTTTTCGCGCCGCACTGGACACGCCTCGGAGCGTTTGCTACACGACCACTCCTCAACGGGGCGCTGCCCCGGAGGGCGCATAGCTCAGTTGGTAGAGCAGCTGACTCTTAATCAGCGGGTCCTAGGTTCGAGCCCTAGTGCGCCCACCACTATTTCCCGAGGGGTTAAGAGCAACCCTCGGAAAAAGACATCAAAACAGTCTGCCTGAATTGCCGCGCGTCTTGGCGCCGCATCGGCGCCTGTGCGGTTGTCCCTCGCTCTACATTCCCTGTCCTCGCCATGGCGGCCGGTGCGGCACCTGCGGCCTGTCCGGAGGCCCCGCCGGCATCCTCTCCGCGGTCCTGGTCCCGGGGCGGGGGGGGCGCCGGCCTGGGCTTGATGCCGTCGAAGCACACCGTGGAAGGCACGGGAGCCGCTCCCGCTTCCGTGCCTTGACACCTTGCCGGGCATGCGGTCTTTCTCTCATCCATGGTTCGAGGCCTCGCCCAGATTCTGCGCGTGATCGCCGATCTGCCCCTGCGGCGGATGCTGGCGGTGTGCCTTGTCGCCTGCCTCGCGCTCTCGCCCCTGAGCAGCGCCCTGGCGCTGCATCACGCGGACGACCTGGACGCCGTCTCGTCCCTGTCCACGGGGCCCGGCGAGGCCACCACGAATCAGACCTCGGACCATGGCGCGCTCCCTGCGAGCGACCATGATTGCCATGCCTGCTCCGTGGCCGTGCTGCACGCGCCTTCCGGCATGTCCGTCGTCCGTACCCCTGTGGTCGTGGCGCTGTCCGGCATGAACCTCGTGGACGGCCGCGACCCCGGCGCCGAGCTCCGCCCTCCCAGAGCCTGATCCTTCCGCATGTGACGCGCTGACGCCTCCGCGTCGGCCAATCCATACCCATGCCCGGAACGGATCATGTCTATTCGTGCCCTCGCGCGTGCGCTTGGGGCAGCGATCGTGCTGCTTCATGCGGTCCCCGCGCATGCCGCCTCGCCGCGGCCCTCGACCCATGCCCCTCTGACCCTTGCGCAGGCGCTGTCTGCCGCGCTCTCCGCCAATCCCCGCCTGACGGTCGCCGAACGCGACATCGGGATGGCGGGCGGGCGTGGGCTCCAGGCCGCGCTGCTGCCCAATCCCGTCCTCTCGCTGGAAGTGGACAATGCCTTCGGCTCCGGCTCCTATTCGGGGCTGGACCTGGCCGACCAGACGCTCCAGGTGAGCCAGTTGGTGGAGCTGGGCGGCAAGCGCGAGGCGCGCATCGCCGCTGCCAATGCCGGCGTGGGCGTCGCGCGGTGGGAGCGGGAGGCGTTACGCCTCCAGGTCCTGGCGGAGACGACCGCCGCGTTCGTGACCGTGCTCAGCGCTCAGCGCCGGTTGGACATCCTGAAGGATCAGCTCGGCGCCATGGAGCGCTGGGCGCCGCTGCTGCACACGCGCGTGGAGGCGGGGGCTTCCTCGGCGTCTGAGATCGCCCGCTCGAAGGTGGCGGCCGACCTCGCCCGCATCGATCAGGATCGCGCGCGCGCGGCCCTGCTCACGGCGCGCCGCGAGCTTGCCTTGCTCATGGGCCTGAAGGACGCGCGGTTCGGGGCGGTGACGGGCAATCTCGTGCGCCTCTCCGCGCCCCCGCCGCTGGACCGGATCCTGAAGTCCGCCCAGGAGAATCCGCAGCTCACGCGCTTCACGGCCCTGAAGGCCCAGCGCAGCGCCGAGCTGAGCGGCGCGCGTGCCCAGGCGGTGCCGGACGTGACCCTCGGCGTGGGGTATCGCCATTACAACGAGACCGCCGACAGCGGCATGGTGCTCTCGCTCTCCATGCCCCTGCCGGTGTTCGACCGGAACCAGGGGAACATCGTCGAGGCGGGCGAGGCGCTGCGCCGGGCCGAGGCCGAGGAGGCCGTGGTCCGCAGCGCGCTCATCTCCCAGTTGGGCCGGGCCTATGACGGCCTGAAGGCGGCCCATGACGAGGTGGCGCTCCTGCGCGACAGCACCCTGCCGGAGGCGCGCACCGCCTTCGAGGGCATCGAGGGCGGCTATTCCGAGGGCCGCTATTCGCTCCTCGAACTGCTCGATGCCCAGTCGTCCCTCGCCGAGACGCAATTGCGCGAGCTGGACGCCCTCGTCGCCTACCACACCGCTCTCGCCACCCTTGAGGGGCTGATCGGGCGTCCCGTGACGTTTGCCAAAGGAAAATCCAAATGAGCCGCTCGGCAAGACGTGATCTGGCCATGCTTCTGCTCGGCCTCGTGGCTGGCGGCGGCCTGTTCTACGCCCTTCAGGACCGCCCCGCGCCGGTCGCCTCCGGCCACGCGGCGGAGGATGCCCACGGGGCCGGGGGGCAGGGCGGGCACGCGGAAGAGGGCCACGGCGAGGGCGCCGTGGAGCTGGACGACGCCAAGCTCGCCGCGGCCGGGATCGGCCTGGAGACGGCGGCGCCCGAGAAGCTGCGCCAGCGGCTGCGGCTCAACGGCCTGATCCAGCCGGACCAGGATTCCATGGTCCAGGTGACGCCCCGCTTCCCCGGCATCGTGCGGGAGATCCGCAAGCGCCTCGGGGACAAGGTCGCCAAGGGCGACGTGCTCGCGGTCATCGAGAGCAACCAGAGCCTCACCGCCTATGACCTGAAGTCGCCCATTTCCGGCACGGTGGTGGAGCGCGGCGTGGCGCTCGGGGAATATGTCTCCGACCAGAAGCCGGCCTTCATCGTCGCGGACCTGTCGACGCTCTGGGTGGACCTGTCGGTCTATCGCAAGGACTTCGCCAAGGTCCGCCTGGGCGATCCCGTGCAGATCGATCCCGAGGACGGCGGCGCGCCCATCGAGGGGCGGGTCATCTATGTGTCGCCCATCGGCGCGGCCGACACTCAGAGCGCGCTCGCCCGCGTCTCCATTCCCAACTCCGACCTGCGGATGCGTCCGGGCCTGTTCGCGGCGGGCACCATCGTGCTGGCCGAGAAGCCGGTGGACGTGGCGGTGCGGCTCAACGCCCTCCAGACCATCGAGGGCCGCACCATCGTCTTCGTGCGCAACGGCGACGCCTTCGAGCCGCGTGACGTGGAGCTTGGCGAGCGGGACGGGGAGTGGGCCGAGGTGCTGTTCGGCCTCCTGCCCGGCGACGTCTACGCCGCCCGCAACAGCTTCGTCATCAAGGCGGAACTCGCGAAGGGGAGCGCCAGCCATGAGCACTGACGCCAAGAGGACGGACGCCCTGAGCACCGACGCGCGCCGCACCCTGGCGGGAGGGGCTTCGCGATGATCGACGCCATCCTCGCCTTTTCCATCCGCCAGCGCTGGCTGGTCCTGATGGCCTGCCTCGGCGTCCTCGCGCTCGGCGCGTGGAACTTCACGCGCCTGCCCATCGACGCCGTGCCGGACATCACCAACGTCCAGGTGCAGATCAACACGTCCGCGCCCGGCTTCTCGCCGCTGGAGGTGGAGCAGCGCATCACCTTCCCCATCGAGACCGCCATGGGCGGCCTGCCGGGCCTGCAATATACCCGCTCGCTTTCCCGCTACGGCCTCAGCCAGGTGACGGTCGTGTTCCGCGACGGGACCGACATCTACTTCGCCCGCCAGCTCGTGAACGAGCGCATCCAGCAGGCGAAGGACCAGCTTCCACCCAGCGTCGAGACCGCCATGGGCCCCATCTCCACGGGCCTCGGCGAGATCTACATGTACACGGTGGAGGCCAGGGAGGGCGCGCGGAAGCCCTCGGGCGAGCCCTACAGCCCCACCGACTTGCGCACCATCCAGGACTGGATCATCAAGCCCCAGCTTCGCACGGTGCCGGGCGTCGTCGAGGTCAACACCATCGGCGGCTACGAGAAGCAGTTCCATGTGCTGCCCGATCCCGCGCGGCTCATGGCCTACCGCATCTCGTTCCGGGACGTGATGGCCGCCCTCGCCGCGAACAATGCCAATGTGGGCGCGGGCTATATCGAGCGGAACGGCGAGCAGTATCTCGTGCGCACGCCGGGCCAGGTGGGGAATGCGGAGCAGATCCGCGACATCGTCATCGGCGCCCATTCCGGCACCCCCATCCGCATCGGCGACATCGCCGAGGTGCGGGAGGGCAAGGAATTGCGCACCGGCGCGGCGACGCTGAACGGGCAGGAGGTGGTGCTGGGCACCACCATGCTGCTGATCGGCGAGAACAGCCGGACGGTGGCGGAGCGCGTGGATGCCCGGCTCGGCGAGATCGGCCGCTCGCTGCCCGAAGGGGTGGTCGCGCGGGCGGTCTATGACCGCTCGCACCTCGTGGAGGCCACCATCGCCACGGTGGAGAAGAACCTCGTGGAGGGGGCGCTCTTCGTCATCGCGGTGCTGTTCCTGCTGCTCGGCAACATCAAGGCGGCCATCGTCACCGCCTGCGTCATCCCGCTCGCCATGCTCTTCACAATCACGGGCATGGTGCAGCACCGGGTCAGCGCCAACCTCATGAGCCTCGGGGCCATCGATTTCGGCATCATCATCGACGGCGCCGTGATCATCGTGGAGAACTGCCTGCGGCTGCTGGCCGAGGCGCAGCACAAGCGCGGCCGCCTGCTGACCCGGACGGAGCGGTTCGACACCATCCTGAAGGGCTCGAAGGAGGTCATCCGGCCGAGCCTGTTCGGCACCATGATCATCGCCGTGGTGTACCTGCCGGTCCTCACGCTCACGGGCGTGGAAGGCAAGATGTTCACCCCCATGGCGGTCACGGTGCTGATGGCGCTGCTGGGCGCCGCGCTGTTCTCCATGACCTTCATCCCCGCCGCCATCGCCCTGTTCGTCACGGGCCGGGTGTCGGAGCACGAGAACTGGTTCATGCGCGGCGCGCGGCGGATCTACACCCCGCTGCTCGACGCCTGCATCAATTACCGGATGGTCGTGGCGCTCGGCGCCGCCGCGCTGGTGGTGGTGAGCGGGCTTGCCGCCTCCCGCATGGGCGGTGAGTTCATCCCGAGCCTGGACGAGGGCGATGCCGCCATCCAGGCGCTGCGGGTGCCCGGAACCAGCCTCACCCAGTCCATCGAGATGCAGGAGGCCCTGGAAAAGCGCCTCCTGAAGGTGCCGGAGGTGAGGGAGATCTTCGCCCGCGTGGGCACGGCGGAAGTGGCCACCGACCCCATGCCGCCGTCCATCTCCGACGGCTACATCATGCTGAAGCCGCGGGCGGAATGGCCGGACCCGTCCAAGCCGAAATCCGCCGTCATGGAGGACATCGAGAAGGCGGCCGAGGAGGTGGCCGGGAGCAATTACGAACTCTCCCAGCCCATCCAGCTCCGCTTCAACGAGCTGATCTCCGGCATCCGCAGCGATGTGGGCGTGAAGATCTTCGGCGACGACCTCGACACGCTGCTCCAGGTGGCGGGGCAGGTGCAGGCCGTGCTCCAGCAGGTGCCCGGCGCGGCGGACGTGAAGACCGAGCAGGTCTCGGGCCTGCCCATGCTCACCGTGGAACTGAACCGGGCCGCCATGGGCCGGTACGGGGTCAGCGTCGCGGATGTGCAGGAGCTGATCGAGATCGCGGTCGGCGGCCGGGAGGCGGGCGTCCTGTTCGAGGGCGACCGGCGCTTCGACATCGTCGTGCGCCTGCCGGAGGAATTGCGGACCGACATCGAGGCGCTCCGCAACCTGCCCGTGCCGCTGCCCCCGCCCAGCGGGGACGCGCCGGTGCGGGCGGCCTGGGGGACCGGGGCGGTGCCCCAGATCCGCTACGTGCCGCTCTCGGCCATCGCCACGCTGGCCATCGCGCCCGGCCCCAACCAGATCAGCCGCGAGGACGGGAAGCGGCGCATCGTGGTGAGCGCCAATGTGCGCGAGCGGGACCTCGGCTCGTTCGTGGCCGATGCCCAGAAGCAGGTGGCCGAGAAGGTCAAGCTGCCGGACGGCTATTGGATCGGCTGGGGCGGGCAGTTCGAGCAGCTCGTCTCCGCCACCCAGCGCCTCGCCATCGTGGTGCCCATCGCGCTCGCCCTCATCTTCCTGCTGCTCTTCATGAGCTTCGGGTCGGTGGGGGATGCGCTCCTGGTGTTCTCCGGCGTGCCGCTGGCGCTCACCGGGGGCATCGCGGCGCTGCTCCTGCGGGACATTCCGCTCTCCATCAGCGCGGGCATCGGCTTCATCGCCTTGTCGGGCGTGGCGGTGCTGAACGGCCTCGTCATCATCGCCTTCATCCAGCGCCTGCGGGAGGACGGGAAAGCGATCGTCGAGGCCGTGCGCGAAGGCGCGCTCACGCGCCTTCGGCCGGTGCTGATGACGGCGCTCGTGGCCTCGCTCGGCTTCGTGCCCATGGCGCTGGCCACGGGCCCGGGCGCGGAGGTGCAGCGCCCGCTCGCCACCGTGGTCATCGGCGGCATCGTCTCCTCCACCATCCTCACTCTGCTGGTCCTGCCGGCCCTCTACGTCCTGTTCCGGCGCGAGACGCGACCGGCGGACGCGCTGGCCCCGCCCGCGGGCGAGGCCAGCGCGTCCGCCGGTCGCGTCTCGCGCCGGAACAGGACGTAGA
>JACESF010000039.1 GCA_013911975.1 Hyphomicrobiales bacterium | reverse complement strand
GGCGGGGTCGGGCATCACCGTGAACAGCGCCTGCCCTTCCAGCAGCCGGATGCCGCGACGCGGGCCCGAATAATCCAGCGCGAGGGCGGTGCTGGAATTCAGGAGGGCCCGCGAGCCGTCGGGCAGCACCACCTCGCGGGCCTCGCTCACGCCGGTGGAATAGTCCGCGAGCATGCGTCGCCGCAGCGGGCCGGACACCGTAGTGGCGAGCCCGAAGGCGGCGATTGCACCGCCGGCAATGAAGGCGCGACGGCTCATGCGGCCGCGCCCCGCCTTCTCGTCCGCGCGCACGCGCCCGCCGGCGGCGCCGAGGCCATGCCACAGGGCCTCGGCTTCCTGCGCCGCCGCCTCGTGCTCCGGGCTCAGCGCGCGCCAGGCCAGGAAACCATCGCGCTCGGGCGTTCCGGCGGTGCCCGAATGCAGCCGCACCACCCAGTCGATGGCCTGGTCGGAAAGGGCGATGTCCGCAAGGGGCGGGTGGCGCGAAACGCTCATGGGTCGCGTGCCGTGATGGTTCAGAGCACCCTCAGGCTGTCGCGGCAGTGGCGCAGCGCCTGGGCCAGATATTTCGCCACCATACTCTGGGAGACGCCGAGGCGCGTAGCGATTTCCGCATGGGAGAGCCCGTCGCACCGGTTGAGCAGCAGCGCCGTGCGCGGCTTCGCGGGCAGCGCCATGAGGACGCGCACCAGCACGCGCAGCTCGTCGCGGTGCAGGGCATAGGCCTCGGGCGACGGCGTCTGGTCGGCGATCTCGCGCAGCACGCAGTCGTCGCTGAGACACCGGGAGGCGTGGCGCTGCTCCCGCCGCAGGAGGTCGATGGCGATGTTGCCGGCGAGGCGCAGCAGGTAGGCGTGCTTGTCCTGCACCGCCGCCGGCTGCTCCGCCATGGTGGCGAGCCGCAGCCAAGTCTCCTGCAACGCCTCTTCCGCCAGGTCCCGCGATCCGGTGCGGCGGCTGAGATGCCCGCGCAGGGTCCTCCACTGGTGCATATAGGCCAGCATCAGATCGGAGGGCATAGCAGGTGCCAGCGTCATTGAATTTTGGTCAATTCATCTCATTCCGGATCGTTCGATACTTAGGGAAACAGACACTCCCTCGCAATCGCTATGATTTAGAGTAATAATAGATGTAAGAACCTTGGTCTCATCAGGGAGACGGAGGCAGGTCAGTCAATCTTTGCCCCGGAATGCGGGCTTCGATTGCGCGTTGATCTCCGAGACGCCTTTTGGCGGCGCGGCACGCGCACGCCTCCCGCTCGGCGTCCGGCCCTGCTCCATGGGCGGCAATGGCACGCTTCATGCGCCCAGTGTCTTCATTGGCACGCGGGCGACAGTCCGCGTCTGGCGCGGGCCCGCCTATGTGTAGGCAATCCTACGCGAGAGCTCTCCCCTGCCCTGAAGTCGCTCCAGGATTGGTTTTGAGAGAGAGATCAACGCCACCCGACGCAAGTCGGCAACATACCGCACGGTGACGTTTCGGCAGCGCAAACCACCGCCGAAACTATGCAATTGCCGCCGTGCGTATCCCTCACTCCCACTCAATCGTGCCCGGCGGCTTGGAGGTCACGTCGTAGACGACGCGGTTGATGCCGCGGACTTCGTTGATGATGCGCGTCGCCGCGCGGCCGAGGAAGTTCATGTCGAAGGCATAAAAGTCCGCCGTCATGCCGTCCACCGAGGTCACGGCCCGCAGGGCGAGGACGTGGTCGTAGGTGCGACCGTCGCCCATCACGCCCACGGTGCGCACCGGCAGGAGCACCGCGAAGGCCTGCCAGATCACGTCGTAGAGCCCGGCGGCGCGGATCTCCTCCAGGTAGATGGCATCCGCCTTGCGCAGGATGTCGAGCTTCTCGGGGGTGATCTCGCCGGGGCAGCGGATGGCGAGGCCCGGGCCGGGGAAGGGATGGCGGCCCACGAAGCTGTCCGGCAGGCCGAGTTCGCGGCCGAGCGCGCGGACCTCGTCCTTGAACAGGTCGCGCAGCGGCTCCACGAGCTTCATGTTCATGCGCTCGGGAAGCCCGCCCACATTGTGGTGGCTCTTGATGGTGACGGACGGCCCGCCCGTGAAGGACACGCTCTCGATCACGTCGGGATAGAGGGTGCCCTGGGCGAGGAAGTCCGCGCCACCCACCTTCTTCGCCTCCGCCTCGAACACGTCGATGAACAGGCGGCCGATGGTCTTGCGCTTCACTTCGGGGTCGGTGACGCCTTCCAGTTCCTTGAGGAACACTTCGGAGGCATCCGCGTGGACGAGCGGGATATTGTAAGTATTGCGGAACAGGGAGACCACCTGCTCCGCCTCGCCGAGGCGCATGAGGCCGTGGTCCACGAACACGCAGGTGAGCTGGTCGCCGATGGCCTCATGGATCAGCACCGCCGCCACGGCGGAATCCACGCCGCCCGACAGGCCGCAGATCACCTTGCCCGTGCCCACCTGGGCGCGGATGCGGGCGATGGCCTCCTCCTTGAAGGCCCCCATGGTCCAGGTGCCCTCAAGGCCCGCGATGCGGCGCACGAAATTGCGCAGCAGCTTGGCGCCGTCGGGGGTGTGCACCACTTCCGGGTGGAACTGCACGGCATAATAGCTGCGTGCCTCGTCCGCGATCGCTGCGAAGGGGGCGTTGTCGGAGGTGGCGATGGCCTCGAAGCCCTGGGGCAGCGCGGTCACGCGGTCGCCGTGGCTCATCCAGACCAGATAGCGCTGGCCGGGCTGCCACACGCCTTCGAACAGCGGGCTGTCCCGCTTCACTTCCACCTCGGCGCGGCCGAATTCGCGGTGGTGCCCGCCTTCCACCTTGCCACCGAGCTGGTCGGCCATGGTCTGCTCGCCATAGCAGATGCCCAGCACGGGAATGCCCGCCTCGAACACTTCCTGCGGGGCGCGCGGGCTCTCGCCCTCGATGACCGAGGCGGGCCCGCCGGACAGGATGACCGCCTTCGGCTTCAGGCGCGCGAAGGCTTCGGACGACTTCTGGAACGGCACCACTTCGGAATAGACGCCTTCCTCGCGCACCCGGCGGGCGATGAGCTGCGTCACCTGGCTGCCGAAATCGATGATGAGGACGGTATCTTGCATGGGAAGGGCCTTCCTGTCGGCGGAGGCCCCTCCTTTAGCGGGAAAGTCTCGATTCCAAAAGCAAGGCCCGCGCCGGACGGCGCAGATCTCTTATGCGCCGGGAACGGGCATGGGGCTCAGGTGGCGGTCCAATGCCCCTCGCAGCCTTCCGGCGCCGCCTGCGCGCCGGCGTGGCGCTTCTTCAGTTCGGCGCAGCCATAGGCCCGGGCCTGTTCCGGCAAGTGGGAATTGATGGCGACGCCGATCCGGTCATAGGGCGATGCGGCGGCGAACACGTAATAGGCCCAATAGCCGCCGACAGCGACCACCAGCAGGACCAGCAAACGGATGATGAACATGGCGTGTCCTTCCATGGGGCAAAGGCCCGTCATGTCATGGACGCGCTTCAGGTCGAATCCGTTCCCTCCGGCGGCCCGGCAATCGTTCAGCCGGCGCGCTGAAGCACGCTCACGAAGAAGCCGTCCGTGTCGGTGCGGCGCGGGGTCATCAGCAGGCCCTCGGCGGTTTCAAGGGCCGCCGCCTTCAGCGCCAGACCCCGCGCGCCCAGCGCCAGGACGCTCTGCGTGGCCGGAACGGCGGAAAATTCCGGATGCCGCAGCAGGAAGCCGCGGATCTGCGCGCCGTTCTCCTCGTCGAGCAGCGAGCAGGTCACGTAGGCGAGGCGCCCCCCCGGCCGCACGAAGCGGGCGGCCTCATCGAGGATCTTTTCCTGGTCGTTGGTGCGCTCCGCCAGCGCGCCGGGCCGCACGCGCCACTTGGCGTCCGGGTTGCGGCGCCACGTGCCGGTGCCGGTGCAGGGCGCGTCCACCAGGACGAGGTCCATGAGGCCTTCGAGATCAGAGAGCACGTCCGCCGCGCCGCGCGGCGCGCGCACCTGCACGTTGCGCACATGGGCGCGCTGGAGCCGCTCATGGATGGGCTTCAGGCGGCGAACGTCGGAATCGTGCGCGTAGATCTGGCCCTTGTTGTCCATGAGCGCCGCCAGCTCCAGCGTCTTGCCGCCGGCGCCCGCGCACAGGTCCAGCACCTGGCTGCCCGGCAGCGGCGCGGCGAGGATGGCGGCGATCTGCGAGCCCTCGTCCTGCACCTCCACCATGCCCTTCACGAAGGCCGTTTCTGACGTGAGCGGGGGCGCCTTGCCCTCCGCATCCAGCGCGATGCGCAGCGCGAGCGGCGACCAGTTGCCCGGTGCGGGCGAGAGATGGGCCAGTTCCTCCTGCACCGCCTCACGGGTTCCCGCGAGGCTGTTCACGCGCAGGTCCAGCGGCGCGCGCGCGGCCAGAGCCCGGCCCTCTTCCGTCCGCTCGTCGCCGAACACGGCGGCGAGATGCGGATCGAGCCATTGGGGATAGTCCCCCTTCACCCAGGGGGCGGCATTCGAGAGGTCGGGTGCCGCGAGACGGGCCTGCTCGTCCGCGGTCAGGGGCGCGGGCGCGAAGCGGGAACCATCCGCAAGCCGGGCGATGGCTTCCCCATCGAGGCCCCGCGCCACGGCCAGCATGCCCAGCACCAGGGCGCGCGGCGCGTCCGACCCCATCACATGGGCCGCCGAGGCGCGGCGGCGCAGCGTGTCATACACGATGCCGCCAATAGCCGCGCGATCGCCGGAGCCCGCGAAGCGGTGCTTCAGGCCCCATTCCTTCAGGCATTCGCTCACCGGGCGGCGGCGGGCGGCAAGGTCGGCCAGGACTTCGATGGCGGCGGACAGGCGGGCGGCAGGGGTCATGGTCGGGACTTCGCGGAAAGGAGATGTCCGGCCTCCGCCTGGGCGGCGAAGGCGTCGAGGGCGAAAGCGAGCTTCTCGTCGATGAGGTGGAGGTAGTCGGCCCAGTCCTCGTAGCGCGAGAGTTCCGTGCGCCCGTCCGTGATGCCGCGCAGGCCCATCAGTTCGACGCCGAAGCGATGGGCGGCGCGCAGGACGGCGAAGGTCTCCATGTCCACCATGTCGGCGGCGATGGCGTCATAGGCGCCCCCGGAGATGATGGCGCCGCCCGTGGAGAGCGAGGCGGAGGGCACGCCCGATATGCGGTGCGGCAGGGCGATCACCGCCGGATGGTCGCAGAACGGCGTGCAGCCGCGTTCGAAACCGAGCGGGGAGGCGTCCATGTCGCGGTAGGACACGCTCTCCACCTGATAGACGCCCGCATGGTCGAGGGTGCGCGATCCGGCGGAGCCCAGGGTGAAGACGAGGTCCGGCACCACGCCGAGATGGCGCAGGAAGGCGAGCGCAGCAGCGGTGGAGGCGGCAGCCTCCACCGGGCCCACGCCGATGATGAGCGGCTCGATCCGGCTGCGCAGATGCGGGCCATATTCCATCGGCGTGGCCATAACGAACAGCACATCGAGCCCGCCGATGGAGCGGACGTGGCGGCGGGGATCTTCCATGGCACGGCACCGTGGGAATTGAGCCCGCGTTCCTCTGACGCGGGAGGCGCCGTGTCAATGGCTCTCTCAGATGTTGAGCAGGATGGCCAGCGCGAACAGCACCCACATGATGAGCAGCACCACGGCCCCCGCCGCGAACAGCGGGAAGCGGAGCTTCACGTCGTTTGAGGTGACATGGACGAAGGCGTGGGCGTAGCGTGTGGCGACGAACACCCAGGCGAGGATGACGAAGATGACATCCGCCTTGCGGGTGACGAAGGCCAGCGTGGTGAGCACGTAGAACAGGACCGGCAGCTCGAACTGGTTGGCGAAGGCGTTGGCGGCCTGCTGGCACGGTTCGGGGAAGGCGCGCGGATCGAGCAGCGCCTCGCGCCCCACCTCGCCGCGAGACGCCGCCCGCAGGCGCATGGGCCCGAGCCGGAACAGCAGGATGAAGGTCAGCGCGACCAGGGCGAAGACGGGAGCGAGGATCATGGCGGCGGTCACGGCGGCCTCCCTTGGGTGACGTTCGGATAGCAGGAACCTTGAACTCAGGCATGCGTTCCAGGAGATGGAGAGATGAGCATGTCAGATGTCCCAGAGCACGCGGCCAAGCGGCCCTCGGCCGACGGGCCCGCACCGCGCCCCTTCTTCACCCGCCTGTCCCAGAGCGTGGCGAAATATGCCGGAAAGCCGGTCACTTTCTTCCTCGCCGTCTCCATCATCGTGGTCTGGGGCATGACCGGCCCCATCTTCGGCTTCAACGACACGTGGCAGCTCATCATCAACACCTCCACCACCATCGTCACCTTCCTGATGGTGTTCCTGATCCAGAACAGCCAGAATCGGGACACCGCCGCGCTCCAGATCAAGCTGGACGAGCTGATCGCCCGCACCCAGGGGCCCCGGAACGTGCTTCTGGACCTGGAAGACCTGGACGAGGAGACGCTGGAGCGCCTGCGGGCTGACTATGCCCGCCTCGCGGACATCGCGCGGGAGGAGGAAGGGGAAGGCGCGGAGATCTTCGAGCCCGACCGGCGCTTCCGCGACGTCTGCACGCCGGAAGCGGACATCGAGGCCATCGTCGGGAAGAAGCGCTAGGTTTTCAGTCCCACGGCGGCATGACGTAGCGTTGACGCCGCCGGAGAGCGACGTGCCACACAGGAATAGCGCATTTCCGGTGAACGGGGCTTCTCCGGAAATGCGTGAGGCCGGGCGCTCAGCCCAGCGCCGCCTCCAGCCGGTCGGCGATGGTGGTGAGCACTTTCACCCGGCACCAGTGCTTGTCCTGCGCCTCCACCAGGGTCCAGGGGGCGTAATAGGTGCTGGTGCGGTCCACCATGTCGGTGACGGCCGCGTCGTAGAGCGGCCATTTCTCCCGGTTGCGCCAGTCCTCGGGGGTCAGCTTGAAGCGCTTGTAGGCGATGCGCTCGCGCTCCTCGAAGCGGCGCGCCTGCTCCTCGGGGGTGATGGCGAGCCAGAACTTCACCACCGCATAGCCGGACTGGGTGAGCTCGTGCTCGAAATCGTTGATCTCGCCATAGGCGCGCTCCCAGTCCGCCTCCGGCGTGAACTGCTCCACCCGCTCCACCAGCACGCGCCCGTACCAGGAGCGGTCGAACACGGCCACATCCCCATGGCGGGGCACCGAGCGCCAGAAGCGCCAGAGATAGGGCCGTGCCCGCTCCTCGTCGCTGGGGGCGCTGATGGGATGGACGCGGAAATGGCGCGGATCCAGCGCCTGGCGCAGGCGCATGATGGTGCTGCTCTTGCCCGCCGCATCGCTTCCCTCGAACACGCAGACGAGGCCGCTCTTGCGGAACGCCTTGCGCTCGGTGAGCTGCGTGATGCGATCCTGCTGCGCCGCCACCTGCTCGCGGTATTCCTTGTCCGCCAAGGACTGGCTGTAGTCGAGGTTCGCCAGCAGCGACACCTTGGGCAGGCTTTCCGCCTGGAAGACCGGAGCGGCGGTCGCGGGCGCGGGCTGCGCCGGGGCCGTGGCCTTGTGCAGCACCTCCATCAGCGCCTCGCCCACCATGGCGTCCCGGTAGCGCGGGTCCTCCGAGGGCACCACGACCCAGGGCGCCTCCACCGTGGAGGTGACGCGGAACGCCTCGGTGGCGGCCTCCTCCAGGTGGCGGCGCTGCCTGCGGCCCTTCACCTCGGCCCATTCGCGCACCACCGGCCGGTCCGGGTCGCGGTCGCTTAGGGCCTCGAAGCGGCCTTCCGCCTTTTCCGGCTCCAGATAGAGCCACAGCTTCAGGAGGAATACCCCCTCCTGCCAGAGCATGTGCTCGAAGCGGTTGGTCTCGGCGAGCCGCTCGCTGAACCGCGCCCGGCTCTCGTCGCCCCGCACATGGGCGGACAGGATGTCGTGATACCAGGAGCCGAGCACGATGCCGATCTGGCCCGCCCCCGGCATGTCCCGCCAGTAGCGCCACATGCGCGGGCGCGCGCGTTCCTCGTCGGTGGGCGCCTCATAGGTGAGGGTCACGAGCTTGCGCGCGTCCAGCCACCCATAGAGCTGGTTCAGCACCGCCCCCTTGCCCGCCCCGTCCGCCCCGTTGAGCAGGACCAGGATGGAGCGCTTCTTCGCGGCGATCATCTCCGCCTGAACGTCGAGCAGGTCTTCGCGAAGCTTGGGCTCCATGGCCTTGAAGGCGGCCTTGTCGAGACGGCGCTCGATCTTCATGGATTCGAACATGGCGGTCCTCAATGGGGCGAACACCCGCCAGTCTGGCCCGCCACGCATGGTCTTTCAATGCATGGTCTTTCAATGACTTGAGGCCGCTCTATCGGGCGCGGTCCGCCCTCACCGCGTGCCGGATGCCAGCGGCGGCGCATCGTCCGCGGACGGCGCCGGGGCGGGCTTCACCTGAAGGCCCGAGAAGGAGATCTCGCCCGAGGCATATTCTTCCGAGGCGGAGCGGGCATCATGGGAGAGCAGCACGAGCTGGGAGGCGCAGCCCGGTGTCTCCGGCAGGGTGAACTCGAAGCTGAAATCCTGCCACCCGCGCGCCGAACCGAAGAGCTGGGAGCTTTCCCCCGCCTGCTTGTTGGAGGGGAAGCAGCGCACCTGCCATTTCATGCCGCGCTTGGCGCTCATATTGCCGGACTGCCGCCCCGAGAAGACGTAGGAGCCCGGCCGCAGGGAGGTGACCTGGAGCACGCCGCCGAACCGCACCCGGCCGACCCCGAACTGGATGCGCAGGGCGCGCTCGTGCTCCTGCCCGGGCAGCCGCACGAACCGCGTGGTGACGTTGCGGCCCCGGCTCACATGCCAGTCGAACGGCAGGCCGGACGGGTCATTGGCGAAGTCCAGGTTGCGCACCGGCAGGAGCGAGGCCAGTTCCGCATCGCTCAGCAATTGGAGCCAGGTGTTGTAGCTGCCCTCGGCGTCCTTGGCCTTGAACAGGCGGGCGTTGAGATAGGGGCCGAGTTCCCTGGAGGTGGGCGCGGCGCCCTGGTCCTTCATGGCCATGAACAGCGCGACGGCATCGTCATTGCTCACGAAGTCGCCCAGCGTGCCGAAGAAGAGCGGGCGCCAGGGCGGCGACGTGGCCAGTTGCGTGGCCAGCGCCGCGCGGCCCCCGGGATCGGCGGCGAGCGCGTACAGATAGCTCAAGGTGTATTTGGACAGGTCCGGAACGGTGCGCAGCAGCGCATCGGCCTTTTCCAGCACATCGGCATAATCGTGCCGCACATAGGCTTGGTTGAGCAGCCAGAAGGCGGCGGCGGCCTCGCGGCGGGAGCGGGCATAGGCCCCGCGCATGTCGCGCTCGGCGGCATCGGGATCGCGCTCCATCTCGGCCCTGAAGCGCATGGCCTCCGCGTCCAGCGGCGCGCGCGCCAGGATGCGGGCGGAGAGGTCCGCGAGGGCGGTGCGGACGGCGGCGATCTGCTCTTCCGAGCCCAGCGGCCCATCCCCCGTCCCGGCGACCGCGGCGGCCTCTCCCCCCCGGGCCGTCCCGGAGGCCGGCGGATGGGCACTGTCCGCTCCTCCGCCCGAAGCCTCCCCCCCTGTGGCATCGGCGGTGGCATCGGCGGCCGGATCGGCGCCCCCGGCCTCTCCACGGGGCGTCGCCGGGTCCTGCGCGCCCGGCACGCCTTCCGCAGAAGCGGCGGCGGCGGTCAGCCGGTTCAGCTCGCTGCGCTCCGCCTGCGCCTGGACCTTCAGGACCAGCGCGTTGTTCGGGGCGAGCAAAGCCGCAAGGCCGGGGCTCCGGCTCAGCAGGGCGAGCGGCAGCGAGGCGGTGGCCACGAACGCCAGGAGCAGCAGGCCCAGCACGCCCAGCACCGCTGCGCGGCGCGGATGGGCGGCGAGCGCGCTCTTCAGCCCGCGCACGCCCCCCGAGACATCCGGCTTCGGAATGCGGGCCGCCGCCTCCAGCAGGGGACGCGGCACGTCCATGCTCATCCGGAACCGGGACCGGGGGCGCCCGCCTTTATGGTGCGGCCGGTGACCCTTGGCCTTGCGGAAGAGCCGGTTCACGGCCGCCTCCGGAACAAGCCGAGAATGCGGTCCCACAAGGTCTTCGGCTGCATCCGGCGGGGCCGCATGGCGCCGGAGCCGGCGGCGGACAGGGTGGGCCAGCGGCGCAGCGCGCCGGGATGGGCCTTGCCGTTGGCCGCCGGGGGACCGGACGACAGGCCGGAGGGCGGGCCCCGCCGCACGGGCGCCTCCGCCGCGCCGCGCGAACGCTCGCGGTCATAGGCCGCCCGGCGCTCGTCGGACTTCAGGTTCTCCCAGGCGCGAGAGACGCGCGCCGTGAAGATCTCGCGGTCCTGGTCGGCGCCTGAGCGCAGGGCATGGCGGTCGGGATGGAGCCAGCGCATGAGCAGCGCCATGTTGTGGCGCAGCTCCGCATGGCTGGAGGCGGTCGTGCCCCCGAGCACCCGATAGCTGTCGGAGCGACGATCCAGCAGGATCTGTTCGATGAAGAAGGCGGCGGCCTCCTCCAGCACGTCATCCGTATAGCCGGTGCGCCCGCGCGCCTGCGCCACCGCGGCCTCGTCGCCCACCGCCACGGCGAGCAGCCCCGCCATGCCGGGCGGCAGGGCTCCGCGCCGCACCGCCCGCACCGAGGCGGGATCCTTCATCAGGGAGAGGGCGGCCGAAAGCGCGTCGCGTCCCGCCATGGGTCACGCCGCCACGGATGCGTCAGTGTCCGACTTCTTCGGGCCCGGCTTGTCCTTCTCCGCCACTTCGGGCGGCGGGTGGCCGTAGGAATAATGGGAGTGGTCGGGCCCGTAGCCGTAATTCTGGCTGTAGCCGTAGCCATAGCCGTAGCTCGCGGAGCGCGCGTCATACTTGGTGAGCACGATGCCGAGCGGCGTGGCGCGGGCCATCTGGAGCCGCGTCAGCGCGGTGCGCACGAGGCCGCGCCGCGCCTGGCCGGCGCCCACCACGAACACGGTGGCGGAGGCCGCCGCGCCCAACAACTGCGCATCCGCGAGGCCCAGCATGGGCGGGCTGTCGATGATGACGAGGTCGAACATCTCCAGCGCCACGGAGATGAGCGAGAAGATGTGCGTGCCGCCCAGGATGTCGGCGGCATTGGGCGGCAGCGGGCCGGAGGCGACCATCCAGAGATTGGCCACGTCCGTGTCCTGGATCACGTCCTGGATCGGGCACATGCCGGTGAGATAATTGGACAGGCCCACCGCGTTGGAATGGCCGAGCTTGTCGTGCAGCGAGGGGCGGCGCATGTCCGCGTCCACCAGCAGCACGGTCTTGCCCGTCACCGCGAAATGGCGCGCGAGCGCGATGGCGGTGGAGGACTTGCCCTCCGAGGGGCCGCCGCTGGTCACCACGAGGGAGCGCGGCAGGCCGTGCTCGGTGGAGAATTGCAGCGAGGTGGCCAGAGAGCGATAGGCTTCCGCCACGGGCGAGCGGGGATTGCCCAGGTCCGAGAGCAGGCCCTCGGGGAAGTCGCTCGCGGGCACCACGCCCAGGATGGGCAGACCTAGCGATTTCTCCACGTCGTCGGGGCTGCGCAGCCGATCGTCCAGCATCTCGATGAGATAGGCGGCGGCAAATCCCACCAGCAGTCCGCCGAACAGGGCGATGACGATGACCTTGAGGAATTGCGGGTGGGACGGCGCGGTGGGGACCGCCGCACGATCCACGATGAAGATGTTGTTGGTGCCCACGCCGCCCGCGACGTCCACCTCCTTATAGCGCTGCAGGAGGTTGTTGTAGAGGGAGCGGTTGGACTCCACCTCGCGCTTCAGGATGCCGTAGCGGATGCTCTTCTTCTGAAGCTCCAGGACTTCTCCGGTCAGGTCCGTGATCCGGGCCTGCATCTGCTCTTCCTGGCGCAGCGAGGTCTCGTAGCCGGCCTTCAGCGCGCTTCTCACCGTCGCCACTTCCGAGGCGATCTGCTTATCCACGGCGGCGATCTTGTTGGAGATCTCCATCATCACCGGATAGTTCGGCTTGAAGGTCTCCAGCTTCTCCTCATAGTCGCGCTTCAGGTCGTTGCGCTGGACCCGCAGGCCCTCGATCACCTTGTTGTTGAGGAGCTGCGGCAGGCTGGTGGAGGGGGTCTCGTCCACCTGCTTCCACGCCTGCTCGGCCTGGATGCGGCTGGAGATCAGCACGCCCAGCGCCGCGTTGGCGGCGGACAGATTGGTTTCGGCAATGGATTGCTGGTCGCTGGTCTGGACCATGTTCTCGCGCTCGGCGAAGGCGAGCATGGCCTTCTCCGAATCTTCCAGGCGGATCTTGAGCTGCTTGAGCTGATCCTCCAGGAACACCTTGGCGTAGGAATTGGCCTCGAAGCGACGGTCGAGGTTGGAGGCCACATAGGCGTCCGCGTAGGCATTGGCGATGGCCGCCGCGCGGGTGCGGTTCGGGTCGGTATAGGTGATGTCCACGAGGCGGGAGCCGGCCAGCGGCTTCACCACCACATCGTTGCGCACCCGCCCGACCGCGCGCCGCATGTCGGCCGCGTCCTTGGCATCCTGCGCGTCGGCCGCGTTCTCGCTGTCGGAGGACGAGCCGAACGAGAACAGGCCCAGCACGGCGCCGATGAGCGAGGGCTTGGAGCTGACGAAGTCCGGATTCTGGTCCAGCCCCATGGCAGCCACCACGCGCTCGGACATGGCGCGGCTGCGCAGCAGTTCGTGCTGGGTCTTCTGGAATTCCAGGCCGCCGATTTCCGTGGGCGAGGTCACGCCCCCTTCCACGATCTTGCCCGCCTCGCGGTCGATCTGGATGCGCACGGTGGCGGAGTAGAGAGGGGTGGCGAGGAAGCAATAGACCGCGCCCAGCGCGGCGAAGGCGCCGGCGGTGGCGAGGATCAGCTTGCGCCACTTGACGGCGACGCCGATGAAGCGGCGGATCGCGCCGGCGAGGTCGGTCCCCTCCTCCGGGATGTCGGCGACGCCGTAGCTGCCGACGCCGTAGGAATCGCGCAGCGCCGGAACGTTCCTCGGCTCCACCGGAGCCGGAACATTCCGGCCGTTCCCTCCCGGCCGGCCCGCCTCGACCAAATCACCGCGCATCGAACACTTCCACCTTGCTTCGCCCCGGCGGCCGGACGGTCGATCCGCGCCGGGCGAGAGTATGTTTCAAAGCGACCGGGCCACGAACCACGACACAATACTAGCCGATCTGAGACGATCCGGCATGCATCTTCGACGGTTCCGCTCCGCTTAAGCCGTTCTGCCCCGGCAATCCCCGCCCGCGTGCGGCACGAGGCCTGACGCGGCGGCAGATAAAGGCCAACGCGCCAAATGTTGGCAAGCCCAAATACTGTGCCGGCCCGTATACCGCGCGGCCCTGACCTTGGGCCTCGCCGCGCCCGGGATCAGATCCAGGCGAAAGCGTTGACCACCGGCACCACCGACAGGATGTTCTTGAGGGCTTCCTTCGCGTCGGACGAGGGCACCATGACCACGTCGCCCGCCACGAGCTGGGGATTGTCCACCGCCCCCTCGCGCACGTCGCGCATGTTGAAGCGCGCCACCGCCTGCCGGCCATTCACGTTGCGGAAGATGATGATGGTGCCGTCCGACAGGCTGGTGTCGATGCCCCGCGCCATGGCGATGGCCTGCACCAGGTTCATGCCGCCCTGCATGGGGAAGACGCCCGGCTGGCGCACCACGCCGTCCACGGTGATCTTCTGGCTGTTATATTCCTTCACCAGCACGCTCACCTGCGGGTTGCGCAGGTAGTTCTCGCCGAGCTTGCGCGCGAGATCCCGGCCCAGTTCGTTGGGAGTGCGGCCCGCGGCCTGCACCTCGCCCACCAGGGGGAAGTCGATGCGACCGTTCTCGCCCACCTGGACGACCTTGGTGAGGTCGCCCACCTTGAACACGGTGATGTCGAGCAGGTCGAGCGGCCCGATGCGATAGCTCTGGGAGCCGGGGGTCCGCTCGGCCGCCACTTCCGTCAGAAGGCGGGTCGGCACGCGCGCGCCGGCATTTTCGGACCCGCCCTCGGGCGCGGCCCCACCGGAGGCCGCGGTCGGCGCGAAGCTGACCGAACCGCCCTCCGTGGTGGATCCGCCGCTACCCGAGGAGCCGGCGCAACCTGCCAAC
Organism: Hyphomicrobiales bacterium; assembly: GCA_013911975.1. Taxonomy (GTDB): domain Bacteria; phylum Pseudomonadota; class Alphaproteobacteria; order Rhizobiales; family Xanthobacteraceae; genus Aquabacter. The sequence continues at coordinate 23,381 of JACESF010000039.1, read as the reverse complement.
AAGACCAGCAGCATCGCTGCGCCCAGCACCTTTAGCATGCCTCTCACCTTCCCCCTGCGGCTGCGGCCGTTCCACCCGGATCGGCGCACTCTCGCCTGGGTTGCCGTCGCACAGTATAAACGAAGGACGGCCTGATACCATCTGGCCTGCTTCCTGGGGCCCGACGAGGCGGCAGGCCGCCTTCCAGCCGGCTTCCAGGTCCGGCGGGCGCCCCACCGGGTCGTGCGCGTCGGTGGCCAGGATCTGCACCCGCCCTTCGCCGATCATCCGTTCCGCCCAATAGAGCGGGCGCCGCCCGAAGCGGCCGGTGAGCGAGGAGGCCGTGATCTGCATCCAGACCCCGCGCTCGGCGAGACGGACCATGACGTCATAGCCGTCCTCGATCCATTTCAGGCGCTCGGGATGGGTGATGATGGGCACGTAGCCCGCCAAAAGGATGCTGAACACCAGGTCGTCGAAGCGCGGCGGCGCCATGTTGTGGGGCGGCTCCACCAGCACGTAGCGCGTGTCGCCCAGGGTCAGCAGGTGCCCCTGGCGCAGGCCGGCGACGAAATCCGTCACCACGTGGTTGTCGGCGCCCGGGAACAGGGTGAGGGTGATTCCCGCCTCGTCGAGGCGCATCTGGAGGTCCGCGACGGCCTCCCGGATCGCCTTTCCCGAATTATGGTAAACGCCCGGTAAAATGTGTGGCGTGCAGGCGACCGCCTGGACCCCCTGGGCCTCATAGAGGCGCGCCATCTCCAGCGACGTCTCCAGGGATGGGGAGCCGTCGTCGATGCCGGGCAGGATATGGCTGTGCAGGTCGATCATCAGACTCTTCCGGCCCGTCGGGCGGAAACAGAAGCCCCGCCAGGGCCCTCCCTGGCTTTCTCCGTATCCCCACTCTGAAAAAGCGACCGCATTTGGGCGTTTCGCGGAAAGCAACGCCAGATTATACCACCCGCGTTAATGGCGCCTTGACGTAGCCGGGGGAAAGACGAGATTTCCCTTCAGCTTAGCCATTTCAACCGTGACCTGACGGCAACAGGCCAAGGTTGCAGGCGTCGCGAGGCGAGTCCTCGGATTGCGACACATGTCCTGCCATGTTATCTCGGGACCCATTGATACGAATTGCGGCGGGGTGCTTTTCATGAATCGTCGGATGGTCCTTGCGGGGCTCAGTGCCGCCATCCTCGGCACGTCGTCCTTCGCGGCGCTGGCTGCGCCCTGTGGCCCGGCCGTGCTCTCCAAGGTGGACGGCAAGGTTCTCGTCAATCGCGGCGTCGGCTTCCTGGACGGCAAGGCGGGCATGCCCCTCGCCGTCGGCGACCATGTGATGCTGCGCGGCGGCACCGCCGAGATCCTGTTCGTGAACGGCACGGGCAGCGCGCTCTCCGGCGCGAAGTCCCTCCCCATCACCGCCTGCTCGGCCGACGCGTCCATGCTGACGAGCCCGGCCCTTGCCCAGGCGCCGGTGGGGTCCGGTTCGACGAACCCACTGACCTTTCCCGCCACCGCTACTACAGGTCCGGCTACTACGGGTCCGGCCCCCCTCAGCACCACCGCGCCCGCGCTCTCTACCCCCGTCGTCATCGGCGGGACGGTCCTCGCGGGCGCCGTTATCGGCGGCACCATCGCCGCGACGAACAGCGGCGGCGGCGGCAATGGGGGCATCGTGATTATCCAGCCGGTGCAGCCGACCAGCCCCTGACGCGACCGCCGATTTCGGCGACCGAGTTTCGCAAGGCCCGGCATGTTGCATGCCGGGCCTTTGCTTTGCGCGCAGGGTGAACGGCGAAGCCAGGGATGGCGATATGGAACGCGACGGCCGGAACATGGCGGCTTGAGCCCCCCCCCGGAGCCGCCTTGAAATCGTGCGCGGACGCGCAACGACCAGGCCAAAAAACCATCAGAGCCCTCAGCTTAGCCTTTGTGTACGTGACATGAAGGCAACAGGTCGGGTTGTGGGCGAGATCCGCCGCAGCCCGTCGATTGCGGCACAAGTCTTGCCATGTTATGCCCAAAAGAATGATCCGAATTGGGGCGGAGTGCTGATTCATGATTCGTCGGATGGTCCTCGCAGGGCTGAGCGCTGCCATACTCGGCACGTCGTCCATCGCGGCGCTCGCCGCTCCCTGCGGCCCTGCCGTTCTCTCGAAGGTGGATGGCAAGGTCCTCGTCAATCGCGGCGTCGGCTTCCTGGACGGCAAGACGGGCATGCCCCTCGCCGTCGGCGACCATGTGATGCTGCGCGGCGGCACTGCCGAGATCCTGTTCGTGAACGGCACGGGCAGCGCGCTCTCCGGCGCGAAGTCCATGTCCATCACCGCCTGCTCGGCTGATGCGTCCATGCTCACAAACCCGGCGCTGGCTCAGGCGAATTCCTCCACGTCCTCTCAGTACTTGTTCGGCCAGACCATGCGTATGACGGACATCGGGACCACCACCACCGTGACCCGCCCTGGCTTGGTGGCTCCGACGTCTGGGATCTCCGGGCTCTCCAATGCGTCGCTCCTCGGAATTGGCGCCATCGGCGTGGCTGTTGCGGTCCCCGTGGGAATTGCGGCCACCACGCAAAACAAGAACACGCAGGGCACCATCATCTCGGTCCAGCCGTTCAGCCCCTGACGCGCTCGTGTCCACATCCAGGCCTGACATTTCGCAAGGACCGGCATTTCCCATGTCGGTCTTTTTGCTGTGTGCCAGCGTCCTGCTCGGGGGCGGAACGCGCGCCGGCGTGCTCGGCGACGTTCTCCTTCAGTTCGTCTCGGTTCCCTTCCTCCTGGCGGCCCTTTGGCTCTGGGTGGACCGGCTGGGCGCGCCAGGCGACTGGCGCGGCCGGCTACGGGAGCCCCCGGTCCTTCTCGGCTGTGCCTTCGCCGGGCTCGGCGGGCTGATCCTCCTCGCACAATTCATCCCGCTCTTCGGCTCGGTCGCGTCCAGCGGCATCTGGAACGAGATCGCCCGGCACGGCGGCGAAGCCGCGCCCAGCGGCACCGGCAGTTCCAGCGTCATGCCCGATCTCAGCGCCGCCGCCGTGGCGGCCGTCCTGCCGCCCCTGGCGCTGTTCCTCCTGGTTGCGCTGCTTGGGCGGCGCGAGCGCATGCGGCTCGCGGGATGGGCCACCCTGCTCGGCCTCGTGAGCCTCGCGCTCGGCGTGCTCCAGATCCTCTCCGGCCCGGCCTCGCCCCTGCGCTTCCACTGGCCCACCAACACCCAGGAAGCGGTCGGCTTCTTCGCCAACCGCAACCATTTCGCCGCCCAGATGTATGCGACGCTGCTGCTGGGCCTGGTCTGGCTCACCGACCGCTGGCAGGGCCGCTTCTCCGGCCCGCGCTTCACGGCGGAGAAGGCACAGGCCCTCGGCATCGCGGCCAGCTTCGCGCTGCTCGCCGTGGGCGCCATCGCCCTCGCCCGTTCCCGCGCCGGCATCATCCTGACGCTGCTCGCCTTCGTCCCCCTGGTGGCGGCGGCACCGGCCGTGATCGGCCTGCTCACGGGGCGGCGGATCGAGATGGGCAGCGGGCGGATCAAGGCGGCGCTGGGCATCGGCGTCGTGGTGCTGGTGATCGCAGCGCTCGGCGCCGAGCGAGCTTTGCCCCGCTTCGAGGAATCGGTGCTCTCGGACCTGCGCGGCCCTCTGGCGTCCGCCACGCTGAGCGCCGCCTGGGATGCATTCCCCTCCGGCGCCGGGCTCGCGTCCTTCGTCCAGGTCTATCAGGCCTACGAGACCGAAGGCACCTTGCGCATCTTCTATGCCAATCGAGCCCATAACGACTGGATCGAGTTCCTGCTGGAGACCGGGCTGCCGGGCGTGCTGCTGACGCTCGTCTTCCTCGCCTGGTTCGGGCAGCGCGCCTGGGCGGCGTGGTTCGGCACCCATCGCGGCCTCAAGCCCGCGGACCGGCTCCTGGAGCGCATAGCCGCCCTGGTGGTCCTTCTGCTGCTGCTTCACTCGTTTTTGGACTATCCGCTGCGCACCGGCGGCATGCTGGCCACTTTCGCCCTGTGCTGCGGCTTCTTGATACCAACGCATGCGCTTCAAGCGGCTCGCCCACGGGCGAAGGGTGCCCCCTCCGGTCCGCGCGACGGGTCGTTCGCGCCCGGTCACTAGCAAGTGGTCGTGAAACGCAGGTGGTCATGAAACGCCTCTTCGACATCGCCGCTTCCGCCGTCCTGCTGCTGGCGCTCGCGCCCGTGATGCTGGTGATCGGCGTGCTGGTGGCATGGCGCATGGGTACCCCGGTCCTGTTCCGGCAGGTGCGCCCCGGGCGTGACGGCCGGCCCTTCACCATGTTCAAGTTCCGCACCATGAAGGACGCGGTGGCCGCCGACGGCACGCCGCTGCCGGACTTCGAGCGCATCACCCCGCTGGGCCTTTTCCTGCGCGCATCGAGCCTGGATGAACTGCCGGAGCTGTGGAACGTCCTGAAGGGCGAGATGAGCCTCGTGGGCCCGCGCCCGCTTCTCATGGACTATCTGCCGCTCTACACGCCGGAACAGGCGCGGCGCCATGATGTGCGCCCGGGCATCACGGGCTGGGCCCAGGTCAACGGCCGCAACGCGCTGAGCTGGGAAGAGAAGTTCGCCCTCGACGTCTGGTACGTGGATAACAGGTCGTTCGCGCTGGACCTGCGCATCCTGTTCCTGACCGTCGCCAAGGTGGCGCGCCGCGAGGGCGTGAACACCGCCGCCGATGTCACAATGCCGCGCTTCACGGGCTCGGAAGGGCGTTGCCCGTGACGGCCGCCGCACTTTTCTCAACATGTCATAAACCAAGTACGACCTATGGTCGGACACGAGGATCCCGAGCGCGCCGCAACGGCAGCGCGTGACGGGTCCGGAGCGCTAGCGGGGGCGGCCTCATGGACGGGACACAGCGACGTTTCAGATCGCACCGCCGGCGCGCGGCATGCGCGTGCCTGAATGCGGGGCCGGTCCGCAATGCTTAATACCGCTTTCTCGCCCTGGCCCAGCTTCACGCCCGAGGAATGCGAGGCGGTGGCCCGCGTGCTCGGCTCCAACCGCGTCAATTACTGGACCGGGGAGGAAGGCCGCCTGTTCGAGCGCGCGTTCGCCGAGTGGACGGGCACCGCTTATGCCATCGCCCTCATGAACGGGACGGTGGCGCTGGAACTGGCGCTGCGGGCCTTCGGCATCGGGCCGGGCGACGAGGTGATTGTAAGCCCGCGCTCCTTCATGGCCTCGGCGTCCTGCGTCGTGAATGTGGGGTCTACCCCCATCTTCGCCGACGTGTCGCCCGACAGCGGCAACATCACCGCCGAGACCATCCGGCAGGTCCTCACGCCCCGCACGCGGGCCATCATTCCCGTGCACCTCGCCGGCTGGCCCTGCGACATGGACCCCATCATGGCGCTCGCCGAGGCGCACGGGCTGAAGGTGATCGAGGATTGCGCGCAGGCGCATGGCGCGCGCTACAAGGGCCGCAGCGTCGGCAGCATCGGCCATGCGGCCGCCTGGTCCTTCTGCCAGGACAAGATCATGACCACCGGCGGCGAAGGCGGCATGGTGACGACAAACGACGCCGACGCCTGGTCCTTCATGTGGTCCTACAAGGACCACGGCAAGAGCTGGGACGGGGTGTTCAAGACGGCCCACCCGCCGGGCTTCCGCTGGGTCCATGACAGCATCGGCACCAATTGGCGCATGACCGAGATGCAGGCCGCCATCGGCCGCATCCAACTGGGCCGCATGGCGGACTGGACCCGGCTTCGCACCGCGCACGCGGACCGGATCCTCGCCCATCTGCGCCCGTTCGCCACCGAGGCCGGGCCGTTGCGCATCCCGTGCGCGGAGCCGGAAGACGGCCTCACCCACGCCTATTACAAGCTCTATGTCTATGTGCGGCCGGAAAACCTCGCCCCGGGCTGGTCGCGCGACCGCATCATCGCGGAGATCAACGCCCAGGGCGTGCCCTGCTACCAGGGTTCCTGCCCGGAAATCTATTTGGAGAACGCCTTCGCCGATACGCCCTCGCGTCCGGCACAAAGACTTTCCATCGCCCAGGAACTCGGCCATACCAGCATGATGTTCCTGGTTCATCCGACGCTGCAGGACTTGGAGATCGAGAAGACGATCACCGTGGCGGCGGATGTTTTCCGATCATGCGGGATGCATGCATGATCACCGACGCGTGAACACTTTTAAGATCTGCCCTCCACGACGAGCCGCAGATGAGAATTAGAAAAAAATGAATAAATACCTGAACGCCATTTTCGAGATGGACCGACGTCTGAAGCGCGCGCTGCTTCTCGCATGCGACGCGGCCGCGTTGGCGTTCAGCTATTTCTTCGCCCTTGCGCTTCGCCTCGATACCTTCAGCTTCGTCGCCACGCTTTCTTCCTGGGTGGCGCCCGCCATCGTCATCCCGGTCTCCCTGTTCATCTTCGAGCGGATGGGCTTCTACCGGGCGGTGGTCCGCCACATATCCGGCAAGGGCACGCGGATCATCTTCCTGGGATGCATCCTGTCGTCCCTGCTTTATTTCGTCCTCAAATACACCACCGCCATCTTCATTCCCCGTTCGCTGCCGCTGATCTATTTCCCCATCGCCTTCATCACGCTGGCCGGCATCCGCGTCTTCATCAAGTGGCTGCATTTCCAGCGCGAGGCGCGGCTCAAGAGCCGGGTGGTCATCTATGGCGCGGGAGATTCCGGCCGCCAGCTCCTCGCCTCCCTGCTGGAGAGCAAGGAATATCTGCCGATCGCGTTCGTCGACGATTCAAACAAGCTCCACAAGCGCGAGATCGGCGGGCGGAAGGTCTATTCGCCCGACCGCCTGCCCTGGCTGATCTCCGAATTCAACGTGGAGATGGTGCTCCTCGCCATTCCCAGCGCCACCCTCGGCCAGCGGCAGGCCATCCTGCACCGGCTGGAGCCGCTGCCAGTGCGGGTCAACACCGTTCCCGGCATGGCGGACATCGTCGCCGGCCGCGCCGCCGTCTCCCAGATCCAGGACGTGGCCATCGAGGATCTTCTCGGCCGCGACCCCATTCCCCCGGACGCGGCTTTGCTGGACGCCAATATCCGCGGCAAGGTGGTGATGGTGACGGGCGCCGGCGGCTCCATCGGCTCCGAACTGTGCCGCCAGATCGTGTGCCAGGGCGTGCGCGAGCTGCTGCTGTTCGACGTCTCCGAATATGCCCTCTACACCATCGCAGAGGAGATCGAGCAGACGGTCGCCACGCTGGCGCTGCCGGTGCGCATCGTGCCGCTGATCGGCTCGGTGCAGGACGAGGCGCTGCTGCGCGCCGTCATGCGCGGGCATCGCGTCCAGACGGTGTTCCACGCCGCCGCCTACAAGCACGTGCCCCTGGTGGAGGGGAACATCCTCGCCGCCGTGAGCAACAACGTGCTCGGCACGCTTGCCACCGCCGAGGCCGCCGTGGAGGCAGGCGTGTCCGCCTTCGTGCTCATCTCCACCGACAAGGCGGTGCGCCCCACCAACGTGATGGGCGCCTCCAAGCGCATGGCGGAGCTGATCATCCAGGCCATGGCCAAGCGCCATGGCGCGACCATCTTCTCCATGGTCCGGTTCGGCAACGTGCTGGGCTCCTCCGGCTCGGTCGTGCCGCTGTTCCACCGGCAGATCGCGGCGGGCGGCCCCATCACCGTCACCCATCCGGAGATCGTGCGCTATTTCATGACGGTGCAGGAGGCCGCGCAGCTTGTGATCCAGGCGGGGGCCCTGGCGCGAGGCGGCGACGTGTTCGTGCTCGACATGGGAAGCCCGGTGCGCATCGTGGACCTCGCCCGGCGGATGGTGCGGCTGCATGGCCAGCGCGCCGTCATCGACCAGGAGGGCGGCCGCGCCGCCGAGGACGAGGCCGGGGCCATCCGCATCACCTTCTCGGGCCTGCGCCCCGGCGAGAAGCTCTACGAGGAACTGCTGGTCACCTCCGCCGCCACGCCCACCTCGCATCCGCGCATTCTCACCGACCTCGAGACCTCGATGGACTGGGCGCTGCTGGTGCCGCACATGCAGCGCCTGCGCGAAACCTGCCTGTGCAACGACCCGGACGGGGCGATCCGCATTCTCCAGGCCCTTCCGCTCGGCTACACGCCCTCCGGCGAGACCGCCCGCGCCGCCGACCGGACAGGCGTGGAGCCCCCCACCCACACGGCCCGCAAGGCCGGCGCCGTCCCCTCTGCCCAGAGGCCGCACCTGAAGGCGCAGAGCTAAGGACAAGGTCATTCCGATGGATCTCTCCCAAAGTCCCATCGCCGTGGTCGGCCTCGGCTATGTCGGGCTGCCCATCGCGGTGGAATTCGGCCGGAAGCGGACGGTGGTCGGCTTCGACGTGAACGAGCAGCGCGTGGCCGAGCTGAATGCCGGCCTCGACCGCACCGGCGAGGTGGACGCCGCCACCCTCGCGGACGCGGCCGGCCTGAGCTTCACCGCCGACATCGAGGATCTGCGCGCCTGCCGGGTGTTCATCGTCGCTGTTCCCACCCCGGTGGACGCCGCCTGCCAGCCGGACCTGACGATCCTGGCCTCCGCCTCGCGGTTCGTCGGCTCTGTCATGAGCGAGGGCGCGGTGGTCATCTACGAATCCACCGTCTATCCCGGCTGCACGCGGCAGGTGTGCGCCCCGATCCTCGAAGCGGCGTCCGGCCTCAAGCTCGATGTGGGCTTCCATCTCGGCTACAGCCCCGAGCGGATCAATCCCGGTGACAAGGCCCACCGCCTGCCCGACATCGTCAAGGTGACGAGCGGCTCCACGCCGGAGGCGGCGGAGGCCATCGACGCCCTCTACGCCTCCATCGTCACCGCCGGCACCCATCGCGCGCCCTCCATCGAGGTGGCGGAGGCGGCGAAGGTGATCGAGAACACCCAGCGCGACGTGAACATCGCGCTGATGAACGAGCTGGCCATCCTGTTCGCCCGGCTCGACCTCGACACCGGCGAGGTGCTGGCGGCGGCCCGCACCAAGTGGAACTTCCTTCCCTTCCGCCCCGGCCTCGTGGGCGGGCACTGCATCGGCGTCGATCCCTATTACCTCACCCACCGGGCGCAGACCGTGGGCTACCATCCCGAAGTCATCCTCTCGGGCCGCCGCATCAATGACCGCATGGGCACCTATGTGGCGGAGCAGTTCACGCTCATGATGCTGCGCAAGGGCCTGAACGTGGTCGGCGCCAAGATCCTGGTCCTGGGGCTCACCTTCAAGGAGGATTGCCCGGACACGCGCAATTCCCGGGTGTTCGACATCCTCGCCTTCCTCAAGGGCTGCAGCGCCGACGTCCACCTCTACGACCCTGTCGCGGAGGTGTCCCCCGGCGCCGTGGGCGAAGGGGTGACGATCCTCGCCAGCCCGCCGCAGCAGGACACCTATGACGGCATCATCGTCGCGGTCTCGCACCGGGAGTTCGTGGAGATGGGCGCCGGCCGCATCCGCGCGCTCGGCCGGCCGCATGCCGTTCTGTTCGACGTGAAGGGCATCTTCGAGAAGGCCCTCTCCGATGCGCGGCTCTGAGCCGGGCCGGACCCGGCCCGCCGTCGCGCGCGGCGCGTGCCGATGCCCGCGCTGAGCGCGGCTTGACGCGGCCGCACCCGCACCCGAATGTCCGCGCACATGGCCGCCAGCGTATCCAGAGAGAGAACCTACCGCCTCGTCCTCGGCATCCTCGGGGGCGCGGCCGGACGCGGCGCGTCCCTGCTCGCCCCGTTCATCGTCATCCCGGCCATGCTCCATCATCTGGGACCGGTGGATTTCGGCATCTGGATGACGGCGGTCTCCGCCACGACCCTCGCCGCCTTCTCGGACCTCGGCATCGGCAACGGCCTGATCACCAAGCTCGCGCGGGCCTACGGCGCCAACGACAAGGCGCAGATGCGCAGCCTGGTCTCCAGCGCCTATGCGGCGCTGACCGGCATGTCCGTGCTGCTCCTGGTGGCGTTCGGCCTGTTCATGGCCCTCGCGGACACGCTGGACCTCGGGCTCGCGCCGCAATCCCACGGCATCATCGCGGCCACCTTCTGCGCCTTCATCGTCGGGGTTCCCACCAGCCTGATCCAGAAGGTGATGTATGCGCGCCAGAGGGTCTGGCAGACGAACGCCTGGCAATTCCTCGGCTCGCTCCTGTCGGTGGGCCTGTGCCTCGGCGCCATCCATCTCGGCGCCGCGCCCTGGGTGGCGGTGCTCGCCTATTCCCTCGCGCCCACGCTCGCCCTTCTGGCCTCCACCGTGGCCGAGTTCCGGCGCTTCCCGGACCTGACGCCGCGCCCCGGGGCGATCTCGGCCGAGACGGCGAAGGCGCTGATCTCCATGGGCAGCCGCTTCCTGCTCCTCTCGCTCCTCACCACCGCGGCCCTCAACAGCGATCCCCTGATCATCGCCTACAAGGCGGGCCCGGACGCCGTCACCCCCTTCTCCATCGCCTCGAAGCTGGGCGCGCTGCTGGGGCTGATCATCACCAGCGCCAACCTTCCTCTGTGGCCCGCCTTCGGCGAAGCCCTGGCGAAGGGCGACCAGCGATGGATCCGGCGCCACGCCCTTCTTTCAAGCCTCGGGGGTGCCTGCGCCATCGCGGTGGTGGGCGCCGGGCTGACCCTTTTCGGGGAAACCATCATCCGCTTGTGGGTGGGCCGCCCGCTTCCGGACCAGACCGAGCTGTTGGGCTTCATCTCCGCTCTCTACACGGCGACGGCCGCCGCCTCGCCCTTCATCATGCTGCTGAACGCCCGCGGCTTCATCCGCCCCCAATTGATCGGATGGGCGTTCATGCTGGCAATCTGCGTGCCGTTGAAGATCTGGCTTTTCAACGGCGACAATATCTGGGTGATCCCCTGCATAACCTTCATCGGCTATCTCGTGTTCATCCTGCCGCCGCCCGTCATCGTCGGCACCAAAGGGACGTGACATGCTCTCCTTCCTGACCAGTGCCGTACGGGGGCTGCGAGACCGCCTGCATGCCGCGCGGGATCCCTGCGGCTTCGCGCGCTCCCTCGGCGTTCGGCTCGGAAGCAATGTCCGGTTCTACGGCCTGAGACGGAGCACGTTCGGATCTGAGCCCTGGCTCATTCGCATCGGCTCAAACGTTTACATTACGGCCGACGTGCAGTTCGTGACGCATGACGGGGGCACCCTGATCCTGCGCAAGGACCATCCCACCCTCGAATGGACCGCACCCATCGAGATCGGCGACGACGTCTATATCGGTATCAGAAGCATCATCCTTCCCGGCGTCAGCATCGGGAACCGGTGCATCATCGGCGCGGGCTCCATCGTGACCCGGAGCATTCCCGACGGCTGCGTCTATGCCGGCGTTCCGGCCCGCTTCATCTGCACCACGGACGCCTACCTGGAGCGAATGAAAGAAAAATCGCTCGGCTTCGGGCACATGCCGGCCGCCCAGAAGGCCGAGGCGATCCGGGAATACTATAAAGAGTGGTTGAATGACGAGCGGTGAGCGAAATCGCCATACCAGCGACCGAGCATTAGATCCCAGGATCGCAGGGCTTCCACTCACGCAGGAACCCAAGCGGGTGAGCGCCGGACAATGAACGACACCATCGCGCCAAGCACCGAAATTCTTGTCATCAAAGATTACAAAGGAGCATTTTGCTCGAATATTTCATCAATGAAAAAAAATACATCGATGGATATCGATAAAATAGAAAAATATTTCTCAAATGAGAATATAAAGTTAAATAAAATAGCGATATCTGATATCGATCTTAATGAAGATTTTTCCGGAAAGTTCATCCTTTACACATCGTCTGAGGACAGCGACCTTCGCTATAAGTCATATATAGAAGATGTGGTCTGGACCATCCATCTGAAGGGCGGGATCCTTCTTCCACGGGTCGAACTCCTGCGGGCCCATCACAATAAGACCATGATGGAAGGGCTGCGATATGTGCTCTTTCCCGACGAGGCTGCGCGCCTGAAGACGCGATTGCTCGGCTGCGCGGAGGAAGCGAAGGCCGTTTCCGCGTTCCTGTCCTATCCTCAGGTGCTCAAGACGGCGGCGGGCGCCGGGTCCGCGGGTGTCTGTAAAGCCGATACACCGGCGCAGATGGAGGCGGCGGCCGCCCGGATCTCCCGGTCGAGGCTCACCTGGAACGAGATCCTGCGAGAGAAGGCCAAGCGCGCGCTGTATTCGTGGTGGCATCCCCGCTCGCTGCATCGGGACAAGTTCATCTCACAGAATATGATCCGGAACCTGAGCGGGGACATCAAGGTGCTCTGCTTCGGCGATCGCTTCTATGCCCTGAGCCGTCAGAACCGGCCGGACGACTTCCGGGCCAGCGGCAGCGGGCGGTTTTCCCACGACCTGCCCGACACGATCGTCGTGAAGGATCTAATGGCGTTCGCCGACCGCATCTACCGGACCATCGACTGCCCCGTCCTCTCCCTCGACATCGGCTTCGACGGAAAAGATTTCTGGATGATCGAATTCCAGTGCCTTCACTTCGGCACGCTCACCGCGGAATACTCAAAATCCTACTATAATCGAGCCGACGAATGGCGCCCGAAAGCGGAAATCTGCGATATCGAGCACGTGTATGCAGAGGCCGTGCTATCCTATATCGCCCGCTATCAATCGCGGCAGTGACATGAGACTTCTTTTCATCTCAAGCCTGGACTTCTCCCGGGACGGAGCCGCGCAGAAGCGCCACCAATTGCTCATCGCCGGCTGGACGGCATCCGGTGGCGACGGTGTGCTCCTGAACCCGCAACGCGCGGCGGCGGAAGCGCGCGCCGAAGCTGTCTACGCCCTGCCGGCCTCCCTGCGCGCGCTGCCACTGCAATTGGCGGTTCTGCTGTGGCTCCCCTTTGCCACTCTGAAGCATGCCCGAACGACCGACGGCATCTTCTGCTTTGATCGCCGCCCTCTCTCCCTGCTGAGCGCCCTGGTCGCGGCCCGGCTCGCACGCATTCCGGTCTTTCACGAACTCACCGAGCATCCCGACGAAGTCGCACCGCCCGGATTGAAGGGCAAGGTTCTGCTGCTGTCGTTTCGGCGCGTCTTCCTGAAGCGACTGGCGGGCGTGACGGTGATTTCGACGGCCCTTCACCGGATGGTTCGAGACCTGGCACCGGGCATCCCCACCAAGATCCTGCCGGCGGTGGCCGAATTCCCGGATGCAGTGCCTCCGCCGGCCGAGGCACTGCCGGGCGCACCTGTCACCTTCGCGTATGCGGGGTCACTGGTCGAACGCAAGGACGGCATTCTCGGCTTGATCCGGGCATTCGGCATGCTTCCGCGAGAGCACGGCGCGCGGCTGGTCCTGTTCGGATATGGATCGACGCGGGAGAAGGATGCCGTCCTGGAATTGGTGCGTGAGCTGGGGCTGGAAGATCGCGTCGCGCTTCGCGATCCGGTGCCCCAGCACGCGCTCGGCGCCCACCTGTCGCAAGCCGATGCGCTGGTGCTGTGCCGCCCCCTGTCCCGACAGGCGCTTTACGGCTTCCCCACCAAGCTCGCAGAGTATCTGGCCACGGGTCGGCCGGTCATCGTCACCATCACCAGCGACATCGGCCGGTACCTGCAGCACGGCCGGACCGCCTGGCTGGTTCCGCCCGACGACGTGCCCGCCTTCGCCGGCGCAATGGCGGAGGCCGCCACCGACGCCGACGCCCGGGCCCGCGTCGGCACCGCCGGCTTCCTGTCGGGTCGCGAAACCTTCGGCGCCGCGCATCTGGGTCGAGAATTTTCCACCTGGATCACGCACATGCTGCAGCGGGGAAAAGCATGAAGATCGGGATTGCCGGCGACGTCTTCCTCGACCGGCCGATGACCCTCGCGGAGACGATGGGCCCTGACCTGCGGGCCGCGATCGCCGAATGCGATGCCACGTTCGTGAATTTCGAAGGGCCGATCTCCACCGACAGCGACGCGCCCGCCTTCAAGACAGGCCCCAACCTGAAGCAGTGGCCCGGCAGCCTTAGACTGCTCGCCGAGGCCGGAGTGACCGGGATCGGCCTTGCGAACAACCACGCTCTGGATTTTGGCCCGTCGAACCTGAGCGCGACCATCCGGGAAGCTGAGGCACACGGCCTGCTGGTGGCCGGCCTCCACGGGGCCGCCGGGCCCTCTCCGGTCCTGGTCGAGACGGCGGACATGACGGTCGCGATGCTCGCCTTCGCCGAAGAAGAATGGTGCGGCCGCCTGTCGGACCCTGTCCGCATCGCTCTTCTCGATCCGATCCAGGCCGCGCGCAGCATCAAGAGGGCAAAGCTTCATGCGGATGCGGTGATTGTCTGCCTGCACGCCAATAACGAGCACAGCACCCTTCCCCACCCTACCCTTGTGGAACTGTGCCGCTTCCTGGTGGACATGGGCGCCGCCGCCGTACTCGTCGCCCATGCCCATGCCGTGTCGGGGATGGAACTCCACAAGGGCAGGCCCATTCTCTATGGCCTGGGCAATTTCCTGTTCACGCGCCCCTCCTCGTCCCCCCGCTGGTTCGAAGGATTGTTCTGTGTCCTCGACATCACGGGGCGCGGCGACGATCTCCGCGTCACCGCGCTGTGCCATCCGGTGACCTTCGGACCTGCGCGCGGCGTCGAACTTGCGCCTGAACCCGTGTCCCGGCACATCCTCAACGAAGTGGACGCGGCCTCTCGGATCATCGCCTCGGACGCTTCGCTTGCGGCCCATTTCGCCTTGTTCGCCGCCGAGCACGGCGCGCTGTTCGATGAGAGCCTCAATCCCTGGTGGCGCGAGGGCCGCTGGAAGCGATGGGCCGGGCGGCACCTGTCGAAACACCTGCGGAAAGATCCCCGCCGACAGGCGCTGCTGCTGAACTTCATGCGCTGCGACTCCCACCGGGCCGCCATGCGTCAGCATCTGGAAACCCGCATCGACGGGGGGGTGAGGAGGTAGGGAGTACGGACGTGTGGCTCACCCAGTCGCCGCCCCATCGCTTTCACCCCGCCTGGGTTTCCATTAGGTTGACAGCAGATGAGATTGGAGTTCCAAGCGAGATGTGAGCTAGGAATGGCGGAGATTGCGCGAAACGAGACGTGCGCCGCCGCTCCTGATGCACTGGAGCTGTGCCGTTGACCGATTCCAGAAATTTGCGGGAGTGGGAGACATTTCCCGCACGGCGCTATCAACCTCGCGTACCGCGCGTAAGGTCATCCTTTTCTTATGCCTCTTATTTTCGAAAGCTGGTTAGACTTCCGATCAAGGTTGCAACGCTCTACCTGATCGGCACGTATTTGCTGTTTCTCGCAACACCGGCCTCCGCTCAAGCGAGCGGGCTTCTCGTCATGTCCATTTTCGTGATGGCATCCTTCGCCGCCTTTTGGGCCGGCTCCAATGCCGTCAAACCGGGGCGCGAAGTCTCGGCGGAAATCCGCCCCTACCGGTATCATGGCTGGCCCAAGCTTCTTATCCTGATCGGCTGCGCCTATTTCGCGATTTTCGCCATAAACACCATGATGGAATATGGCGCAGACAGCATCTCAACCGTCATTTCACGGATATTGTCTCCCGGCGAGGCATATAAGTCGAAATTCGATGTTTACAAGGAATTCCAACACCTCGACAGAGTCAGCTTTGTAGGTCAAATACTGATACTACTTAGCTTTATTTACGCCTGCTTCATCCCACTCCTGGTATCGATGTGGGATGAAATTCCGAGAAAAATTAAATATATCGCCCTATCAGCACTCGGATTGTACATCCTAAGCTTCCTCTTCATCGGAACAATGAAGGGAATTGCAGACGTATTTATTTTCGTTGTGGCCGGCGGCGCCGTCTATTTCGCGAAGAAACGCCTCAGAGGCTATGATACGAATCTGCCGCGTCACCGAAAAAAACGGACGCGGGTGATTTTTCCCATCATACTGTTTGCTTCCGCAATTCTCACCTACATGGTCATCAGCCAGATCAAGAGAGCTGAAGAATTTAATATTATTGAAAGCCCCATCATCGGAGATGTGTCGAACTCGTTCATTGGACAGATCTTCGGAAATCAAATCGCCTACGGCGTCTATACGGTTCTTTCCTACCCCTCGCACGGCTATCTCGGCCTGTCGCACAATCTCGGGCAGGATTTCGAGTTCTCGTATGGCGCCGGCATCGCGCCGTCCTTCGAGTCCTATCGCTATCAATATCTGGGCGGCGCGGACAACAACCAGCTGACCTATCCGTTCCGCACCGAAGCGGCGACGGGGTGGCCCGCCGGCATGTATTGGGCGACGATCTTCCCGTGGCTGGCGTCCGATCTCTCGTTTTTCCTCATCCCGCCCTTCATGTTCCTGCTGGGTTATTGGTTCAACCGGGTCTGGACCTCCTGTCTCGTGGGAAATTCCGTCCTCTCGCTGACAGCGCTCGGGCAGTTCTTCCTGTTCATCGCCTTCATTCCCGCGAACAATCAGGTGCTCATGAGTCGAACCGGCTTGTGGACGCTGTTCACCCTGTTCGCCCTCTGGGTCGCGAAGCACCTCTTCCTGAAGCGCCATGCCTGACATTCTCCAGCACTGCTTCAGCGCCCCCGGTCTCGGGGGGCCGGCGACGGCGCTTTCGCGGCTGCAGGAGCAGTCGCAGCCGCCCTATCCGGTCATCTGGCAGACCGAGCCCGCCGGCGGGCTGTCCGTGCCGCTCTTGCGCCGCTTCGTGCGGGAGATCCGCCGCCACAAGCCGCGTGTGATCCATGTGCGGGGGCTCGGAAATGAGGGGTTCCATGCCGCCCTGGCGGCGCGGATCGCCGGGGTGCCGGAAATCCTGGTCTCGGTCCATGGCAGCCACAGGGACCTGAAGCGCCCGGCCAGCGCCTGGCGCCATGCGGTGGTCACGCGCATCCTGGAGCCGCTCACCCTTTCCATGGCGACGGGCATCACCACCGTCTGTTCCTTCGCCGCCCGGAGGGACTTCATCCAGAAGCATGCCGCAAAGCTCCTGCCCCCAGTGCCCAACGGCGTCCCCCTGCCCGCCCTCGACAAGCCGGCGCGCGCGCAGATCCGTGCGGAACTCGGCATCGGCCCGGAGCGCTGCGTGGTTGCCTGCGTATCCCGCCTCACGCTGGAAAAGGGCTATTCCGACCTCGCCGAGGCGCTCAGGCAGATCGACACGCCGTCCTGCCTCATGGATGTGGTCATCGTCGGCGGCGGCGACGAGGACGGCAGCATCCGGGCCCTCTTCTCGCCCCTCGCTCACATCCGGGTGCATTTCGTCGGCTTCCAGCGGGACGTGGGCCGCTATCTGGAAGCCGCCGACATCTTCGCCATGCCGAGTTGGAGCGAGAACCTCTCCAATGCCCTGCTGGAAGGCATGTCCTATGGCCTTCCGGTGATCACCACGGCGGTCGGCGGCAGCACCGAGGTTCTGGAGCAGGGCGGCGGCATCCTCGTGCCGCCGCAGGATCCAGGCCCCCTCGCCGAAGCGCTGGCCGCGCTCGCCGCCGATCCCGGCCGCCGGGAGGAACTGGGACGGGCGGCGCGGGCCAATATCGAGGCGAACTACAGCCTCGCCGGCATGGTGGCGAAGTGGGAACAGCTCTACGGCCTGCTTCTGGACCGCGCGCGATGAGCCCGCCCCTCCTCCTGGGCTTCACCGTGCCGGACGATCTCATGGACGTCCTGCTGAAGGCGGATTCCACCCCGCCCATCCAGACCCACAAGTTCGCCTGGGCCCTGGCGCGCAGCCTCAAGGCGGGGTTCGGGGACGTGCGCCTGTTCTCGGCGGCCCCGGTCCAGAGCTTTCCCCATGTGCGGCGCCTGGTGTTCCGCAAGCGGGCGTTCCGACAGGATGGGGTCGACGGCCGCTGCATGGGGTTCGTGAACCTCATCGGCCTGAAGCACGTCACCCGGTTCCTCGCCTGCCTCGCCGCGACGCCGCGCCTGCTGCGGGAGGGGACGGACACGGTGTTCGTCCATGGGGTGCACACCCCGTTCCTGGCCTATGGCTGGCTGCTCAGCTTCCTCGGCGTGCGGTTCTTGCCCGTGGTCACGGACCCGCCCGGCGTGGTGCTGCCCACGGACGGGCGGCTCGCGCGGGCGCTGAAAGCACTGGACCGGCGGATCGCCGTGCTGTTCATCGGCCGCGCGCACGGGCTCGTCACCCTGTCGCCCGCCATCGCGGAGCTTTTCCCGCATCGCAGGACGCTGGTGTTCCCGGGCATCCTGAACGCGGACTGGCTGGCGACGCTCGCACGCCAACCCGCGCCGGCGGAGCGGGACGGCCCCGTCACTGTGGTCTATGCCGGGGGCCTCAGCCGCGCCTATGGGGCCCACCACCTCCTGGCGGCGGCAGAAAGCCTGCCGGACGTTCGGTTCGTGATCTTCGGAAAGGGCGAGCTGGCCGAGGAGATCGGCGCCGCGCGCGCGCCGAACCTCACCTATGGCGGCTTCGTGGATGCGCAGGCGCTGGCCCCCCACCTTTTGGGCGCCGACATCCTTATCAATCCGCGCCCCTCGGACCAGGATTTCGCGCGCTATTCCTTCCCCTCGAAGCTGATCGAATACGGCGCCACCGGGCGTGCGGTGCTGACCACGCGCATCGCCAGTCTTCCGGCGGAACTTAAGGACGTATTCTTCTTTATCGAAGACGAATCCAGCAACGGTATCGTAGAAGCAATCAGCCGGCTCGCGAGCATGGCGCCGGAGGCCCGCCTTGCCCAGGCGGAGCGGGCCCGCGCGGTGATCCTGCGGGCCTGGAGCGAGGCGGGCATCGGGCACAGGCTCGCGGCATTCGCCGCCGGTTCGGAGGCGGCCGACGCCGTCCCGCCGGGCGGCGCGCCGGAGGATGCGGGGGTGGGGGGACGATGAATTCGGAATGCGTTCTAATTACCGGCGGCACCGGCTCCTTCGGCCGCACCATGCTGCAGGATCTTCTGGCCCGCGGCTGTCCCGAGGTCCGCGTCCTCAGCCGGGACGAGGAAAAGCAGGACATGATGCGCAATTCGCTGCGCAGCCCCAACATCCGCTACTTCATCGGCGACATCCGTGACCGCGAGGCGGTGGACCGGGCCATGGCCGGGGCGAGCTGCGTGTTCCACGCGGCGGCGCTGAAGCAGGTGCCGTCCTGCGAATTTTTCCCTATCGAGGCGGTGAAGACCAACATCCTCGGCTCGGAGAATGTCCTGCGCTCGGCGGTGGCGGCTGGGGTGCGCAGCATCGTCTGCCTCTCCACCGACAAGGCGGTCATGCCGGTCAATGCCATGGGCATGTCCAAGGCCATGATGGAGAAGCTCGCCCAGAGCCTCGCGCGGTCGCTCGGGCCGAACGCGAAGACCGTCATCTCCATGGTCCGCTACGGCAACGTCATGTATTCGCGCGGCTCGGCGATCCCGCTGTTCGTGCGGCAGATCAAGTCCGGCACGCCCATCACGGTCACGGAGCCGGGCATGACGCGCTACCTCATGCCGCTGCGCGATTCCGTGGCTTTGGTGCACTACGCCTTCGACCATGCCCGCCCCGGCGACCTGTTCATCAAGAAGGCGCCGGCCGCCACCATCTCGGACCTCGTGACCGGCATGAAGGAGCTGTTCGGCGTCCCCGACCATCCGGTGGAGAATATCGGCTGGCGCCATGGCGAGAAGCTCTACGAGACGCTGGCGACGGCGCAGGAGCTGGGCCACAGCGACGACATGGGCGACTATTACCGGGTGCGGATGGATGACCGGGACCTGAACTACAAGGTGTATTTCACGGAAGGCGAGCACGAGACCGTGCTCCACCAGGACTATCACTCGCACAATACCGAGCGGCTGGACGTGGAGGGCGTGAAGCGCCTGCTCCTGTCGCTGCCGGAAATCCAGGCGGACGTCGCCCAATGGACGCAGGACCGCACGCAGCCGGGGCGGGCATGAAAATCGTCGTCACCGGCGCGGGCGGGCTGCTGGGCTGGCACGCGGCGGTGCGCCTTCACGCCGCCAATTGCGCGGCGCGCTTCCGGGGCGAGGCCGAGCCGCACCGCATCGTCCCACTCACCCGTGACCAGTTCGCCGACGCCGCGACCCTGCGCGCGGCGGTGGCGGACGCGGACGCGGTGCTCCACTTCGCCGGCGTCAATCGCGGGCCGGAGGCCGAGGTTGAGCAGGCCAACCCGCAGATCGCGCAGGCGCTTGTGGCGGCCTGCGCCGCCGCCGGCGCGCGGCCGCACATCGTCTATGCCAATTCCACCCATGCGGCGTCCGACACGCCCTATGGCCGCTCGAAGCGCATCGCCGGGGACATCCTCCAGGCCTTCGGCGCGGGCTATACCAATCTCGTGCTGCCTCACATCTTCGGGGAGTGTGCGCGGCCAAACTACAACAACGTCACCGCCACCTTCATCGATGCGGTCACGCAGGGCCTGTCTCCCACCGTCAATCCCGACGGCCGGGTCCGCCTGCTCCATGCGGGCGAGGCGGCGGCCATCGCCATCGGCGCGGCGCGGGACGGCACGGGCGGCGACCTCGCGCCGTCGGGGCTGGACATCGGCGTGCCGGACCTGCTGGGCCGGATCCAGGCGTTCCATGCCGCCTATTCGGCCAACCTGTTCCCCGACCTTCGCGACCCGTTCGACACGGCCCTGTTCAACACATATCGGGCCTCGCTCTATCCGCACGGCTTCCCGCGGCCCCTGACACAGCACGCGGACCCGCGCGGCACGCTGTTCGAGGCGGCCAAGGGCGGAGGCGGCGGGCAGACCTTCCTGTCCTGGACCCATCCGGGCATCACGCGCGGCAACCATTTCCACCTCCACAAGGTGGAGCGCTTCCTGGTGGTGGAAGGCGATGCAATCATCCGCATCCGGCGCGCGCTGCGGGAACCCGTGATGGAATACCGCGTCAGCGGGCGCACGCCCGCCGCCGTGGACATGCCGACGCTGCACACCCATTCCATCGAGAACGTGGGCACGACCCCGCTTCTGACCCTGTTCTGGACCAACGAGGTCTTTGACCCATCCGCGCCGGACACCTATGCGGACCCGGTGCTGAGGAACTGATCATGTCGCGCCTGAAGGTAATGACCATCCTGGGCACCCGGCCCGAAATCATCCGGCTGTCCCGCGTCATGGCGCGGCTGGACGCCTTCTGCGACCACCGGATCGTCCATACCGGCCAGAATTACGATTACGAGCTGAACGACGTCTTCTTCGAGGACCTGGAGGTCCGCAAGCCGGACCATTTCCTCGGCACCGGCGGCGGCTCCCTGGGCGAGACGCTGGGGCGGATTCTCTCGGAGAGCGAGCGGGTAATACGCGACGAGCGGCCGGACGCGGTGCTCGTGCTCGGCGACACCAACTCCGCCATCGCCGCCATCATGGCGCGCCGCATGAAGGTGCCGGTCTATCACATGGAGGCGGGCAACCGCTCCTTCGACCGGAACGTGCCGGAGGAGACGAACCGGAAGATCGTCGACCATATCTCCGACTTCAACCTCGTCTATACGGAGCATGCGCGCCGCCACCTCCTGTCGGAGGGCATCGCGCACCGGCGGCTCTATCTCACCGGCTCGCCCATGCGCGAGGTGCTCGACCATTACCGCGCGCGCATCCTGGCGTCCGACGTGCTGGCCCGCCTCGCCCTCGCGCCCCGGAAGTACTTCATCGTCTCGCTCCATCGGGAGGAGAACGTGGACAGCAGCGAGCGCCTCGCCTCGCTGGTGGCCACGCTGAACGCGCTGGCGCAGACCCATGACATGCCCGTCATCGTCTCCACCCATCCGCGCACGCGCAAGCGGCTGGACGCGCTCGCCGGAGTGACACTGGACGCGCGGGTGCAATACATGAAGCCGTTCGGCTTCCACGACTACAACCACCTCCAGCTCAACGCCTTCTGCGCCATCTCCGACAGCGGCACCATCGCGGAGGAGGCGGCCATCCTCGGCTTCGCCGCCATCACGCCACGCGATGCCATCGAGCGGCCGGAGGCCCTGGACGCGGGCAGCGTGATCATGACCGGCCTGTCCAAGGACACCATGCTGGACGCCGTCGCCGCCGTCACCCGCATGCGGGACGAGCGCGAGCGGCTCGGCCAGTCCATGCCGGTGCCGGAGGATTACTGCATCACCAACACGTCCGAGCGCGTGGTGAACCTGATCCTCGGGACGGCGCGCCTCTCCAATGCCTGGGACGGCATCCGCAAGAACGACCTCACATGAGCGGCGGCGCAGGGGAGCGACGCCCGCGCCTCATCCTGCTGACCCAGTGGTTCGACCCCGAGCCCACCTTCAAGGGGCTGCATTTCGCGCGGGGCCTCGCCGCGCGGGGCTATGACGTGGAAGTGGTCACGGGCGTGCCCAATTATCCCGGCGGCAAGGTGTATGAGGGCTACCGCCTGCGCCCGCTCCAGCGGGAGGAGATCGACGGCATCCGCATCACGCGCCTGCCGCTCTATCCCAGCCACGACCAGAGCCGCATCGGCCGCGTGCTGAACTATCTGAGTTTCGCGGCCTCGGTCCTGTTTTACCTCACGTTCGTCGCCCGCCGGGCGGACGTGCTCTATGCCTATCACCCGCCCCTCACCGTGGGTCTTGCCGCTGTGCTGGCGCGGCTGGTGCGGCGCACCCCCGTCCTGCTGGACATCCAGGACCTGTGGCCCGACACGCTGCGCTCCACGGGCATGATCGGCAACGAGCGGCTGCTCGGCCTCATCGGCACGGTCGCCCGTTTCACCTACGGCGCCGCCGACCACGTCACCGTCCTCTCCCCCGGCTTCAGGCGGCTTCTGATGGAGCGCGGCGTTCCGGCGGAAAAGATCGACGTGGTCTACAATTGGGCGGACGAGACCGGCCTGTCGGACCCCACGCTCGCCTGCCCCGCCCTCATGCCCGCGGACGGGCGCTTCCGCATCCTGTTCGCCGGGAACATGGGCAAGGCCCAGGCGCTGGACTGCGTGCTCCAGGCGGCGGCGCGCGTGGCAGGCCAGGATCCCCGCATCGAGTTCTGCCTGCTCGGCAGCGGCGTCGAGACCGCGCGGCTGGAAGGCGCGGCGCGCGCCATGGGCCTGTCCAACGTGCGCTTCCTGCCCCGCGTGCCCATGGCCGAGGCGGGTGCCTATCTCGCCCATGCGGAGGCGCTGCTGGTGCATCTGCGGGCCGATCCCCTGTTCGCCATCACCATCCCCTCCAAGACCCAGGCCTATCTCGCGGCGGGCCGCCCCCTCCTCATGGCGGTGGAGGGCGATGCGGCGGCGCTGGTGGAGCGCTCCGGCGCGGGCCTGACGGTGCCGCCCGAGGATCCGGACGCCCTGGCGGAGGCCGCCCTCGCCCTCGCGCGGATGCCGCAGGCGGAGCGCGACGCCATGGGGCGCCGGGGCGCGGACTTCTACGACGCGCACCTCGCCTCCCGCCACGGCATCGATGCCTTCGACACCTTGCTCCGCCGCCTGAAACGGACCTGAAGCGCCCGCTTGAGGAGAAGCGGCGCACGGCCAATAATCGCCCTCCCCCTCGGCGCACCCGCGCGCAGCCCCCGGTCCCGATGCCCTCCTCTTC
>JACESF010000038.1 GCA_013911975.1 Hyphomicrobiales bacterium | reverse complement strand
TGTTCGCGCCGGCGCGGCGGGCGCAGCCTGGGTCGGGGTTGCCGGCGCAGTCTCGCCCGGCGCGAACACGCGCCGCTTCACCTTCTCCACGACCACGGCCTTCGAGCGGCCATGGCTGAAGCTCTGGCGAACCGTTCCCTGCTCCACCGGGCGCTTCAGGGTGAGCGTCTTGCCGGGAGTGGGATGGAGCGTCTTGTCGCCGGGGGTCTTCGTATCGTTCATTCCGTATCCGTTCCTGCCATCCGTGCGGCACGCAAGGCTGCCCGATCCTGGGCTCCGGCGGACGTTCCAGTCCGCCAGCGCTCCAGCCTTCGGCAGCGCGCGAGAAATCCTGCGGTCGTCGGATGCGCGAGCAGCGCAGCGTGTACCACATTTGACCGTCCAAGCGCCAAGTCCAATTCGACACCTGTAAGACAGTCGACGACAGCCACCATCCGACCCGAGTCTTCGTCCTGCGGATCGGCAGCGGCCGCGCGACGGGCGGCCCCGTCGAGCTTGCGCACCCCGTCGGGGCGCGCGTCGGCGGCGTGCACGAGCACGCCCACCGTTTCGGAGTGGAGGGCCGCCTCCACCTTCATCGTACCCGTCACCACCCGGCCCGCCTTGTTGGCGAGCGACAGCGCGGCGCGGGCGTCCGCCAGCAGCCGGTCTTCCACGAGGTCCGGGAGGCCGTCGCCGGCCTGCCCCTTGCCGCGGAAGGCCCGGCCGAACGCGCGCCGCTTCAGCACGGTGTCCAGCGCCGTGCGGGTGGCCGTGACCCAGGCACCCCGTCCGGGGAGCTGGCGGGCGAGGTCCGGCACGATGGCCCCGTCGGGGGCCACCACGTACCGGATCATCTGATCAACCGGCGTGACCTCGCGCGTCGCGAGGCACAGACGCGCCAGCGGCGCCCGCGCGGACGTCAGTCCGCGGGGTCCCGCATCGGTCTCTTCCTCGTTCAGCTCCGAAAGCACGCTGGGTCATCTCCTTCGTCTCAGGTCTGGTCGTCGGAGGGTTCGCCCTCGTCCTCGGCTTCCGCCGGGGAGAGGTCGTCCTGCGAAATCCAGCCGGCCGTCACGCGGGCCTGCATGATGAGCTGCTCCGCGCCTTCGCGGTCGATCTCGAAGCCTTCCAGCGCGCCGGGATAGCGAACCGTCTCGCCGTCCTTGCGCTCGGTCCAGCCCACGAGGTCGTCGGTGGCGCAGCCCGCCAGGTCCTCGACGCTCTTGATGTCGTTCTTGCCGAACGCCACCAGCATCTTGGAGGTCACGCCGGGCACGTCCTTCAGGCCGTCCTCGACGCCCAGCTCCCTGCGCTCGTTGTCCAGCGCCTCTTCCACGTCGGCGAGGTGCTTGAGCGCGCGGGCCTGCAGCTCGCCCGCCGTCTCCTCGTCGAAGCCTTCGATGCTCGACAGCTCGGACAGCGGGACGTAGGCGATCTCCTCCACGGAGGTGAAGCCTTCCGAGGTGAGGAGCTGGCCCATCATCTCGTCCAGGTCGAGAGCCTCGGCGAACATGGCGGTGCGCTCGGCGAACTCCTTCTGGCGCCGCTCGCTCTCCTCCTGCTCGGTCATGATGTCGATGTCCCAGCCGGTGAGCTGGGAGGCGAGGCGCACATTCTGGCCGCGGCGGCCGATGGCCAGCGAGAGCTGCGCGTCGGGCACCACCACCTCGATGCGCTCGCGGTCCTCGTCGAGCACCACCTTCACCACCTCGGCGGGGGCAAGGGCGTTCACGATGAAGGTCGCGATGTCGGGGTTCCAGGGGATGATGTCGATCTTCTCGCCCTGCAGTTCGTTCACCACCGCCTGCACGCGCGAGCCGCGCATGCCGACGCAGGCGCCCACCGGGTCCACCGACTGGTCGCGGGAGATGACGGCGATCTTCGCGCGCGAGCCGGGATCGCGGGCCACGGCCTTGATCTCGACGATGCCGTCATAGATCTCGGGCACTTCCTGATAGAAGAGCTTGGCCATGAACTGGGGATGGGTGCGCGACAGGAAGATCTGCGGGCCGCGCGGCTCGCGGCGCACGTCGTAGATATAGGCGCGGATGCGGTCGCCCACCTTCACGGTCTCGCGCGGCAGCAACTCGTCGCGGCGCAGGATGGCCTCGCCACGGCCGAGGTCCACGACCACGTTGCCGTATTCCACCCGCTTCACGGCGCCGTTGATGATCTCGCCGATCCGGTCCTTGTACTCGTCATACTGCCGGTCACGCTCGGCCTCGCGCACCTTCTGCACGATGACCTGCTTGGCGCTCTGCGCGGCGATGCGGCCGAAGTCGAAGGGCGGCAGGGTATCGGCGATGATGTCGCCCACCTGCGCCGCCGGATTGTGGCGGCGGGCGCCGTCCAGCGTGATCTCGGTGGCGAAGTTCTCCACCTCGTCCACCACCAGCAGGTGGCGGGCGAGACGCAGTTCGCCGGTGCGCGGGTTGATCTCCGCGTGGATGTCCGTCTCCTGGCCGTAGCGCGAGCGCGCGGCCTTGGCGATGGCGTCCTCCATGGCGGCGATGACGATGCTGCGGTCGATGGTCTTCTCGCGCGCGACCGCGTCAGCGATCTGCAGCAGTTCCAGCCGGTTTGCGCTGACGGCAACCATCAGTGCGTCTCCTTCGCTTTGCCGGGGGTGCGCCCGGCTCGTTTGATCGTTTCGAGGTCGGCGTCCTCGGCGGCGGTGCGCACCACCTTGTGGGGCTTGCGCGCCGCCTTCTCGGCCTGCGCGGCCTTGCGCGCGGCGCGGTCCGACTTGGCCGCCTGCTTCTCGGCCGCCTTCTTGCGCCCGGCGCGGTCGGCATTGGCGGCGTCGCGCGCCGCCTTCTCCTCGTCCTCCGCGTCCGCGTCATCCTCGGCGAGGCCGCGCTCGGCGGCCTTGGCCTGGCGCAGCGCCTCGGTGATGAGCGCGTCGGTGAGCACCAGCTTCGCCTCGCCGATGTCGCGCACCGGAAGCGCCGCCAGCGGATCCTCGCCGCCGGGCGCATCGAGGCGCTTCACCTGGGCCTCGCCGCCCGTCGCGCCCACGAGCACGCCGCGGAACCGCTTGCGGCCCGAAACCGGAACCGCCATGTCCACCCGCACCTCATGGCCGGCCCAGCGCTCGAAATCGGACAGGCGCACCAGGGGCCGGTCGATGCCGGGGGACGACAATTCCAGCCGGTAGGCGCTGGCGATGGGATCTTCCACGTCGAGCACC
The DNA here is from genome assembly GCA_013911975.1 of Hyphomicrobiales bacterium. Taxonomy (GTDB): domain Bacteria; phylum Pseudomonadota; class Alphaproteobacteria; order Rhizobiales; family Xanthobacteraceae; genus Aquabacter. Next base: position 34,719 of record JACESF010000038.1, on the reverse strand, counting down.
GGCGAGAGCGCGCGGGACGCCGCCTCGCAATCGTCGATGGACATGGTGCCATCGGGGCGCTCGGCCATGATCTGTAGGGTTCCGCCGTCGCGGCTCGAAACCTTCACGCGCACCAGCCGGTAGCCGAGGTCCGCGAGGACCGGCTCCACCAGGGCGGCAATGCGGGCCGCGACCCCGGTCTCCGTGATGAGACGGGGCTCGTCGGGAGCGCCGCCCGTGCCGGGGGCGACTTCCTTGGCGGCATTTGACCCCGCGGCCAGGCCGGCGGGGGTTTCGATCGGATCGCTCATGTCCCTCCGGGACGTCTTTCTCGGCCGTCAGGGCTTGGACCCGCGACCGCTGCACTGCCAGCACCTGCTGATACGAACCCCCAGCGCAGCCCGAAGGCGCGGCACCCGCAGGGGAAGGGTCCGCGTAAGCAGAAACGGAGCGGGTCCCGGCGGGGCCCCACTCTCATCACCTTCGACTAGGATGGCTCTGAGGTATCCCCTCCATGGGGACTGCGACACTATAGACGGAACCGCGCGCGATGCAAGGCCGGCCGCAAAACGTCCTCCGAGGCGCCCGCCGCCCGGCCCGCCGGACGCAAGATGATGTAACTTTTCGGATTTTTCATTTGCCGCGCTACCGCCGCTTTGACGTTAGGGCGTGCCCTCTGGTAAGCAATTGGCCACCATTGGGGTTGGGAGGACAGGATGAGGGGCATTCGAATTCTGCTGGCGGCTACGCTGCTCGCGGGTTCCGCCATGGCGGCGAACGCGCAGACCATCAGCTATGCGCAGGCCGGCGCCCTGCTTGCGAAGAGCTGCGGGCCGGACATCAACAAGCTGTGCCCGACCGTCAATCTGGGCGGCGGCGCGCTCCAGGCGTGCATGGACGCGAAGATCTCGAAGGTCTCCGCCAAGTGCCAGGCCGACTACGCCATGGCGACGGCTTCCATCGCCAAGCGCGACGCGGCGCAGGACGCCATCGCGCAGATCTGCAACGCGGACGCGGCCCGGCTCTGCCAGGGGATGATTCCGCAGGACGGCAACCTGCTCTCCTGCCTGCTCGAAGCCACGAACGTCGTCTCGGCCGCCTGCAACCAGGCGATCACCGACGCCGGCTACCGCTGATCCCCGCCAACCGAACGTTAAAGGAAGGACGACCGACATGACGTCGCCTCTGATCCGCTTCGCGCTGGCGGCCTCGCTCGCGCTCTCCGCCGCTCCGGCGCTGGCCCAGACCCAGCTCTCCGACGGCCAGATCCTCCAGAGCCTCCAGGGCTTCACGCAGACGGCCCCGGCCATCTCCGCCGAGCAGCTCCGCCAGATGGTGCAGAAGCACATGGCGCAGTATCCCGGCGAGGCGCTGACCCGCCCCAATCTCGCGCTCGATCTGGACAAGCTTCCGCAGATCAACGTGCAGATCCAGTTCCGCCTGAACTCGGCGATCATCGATCCCGCGTCCTACGGCACGCTGGGCGCCATCGCCGACGCGCTGCACAACCCGATCCTGCACGGCTACAAGTTCATCGTGACCGGCAACACGGACGTGACCGGCCCGCGCGACTACAACCTGAAGCTCTCGCAGGCCCGCGCGGACGCCGTGGTGAACGCCCTCACCACCGTGTTCAACGTGAGCCCCAACCGCCTGGAAGCGGTGGGCCTCGGCGAAGAAGTGCTGATCGATCCGAAGAATCCCACCAGCGGCGTCAACCGCCGGGTGCAGATCTTCACCGTGGGCCGCGTCGGCCCCACCCCCGCGCCGATCCGCTGATCGCCGCACGGCTTTAAATGCAAACGGCCGGGCGCAAGCCCGGCCGTTTTCGTTTGGGGCGCTTCGCGCCGGTGGCGATCACGCGGCCGGGGCGGGGCGAGCGGCTTCCTCGCGCAGCGCGGCGAGCAATTCGTTCAGAAGCTGGTTCCACAATTCCAGCGTCACCGCCAGATAGCCCTCGGACACGCCAGTGCCGAGCACCACGTCCATCTCGAAATTCAGCACGCCGTCGCGGGCATGAACCCGGCCGAAGCGGCGCGCGGCGTTCCACTTGCCGCAGATCTCCTCCACCGGCAGCCCCTCGATGCGGAAGCTCGCGAAATAGGTGAAGTCGTGATAGGCGCCGCCGGTGCTGTTGCCGGCCACCACGTTGAAGGTGACGCCGCCGGTGGCGCTGCGCAGCGCTTCCCGGCCGCCGGGCCATTCCACCGTCTCAGCCCGGAACCCCTTCTGCTGGAGCATCGTGGCGAGATCACCCAGCGTGACCGTGCGAACCAGGTCCGTCATTCCATTCTCCCGATGCCGGCGCGGCCGAGACAGCCGCCCCCCGCGGCGCCGCGATGACGAAGCACGCCCTCATCCCCTTGCGGCGGCTGGCGCGGGCAACTTACAAGCGGGGCCGCCGGGGCGCAAACCGGCGACCGGCACCTCAGCCCTTCGACGGGGTTGCGCACCGACGCGACCGTCCTGCCTATGGACGGCGCCATAGAGGAGGAAACCATGCTGCCCGAGCTTCGCGTGCTGTATTTCGAGGACCTTTCGGTCGGCCTTGCGGAAGAGCTGCGCAAGGTGATCGCCTCCTCGGACGTGGTGGGCTTCGCAGAGGTGACGGGCGACCGCAATCCCATCCACCTGTCCGAGCATTTCGCCGCGAAGACCCCGTTCGGACACCGCATCGCCCACGGCCTCTACACCGCGAGCCTGATCTCCGCCGTGCTCGGCACCCGCCTGCCCGGGCCGGGCGCCATCTATATCTCCCAGACCCTGAATTTCCGCGCGCCGGTGAAGATCGGCGACGAAGTGGTGGTGCGGGTGGAAGTGGCCGAGCTGCTGCCGGAGCGCCGCCGCGCGCGCCTCGCCTGCACCTGCTCGGTGGGCGAGGACGTGGTGCTGGACGGGGAAGCCTGGATCAAGGTGCCCACCCGCGCCGAGACGCCGCCCGGCGGCGGGCGCTGAGGCGCTCCCGCAGGGCGGACCGGCATCACCCGGGCCACGTCTCGGGCCATTCCGGTTCGCCGGAATGGCCCCATGTCTTTGACCGTTCGCATTGTCTTCACGCGAGCCTCACTCCGGCTCGCTCGAAACGGCTGCAGGGCGGATCGACCGTCAGATCGATCGATGGATGACAGCCCCTCGGAACCGTCATGCCCCGGCGCGTCCCGGGCATCCACGCCTCCGGGTTGGGCGCGTACCGGGCCAAACCCCGTGGATGGCCGGAACGAGCCCGGCCATGACGCGTCGCCTTCTGAAAATGACAGTCTGGCCCGCTTGGATGTCGATCCGACCTAGCGGTTCGCGCCGGGCACCCAGAGCACGTCGCCGCAGCCGCGCGCATTGACGTAGCGGCTCGCCACGAACAGCAGGTCGGACAGGCGGTTCACATATTTGATGGCCGCCGGTCCCACCACCTCGCCCGGCTGACGGGACAATTCCACCATCTGGCGCTCCGCCCGCCGCGCCACGGTGCGGGCGAGGTGCAGATAGGCGGCGGAAGGCTCGCCGCCCGGCAGGACGAAGGAGCGCAAGGCGGGCAGGTCGGCATTCAGGCGGTCGATGTCCGCCTCCAGCCGGTCCACCTGCGCGGCGACGATGCGCAGCGGCTCGTAGGGCGGGGGCGGGGCGCCCTCGCGCTCGGGCGTGCACAGGTCCGCGCCCAGGTCGAACAGATCGTTCTGGATGCGGCCCAGCAGCGCATCCAGGTCCGGCAAATGGGACAGATGGAGCCGGGCGAGGCCGAGCGCCGCATTGGCCTCGTCCACCGTGCCGTAGGCGTCCACCCGCAGATCGTGCTTGGGCACGCGCTCGCCCGTGCCGAGGCCCGTCGTGCCGTCGTCGCCGGTGCGGGTATAGATCTTGTTCAGCTTGACCATGCGCCCTTTGTAGGCACACGGCGCCGGGTCGTCACCCCCTCCGGCGCCTCTCGAGGCGGCTCTCGACCTCGGCGGCGGGGCGGGGCATTGTGGCGCTCGCCCTGCGGCGCCTTCGGAGGACACGATGTTCGTGAGCGGACCCAGCCTTTTCGTCCTGGTCCTGCTGGTGCTTGCACTGGCGATCGTGTTCGCGGGCGTGAAGACCGTGCCCCAGGGCTATGAATTCACCGTGGAGCGCTTCCGCCGCTACACCCGCACCCTGCTTCCGGGCCTGAACCTCATCGTCCCCTTCATCGACCGGATCGGCAACCGGGTGAACGTGATGGAGCAGGTTCACGACGTGCCCACCCAGGAGGTCATCACCAAGGACAATGCCACCGTCTCCGTGGACGGGGTGGTGTTCTACCAGGTGATCGACGCCGCCAAGGCGAGCTACGAGGTGTCGCGCCTCGACATCTCCATCCTCGCGCTCACCACCACCAATATCCGCACCGTCATGGGGTCCATGGACCTGGACCAGCTCCTGTCCCACCGCGACGAGATCAACGAGCGGCTGCTGCGGGTGGTGGATGCCGCCGTCTCGGCCTGGGGCGTGAAGATCAACCGCATCGAGATCAAGGACATCGTGCCCCCCGCCGACCTCGTGGCCGCCATGGCCCGGCAGATGAAGGCCGAGCGCGACAAGCGCGCCGCCGTGCTGGAGGCGGAGGGCCTCCGGCAGGCGCAGATCCTGAAGGCGGAGGGCCAGAAGCAGTCGCAGATCCTGGAGGCCGAGGGCCGCCGGGAAGCCGCGTTCCGCGACGCGGAGGCGCGCGAGCGCCTGGGCGAAGCGGACGCCAAGGCCACCGCGATCCTGTCCACCGCGGTGGCGGCGGGCGACCCGGCGGCGCTGAACTATTACATCGCCGAGAAATATGTCCGCGCCTTCGAGCGGCTCGCGGGCGCGCCGAACCAGAAGGTGGTGCTCATGCCCTACGAGGCGACCGCGCTGCTCTCCTCGCTGGGCGGCATCGGCGAACTGGCGAAGGACGCCTTCGCGGCGGCGCCCGCCCGCCGCCCCGGCGGGCCCACCGGGCCGTCCGTTCCCAAGGCGCCCCCGCCCGCCGGCCGGGAGGGCTGAGCCGTGGACCTCGCCGGGCTGGTGGCCAGCCCCTGGAGCTGGATCGCGCTCGGCGGCGTGCTTCTGGCGCTCGAAGTGGTGGTGCCGGGCGCCTCCCTGCTCTGGCTCGGCATCGCCGCGGCGCTGACCGGCATCGCCTCCTTCGCGCTGGCCCTGCCCTGGCAGGTGCAGGTGGCCCTGTTCGCGATCCTGTCGGTGATCAGCGTCATCGTCGGCCGCCGCCTGTCGCCGGTCCGCGACAAGGCCAGCGATCGCCCGTTCCTGAACCGCCGGGGGGACGCACTGGTGGGGCATGTTCTGGTGCTGGAGAGCGCCATCGAGGGCGGCTTCGGCACCGTGCGCGTGGACGACACCGTCTGGCGCTGCGAGGGTCCGGACCTGCCGGGCGGCAGCCGCGTGACGGTCAAGCGCGCCGTCGGCCCCGTCCTCGTCGTCGAACCCGCCTGATCCGAACCCCATCCGAGGACACCCGACATGAGCGGCCCCGTCGCGCCCGCCCGCGAGCTTCCCACCCGCCTGAAGGACTATGCGTTCCACTATCCCATCACCACCCGCTGGGCGGACATGGACATCTACGGCCACGTGAACAACGTGGTCTTCTATTCCTTCTTCGACACGGCGGTGAACGCCTATCTCATGCAGCGCGGCGTGCTGGACCCGGAGCGCAGCCCGGTGATCGGCCTCGTGGTGGAAACGCGCTGCGCCTATTTCCGCAGCGTGGAGATCCCCGCCCCGGTGACGGCCGGGGTGCGGGTGGCGCGGCTGGGCTCAAGCTCGGTGCGCTACGAGATCGCAATCTTCCAGGGCGCGGACGACACCGCCTGCGCGCAGGGCCATTTCATCCATGTCTATGTGGACCGCGAGCACCGCCGCCCGGTGCCCCTGCCCGGCGCCCTGCGCACCGCGCTCGGCGGCCTCATGGGCACGCCGCAGGCGGACTGAGCGATCAGGGCCCGAGCAGGTCGATGAGCGGGGGGATCAGCGGCTCGTCGGCGGGCGGCATGTCCAGTTCGCGCAGCTTGCCGGCGCGCACCCATTTCAGCTCGGAATGCTCCAGCGCCTGCACCTGGCCTTCCCAGCGGCGGCAGATCCAGAGCGGCATGAGCAGGTGGAAGTCCGGATAGGCATAGCTGGCGAAGGTGAGCGGCGCGAGGCACGCCTCCTTCACGGTGATGCCCAGCTCTTCCTTCAGCTCGCGGATGAGGGTGTCCTCCGGCCGCTCGCCGGGCTCCATCTTGCCGCCCGGAAACTCCCACAGCCCCGCCAGCGCCTTGCCTTCCGGGCGCTGGGCCACGAGCACGCGCCCGTCGGCATCGACGAGCGCGCAGGCCACCACCAGGGTGATCTTCATGAGCGGTAATCGCCGTTGATGGCCACATATTCCTTGGTGAGGTCGCAAGTGAGCACCCGGTCGGCGCCCTTGCCGAGGCCGAGGTCCACAGTGATGTCCACCACGTCGTTCTTCATGTAGGCGGAGACGGCGGCCTCGTCATAGGTGGGGTCGCGCATGCCCTCGGCGGCGACGCGGATGTCGCCGAAGGAGATGGCGAGGCGGTCGCGGTCGGCGGGCTCGCCCGCCTTGCCCACGGCCATGACCACGCGGCCCCAATTGGCGTCCTCGCCCGCCACCGCCGTCTTCACCAGCGGCGAATTGGCGATGGACATGGCGATGCGGCGGGCGGACTTGCGCGAGACCGCGCCGGTCACGTTCACCCGCACCAGCTTGCGGGCGCCCTCGCCGTCGCGGGCCACCTGCTCGGCGAGGTCCGCCAGCACCTTCTGGAGCGCCTTGCGCACCGCACGCACGCGCGGGTCGTCATAGGACTTGAGGGGCGCCACGCCCCGCGCCTTGGCGGCGCCGGTGGCGAACAACAGCAGGGTGTCGGAGGTGGAGGTGTCGCCGTCGATGGTGACGGCGTTGAACGTGTCCCGCACGCCCTTCGCCAGCAGCTTCTGGAGCAGGTCGGCGGCGATGGGGGCGTCGGTGAACACGAAGGACAGCATGGTGGCCATGTCGGGGGCGATCATGCCCGCGCCCTTGGCCATGCCCGCGATCACCACGTCCACGCCGTCCAGGGTGACGGTGGCGGTGGCGAGCTTGGGGAAGGTGTCCGTGGTCATGATGGCGCGCGCCGCGTCCACCCAGGGGCCGGGCGCAAGGCGGTCATGGGTCGCCTGGAGCACGCCCTCGAACTTGGTGGCGTCCAGCGGCTCGCCGATGACGCCGGTGGAGGCCAGCAGCACCTCGCCGGGCTTGCAGCCCAACGCCCGGGACGCGATCTCGGCGGTGAGGGCCGTGGACTCGCGGCCCTTCACGCCGGTGAAGGCATTGGCATTGCCCGAATTCACCACGAGGCCGCGCGCCTTGCCCTTCTTGAGCACCGTCCGGCACCATTCCACGGCAGCCGAGGGGCACAGGGACCGGGTGGTGACGCCCGCCACGGTGGTGCCGCGCGCGAACGAGGCCAGGAGCACGTCGGTGCGCCCCTTGTATCGGATCCCCGCCTCCGCCGTGGCGAAGACCACGCCCGGGACGGGCGGCACTTCGGGAAGTGTCTTGGGCGCGAGGGGCGAGACGGACGCAGACATGGATCCACCTATGGCATGGCCGGACAGATCCGGCACGGTGGGTGTGCCGCAGGTCGGGCCGGGAGGCAAGGGCTGCCGAAAATGCAGGCAATGATGAGCCGGGAACGGACTTTCCGAGCCCGGGAAATAAAAAGGGCCGCCCGAGGGCGGCCCTTCGGTGAGCGCAATGGCGCCGCGTCTCAGTTCTTCGCGGGAGCAGGCGCGGCCGGAGCGGGCGCAGCCGGAGCGGCGGGCGCCGGGGCGGCCGGGGCGGCGGTCTTTTCCACCTTGGCGTCGGCGCGCAGCTTGGTCACGAGCTCGGTCTGGGCCTTGCGCACCAGATACTGGTCGAGCTGGTCGGACACCTGCTCATAGGTCGGCACCGGCTTCTGGCGCTTGTCCTCGACCTTGATGACGTGCCAGCCGAACTGGCTCTTCACCGGGTCCGACACCTGGCCCTTGTCCAGCTTGAACGCGGCCTCGGCGAATTCGGGGACCATCTGGTCCTTGGTGAAATAGCCGAGATCGCCGCCGTCCTCGGCGCTGTCCTTGGAATTGTCCTTGGCAAGCTGGGCGAAGTCCGCGCCGCCCTTGGCCTTGGCCGCGATCTCCTTCGCCTTGGCCTCGTCGTCCACCAGGATGTGGCGGGCGCGCACCTCGGTCTCCGGCTTCGTGGAGGCGACGAACTCGTCATAGGTCTTGCGCTTGGCCTCGTCGGTCACGGCCTTCTTGGCCTCCGACAGCATCAGCGCCTCCATGAGCGCCTTGGTGCGGGCATAAGCGAGGCGATGCTGGAAGTCGGGCGACTGGTCCAGCTTCTGGGCCTGAGCGGCCTGGGCCAGGAGAGTCATATCGGTGAGGAAGGAGAGCACATATTCCTTGCGCTGCTCGCCCTGCACCTGGGGCAGGCCGGGGCCGATGTCTTCCTCGGCGATGGCCACTTCGCTGGCGCGGATGGGCGTGCCGTTCACGGTCGCCACGATCGGATCCGCATCGGCCGGCTTCGCAGGGGCCGCGGCGGCGGCAGGAGCAGCGGGCTTGGCGGGGGCCGGGGTCTGGGCCATCACCGGCCCTTGTGCGACGCCCAGGGCGAGAGCCGAAAGAGCGGCCGCCAGAACGGCGGGGTGGGCGGAGCGCGTCATGATGGGCTAAGTCCTTCGTTTCTCCATGCGAGGGAGCCGCGCGGCCCCCTCCCGGCGCGGCGCACCCTCGCTCAGCTTCACCAGCCTTGCAAGGGAATAGACGCCCCGCGCGGCCAGAGGTTGCGCGGGCTGCGCGGGGCGCATCTGGCCCCCGCGCCGTGGCACGGCGGCGGTGAAATCGCGGCATTCCTGCGGCTTCGGGCGCGCCGCGCGAACTTTCCGTCGCTCGGGCCTTCCGATTCCCCGCGCGAGGCTGTATAAGGCGCGCCTCCAATCCAGAAAATTGGTTTCGCTAGCCCGCGCGAACCGACGCTGCGGGCGGGGCCGAACACAACGTTTGCCGGAGTTTTGGACATGGCTGTCCCGAAGAGAAAAACCTCGCCGTCCCGTCGCGGCATGCGCCGCTCGGCCGATGCGCTGAAGCAGCCCACCTATGTCGAGGACAAGGATTCCGGCGAACTGCGCCGTCCCCACCACCTCGACCTGAAGACCGGCATGTATCGCGGCCGGCAGATCCTGAAGCCCAAGGCGGAAGCCTGAGCCGACGCCGCGCCTGCTTCCGGCAGGCGCGCTGAACGGACGCGTCCCTCAGAGAGGGGCGCGGGCGGAGCCTACGGCGCGGACGGGACCGGGCGCTCGGCGCATTAACCTTCCCGCCGCGTGCACCGCCACAAGGCTTTAGCAGCAGTGACATTTTCCGAGGGATGTGCGACCCATCGTGGACTGATGGCCGGAAGGGCTTGGGTCCCCGAGGAATGCTCATGCTCACTCCGATACCTCTGCTGATCATCCCCCTCGCCATCTACAACATCATCATCTTCCTCACGCCGGGCGTCGCCTGGAGTGCCCATATCGCCGACATCACCATGGTGTCCGGCAGCGTATGGGCCATCACGGTGGGTGATGCCTTCCTCGCCTTCTCGCTCTTCGTCCTGCTGTTCGAGGTGCTGAAGGCCACGCGGGTGTCCTCGCGCTCCATCATGGACCACATCCTCTCCATCCTGGTGTTCGTGGGCGCCCTGGTCGAGTTCCTGCTGGTGCCGCAGGCGGCCACCTCCATCTTCGCCCTCCTCGTAGGCATCATGCTCCTGGACGTGATCACGGGCTTCTCCGTCGCCATCCGCGTCGCGCAGAGGGACGTCGCGCTGACTCCCGCGTCGGGTGGATGACGGAGGCCGTCATGCGCTCTAGAATATCTGCCCAATCCCGGACACGACCTTGAGCGGCGCATCACACGACAGGCGGGCAGCCCCTTCGCCCGCGGCCCCGGACGGCGACGCCTATGCGTTCGCCGGGCAGGTCTCGCGCGGCCAGCTCGTGGAGACCCTGCTCGACCTGCTGAAACCGGCAGGTCGCAAGGCGGGGTGGTCGCTGCTGCTGGTGGGGATCGACCATCTGGGGCGCATGAACGACACGTTCGGCTTCGCAGTGGTGGACCAGATCGTCGGCGAGATCGCCGCCCGCCTGCGCAAGCGCGTGCCGCAGCCGGACATCGTGGCGCGCTTCTCCGGCGGGAAGTTCGCCATCCTTTCGCGCTCCTCCGGCACCAGCGAGGCCGCAGGCGCGCTCGGCGCCGCCATTTGCGCGGATGTCAGCTCGTCCCCGTTCGAGACTTCGGCGGGGCCCATGCCGGTCACCGTGACCGTGGGCGGGATCGTCGCGCCGGAGCGCGCCACGTCCCTCAATGCCGTGCTGGCCGCCGTGCAGGAGGCCCTGGACAAGGCGAAGCGCCAGGCGCGGGGCTCCTGCCTCCTCTATGAGCGCAATGACGGCGTGGAACGGCGGCGGCGCACCAACCAGCACACCGCCGAGGAAATCGTCCGGGCCATCTGGGACCGGCGCATCTTCCTCGCGCTCCAGCCGGTGGTGAACGCGCACAGCCGCGAGACCGCCTTCTTCGAGGCGCTGGCGCGCATCGCACCCCTGTCCGGCGCCCGCCTGACCGAGGCCGGCCAGATCGCTGAGGCAGCGGAGCGGCTCGGCCTCATCGGCTTCCTGGACCGCCACGTCCTGGCCCATGCGGTGGAGGCGCTGCGCCGCGATCCCACCCTCCGCCTGTCCGTGAACGTCTCCCCCTCCACCATCGCCGACCATGCCTGGCTGGGATTGTTCGCGGCCGAGGTGACGCCCGACCTCGCCGGCCGGCTCATCGTCGAGCTCACCGAATCCGCCGCCGTGAACGATATCGAGGCGGCCCGGGCCTTCGTTCGCAAGGCCCGGGACCAGGGCGCCCGCGTGGCATTGGATGATTTTGGAGCCGGCTCAACGTCGTTCCGCAACCTGCGGAGCCTCGGCGTGGACATGGTGAAGATCGACGGCAGCTTCATCCGCAACATGGCGCGCTCGCCCGACGACCGCGCCTTCGTGCATGCGCTCATCCAGCTTGCCCGCAAACTCGGCATCGCCACCGTCGCCGAATGGGTGCGGACGGAGCAAGTGGCGGGGCTGCTGCGCGCGGAAGGCTGCGACTATATCCAGGGCGCGCTCACGGGGCTGGCGGCGCCTTATGCCCATGCGGCCGAGGATATGTGTTCCGGAAATGCCCCGCGCAGCGTCGCGCCCTCGGAGACGGGGAACGTCCAGCCGACAAAATGAAAGGCCGGGACACGCCCGGCCTCAACAGCGGAATTCGGCACCGCCACGGGTTACTTCCGTGAGACGCGGGCCGCTGTCGCCGCCGCCCGCTGCGCCGATCACTCGGGCTTGGAGGCGAGCTTTTCCAGCTTCTGCTGCATCTCGACCATCTGGCGCTTCAGCGCCTCCAGATCGTCCAGCGGACGCTCGGTCGCGGCCGGAGCCTGGGGCACGGCGCCCTCTTCGCCCTTGTTGAAGGGCATGAAGATATTGAAGGCGCGCTCGAACATTTCCATGTTGCGGCGCACATGATCATCGAAGCCGCCGAAGGTGGGGCTGGTGAAGCTCTTGGCCACCTGGTCGCGGAACTTCTCCTGCTCCTTGGTGAAGCTGTCGATGGACATTTCCAAGTAGCGCGGCACCATCATCTGCATGCTGTCGCCGTAAAAACGGATGATCTGGCGCAGGAAAGCGATGGGGAGAAGGTTTTGACCCTTGTTTTCCTGCTCGAAGATGATCTGAGTCAGGACAGAATGGGTAATGTCGTCGCCGTTCTTCGCGTCGTAAACGACGAAGTCCTCGCCTTCCTTGACCATGTTGGCAAGATCTTCGAGCGTCACGTAGGTGCTCGTGCCGGTGTTGTAGAGCCGGCGGTTGGCGTATTTCTTGATGGTGACTGGCTCTTGGGTCTTGGCCATTTCGCTCATCCGTTTCCTCGACTGGTCGAAGGGTACGGCGTTTCCCGCGTCGCGGCTACTGTTTTGTGCGCAGCATGAATCGTGATTGTGCGCAGCATGATCCCTTGAAGGCGCGGGCTTTGCGGGCGCTCCGCAAAGCCACGCATTGACTTTGCGCGCCATTGACCCGACATCGGTGTGGCGACCGACGATGCACCGCACGGGGCGCGGCATCTCGGCTTCAATCGCCCGCCAAAGGCTTCACCAAAGGCCCACCGCCGAGGAGACCAGCAATGAGTGAGGACGTTGTCATCGTAGGGGCCGCGCGCACCCCGGTCGGTTCGTTCAACGGCGCCCTGAGCACTTTGCCGGCCCACCAACTCGGCGCCATCGCCATCAAGGCCGCGCTGGAGCGCGCCGGCGTCCCCTCCGACGCCGTGAGCGAAGTCATCCTCGGCCAGGTGCTGACGGCCGCCCAGGGCCAGAATCCCGCCCGCCAGGCCTCCATCGGCGCCGGCGTCCCCATCGAGAGCCCCGCCTGGGAAGTGAACATGGTGTGCGGCTCCGGCCTGCGCTCCGTGGCGCTCGGCTTCCAGGCCATCCAGACCGGCGACAGCGACGTCGTGGTCGCGGGCGGCCAGGAATCCATGAGCATGTCCACCCACGCCGCGCACCTGCGCAACGGCACCCGCATGGGCGGCCTCGAATTCGTGGACACCATGATCAAGGACGGCCTGTGGGATGCCTTCAACGGCTACCACATGGGCGTGACCGCCGAGAACGTGGCGCGCCAGTTCCAGATCACCCGCGCCGATCAGGACACGTTCGCCGTCGCCTCGCAGAACAAGGCCGAGGCGGCCCAGAAGGCCGGCAAGTTCAAGGACGAGATCATCCCCGTCACCATTTCCTCCCGCAAGGGCGACGTGGTGGTGGACGCGGACGAATATATCCGCCACGGCGCCACCATGGACGCCATGCAGAAGCTGAAGCCCGCCTTCGAGAAGGACGGCACGGTGACCGCCGCCAACGCCTCCGGCATCAATGACGGCGCCGCCGCCGTGGTGCTCATGAGCGCCAGCCGCGCCGCCGCCGAGGGCAAGACCCCGCTCGCCCGCATCGTCTCCTGGGCGCAGGCGGGCGTGGACCCGTCCGTCATGGGCACCGGCCCCATCCCCGCCTCCAAGCTGGCGCTGGAAAAGGCCGGCTGGAGCGTGGACGACCTCGACCTCGTGGAGGCGAACGAGGCGTTCGCCGCCCAGGCCATCGCGGTCAACAAGGGCCTCGGCTGGGACACGGACAAGGTGAACGTGAACGGCGGCGCCATCGCCATCGGCCATCCCATCGGCGCCTCCGGTACCCGCATCCTCGTGACCCTGCTGCACGAGATGCAGAAGCGCGACGCCAAGAAGGGCCTCGCCACCCTGTGCATCGGCGGCGGCATGGGCATCGCCATGTGCCTCGCGCGCGACTGAGCGCACGCATTCGATCCAAGGGCCGGCATCCCCGATGCCGGCCCTTTTTCACCCCGGGCGAACGGGGCGGGCCGATACCAATTGAGGCTCAAAAAACACTCGAACGGGCACGAATCCTTGCGTAGAAGCAAAGATGCCGGTTCTGTGTTGGGGTACCCAAGAACCAAGGCAAACAGGAAGGGAGAGGAACATGGCGCGTACCGCTCTTGTCACCGGCGGCACCCGGGGAATCGGCGAGGCCATATCCATCGCATTGAAGGCGAAGGGATATCAGGTCGCGGCTAACTATGCGGGCAACGACGCGGCCGCTTCCGCCTTCAACGAGAAGACCGGCATCCCCGTGTTCAAGTGGGACGTGTCCGATTTCGAGGCCTGCAAGGCCGGCATCGCCAAGGTGGAGGCCGAGGTCGGCCCCGTGGACGTGCTGGTGAACAATGCCGGCATCACCCGCGACGCCACCTTGCACCGCATGACGCTGGAGCAGTGGCAGGCGGTGATCAACACCAACCTGAACAGCCTCTTCAACATGACCCGGAACGTGATCGAGGGGATGCGCGCCCGCAAGTTCGGCCGCATCGTCTGCATCTCGTCCATCAACGGGCAGAAGGGCCAGTTCGGCCAGACCAATTATTCCGCCGCCAAGGCGGGCGAGATCGGCTTCGTGAAGGCCCTCGCCCAAGAGAGCGCGGCGCTCGGCATCACCGTCAACGCCATCGCGCCGGGCTATATCGGCACCGAGATGGTGCGCGCCGTGCCCGAGGACGTGCTGAAGAAGATCGTCGCCTCGATCCCCGTGGGTCGCCTCGGCGAGCCGGAGGACATCGCGCGCTGCGTGGCGTTCCTCGCGGCCGACGACGCGGGCTTCATCACCGGCTCGACGCTCACCGCCAACGGCGCGCAGTACATCACCTGATCGCGACGCGGGGCGGCCCGGCCGCCCCGCCGCTCGCCCCCAGCGGCGTCCTGACCGGACCTTGAGCATTTCCGCTGAACTCCGGTTCTCCGGAAATTCTCCACCTCTTTCGTTTTGCGCATTTTCCTCCCGCGAACCGGCATTCCCTTCGCCTGAAAATGCGCCGGGGCCGGGCACGCGGCGGCATGAAGGGCATGACGGGTTTCACCTCCAGCGCCGCGGCCACGCGCACCGGCCTCCTCGCCATCGCCCTCTGGTCCACGCTGGCGCTGCTCACCGCCGCCACCGGGCAGGTGCCGCCCTTCCTTTTGACCGCGCTCACCTTCGGCATCGGCGGCCTCGTGGGCCTTGCCGCCGCCCTGCGCGGGCCCGGCCTGCGCGTCCTGCGCCAGCCCCCCGCCGCGTGGCTCCACGGCATCGGCGGCCTGTTCGGGTACCATTTCCTCTATTTCGCCGCCCTCAAATGGGCCCCGCCGGCGGAAGCCGGGCTCATCAATTATCTCTGGCCGCTGCTCATCGTGCTGTTCTCCGCCACGCTCCCCGGCCACCGCCTGCGTGCGGCCCATGTGGCGGGCGCGTTGCTGGGCCTGTGTGGCGTGGTGGTGCTGCTGGCCGGCAAGGGGCTCTCCGGCTTCAGCGCGCAGGCCCTGCCGGGCTATGGGGCGGCTTTCGCGGCAGCCTTCATCTGGGCGGGCTATTCGGTGGCCTCGCGCCGGTTCGGGCAGGTGCCCACGGAGGCGGTGGCGGGCTTCTGCCTGGGAACGGCGGCGCTCTCCTTCCTCTGCCACCTCGTGTCCGAGCCCACCATCTGGCCCTCGGGAACCACCGAATGGGCCGCCGTGGTGGCCCTGGGGCTCGGCCCGGTGGGCGCCGCCTTCTATGCCTGGGACGTGGGCATGAAGCGCGGCGACGTGCGCTTCCTCGGCGTCGCGTCCTATGCCGCTCCGGTGCTCTCCACGCTGCTCCTGGTGGCGGGCGGGTTCGCGCAGGCGAGCTGGGCGCTGGGCCTCGCCTGCCTCCTCATCGTGGGCGGCGCGGCACTGGCCGCCCGGGCGCGCGCATGAGCGCCGCGCCGCAACGACTTGTCACGAGGGCACCGACCCTTTAGCACTCCGCGCCAAACACGATGCCCGCGCGAAGCGGCATGCCACACAGGAAAGTCCAATGGCCACCCACAAGCTCCTCCTTCTTCCCGGCGACGGCATCGGCCCCGAGGTCATGGCGCAGGTGAAGCGTGTCATCTCGTGGCTCGAGGCCGAGGGCCTCGGCTCCTTCGCGCTGGAAGAGGACCTGGTGGGCGGCTGCGCCTACGACGCCCATGGCGCGGCCATCTCGGAAGCCGCCATGGACAAGGCCAAGGCGGCGGACGCCATCCTGCTGGGCGCCGTGGGCGGCCCCAAATGGGCGGATGTGCCCTATGAGGCGCGTCCCGAGGCGGGCCTGCTGCGGCTGCGCAAGGATCTCGCCCTGTTCGCGAACCTGCGCCCGGCCCTGTGCTATCCCGCGCTGGCGGACGCCTCCTCGCTGAAGCGCGAAGTGGTCGAGGGCCTCGACATCCTCATCGTGCGCGAGCTGACCGGCGGCGTCTATTTCGGCGAGCCCAAGACCATCCTGGACCTGGGCAACGGCCAGAAGCGCGCCATCGACACCCAGGTCTACGACACCTACGAGATCGACCGCATCGCCCGCGTGGCCTTCGAGCTGGCCCGCACCCGCCGCAACAAGGTCACCTCCTCCGAGAAGCACAATGTGATGCGCTCCGGCGTGCTCTGGAAGGAAGTGGTGACGCAGGTCCACGCCAAGGACTATGCGGACGTGGAGCTGGAGCACCACCTGGCGGATTCTCTTGCCATGCAGCTGGTGCGCTGGCCCAAGCAGTATGACGTGATCGTCACCGACAACCTGTTCGGCGACGTGCTCTCCGACATCGCCGCCATGCTGACCGGGTCGCTGGGCATGCTGCCCTCCGCCTCGCTGGGCGCGGTGGACGAGCGCACCGGCCGTCGCTCGGCGCTCTATGAGCCCGTGCACGGCTCGGCGCCGGACATTGCCGGCCGCGGCATCGCCAACCCCATCGCCATGATCGGCTCGCTCGCCATGGCGCTGCGCTATTCCTTCGGCATGGGACAGGTTGCGGACCGCATTGAGGCGGCCATCGCCGCCGTGCTCGCCTCCGGCAAGCGCACCAGCGACATCCGCACCCCCGGCTCCACGGTCATCGGCACCGAGGACATGGGCGAGGCCATTATCGAGGAACTGGCGGCGGCCAAGGCCTGAGCGCCCCATGGGCGCGGCGATGATCACCCTCGCCGCGCCGGACCACCCGGCGGGCCGGAGCGACGTGGAGCGGGCGATCCGCGCCCATGACGGGCCGGTCCGGTTCACCAGCTGGACGCTGGCGGACGCGGATCTGTCGGACCTCGATCTCGACAGCTGCGTCTTCGACCGCTGCCGGGCCGCGCGGGCGCGCTTCTCCACGGCGCGCCTGACGGAGGCCCGCTTCCTCTCCTGCGACCTCGCCAACAGCGGCTGGATGGGCGCGCATCTCGCCTCTGCCACTTTCGAGGATTGCCGGATGACCGGCGCGGACATGACGGGCGCGGCGGCGCTCCATGTCGCCTTCGCGCGCTGCCTGCTGGTCAGCGCCCAGCTGCCCGGCCTGTCCTTCTTTCGCGCACGCCTGGACGGCGTTTCGTTCGCCGACGCGGACCTGCGGCGCGCCGATTTCCGCGAGGCGGTGCTCACCGATTGCAGCCTCGCGGATGCCAACCTGACCGATGCCCGCTTCCAGGGGGCGGACCTGCGCGGGGCGGACCTGGGCCGCCTGCGGCTGGTGGATGCGGCGAAGTTCAAAGGCGCAATCATCTCGCGCCAGCAGGCGGCGGACCTGCTGGGCACGCTCGGCCTCAAGGTGCTGTAGCGCGGCCGCCGAAAGTGGCCGCATGCCCGGGCTCGCCCCGGCCTGACGCCAGAGGAAAGCGCCGCGCCCAACAAAAAAGTGCCGCCCCGAGGGCGGCCCTTTCGACATCTGCGGGTCGGCCGGTCAGCGGCCGACGAACACCTGGTCCAGGATGCCGCCGGAGGCGAACTGCTCGGCCTGCACCTTCTCCCAGCCGCCGAACACGTCCTCCACGGTCACGAGGCGCACCTGCGGGAAGCGGCCCGGAAACTTGTCCATGACCTCCTTGTTGTTCACCCGGTGATAGGCCTCCACGGCCACGGTCTGGCCGGCGGGGGTGAACAGGAAGTCCAGATAGGCGGTCGCCAGCGGGCGGGAGCCGCGCTTGTCCACCACCTTGTCCACCACCGCCACCGGGAATTCCGCCAGCAGGCTCACGGACGGCACGATGGTCTTCAGCTTCTTGTCCTTGTAGAGCTGCTCGTAGGAGAGGGTCTCGGCCTCGAAGGTCACCAGCACGTCCCCGGTCTCGCGCTCCACGAAGGTGGTGGTGGCGGCGCGGCCGCCCGTGTCGAACACCGGCACGTTGGACAGCAGCTTCTTCACGAAGGCGTTGGCCTTCTCCTTGTCGCCCTTGTTCTGCTCCAGCGCATAGGCATAGGCGGCGAGATAGGTGTAGCGCGCATTGCCCGAAGTCTTGGGGTTCGGGAAGATGACCTTCACGTCATCGCGCACCAGGTCGTTCCAGTCCTTGATGTTCTTCGGGTTGCCGTCGCGCACCAGGAAGGCCGGGAAGGAATAATAAGGCGAGGACTTGTTCGGGAACTTGGACTGCCAGTCCTTGGTCACGAAGCCGGCCTTGGCCAGCACGTCCACGTCCAGCACCTGGTTGAACGTCACCACGTCCGCTTCCAGGCCCTCGATGATGGCACGCGCCTGACGGGACGTGCCCGCATGGCTCTGGTTGATGGTCACCTGCTGGCCGGTCTTCTCCTTCCAGAGGGGAACGAACTTCTCGTTCTCCGCCGTGAACAGCTCGCGGGCGATGTCGTAGGAGGCGTTGAGAATGGAATTGGGGCCTTTGTACTCCGCCTGGGCGAAGGCGATGCCCGGCGCCAGCAGGGCGGCAAGTCCGAGGCCGGAGAAGGCGCGACGGGTCAGCATGGGCTCTCCTATTCACTCAATTCGAGTGTATTTGATGTTATTTCACACAAATCTCTAGCATGGCTTCGGGCAGGTTTCAAACGCGCGGTGGCTTGCGCAGCGGAATGCAGGGCAGCCCCGCTCCCCACGCATAAAAAACCGCCCGGGCGCGGGCCCGGGCGGTCTGCTTCGTCGGCTCAGAAGTGGTGGTGAAAAGCGCCGTCAGGCGGCGCTCTTCTTGTTCTGGCGGTTGTTCACCAGATCGTCCACCACGCCGGGATCGGCCAGGGTGGAGGTGTCGCCCAGATTCTCGAACTGGTCCTCGGCGATCTTGCGCAGGATGCGGCGCATGATCTTGCCCGAGCGGGTCTTGGGCAGGCCCGGCGCGAACTGGATGAGGTCGGGAGAGGCGATGGGGCCGATCTCCTTGCGCACCCAGGCCACCAGCTCCTTGCGCAGCTCCTCCGTGGGTTCCTCGCCGGACATGAGGGTCACATAGGCATAGATGCCCTGGCCCTTGATGTCGTGGGGGAAGCCCACCACCGCCGCCTCGGACACCTTGGGATGGGCCACGAGGGCGCTTTCCACCTCGGCCGTGCCCATGCGGTGGCCGGAGACGTTGATCACGTCGTCCACGCGGCCGGTGATCCAGTAATAGCCGTCCGCATCGCGCCGGCAGCCGTCGCCGGTGAAATACTTGCCGGGATAGGTGGCGAAATAGGTCTGCTCGAACCGCTCATGGTCGCCATAGACCGTGCGCATCTGGCCCGGCCAGGAATCGGCGATCACCAGATTGCCCTCGGTTGCCCCCTCCAGCACCTTGCCTTCCGCGTCCACCACCTGGGGCAGTACGCCGAAGAAGGGCTTGGTGGCCGAGCCCGGCTTTAGCGCCGTGGCGCCGGGCAGCGGCGAGATGAGGATGCCGCCGGTCTCGGTCTGCCACCACGTATCGACGATGGGGCAGCGCCCCTCGCCCACCACGCGGTGATACCATTCCCAGGCCTCCGGATTGATGGGCTCGCCCACCGAGCCCAGCAGGCGCAGGGAGGCGCGGGAGGTCTTCTTCACCGGCTCCTCGCCCGCCTGCATGAGCGCGCGGATCGCCGTGGGCGCGGTGTAGAAGATGTTGACCTGATGCTTGTCGATCACCTCCCAGAAGCGGGAGTTGCTCGGATAATTGGGCACGCCCTCGAACATGAGCGTGGTGGCTCCGTTCGCGAGCGGGCCATAGAGGATGTAGGAGTGGCCCGTCACCCAGCCCACGTCCGCCGTGCACCAGTAGATATCGCCCTCGTGATAGTCGAAGACGTAATGGTGCGTCATGGAGGCGTAGACGAGATAGCCGCCCGTGGTGTGCAGGACACCCTTCGGCTTTCCGGTGGAGCCGGACGTGTAGAGGATGAACAGCGGATCCTCCGCGTTCATGTGCTCGACCGGGCATTCGTCGGTCACGAGGTCCGCCGCCTCGTGGTACCAGACGTCGCGGCCGGGCTCCATGTTCACGGTGCCGCCGGTGCGGCGCACCACCACGACATGGTCCACCCCGCCTTCGACGCGGGCGATGGCGGCGTCCACATTGGCCTTCAGCGGCACCTTCCGGCCGCCGCGCAGGCCCTCGTCCGCCGTGATGACGCACTTGGATTCGCAATCGGCGATGCGGCCCGCGAGGCTATCCGGCGAGAAGCCGGCGAACACAACGGAATGGACCGCGCCGAGCCGCGCGCAGGCCAGCATGGCGAAAGCGGCCTCGGGGATCATGGGCAGGTAGATGGTGACGCGGTCGCCCTTCTGGACGTCCCGGTTGCGCAGCACGTTGGCGAACCGGTTCACCTCTTCGTACAATTCGCGATACGTGATCTTGCGGGATTCGTCCGGGGAATCCCCTTCCCAGATGATCGCCACCTGATCGCCCTTGGTGGCGAGGTGCCGGTCCACGCAATTATAGGCGACGTTGGTGACACCGTCCTCGAACCACTTGATGGAGACGTGGCCGGGATCGAACGAGGTGTTCTTCACCTTGGTGTAGGGCTCGAACCAATGGATGCGCTTGCCGTGCTCCAGCCAGAATCCCTCGGGATTGTCGATGGACTGCTTGTAGAGCGCATCATAATAGGCCGCGTCCACGAAGGCGCGGTCCGCCCATGCGGACGGCACTTCATAAATCTTGTCGGACATGGCTCGTTCCCTTCCTTTGCGTGAGCGGTTCCGCGCGCACGCGCCGCCTTTGGTTGCCAGGATTATGGTGAGGCCTCACAGGGTCCACAAGGCGCCGGAGGCGAGACTTTGGGCGAAGAAAGGCCATGTGCGGCGCGGTCCTCTTGCCGCACCCGCCGCTGTGGCGCCGCACCTGTCGGGATCATGACGATGGGCCTATGACAGATGGCGCTGCCCCTGCCGCAGCGGCATTCCGGAGAGACCGAATGATCCCATGGTTCCGCCTCCTGCTGCTCGTGGCCGGGCTGTTCGGCGCCGCCGGCGTCGCCGCATCGGCCGTCGCCGCGCATCTGGCGGGCGGCGCGTCGCTGGCCACGGCGGGCCAGTTCCTCATGATCCACGCCGCCGCCATCGCCGCGCTCTCCGCCGCCGGGCTCCTCGCGACGCGAGGCGCCGTGCTGCTTCTGGTGGGTGCCACGGCCATGGCCGCGGGCACGCTCCTTTTCTCCGGCGATCTCGCGCTCAGGGCATTGATGGGAATCAAGCTCTTGTGGGGAACCGCGCCGTTCGGCGGCACGCTCATGATCGCGGGCTGGATCTCCGCAGGTATCGGCGGCGCCCTCATCCTGCCGCGTGCGCGCTGAGGCGATGCGGACGGGACCGCGCTCGGGGACACGTCTGAAATTGCTGTGATTTCATCACTGAAAGCATCTCCGCCGCAGGGATACGCGGCAGAGATGCTGGTGGGCGGGGCGCGCGGCGCTACATCCGGAACTTGGCGTTCTCGCCGAGGTCGGGGCGCTCCTTCGTCACCATGGCCTTCGCCATCTTGAAGGTGCGCGAGAGGGTGCCGTCCGCCTGCCAAAGCTCCGCCTGGGACGGCGTCACCTTCAGCAGCAGCGCGGAGGGATCGCCGGGACCATCAGGGAAGTAGGCCTCCATGGCGGGAGACCACAAATCCCGAAGCTTTGCCGGATCACGGACCACGCTCGCCTGCCCCGACATCGACAGATGCGAGCGCTGGCTCGAGTCGGAAAAAGTCAAGCAGACCATGGGATTCCGGCTGATCTCATCATCCTTCGCCGACTTCTCGTCGGTGATGAACCAAACCGTCTCCGCGTCCTGCTCGGGTATGGCCATCATGGGGCGGGCGCGCAATCGCCCGCCATCCACGTCCACCAGCATGCAGGTGGGATTGCGCTCGATCTGCGCCCAGACGTCCTCGATGTTCATGATGCGCCTCCTTGCCAGCTCCCGCCTGTGCAACGGCGGGCGGGCCGGGGGGTTCCCCTCAGGGAAGAGGGCGCCAGACGCAGGTGCGCTTGATCTCCATGTCCTCCAGGTCCCGCGTCACGGGCACCTGGTATTCGGCCAATTGCTCCAGCCGGTCCTTGGGCAGGTAGGTGCGGCCGGGATCGCCGATCAGCACCTCCGCCCCCCGCGCGCGCAATGCGCACAGCCACGCGAACACACGCTCCGCAAGGTCGCGCTCATAGCAGATGTCGCCCGCCAGGATCACGTCCCAGCCCGCGTCCTGTCCCACGATGTCGGCGGCCGACACCGTGACGGCCACCCCGTTGGCGCGGGCATTGAGCGCGATGGCGGCACAGGCGAAGGCGTCGATGTCCACGCATTCGGCCGTGCCCGCGCCCGCCTTCATGGCCGCGATGCCCACGAGGCCGGAGCCGGACGCGAAGTCCAGCACCCGGCGGCCCGCCACGAGGGCGGTGTGATCCATCACATAGCGCGACAGTGCCTGCCCGCCCGCCCAGGCGAAGGCCCAGAAGGGCGGCGGCAGGCCCATCTCACCCAGTTCCTCCTCCGTGCGGTGCCAGAGCGGCACCGCCTCGTCGGCGAGGTGAAGGGAGATCTCGGGCACCAGCGGCACCGGCCGCAGCACCGTCTCATCGCGGACGAAGGCTTCGGGAGAGAGCGCCACCGGATCGCCTACATGGCGCCGTAGGCGAGGATCATGTCCCATTCCGCGTCCGTCACCGGCTGGACGGAAAGGCGCGAGAGCTTCACCAGCGCCATGTCCGCGAGGCGGGGGTCGCCCTTCACGGTTTCCAGCGAGACCGGCGTCTTGAGCGGCCGCACGGCCTTGATGTCCACCATCACGAACTTGCCCGAGGGGTCGGAGGGGTCGGGATAGGCTTCGCGGATCACCTCAACGATGCCCACGATCTCCTTGCCCTCGTTGGAATGGTAGAAGAAGCCCTGGTCGCCCACCTTCATGGCCAGCAGGTTCAGCTTGGCGGAATGGTTGCGGACCCCGTCCCAATGGGTGCCCTTGGCACCGGCCGCCACCTGCTGGTCCCAGGACCATTTGAAGGGCTCGGACTTGTAGAGCCAATGGGCCATCTGGCGCTCCGGCGTGTGTGAGGTCTCCCTCCGGCTTTAGCGAGGCCGCGCGCGCTTTGGCAAGGGGATCAGGCCCCGCATTGCGCCGCCACCGAAAATTCGACCGCAGGTGAGCCTTGCCGATTCCGCCCGGCGCGATCCGCCATTAAGGTTCCCCCGCCCTCTCCGCCAGCAGTGGCGCGGGGCGGCGACGACAGCCCGAAGGCTGCGCCGGTTCCGTTGGTTCGGACCCGAGCGATGGGAGGATGACATGATCTATGAGATTGCCCGGCTGACCATCAAGGAAGGCCAGGAAGCGGCCTTCGAGGCGGGCGCCCGCCAGGCGGTGCCCCTGTTCAAGCGGGCCAAGGGCTGCCACGGCATGAAGGTGGAGCGCTCCATCGAGGAGCCGCTGTCCTACACGCTGGTGGTGAAGTGGGAGACGGTGGAGGACCACATGGTCCATTTCCGCAACTCGGCCGACTTCCAGGAATGGCGCGGCCTCGTGGGCGGCACCTTCTCGGCCCCGCCCCAGGTGCATCACACCGCCGAGGTTTTCGTCGGCTTCTGACCGGCCGGGCCTGCCCCCTTCCTCGGAAGGGGGCCGCTCCTCAGCGGGTCGGGACCGGCTTCTCGCCGCGATAGTCGTAGAAGCCGCGCTGCGTCTTCCGGCCCAGCCAGCCCGCTTCCACATACTTCACCAGCAGCGGGCAGGGACGGTACTTGGAATCCGCCAGCCCCTCATGCAGCACCTGCATGATGGCGAGGCAGGTGTCGAGGCCGATGAAATCCGCGAGCTGGAGCGGGCCCATGGGATGGTTCGCGCCCAGCTTCATGGCCCGGTCGATGGCGTCCACGGAGCCCACGCCCTCATAGAGGGTGTAGATGGCCTCGTTGATCATCGGCAGCAGGATGCGGTTGACGATGAAGGCCGGGAAGTCCTCCGCCACCGCATAGGTCTTGTGCAGGCGGGTGACGAATTCCTTGGAGGCCTCGAAGGTCTCGTCATCGGTGGCGATGCCGCGCACCAGTTCCACCAGCTCCATGAGCGGCACGGGATTCATGAAATGAATGCCGATGAACCGCTCGGGCCGGTCCGTGGCGGCCGCGAGGCGCGTGATGGAGATGGAGGAGGTGTTGGAGGCCAGCAGCGTGTCCGGCCGCACCACCTTGCACAGGTCCACGAAGATCTTGCGCTTCACCTCTTCCCGCTCGGTGGCGGATTCGATGACGAGGTCGCAGTCGGTCAGCAGGTCCATGCCCGGAGAGGGGGCGATGCGGGCGATGGCCTGCTGGCGCTCCTCCTCGGTGACGGTGCCGCGCGACACCTGCTTGGCCATGTTTCCGTTGATGGTGGCGAGGCCGGACCGGATCCGGTCCTCGCTCTGGTCGCTCAGCATCACGTCATAGCCGGCCAGCGCGCACACATGCGCGATGCCGTTGCCCATCTGCCCGGCGCCGATGACCCCGATTTTCTTGATCTCGATCGGCATGATGCTGTCGTCTTTCGCTTGTTGCGTCGCGCCTCGGCCCGGCTTCTCAGCCCTTGGCCTTGGCGACCTCGGCCTTAAGTTCCGGCACCAGGGTGAACAGATCGCCCACAAGCCCGTAATCGGCAACCTGGAAAATAGGCGCCTCCTCGTCCTTGTTGATGGCGACGATGACCTTGGAGTCCTTCATGCCGGCCAGATGCTGGATGGCGCCGGAAATGCCCACCGCCACATACAGCTCGGGCGCGACCACCTTGCCGGTCTGGCCCACCTGGAGGTCGTTGGGGGCATAGCCCGCGTCCACCGCGGCGCGCGAGGCGCCCACCGCCGCGCCCAGCGCGTCGGCCAGGGGCTCGATCACCTCGGAGAACTTCTCCTTGGAGGCCAGCGCGCGGCCGCCGGAGACGATGATCTTCGCCGCCGTCAGCTCGGGACGGTCGGAGGCGGAAATGACCTCCTCCACGAAGCTGGAGACCGCCGGGTCGGCGGCGCCCGCGGCGCTCTCCACCGGCGCGGAACCGCCCTCGGGGGTCGCGGCGAACGAGGCCGTGCGCACCGTGATCACCTTCTTCGCCTCGCCGGACTGGACGGTCTGGATGGCGTTGCCGGCATAGATGGGCCGCTCGAACGTGTCGGGCGCCACCACCTTGGTGATGTCGGAGATCTGCATCACGTCCAGCAGCGCGGCGACGCGCGGCAGCACGTTTTTGACCATGGCGGTCGAGGGCCCGACGATGGCGTCGTAGCCGCCCGCGAGCGAGACCACGAGCGCGGCCAGCGGCTCCGCGAGGCGGTGGGCATAAGCGGGGCCTTCCGCCAGCAGCACCTTCTCCACGCCCGAGAGCTTGGCGGCGGTATCGGCCACGGCGCGGGCGTTCTCGCCCGCCACCAGCACATGCACCGGCCCGCCCAGGGCGGCGGCGGCGGTCAGCGCCTTGGCGGTGACGCCGTTGAGGGACTTGTTGTCGTGTTCGGCGATGAGCAGCGTCGTCATCAGAGCACCCCGGCCTCGTCCTTGAGCTTCGCCACCAGCTCCGCGACGGAGCCGACCTTCACGCCCGCCTTGCGGCCGGCGGGTTCGGCGGTCTTGAGCACCTTCAGGCGCGGCGCCACGTCCACGCCGTAGGCCTCGGGGGCCTTCTCGTCGATGGGCTTCTTCTTCGCCTTCATGATGTTGGGGAGCGACGCGTAGCGCGGCTCATTGAGGCGCAGGTCGGTGGTGACCACCGCCGGCAGGGTGAGCTTCACGGTCTGGAGGCCGCCGTCGATCTCGCGGGTCACGGCGACCGAGCCGGTGTCGAGGTCCACCTTCGAGGCGAAGGTGCCCTGGCCCCAGCCCAGCAGCGCGGCGAGCATCTGGCCGGTCTGGTTGCAATCGTCGTCGATGGCCTGCTTGCCGAGGATGACGAGGTCCGGCTTCTCTTCCTCGACCACGCCCTTGAGGATCTTCGCCACGGCCAGCGGCTCGGTGGTGGCGTCGGTCTTCACCAGGATGCCGCGGTCGGCGCCCATGGCGAGCGCGGTGCGCAGGGTCTCGGTGGCCTGGGCCGGGCCCACGGACACGGCGACCACCTCGGTGGCCTTGCCCGCTTCCTTGAGGCGCAGCGCCTCTTCGACGGCGATCTCGTCGAAGGGGTTCATGGACATCTTGACGTTGGCAAGCTCGACACCCGTGCCGTCCGACTTCACCCGGACCTTCACGTTGTAATCGACCACCCGCTTAACGGGGACGAGGATCTTCATGCGGCGCGCGCTCCCTGGCCCGGGTTAGAGCCCGTCCCGATCCGACTGCATCGCACTCAGATCGGCAAAACGTTCTCTATCAATGTTTTAGAGACTGATTCACCGATCATGCTGAACCAACATGATCGGACCAGGCTCTCGTCTGGACAAGGCTCCGGGAGGAACTCCCGCAAGCTCGGTCGTGGCTGCGGAGGCCGCAGCGCAGCAAACCTTGGGGGCGGCAACGTAGGAGTGGCCCGGAACCCTGTCAACGCCGATGGAACCTGCGCTCACTTCTCGCGGAAGGAGTGCGTCAAGGCGTCCGTGAGCGGGCGCGTCAGGTAGCTCATGACGCTGCGCTCGCCGGTGTTGAAGATCACCTCCGCGGGCATGCCCGGACGCAGGCGGGACTTCATCTCGTCGGGGATGTCCGTGTTGCTGACCGCGACCACCGCCTGGTAGTAGGGCTGGCGCGTCTGCTCATCCATCAGCCGGTCCGGCGACACGCTGCGCAGCTGGCCGACGATGAGCGGCGTGGTGCGGGCATGGAAGGCCGGGAAGCGCACCTCCACCTGGTCCACGCCGCCATGCAGCCGGTCGATGTCGGTGGTGGGCACCTGGGCATCCACGATCAGTTCGTCGTTCTGCGGCACCACTTCCAGCATCGTGTCGCCCGGGCGCACCACGGCGCCGACGGTGTAGATCTTGGGATTGATGTTCTGGACGATGCCGGCGCGGGGCGCGCGGATGTCGATGCGCTTCAGCACGCTCTCGGAGATGTTCAGCTTCTCGCGCAGGTCCGCGATCTTCTGCCGCGTCTCGACGATCTGCTGGGCCACCTCCTCCTGCTGCTTCTGCGTGATCTGCTCGATCTGCATGCGCATTTCGGAAATGGTGGCCTGCGCCTTGGCGGTGTCGGCGATGTTGCGGCCGATCACGCCCTGGAGGCGCGCCTTCTCGCGCTGGAGCTGGGCGAGGCGCGACTTGGAGACGAGCCCCTTGTCGGACAGCTTCTGGATGCCCGCCAGCTCGTCGTCGCAATAGAAGAGCTGCTCCTCGGCGGAGGCCTTCTCGCGGCCCAGGCCGTCGATCTCCGTCTGGCCCTGGACGATGCGCTGGTTGAGGATGCCCATCTGGCCGTCGAGGGAGGCCCGGCGGTCGCGGAACTGGGCGAGCTGGTCGGCGAGGGCCGCCTTCACCACGGGATTGTCCGAGCGGGCCATGAGGTTCGGCGGGAAGGTGATGCTGGGCGCGAGGCCGCGCTCGGCTTCCAGGCGCGCCTCGGTGGCGAGCAGCGTATCGAGCTGCGCGCGCACGGAATCATAGTTCGCGAGCGAGGACGTGGGGTCGAGGCGGAACAGGACCTCCCCGTCCTTCACCCGCTGGCCGTCCTTCACCAGGATCTCGGCGACGATGCCGCCCTCCAGATGCTGCACCACCTGGCGGCGGCTCTCCACGGAGACCACGCCCTGCGCGATCACGGCGCTGTCGATGGAGGCGAGCGCCGCCCAGCCACCGAACACGCCGAAGGTGAGGATGATGAGGCCGTAGCCCTTGCTGGCAATGCGCCGGTAGTCGGAGCTGGGCCGGGGCGCCGGCATGCCGGAAGCCGCGTCATGCACGTCATTGTCCGGCGGCACGGGCGGAAGGATGGCGTCCTTCACCTGGACCAGCTTCTGCCGCGCTTCCGCGAGCAGCGGCCCGGCTTTCTCGGGCATGTGCCGCGCGAGGCTGCCCTGGGCGCCGTCCAGCAAGGTCCGCAGGCGCTGGATGCCGAGATCGGCGAAGCCCGGCGCGGGCTCGGCCTCGGCCAGCTCGGGGCCCTTGGGAGGCTCGGAGCGCAGCGGCGCGGCCTTCGGGGCGTCCTCCATGCGGGCGGCGCGCGGCGGATCCTGCGGGCGCGCGGCCGCCTTGCGGGGCGCGCCATCGGTGGGGCGCACCGGCTTCTTCGGGCGCAGCGGCTCCTGGGAGGCCTGCGCGCGGTTGGGGTCCTGGGGACGATTGGGATCCTGCGGACGAAGCGGATCGCTCATCTCACGCCTCCATCGGCTTGGTCTTGACCGGCGCCATGGCGCCCTCGGGCTTCACGAGGCGCGGGCCGAGCACCTTGGCGAGCACCTCGTCGCGCGGCCCGAAGCCGTGCACGCCGCCTTCGTTCAGCAGCAGGATCAGGTCGCACAAACCGAGGCTGTTGGTCTTGTGGGTCACGAGCACCACCGTGGAGCCGGCCGCCTTCAGCGCCTGGACGGCGGTGGAGAGGGCCTGCTCGCCGGCGGCGTCCAGGCTGGCATTGGGCTCGTCCAGCACGATCAGCGCCGGACGGCCATAGATGGCGCGGGCAAGCGCCACGCGCTGGCGCTGGCCGCCGGAGAGCGAACCGCCGCCCTCGCCGATCTCGGTATTGTAGCCCTGCGGCAGGCGCTGGATCATCTCGTGCACGCCGGCCATCTGGGCGGCTTCCACGATCTTCGTGTCGTCCCGGGTGCCGAAGCGGCAGATATTGTCGGCGATGGTGCCGGCGAACAGCTCCACGTCCTGGGGCAGGTAGCCCAAAGCCCGGCCGAGTTGCTCGGGATCCCAGTGAGAGAGTTCGGACCCGTCCAGGCGCACCGCGCCGGCGGAGGGCGGCCACACGCTCACGAGCGCGCGGGCGAGGCTGGACTTGCCCGCCGCGCTCGGGCCGATGACGCCCAGGGTCGAGCCGGCGGGCACCGCGAAGGACACGCCGCGCAGCACCGGCACGTCGCGGCCGGGGGCGTGCACGACGAGGTTCTCCACCTGCACCGCGCCGGTCGGGTCGGGCAGGCGCATGCGCGCGCCAACCACCGGCAGGGAGCGCAGCAATTCCTGAACCCGCTTGTGGGCGGAGCGGGCCGAGACGATGCCCTTCCAGTTGCCGATGGCGGCCTCGATGGGCTGGATGCAGCGGCCGCACACGATGGAGGCGGCGATCATCATGCCGGGCGAGATCTCGCGGTTGATGGCGAGATAGGCGCCGAGGCCCAGGATCAGGCTCTGCATGAAGACGCGGTTGAACTTGGTGGCCGAGACCAGCAGCGCGCCCCGGTCGGAGGCGAGGCCCTGCCAGCCGAGCGCGGCGGCGCGGTGCTGGCTCCAGCGGTCGCGGAGCTGGCGCACCATGCCCATGGCCTGGAGCACCTCCGCGTTGCGGAACGTGGTCAGCGCCTGGTTGTTGGCGGAGATGTTGGCCTTGGTGGCGCGATCCAGAACCGGCCGGGTGGCGCGGTCGTTGGCCAGGGCCAGGACGCCGGAAATGATGCAGGCCACCACGACAAGCACGCCGTACAGCGGGTGCAGCAGCGTGGCGAAGATGATGTAGATGGGCACCCAGGGCACGTCGCAGAAGGCGATGAGGCCGGGACCGGCGAAGAAATCGCGCACCGTGTCCACGTCGCGCAGCGCCTGCACGTGGGAGGGGGACGGCTTGCGCAGCGAGGCGCGCTGGACCGCGTCGAACGCCTGCTCCTTCACGCTGTCGTCGAACTTCACGCCGGCGCGCACCAGCATCTGGGTGCGCAGCCCTTCCAGCGCCGCGCCCACGGCATAGAGGATGGCCACGATCAGCGTGAGCAGCACCAGGGTCTGGATGGACCGCGACGACAGCACCCGGTCATAGACCTGCATCATGTAGATGGAGCCGGTGAGCCCCAGCAGGTTGATGAAGAAGCTGAAGGCGACGACCGTCCACATGGCCGGCTTCACCGCCGCCAGCGCCAGGTCGAGCGCGGTCGGCTGAGGAGAAGCAGGCGCCCCCGGCGCCGCGATTGGCTGTGCCATTCAAAACCCTTTCGATGCCGCCCCCCGCGAGGCGTCGAAGGTCCGACGATCCTTGCTTGTCGCCGCAAAGCCTTTCGGTTGCAAGCCTTCCGCCGGGTCAGAGGCCGCCGGAAGGCTAAAACTCCGTGAAACGGGCGCGATTCTCGCCCCGGGCGGCCGCGCCCGGCAAAGCGCACCGCTTCGCAGATGCCGCATGGGCTTTCGCCAGCGCACAAAACCCTTCTAAAGTAGTAGGGACAATCTGGGGTGGATGACCATGTCGAGTGCGGTCTGGGCGGTGATCGGAGAAGCGGCCGAGGAATCCAGCGAGAAGGACCGGCCGCTGCGCGACGACATCCGCCGCCTCGGCCGCCTCCTGGGCGACACCGTGCGCGCCCAGGAGGGCGAGCCGGTCTATCACCTCGTGGAGATTATCCGCCGCACCTCCATCCGCTTCCACCGCGATGCGGACGAGGGCGCGCGGCAGGAGCTGGAGACCATCCTCGCCACGCTGTCGCCCGAGGTGGCGGTGCAGATCGTGCGCGCCTTCAGCTATTTCTCCCACCTCGCCAACATCGCCGAGGACGTGCACCACACCCGGCGCAACCGGGCTCACGAGATCGCCGGGTCCGCACCGCGCCCGGGCACGGTGGCCCATGCGTTCGCGCGGGCGGCGCGCGCGGGCCTTTCGGTTCCGGCCCTCCAGGACTTCTTCGCCGACGCGCTCATCAGCCCCGTCCTCACCGCCCATCCCACCGAGGTGCGGCGCAAGAGCACGCTGAACCGCGAGATGGAGATCGCCCGCATCCTCGACGAGGCGGAGCGCGTCACTGCCACCCCGCGCGAGGCGGCCGCGCAGGAGGAGGAGCTGCGCCGCGCGGTGCTCACCCTCTGGCAGACCGCGCTCCTGCGCCGCATCAAGCTGACCGTCATGGACGAGGTGACGAACGGCCTCTCCTATTACGACTACACCTTCCTGGAGGAACTGCCCCGGCTGTTCTGCGACATCGAGGACCATCTCGACGCGCTGGACCCCGACCATGCCCGCGAGCTGCCCTCCTTCCTGCGCATCGGCTCCTGGATCGGCGGCGACCGGGACGGCAATCCCTTCGTGACCGCTGACGTACTGCGCGAGACGGTGACCATGCACCGCACGCGCATCATGCGCTTCCACATCGAACAGCTTGAGGCGCTGGCGGCGGAACTGTCGCTGGCCGGGCGCCTCGTGGACGTGTCCGACGAAATGCGCGCCCTCATGGCGCTTTCGCCGGACCAGGACATGGGTAGCCGGGAAGAACCCTACCGCCTGGCGATTTCCGTGGTGCGGGCGCGCCTGGAAGGCGCCGCCGCGGCCCTGGAGGGGCGGGCCGTCCCGCCGCCCGCGCCGGGACTGGAGCCCTATGCCTCGGCCGCCGGCTTCCTGGCGGACCTCGACGTCATCTCCCGCTCGCTCACCGAGAACGGCTCGCGCATCCTGGCGCGCGGCCGCCTGCGCACGCTGCGGCGCGCCGCCGACGGCTTCGGCTTCCACCTCGCCGCCCTGGACCTGCGCCAGAATTCGGACGTGCACGAGCGCACGGTGGCCGAGCTGCTGGAAGCGGTGGCGCCCGGCACCGCCTACGAGACCCTGGACGAGGAGGCGCGCATCGCCTTGCTGGCGGGCGAGCTCGCCAATGCCCGGCCCCTCGCCTCGCCCTTCCTCGGCTATGGGGAGGAGACGCAGGGGGAGATGGCCATCCTGCGGGAGGCGGCGGCCGCCCATGCGGCGCTGGGCGAGGCCGTGATCCCCAATTGCATCATCTCCAAGACCGAGGGCGTCTCGGACATGCTGGAGGCGGCGCTCCTGCTGAAGGAGGTGGGCCTGGTGCGCGCCGACGGCACCAGCGCCATCAACGTGGTGCCGCTGTTCGAGACCATCGGCGACCTCAGGGCCTGCGCGCAGGTGATGGACCGCCTGTTCGGCCTGCCCGCCTATCGGGCCCTGGTGGCGAGCCGGGGCGACGTGCAGGAGGTGATGCTCGGCTATTCCGACAGCAACAAGGACGGCGGCTTCGTCACCTCGGGCTGGGAATTGTACAAGGCCGAGACCGACCTCATCGAGGTGTTCCGGCGCCACGGCGTGGCGCTGCGCCTGTTCCACGGGCGCGGCGGCTCGGTGGGTCGCGGCGGCGGGCCGAGCTACGATGCCATCCTCGCCCAGCCGGCGGGGGCCGTGAACGGCCGGATCCGCCTCACCGAGCAGGGCGAGATCATCGCCTCCAAATATTCCAACCCCGAGGTGGGCCGCCGCAACTTGGAGATCATGGTGGCGGCGACGCTGGAGGCGACCTTGCTCCAGGGCAGCGAGGCCGCCCCTCCCGCGCACTTCCTGGAGACCATGGAGAAAGTGTCGCAGTCGGCCTTCGAGGCCTATCGCGGCCTCGTCTACGAGACGCCGGGCTTCGAGGATTATTTCTGGGGCTCCACGGTGATTTCCGAGATCGCCACCCTGAATATCGGCTCGCGCCCCGCCTCGCGGAAGAAGACGCGGGCCATCACGGCGCTGCGCGCCATTCCCTGGGTGTTCTCCTGGGCCCAGTGCCGCCTGATGCTGCCCGCCTGGTACGGCTTCGGCACCGCCGTGGACGCGTTCCTGGCGGACAATCCCGGCGGCATGGCGCAGCTTCGCGCCATGTATCGGGACTGGCCCTTCTTCCGCACCCAGCTTTCCAGCATGGACATGGTGCTCTCCAAGAGCTCCCTCGCGGTGGCCTCGCGCTATGCGGCCCTGGTGGAGGACGCGGAACTGCGGACGCGGATCTTCTCGCGCATCACGGCGGAATACGAGACCACGGTGCGCCGTCTGTTGGAGATCATGGGCCAGTCGCGGCTGCTGGAGGGCAACCCGCTGCTGCACCGCTCCATCCGCAACCGCTTCCCCTATCTCGACCCGCTGAACCATGTGCAGATCGAGCTGCTGAAGGCGCACCGGCGCAACCAGGCCTCCGGGACGGCGGGTGCCGACCCCGGCGACAAGGTGCTGCATGGCATCCAGCTCACCATCAACGGCATCTCGGCGGGGCTGCGGAACAGCGGCTGAGCCCGGCGCGGCGGTGCTTTCAGGGCCGCCGTCATGCCCCCCGCGCGGGGCCGGCGAGCGCCTCCGCGCGAAGCCGCGCCTTGCCTCGCCCCGCGCGATCTTTTATGACGCCCTCTCAACGGCCCCGGTCCAAACCGGGGCTTTGCTTTGTTTGCGCGGCGCGCCCCCTGCGGGCGCCCGGCACGGCGGAGGATCCCAACCGTGGCCAACGTGGTCGTGGTCGGCTCCCAATGGGGCGACGAAGGCAAGGGAAAGATCGTCGACTGGCTTTCCGAGCAGGCCGACGTGGTGGTGCGATTCCAGGGCGGGCACAATGCCGGCCATACCCTGGTGGTCAACGGCGTCACCTATAAGCTGTCCCTGCTGCCCTCGGGCGTGGTGCGCCCCGGCAAGCTCTCGGTGATCGGCAACGGCGTCGTGCTCGACCCCCAGGCCCTGGTGGACGAGCTGGGGCGCCTCGCCAAGCAGGGCGTGGTGGTCGGTCCCGACCGCCTGCGCATCGCCGAGAACACCCCCCTCATCCTGCCCGTGCACCGGGAGCTGGACGCGCTGCGCGAGAATGCGGCGAGCCCGGAGACCCGCATCGGCACCACGCGCCGGGGCATCGGCCCCGCCTATGAGGACAAGGTCGGCCGCCGCGCCATCCGCCTCGTGGACCTCGTGGATCCCTCGACGCTCCCCGCCAAGGTGGAGCGCCTGCTGACCCATCACAACCTGCTGCGGCGCGGCCTCGGCGTGCCCGAGGTGGACCCGGCGACGCTGATCGCCGAGCTGACCGCGCTCGCCCCCCAGGTCCTGCCCTTCATGGACCGGGTGTGGGAGCTGCTGGACCAGGCCCGCCGCGCGGGCAAGCGCATCCTGTTCGAGGGTGCCCAGGGCTCGCTGCTGGACATCGACCACGGCACCTATCCCTATGTGACCTCGTCCAACACCGTGGCGGCTTCCGCCGCCAGCGGCTCGGGCGTCGGCCCCGGCGCGCTGGACTATGTGCTGGGCATCACCAAGGCCTACACGACCCGCGTGGGCGAAGGCCCCTTCCCCACCGAGCTCACCGACGAGGTGGGCAAGGCGCTGGGCGAGCGTGGGCGCGAGTTCGGCGTGGTGACGGGCCGTCCGCGCCGCTGCGGCTGGTTCGACGCGGTCCTGGTGCGCCAGACTGTGCGCACCTGCGGCATCCACGGCATCGCGCTGACCAAGCTCGACGTGCTGGACGGGTTCGACGAGATCAAGGTGTGCGTCGGCTACAAGCTGGACGGCCGCGTGATCGACCACCTACCCAGCGAGGGCGGTGCCCAGACCCGGCTGGAGCCGGTCTACGAGACCATTCCCGGCTGGCGCGAATCCACCGCGGGCGCGCGCTCCTGGGCGGACCTTCCGGCCGGCGCGGTCAAGTATGTGCGCTGGGTGGAGGAGCTGATCGGCTGTCCGGTGGCCGTGCTGTCCACCAGCCCCGAACGGGACGACACCATTCTCGTCCATAACCCGTTCGAGAATTAACCTAGGTTTTTCCTCTCCGGGGCATCCTTACCGCTCATGGCCGATTATTACCCGCTCCTGGTTCGCGCGATTTCCGGTCTCTCCCAGAATACGGGGGAGAGCCGCAAGTCGGTGTATGACCGCGCGCGGGCGGCCCTCCTGAAGCAGCTTCGCAGCGTCGAGCCTCCGCTCCCGGAAGGCGAGATCCTGCGCGAGCGGCAGGGGCTGGAGGATGCCATCCGGCGCGTGGAGGCCGAGCAGGTCCCCGACCCGGCGCCCGCCGCCGAGCCGGAGCCGGCCGAGGCGGAAGCCCCCGCCGCGCCGT
>JACESF010000037.1 GCA_013911975.1 Hyphomicrobiales bacterium | reverse complement strand
CCCCATAGGGGTCGAAGGCGTCGGGGGGCAGGGGGGAGGGAGCGGTCATGGGCCCGTCGCGAGGCGGGGCGGCCCGTTGGGGCCGCCCCTTGTGCGGTCAGCGGTCGCGGGAACGGTCCATGAGGGCCTTGTCCTGCCCGCCGTCCACTTCGATCATGGTGCCGTTGGCATAGTGGGTGCGCGGCGAGGCGAGCATCACCACCATGTCGGCCACTTCCTCGGTCTCCGCGATCCGGCCCATGGGGATGGAGGCGGGCGCGAGCTGGTCGGCGGCTTCGTAGGAGAGGTTCATGTCGCGCGACATGGCCTTCACCAGGCCGGCCCAGCGCTCGGTGCGCACGGGGCCGGGATTGACCGCCACGAACGAGATGCCGTGCTTGCCGTACTGGCCCGCCAGCGACATGGTCAGGTTCTGGCCGGCGGCATTGGCGGCGCCGGGCGCGATCTCCCAATAGGAGGGCTTCACGCCGTCATTGCCGATGAGGTTGACCACACGCCCGCCGCCCTGGGCCACCATGAGCGGCAGGGCGTAGCGCAGGCAGCGCACATAGCCCATGAACTTGAGCTGGAGCGCCTGGGACCAGTCGGCCTCGGTGAGATGCTCGATCACGCCGCCGGGCGCGGAGCCGGCATTGTTGATCATGATGTCGATGCGGCCGAGGGCGGCATGGCCCTTGGCGATGAAGTTCTTCGCGTCCTCGTCCTTGGTGAGGTCGGTGACGATGGGGACGATCTTGCGGCCGGTGGCCTCGGCGATCTCCTTGGCGGTGGCCTCCAGCACGTCGGCGCGGCGCCCGCAGATGGCGACGTCCACGCCCTCCTTGGCGAGGCCGAGCGCGATCGCCTTGCCGATGCCCTCGCTGCCGCCGGTGACCAGCGCCGTCTTGCCCGAAAGTTTCAAGTCCATTGTGTTCGCCTCTGTCAGGTGCGGTGGAAGAGTTCGCGGTGGGTGTCCCGAAGCTCGGCCTTCAGCACCTTGCCCATCCGGTTTCGCGGGATGGCGGCCACTGGAAGAATGCGCTTGGGGATCTTGTAGGGCGCGAGCTGCGCGCGCAGCGCCTGCTGGAGCCCTGTTTCGTCGAGGCCTGGACGGTGCTCCACCGCTGCAACCACGGCCTCGCCGAAATCTGGATGGGGCACGCCGAACACCGCCGATTCCCCGCCGTCCAGTAGGGCATCGAGGGCGTCCTCCACCTCCTTGGGGTAGACGTTGAGCCCACCCGTGATGATCAGGTCCTTGCTGCGGCCGAGCAGCCGCACGTAGCCGTCGGCGTCGATCTCGGCGATGTCGCCGGTGACGAACCAGCCGTCCGGCGTGAACGCCCCGGCATCCGCGTCGGGGCGCCGCCAATAGCCGGGCACCACATTGTGGCCCCGTGTCTCCAGGCCGCCCGTGGCGCCGCGCGCGGCGCAGGTGCCGTCCTCGGTGCGCACGCGGATCTCCACGCCCGGCAGCGGCCAGCCCACGAAGCCCGCCCGGTCCTCGGTGCCGGCCGGAATGGCGGTGACGATGGCGGTCTCGGTGGCGCCGTAGCGCTCGATGATGGTGCGCCCGGTGGCGGCCCGGAACCGCTCGGCGATCTCCGCCGAGAGCGGCGCCGAGCCGCTGATGGCGAGCCGCAGCCGCGTGCAGGCGGCGCCGAGGCCCGGCTCCTTCAGCAGCCGGGCATAATGGGTGGGCACGCCCATGATGACGCTCGCCTGCGGCAGCGCGGCCAGCACCTCGGCGGCCTCGAACCGCTCCAGGAACAGGACGGAGCCGCCCGCCACCAAAAGGGAGTTCACCGCCGTCAGCAGGCCGTGGGCGTGATACATGGGCAAGGCGTGCAGCAGGCGGTCCTGCGGGCCGAGGGCCCAGACCTGCGCCAGCGCGCGGGCGCTCTCGGCGAGATTGCCGTGGGTGATGCAGGCGCCCTTCGGCTTTCCCGTGGTGCCGGAGGTGTAGAGGATGGCGGCTGTGGTGCCGGCCGTCGCGGGATGCACCTCGCCCAACGGGTCGGCGGCGGCCGCCTGTCGCCCCAGCGTGCCGCCGAGGCCGGGATCGAGGGTGGCCACCCGGGCCCCGGTGGCCGCCGCGAGGCGCGGCGCGTCGGCCGAATGGCACACCAGCAGCGCCGGCGCGGCATCCGCCACCAGATAGGCGATCTCGGTGTCCGTATAGGACGTGTTGAGCGGGTGGATGATGGCGCCGACCTGGAAGCAGGCATGGGCGAGGAGCAGCACCTCCTCGCACTTCTCCAGCCGGAAGGAGACGCGGTCTCCCGCCGTGACGCCCGCGCCCTTCAGCGCCCGGGCCATCTGGCCCACGGCCCGGCGCACCTGGTCGGTGGTGCGGACCGGCCCGTTGGCAAAGCGCAGGGCCTCGCTCGCGCCGTCGCGCGTGCCGTAGAGGGTATGGATGAGGTTCGCGGTCATGGCGGGTTCGCGGTCTCGGGTCAGGTGCCGGTGAAACGGGGCGGGCGCTTTTCGGAGAAGGCCGCGCGGCCTTCGGCATAGTCGGCGCTGGCATCGGCGCGGGCCGCCAGGGCGCGGGCTTCGTCCGCGAGGGCCTCGGTGGACGCCGCCTCGGCAGCCAGCGCCCGCAGGGCCGTCTTGGCGGCGCGCAGGGTCAGGGGGGCGTTGGACGCGATGCGCCGGGCGATGGCCCGCGCCACGGCGGCCGTTTCCCCCACGGGCACGATGCGCTGCACCGCGCCCAGCATGTGCGCCTCGGGTGCGGGCATGCGGTCCGCCGTGAACAGCAGGGCGGCGGTTCCGCCCGGCCCGAACACCCGGCGGAAGCGGGCGATGCCCCGGATGTCGTAGCCAAGGCCGAGGCGCGCGGCGGGCACCGCGAAGCTCGCCTCTGCCGAGGCGACCCGCAGGTCGCAGCTCGCGGCCAGCGAGGCCCCGGCGCCGAAGCAGATGCCCTCCACGGCGGCGATCACCGGCTGGGGGATCGCTTCCACGAGACGGCAGGTGGCCTCCACCAGGTCGTCATAGGATGTGTCGCCCGCGCCTCCGGCGCGCCCTTCGGCGAAGCCGGAAATGTCGGCGCCTGCGGAGAACAGCCCGGCTGTTCCCTCCACCAGCACCACGCGCACGTCCGTCCGCTCGCCCACAGTGCGGGCGAAGGCGCCGATGGCCTCCCACATGGCGGCCGAGATGGCGTTGCGGCGCGCGGCATTGTCCAGCCGCAGCACGGCGAGGCCGGGCTCGGCCGCAAGGTCGATGGCGACGCGCCCGCTCACGCCGCGGCCCGCCGGTGGCGCATCCAGGTGCCGCCCTCGGTGGCGGCGAACAGGTCCTGGAGGGCGGCATTGACGGCGGCGGGCTCCTCGCTGGTGATGGTGTGGCCGGCGCGCGGGATCATGAGCAGCCCGGCGCCGGGCACGGTGCGCTTCAGGAACAGGCTGCCGTCGATGCAGGGGAAGTCCTCGTCGCCCACCACTACCAGCAGCGGCACGGTCATGGCCTTCAAGCGCTCCTCCAGTTCCCACAGGGTGGGGCGCTTGAGCTGGAGGTTGAGCATGGTGAGGGCCGAGCCGAGGCCGGAATGCTCGGCCAGCATGGCTTCGAATTCCGCGAAGCCGCGCGGGTCCTTGGCCTCGAAGGTGTGGCGCATGGGCGCCCGGGCATAATTGGCCGCCGCCACCGCGATGGGCTCGGAGGTGAACATGGCGGCGATGTCCTCGCACACCTTCACCGAGGCATCGCGCTCCGCCGGGCTGGAGCCCCAGCCGCAGCCGAGGGCGGCCACCGAGAGGCAGCGGTCCGGGTGGTGCAGGCCCACATGCAGCGCGCTGTACGCGCCCATGGAATGGCCCACCACATGGGCCTTCTCGATGCCCAGATGGTCCATGATGGCGATGATGTCGGCGCGGGCGAGGTCCTGGCCGTAGGCGGCGGCGTCGGTGGGGACGTCGGACGGCAGGTAGCCCCGCGCGGCGAAGGTCACGCAGCGGTGGGAGCGGGAGAAGAACCGCATCTGCGGCTCCCAGGAGCGATGGTCCCCGGCGAATTCGTGGACGAACACCACCGGCACGCCCTGGCCCGTTTCCTCTACGTGGAGGTGTACATTGTCGCCGACATGAACCTTCATGGTTCGTCTCCAGATTTCATTTGTACGCTAATGAAAAATTCATTCGTACACAAGCGATTGTCTCAAGCTGGGATGGATGCGGATCATGCTTCCGAACGGTCATTCGGATGCTTGAAAAACATTTGAAATAATCTTTTTATTTCAAATGTTTAATCCGAATTTCCCAGGCTCTCCGCATGCCCTTCCCGACGTGTTTCAGGGTGCGCTTTCCAGGTGCGGAGAGGCGCCCTTTCGCTGTCCGTCTTGCGTCATCTTGGATCGGATTAAGGATCAAAAATTGGTTTGCGTGCAAGTGTTATTTTTGTTAGCGTACGAAATGTTCTGGGCGAAGGGTGTGCACGATGAATAATTTTGCACTGGGTCTCGAAACCGGGGTTTTCCCGTGAAGCTGCCGCCGCTCGCCTATGCCCGCGCCGCAAGCGTCGCCGAGGCCGTCGCCCTGCTGAAGGAGGGGGACGGCGAGGCCCGGATCATCGCCGGCGGGCAGAGCCTTCTGCCCGTGCTCGCCTTCCGCCTCGCGGCGCCCGCGCTTCTGGTGGACATCGGCGGGATCGACGAATTGAAGGCTGTCGAGATCGGCCCGGACTTCGTGACCCTGGGTGCGCTGGTGCGCTGGCGCGACATCGAACGCGACACCCGCCTTGCCGCTGCCCTTCCGCTCCTGCCCGCCGCCATCGCCCATGTGGCGCACTACCAGATCCGCAATCGCGGCACCGTGGGCGGCAGCCTTGCCCATTGCGATCCGGCGGCGGAAATGCCGGGGCTCGCGGTGGCGTGCGATGCGCAGATCGTGCTGGAGGGACCGGACGGGCGCCGGGTGGCGCGGGCCGACGAGGTGCTCGTGGCCGCGCTCAGCGCCGAGATCGCGCCGGACGAGATGATCGTCGCGGTGCGCTTCCCCGCCTGGCCGCAGGGTCGCCGCTGGGCGTTCCAGGAATATGCCCGGCGGCGCGGCGACTTCGCCCTGGCGGGCATCGCCCTCCATTATGACCTGGATGCGGACGGCGCCGTGCGCGACGCCCATGTGGGCGTCATCGGCGCCGCCGACCGTCCCATGCGGCTTGCGCCCGCCGAGGCGGCTTTGGAGGGGCGGCGCATGGACCCCTCCGTGATCCGCGCCGCTGCCGAGGCCGCCCAGGAGGCGGTGGAGCCGCCGGACGACATTCATGCCAGCGCCGACTATCGGCGCGCTTTGGTGGGCGTGCTGGTGGAGCGTGCCTTGTGCGCGGCCGAGGGCCTCGCCCCGTGCGGGATCGAATGATGGACGACCTTTCCCTGACCCTCACCGTGAACGGGCAAGCGCACGCCGTCTCGGTGCCCGCGCGCACCACGCTGGCGGATGCGCTGCGCCAGGACCTGCGCCTCACGGGTACCCATGTGGGCTGCGAGCACGGCGTGTGCGGCGCCTGCACCGTCATCATCGACGGGGAGGCGGTGCGCGCCTGCCTGACGCTTGCTGTCCAGGCGGAAGGGCGCGAGATCATCACCGTGGAGGCGCTGGGCAGCGTGGACGCGCTCGGCCCGCTCCAGGCCGCCTTCCGCCGCCACCATGCCCTGCAATGCGGGTTCTGCACGCCCGGCTTCCTCACCACCCTGCACGCGCTGCTCACGGAGGAGCCCGACGCCGACGAGGACCGCATCCGCGAGGTGATTTCCGGCAATCTGTGCCGCTGCACCGGCTATCTGCCCATCGTGGCCGCGGCGCTGGAAGCGCGCGCCGCCTACCAGGCGAAAGGGGTCGCGGCATGAGCGCGTCCGACACCCTCGCCCGGCCTCCCGTTCCCGGCGCGCCCTATGTGGGCGCCCCCGTGGCGCGCGCGGAGGATCCGCGCTTCCTCACCGGCACTGGGCAGTTCGCGGACGACGTGACGCGCCCCGGCCTGCTGCACGCGGCGGTGCTGCGCAGCTCCAACGCCCATGGCCGGATCGTCCTGCTGGACGTGGAGGCCGCCCGCGCGCTTGAGGGCGTGCATGCGGTGCTCATTGCGGCGGACCTGGGAGAGGTTCCGCTCATCCCCATCCGCCTCGCCCCGCTGGCGGAATACGAGGCGTTCCGCCAGCCGGTGATCGCCGCCGACAAGGTGCGCTATGTGGGCGAGCCCATCGCGGTGGTGGTGGCGGAGAGCCGCGCCATCGCGGAGGACGCGCTGGAACTGATCGAGCTTGAGATCGACGCGCTCCCCGTGGCGGCGGACACCGCCGACGCGCGGGACGCGGAGGGCGAGGCGCTGCTGTTCGCGGGCACGGCGAGCAATGTGGCCGCCTCCTATCTGGTGCGCCTCGGCGATGCGGACGCGGTCTTCGCCGCCGCCCCCTATGTGCGCACGGAGCGCTTCTCCACCCAGCGCCACACCGCCTTGCCCATGGAGACGCGCGGCCTCGTGGCGGAGTTCGACCCCGCCTCGCGCCGCCTCGTTGTGACGGGCGCGGCCAAGGTGCCGTTCTTCAACCGCAAGGCGCTCGCGGGCATGCTGGGCCTGCCGCTGGAGGCCGTGGACCTCATCGAGGTGGATGTGGGCGGCGGCTTCGGCGTGCGCGGCGAGATGTATCCCGAGGACGTGCTCATTCCCTTCGCCGCCCTGCGGCTGGGGCGGCCGGTGAAGTGGATCGAGGATCGCCGCGAGCACCTTCTGGCGTGCAACCATTCGCGGGAGATCGACTGCACGCTCTCCATCGCCTGCGACCGGGACGGCACGATGCTCGCCCTGAAGGGCACCGTCGAAGCCAATATGGGCGCCTATATCCGCACCAATGGCGGCGTGGTGCCGGCCAAGGCGGGGCAGTTCCTGCCGGGCCCGTACCGCATCCGCGACGTGGCGGTGGAGGTGTTGTCCATCGTCTCCAACAAGACGCCGGTGGGCACCTATCGCGGCCCCGGGCGCTTCGAGGCGAATTTCTTCCGCGAGCGCCTCATCGACCTCGCCGCCGCCGATCTCGGGCTCGATCCCGCCGAGATGCGCATGAAGAACCTCATCACCGAGGCGGAACTGCCCTGGGACACGGGCAAGCTCGTGCCCTACGAGGCGGAATCCGCCTTCGACACGGGCGACTATCCCGCCGCCTTCGCGCGCTGCCTCGCGGAGATCGGCTGGGAGGAGAAGAAGGCCCTCCAGGGGGCTCTGGTGGACGGGCGCCGCCACGGCATCGGCCTCGGCTGCTTCGTGGAGAGCGGCGGGGCCGGGCCGCGCGAGAATGCCCGGCTGACCCTGGAGGCGGACGGCAGCCTCACGGTGGCGGTGGGCTCCTCGGCGCTGGGGCAGGGCATCGAGACGGTGCATGCCCAGGTGGCCGCCGACGCGCTGGGCCTGCCGCCCGAGCGCATCCGGGTGCTGCACGGCTCCACCACGCTGCTGCACGAGGGCTTCGGTACCTATCATTCGCGGGCCGTCATCATGGGCGGCTCGGCCATCCTGGACGCGGCGCGCAAGCTGCGGGCCGCGCTGCTGGAGGCGGCGGCGGTCCATCTCGGCCTGCCCAACACGGAACTCACCGTGGCGGACGGGCGCATCACCGCCGCGAGCGGGGCGGGCGTGGACTTCGCGACCCTCGCCGGGCACGCGCATTTCACCGCCGAGGGCACGTTCGAGAACGGCAACACGCGCACCTACAGCTACGGCGCCCATGCCGCCCATGTGGTGGTGGACCCGCGCACCGGGGACGTGGAGCTTCTCGACTATGTGGCGGTGGAGGACGTGGGCGTCGCGGTCAATCCCATGATCGTGCACGGCCAGGCCATCGGCGCCATCGTGCAGGGCCTCGGCGGGGTGTTCCTCGACCATCTCATCTACGATTCCGAGGGCCAGCTCCTGAACGGCTCGCTGGCCGACTATCTCGTCCCCACCGCCACCGACTTCGCCCATGTGCGGGCGGTGACGCTGGAACTGCGCCGCTCGCCCTCCAATCCGCTCGGCGCCAAGGGCGCGGGCGAGGGCGGCATCGTCGCCGTGGCGGCGGCGGCGGCCAATGCGGTCGCGGCGGCGCTGCGCCCGCTCGGCGTCGCGCCGAACCACCTTCCCCTGACCCCGCCGCGCCTGTGGCAGCTCCTCCAAGAGGCGCGCCGCGGACACTCCTCCTCAGCCCTGTGAGCCGCCCATGCCCATCGATGTCCACGCCCATTACATCCCCCCGCAACTCGTCGCCGCCGTGGCGGCGCGCGGCGCGGATATCGGCGTGACCCTTCTGCCCTCCGCCGCAGGCAAGCCGCCCGCCCTCGGCTTCGACTACGGCTTCAAGGTGCGCCCCTTCTTCGCCAAGCTGGTGGAGGACGTGGCCGAGCGCCGCGCCAGCCTCGACCGCCAGGGCCTCGACCGCCAGCTCGTGGCCACCTGGCCGGACATCTACGGCTACGGCCTTCCGGCGGACCGCTGCGACGCCTGGCACCGCATGCTCAACCACACGCTGGCGGAGTGGTGCGACCAGCATGCGGACCGCTTCTCCTTCGTCGCCTCCGTTCCCCTCACCGACGCGGCGGACGCGGCGGCGGAACTGGAGCGCGCGGTGGGCCTCGGAGCGGTGGCGGTGATGATCCCCGCCAATGTGGAGGGCATCAATATCGGCGAATGCGCGCTCGATCCCTTCTGGGCGCAGGCGCAGGCGCTGGGCCTGCCGGTGATCCTGCACCCGGTTCTCGTGGGCCCGGCGCCCCGGGCGGCGAAGTTCGCCCTGACCCAGATCGCCCAATACACGTTCGACACCACAATGGGCCTCGGCTCGCTGCTGTTCTCCGGCGTGAAGGACCGGTTTCCGGGCCTCTCCTTGGTGCTCTCCCACGGGGGCGGGGCCTTCCCCTATCTCATGGGCCGGTTCGACGTGATGCATGCGCGCATGGACCGGCAGGCCCAGGGCGACGTGGCCCAGCTCGCGCCGTCCGGCTATGTCGGCGGCCTCGCCTTCGACAGCATCGTCCATGCGCCCAAAGCCCTGCGCTTCCTCATCGAGGCGGTGGGCCTGTCCCAGGTGGTGCTGGGCACCGACGAATCCTTCCCGCCCGCCGACCTCGACCCGCTGGGCGGGCTGAAGGCGGCCGGATGCAGTCCCGCGGAGATCAGGGCCATCGCGGAGGAGAATCCCCGCCGCCTGTTCCCGCGCCTTCCCTGAACAAAAACAAAAAACCTTCCTCCGAACCTATCCATGAGGGATGCAGATGCTGAAGACGCTGTTCGCCCCCGCGGCCCTGGCCCTGACCCTGGTGTCCGGGGCCGCGCTTGCCGCTGACGACCTGAAGGTGATCCGGGTCGGCACCACCAACCTCTCGTCCGACATCGGCCTCTACCTGGCCGACAAGCGCGGCTATTTCGCCGCCGAGGGCCTGAAGGTGGAACTGGTGCCGTTCGATTCCGGGGCCAAGATGGTGGCTCCGCT
The DNA here is from genome assembly GCA_013911975.1 of Hyphomicrobiales bacterium. Lineage (GTDB taxonomy): Bacteria > Pseudomonadota > Alphaproteobacteria > Rhizobiales > Xanthobacteraceae > Aquabacter. Next base: position 29,200 of record JACESF010000037.1, on the reverse strand, counting down.
GGGCTCCGGCGACCTGGACGCCGGTGCCGGCGCGGCCTCCGCCGGGCTCTACAACGCGGTCAATCGCGGGCTGCAACTGAAGCTCGTGGCCGACAAGGGCACCAACATCAAGGACTACAGCTACAAGTCCCTGACCGTGCGCAAGGACCTGGTGGACAGCGGCGCGTTCAAGTCGCTGGCTGACCTGAAGGGCAAGAAGGTCGCCATCATCGCCAAGGGCGCGGCGGACGAGAGCGTGATCCACCAGGCGCTGCTGAAGGCGGGCCTGAAGGACACCGACATCGAGAAGGTCTATGTGCCCTTCTCCTCCCAGCTCACCGCCTATGCCAACAAGGCCATCGACGCGGCCATCTCGTCCGAGCCGTCCACCACCACCATGATCCAGAACGGCGTCGCCGTGCGGTTCGCCGGCATCGACACCTTCTACCCCGTCCAGCAGACCGCCATGCTGCTCATGAACGGCCGCTTCATCGCCGACAAGGACACGGCGACGAAGTTCATCAAGGCCTATCTGAAGGGCGTGCGCGACTACACGGCGACGCTCAAGGATGGCAAGATCCAGGGCCCCAATGCCGAGGAGATGATCCAGGAGATCAGCAACATGACCGGCATCAAGGACAAGGCCCTGCTGAAGGCGGCCGTTCCGGTCTTCATCAACCCCAACGGCGCCATGGCGCTGGACAGCATCAAGACCGACCTCGATTACTTCAAGGCCACGGGACTGGTGGGCTCCGACATCGACGCCTCCAAGGTGGTGGACACCTCGCTGATCGCGGCGGCGGTGGCGGCCCTCGGCTCGGCGACCGTGCCGAAGTGAGACGGACATGGCCCGCCTCGCCTTCCGCGATCCACAGGATGAGGGTTTCCTGACCATGGCCCGCAACCCAGAGACGGGGACCGTCCCCGTGCCGAAGATCCGCCTGCGGGAGGTGACCAAGCGGCACGGAACGCACCTCGCCCTCGACCGCATCTCCCTCGACATCCCGGCGGGCAGCTTCTGCGTCATCGTCGGGCCGAGCGGGTGCGGGAAGACCACGCTGCTGCGCATTCTCGCCGGCCTCGACGCGCCGTCCTCCGGCGAGGTGCGCATCTCCGACCCGGCTCCCGGGCGGCCCGGCAATTCCATGGTCTTCCAGGGGGACTCGCTGTTCCCCTGGATGACCGTCTGGGACAACGCGGCCTACGGCCTGCGCATGCGGCACGTGCCGGAGGCGCAGGTGAAGGAGATCGTGGGCGGCTACCTGGAGAAGACCGGGCTCACCCAGGCGAAGGCGAAATATCCTCACCAATTGTCCGGCGGCATGCGCCAGCGCGTGTCCATCGCCCGCGCCTTCGCCAACGATCCCGACATCCTGCTCATGGACGAGCCGTTCTCGGCTCTCGACGAGCAGAACAAGACCATCCTCCACGAGGAGCTTCTGCGCATCTGGGAGGAGACCCGCAAGACCGTGGTCTTCATCACCCATTCGGTGGACGAGGCGGTGACGCTGGGCGACCAGATCGTCGTCATGACCGCCGGGCCGGGCCGGGTGAAGGCGCTCCTCGACGTGGGCCTGCCGCGCCCGCGCAACGTGCTCGAACTGCGCCACACGCCCGCCTATGGCGAGCTGGTCTACCGCATCTGGGGACAGTTGCGGGAAGAGGTGGACCGCGCCCGCTCCGGCGGCGCCTGACGGAAGGAGGCAAGAATGGCTCTCATCACCGCCGACCGGCCCGGCCTCTCCTGGCGCGGGACCGTCTTCTCCAACCGCGCCATCAGCGTGCTGTCCCCGGTCCTGCTGCTGGCCCTGTGGGAGGCGTGCGCACGCTTCGGGGTCATCGACACGCGCTTCTTCCCCGCTCCCAGCGTGGTGGTGGGGCACATGGTGGAGATGGCGCGGGAAGGCTCGCTCTGGACCAACACCGCGGCGAGCCTCTATCGCCTGGGCGTGGGGCTGGTGGCGGGCGCCGTCCCGGCCATCGTGCTGGGGCTCGCCATGGGGCTCTACCGGCCGGTCTATGCGGCCATCGATCCCCTGATCTCGGCCACTTATCCGATCCCGAAAAGCTCGCTCCTGCCGCTGATCCTCCTGATCTTCGGCCTGGGCGAAAGCTCCAAGATCGTCATGGTGGCCATCGGCGTCTTCTATCCCATCGTCATCAATACGGCGGTGGGGGTGCGGCAGATCCCGCCCATCTTCCTGGACGTGGGGTCGAACTTCCGCGCCAGCAGTTGGAACACCTTCCGCACCATCGCGCTGCCCGGCGCCCTGCCGCTGATCATGACCGGCATCAAGCTCGGCGCCGGCATGGGGCTCGTGCTCATCGCCATCGCCGAGATGGTGGGGGCGAAGAGCGGCCTCGGCTTCATGATCTGGAACGCGTGGGAGCTGTTCGACGTGGCCACCATGTATGTGGGCCTGTTCGTCATCGCCATCATCGGCTTCGTGATGAACACCGCCCTGGATGCGCTGGAGCGGGCCGTAGTGCCCTGGAAGGCGCGCTGATGTCTTCGCCTCCGGCCGGGCCGCCCGGCCGGAGGATCCGTTTCCACAGGAGCGAGCCTTCATCGGAGGTGGTGTGCGAGCGCACCCGCCGCGCGCGCTCGCGCACCCCATTTTCAGGAGAGGTCAGATGGCGTTGCAGATGAGCGGGGAATACCAGCTCACGGCCCCCCGCGAGCGCGTCTATGAGGCGCTCAACGACGAGGCGGTCCTCAAGCAGTGCATTCCCGGATGCGAGGAGATCGAGCGGCTCTCGGACGACACGCTGCGCGCCGTGGTGGTGGCCAAGGTCGGCCCCGTGAAGGCGCGGTTCAAGGGCAAGGTCACGCTGTCCGACCTCACCCCGCCCGAGCGCTACCGCATCACCGGGGAAGGGGACGGGGGGATTGCGGGCTTCGCCAAGGGCGGGGCGCTGGTGACGCTCACCGAGCGGGACGGGGGCACGCACCTGCTCTACGAGGTGGAGGTGCAGATCGGCGGCAAGCTCGCCCAGCTCGGCCAGCGGCTGGTGGCGGGCACCGCCAAGAAGAATGCCGACGAGTTCTTCGACAACTTCGTGCGCCTGCTGGAGGGCTGAGCGGGGTGCCGGACGGGTGTGGCGCTGCGGCATACAACCCGTCTTCTATTCTGCATGGGTCCTGTCATAGGATCGTCCCCGAAGGCGCTGGTCTTGCCGGGGATCGATCCGATGGCTCCGTTCCGCTCGCTGCTTCTGCTGCTCGCCCTGGCCCTTCCCGCCTGCCTCGCGGCAGGGGGCGCGGCCGCGCAATATGACCCGCTGCTCCAGAAGGACGTGCCGGGCGGCGCCGACAATCCGCTCACGGGCCGCTACAAGGAATCCGTCCTGCTGGCCCAGACGGTCAAGGCGTTCGACGAACTGACCTTGCCCAGCGGGCCGGCGGAAGGCTCCACCTATTCGGACGGCAAGAAGTTCACCGCCACCGTCACCGCCCAGGGCAAGGTGACGCGCTCGCTTTATGTCGCCCCGGCCGGGCGGTCCTCGCTGGAGGTCTCCACGAACTTCGTGGACGCCCTCGCGGCGAAGGGGTTCGAGGTGGCCTATCGCTGCTCCGGCGAGGCCTGCGGCGAGAGCTTCGCGGTGCTCAAGTACAAATGGGACAAGCCGGCGACGAAGGTGCTCGGGCCCAATTACGAACAGGCCCGGCGCGCCCTCGTGGACGCGGTCTTCGACCAGGTGGTGGACCTGCGCTACACCCTCTTGAAGAAGACCGGCCCGGAGGGCGACACCTATGCCGGCATCTATGCGGCGGTGAACCGGGGCGGCAGCTTCGGCGACGCCTCCCGCGCCCTGTCCGACCGGGTGGCGGTGCTGGTGGAGATCGTCGAGCCCAAGGCCATGGACCGCCGCATGGAGGTGGTCAGCGCCGAGCAGATCACCGGCAAGATGGCGAGCGAGGGGCGGGCGGTGTTCTACGGAATCCAGTTCGACTTCGACAAGGCGGACATCAAGCCGGAGTCCGAGCCGCAGATCGCGGAAATGGTGAAGTTCCTGAAGGCCAATCCGGCCCTGAAGGTCTATGTCACCGGCCACACCGACAATAAGGGGACGCTGGACTACAACGTGACCCTCTCCGGCAAGCGGGCGGACGCGGTGGCGAAGGCGCTCGTGAAACTGGGCATCGACCCCAAGCGGATGATCGCCCGCGGCCTCGGCCCGCTGGCGCCCCTCGCCAGCAACCGCACCGAGGACGGGCAGGCCAAGAACCGGCGTGTCGAACTGGTGGAGCAATGAGCCCGCGGTCGCCGGGTCATTTCATAAGTTGCACTTACAAAATAGTCGATCGACGGGGGTGTGGACCGAGATAACCTTACGTCAGTCGCGTTCTGCAAGAAAAAGCTGAAACAAAGCGTCCAAAGGCCGAGACAAGGCAGAGGAAACGCGTAAGATCGAATGCACGGGGGCGCTGCGATGGTGTTTCCGTGCAACTTCGCTGGGGGCGGCGAACGTGCCATCGGTCAGGCTTGGCGGTGTGAAGCGCTTGGTCCTGCGGGTCGCGTTTGCGGCCGCGCTGATGGTTTCGGCTGGTCCCGCGCTGGCAACGCCAAGCTGTAGCCTCGCGGACATCGCCCAGGCCGCCAAGGAAACCTACAATACGGCCCCCGCATCCTGCGCAGCCCAGTCCGCGAACCCGTATTTCTATGCGCTGACCGCGTTCCTCATCGGCTTTACGCAGACCCCGCAGGGCAAAAGCTTCTGCAGCGGCGTGGAAGACATCAAGGACACCGCAAGCGACGTTCAGAAGCAGGCCGCAAGTTATTGGGACAAGGTCCCGGCGGACCAGCAGAATACGCTGCAATCCTACGTCCCCGCCTTGGCCGATGCGAGCGCCTCCGCCGCCGACGTCAGCGGCGCCCTGGACACGGTCTCCTGCGCCTGCCAGGTGGCGCAATGGGAGGGGCCGGGCGCGCTCTATGGAGAGATAAGCAGTTGCGTCGCCTCGGCTTTGTGCGATGCCCAGGACTGGATGCACGACAACATCTCCAGCTCGTTCGCGCCCTGCGAGGACGCGAAGCCGCCGCCACCGCCGCAACTGATCGACTGCCGGCCCGATCCGCGCACCAAGGATGCGAGCGGGCCCTTCTATCATCTGGAGCAAAGCGTCCAGAGCGTGGGCGAATACGACCAGTGCTTCGGCCACTATCTCGACGGCAGCTATGTCACGGGATACCGGTGCGAGGGGAGCTTCTGCTTCTCCAACACCATCGCCCGCTCCAATACCGGCAATTACTGCTATTGCCCGCCGGCCATGCAGCATGCCGAGTACTTCATGGATAGCCCGCCGGGCAATTGCTACAATTACCTCAATTGCCGGTGCCCGGAGGGCTCCCAGCCGCTGAGCGACAGCGGGGCCGGCGCCTATATCTGCATGTGTCCCAACGGCATGCCCGTGGGCGATGACGGCGTCTGCCAGAAGCCGCCGCCGAAATGCGACTTCACCTGTCCGGCCAATCAGGTGGTCCTCTCAAAGGACACCCAGTCCTGCACATTCAGCTGCGGATGCCCGGACGGGGATTTGCTGATCGACGGAAAGTGCACCGCGCCCTGCGCCGATCCCACCCAGGTGATGCTGGCGAGCGGCGCCTGCTGCAAGCCCTCCCAGGCGGCGGCCTGCGGCGAATGCTGTCCCATCGGCATGCAGCCGGACCCGGTGAGCGGCAATTGCGTGCCGCTGTCGCTCACGCCCGCCACGCCCACGGGGCCGCTCAAGCCGCAGAACATCAATTCCAAGATCAAGTCCACGACCAACCCCAAACCCAAGCCCGCCCCATGACCCGCCTGCGCACTCTCGCCGCTGCGCTCTGCGCCGGACTGGTCGCCCTGGTCCTCGCGCTGACGGCCCTCGCGTTGCCTGCGCTGGCGCAGACCGGGGCCGGGGCGCCGCCGCGCGGCCTCCTCGCGCCCGGTGACGGGGCGCTTGCGGGCTTTTCCGGCGCGCTGCCGCCGGTGCAGATCCCGCCGGGCATCGATCCCGGCCTCTACACCTTCATCGACATCAACGGCGCCTCACTGCGCGTGTTCGATCTCCAGGACATGGGCGGCCCGCCGCGCGCCCAATTGGTGCCGTCCCGCACGCCCTTCACCTTCCCCGCCGGCCAGATCGGCCAGGTGTTCGGCGTCGCCCTCGACAACGAGGTTCCGCCCAACATCTATGTCTCCGCCACGTCCGCCTATGGCCTGCCCATCGTCGTGCAGGGCCAGGACGGGACCTGGACGCACGCGGCCGTCTCCGCGCCCGGCGCCTATTTCATGCCCGGCCTGTGGGGCGCGGCGGACCCGAACGGCGGACCCGGCTCCATCTGGAAGATCAACGGCGTCACCGGCGCCGTCACCCTGTTCGCCACCATCGCCACGGACGGTCGGCCCAATTCCGGCGCGGCGCTGGGCAACCTCGCCTATGACGGCGAGAGCAACACCCTGTTCGTCTCCGACCGGGAGAGCGGCTTCATCCACCGGCTGGACATGGCGGGCCGCGAACTGGCGCGCTACGACCACGGCGTTGCCGGGCGCCGCGCCGCGGGCCTGCCCGAGGTGGCGTTCGATCCTGCGCGGCGCCTCGACATCACCGCCCCCGCCTTTGTCCCCGGCGATCCCGCCACCTGGGCCTATGCCGCGCCCGAGCGGCGGGTGTTCGGCCTCGGGGTGCGCGGCGGGCGGCTGTTCTATTCGGTGGCGGAGGGCATGCAGGTCTGGTCCGTGGCCTTCACCCCGGCCGGCGTCCCGCCCGCCTTCGGCGATCCGGCCTTCGAGCTGTCCGTGCCGCCACCTCAGGCGGAGGCGGAGATTTCCAAGATCGCCTTCGACGACGAAGGGCGCATGCTGCTGGCGGAGCGGGCGGCGCCCACGGGCGCCTTCGATTTCCGGGCGCTGGCCCGGCAGGGCGCGAGCCGCGTGCTGCGCTATCAATTGGTGACGCCGTTCCCCGGCGCGCCGCGCACCTGGCAGCCCGAGCCGGACGAATTCGCCCTCGGCTTTCCCGGCGAGATGCGCAACGGCACGGGCGGGCTCGCCCTCGGCTTCGGCTATGACCGGCTGGGCCGCATCGACCGCTCCACCTGCGGCGGCTTCCTCTGGATGACCGGCGACGATCTGCGCCGCACCGCCGACAAGGTGCTCGTGGAGCGGCTGGCGCCGCTGGGGCCGCCGAACGTGGATGGGGTGCAGGGCAATCCCGCCTGGACCGTGCGCCCCATGAACGCGCCGCCACTGGGCTCCTATTTCCTCGATTATGACGGCCGGTTCGAGGACGCCCCCACGGGCGGGCATGTGGGCGACATGGAGGTGTGGCGCCCCTGCGGGCCGGTGCTGCGCGGTGGCTGGATGCTGCCCGGCTGGTTCGGCTGGTGGTGGGCCGGAGGCGGCTGGAACCTGCCGCTGCCGCCCCCGCCGCCGCAACTGGCCTGCCCCGCCGACCAGCAGAAGCCCGGCTTCCAATGCTGCCCCGCCGGCACCGCGCCGGGGCCGGGCGGGCAATGCCGTCCGCTCTGCCCCAATGGCGCGGCGGACCCGTTCAGCCGCAAGCTGTGCGCGCTGGGCTTCGACGCGGCCACCTATGATCCCGCGAAGCCGGAGGCCGTCACCTGCATCGGCGGCGCGAAGCCGGTGGCGGGGAAGGGGGCCTTGTCCTGCGCCGGGGCCTCGCCCCTGCTCGGCGGCGCCATCTGCCCGGCGGGCTGGACCAAACAGGCCATTGCCGGCATCGGCACCGTCTGCGCGCCCGGCCCCGCGCAGCTTCACTGCCCGCCGGGCCAGCAGGTGGGCCTGGACGGCCAGTGCGCGCCCCTGTGCCTGGGCGGCACCGCATGGCCGAGCGCCCAATGCTGCGCGCCCGGCTCCGCCGTCACTCCCACCGGCCGCTGCTGCCCGGCGGGCGCCAATGTGGACCCGAAGACCGGCGCCTGCGGGCAGGTGGTGATCGGCTGCCCGCCCGGCTCGCTCTACGCACCCGGCAAGGGCTGCGTGCCGCCGGTGAGCGAATGCCCGCCCGGCTTTACGGCGGATACGGCCTCGGGCCAGTGCCGCAAGATCACCTTCACCTGCCTGCCAGGCCTCTATCCCATCGGCCCGGACGGCGCCTGCGCCCCGCCGCCGCCCCAGGGCTGCGTGAAAGGGATGCCCGGCTGCGATCTCTTGGATGCGGCCTGCAGCGGGAGCACCTGTCCCCCGCCGCCGCCGGCCTGCCCGGCGGGATGGACGGCGAACATGGCGGCGGGCGGATGCTGCCCGCCGGGCCAGTCGGCGGGTGCGGGCGGCACATGCGCCTTCGCGGCCTGCCCGGCGCCGGGAAAGTTGGTGGCGGGCACATGCTGCGCGCCGGGGGATCTGGCGCCCGGTGGCAAGTGCGCCGCCACCCTGTGCGGCGCCGGCGCGCCCGTGGGCGCGGCGGGCGCCTGCTGCCCCGCCGACCGGGTCTATCGCGACGCGGCCGGCGTCTCGGCCTGCTGCGCCAAGCCGCTGGCCAATGGCACATGCGGCGGCGGCCCCCTCACGGGCGACAGCCTCACGCCCCAGTGCGGGCCGAATTCCACCGATCCCAAATGCTGCCCGCCCGGCTATGGCGCGAGCAATGGAAGCTGCTGCCTCGAGGCGCAGCTCACCAGCGGCGGCCAGTGCTGCCCGCCCGGCCAGTCGCCCGGCGGGCCGAACAAGGCCCAGTGCGCGCCCACCGTCACCGGCGGCGGACCGTCGAAGGAAGGGGGCGGCACGCCCTCGGGCGGGGCGTGCTGCCTGCCCGGCTCTACCCAGGCGGTGGGCGGGGCCTGCTGCCCCGTGGGGCAGATCACCTCCAACGGCCAATGCTGCCCCGCCGGGCAGACGCCCGACCCGAAGAACCGCCGCGCCTGCATCGCCGTGCCGTCGTGCGATCCGCGCGAGACGCGGGTGAACGGGGCCTGCTGCCGCAAGGACCGCATCTATTCCAACGCGGCGGGCGTGCCCCAATGCTGCGCCACGCCGCTCACCAAGGCCGGCACTTGCGGCCCGCTCACGGGAACGCCCGCGCTGCCCGAGGGCTGCGCCGCCGGCTATACGCGCACGGCGGACGGCGCGTGCTGCGCCAATGCCTTCATGAAGGACGGGCGGTGCCTCGCGCCCGGCGGTGGACCGTCTCCGGTTCCGGGGCTGATCATCGTGCCCGGCCTGCCCGGGCTCCAGGCGCCGCCGCCACGGGTTCCCCCGCCTCCGCCGCCGGTGCGGGGTACGCCTGCCCAGCCTTTGCCGAACCGCCCGGTGACGGCACCGCCGAGCCGCCCGCCGCCCGCGCAGGCGCTGCCGCCGCGCCCGACGCCAACCCGCCCGGCGGACGGTGCCGCGAAGCCGCCCCGGCCCCAGCCCGAGCCGGCGCGGCCCGCGCCCCAGCAGGCCCCGCCGCAGACCATCCGGCCGATCCTTCCCAACGGCCCGCTCCCGGGCATCATCCGCGCCTTGCCGCAGGGCAATGCGCCGGCGGCCGCGCCCCAGGGCGCGACGCCCCGCACCCAGGCGCCCCAGGGCAAGCCGGTGCAATCCCAGCCCGGCCAATCCCAGCCGGGTCAAGCCGCGCCCGCCCAGGCCCAGCCTCCACGGACCCAGCAGGCCCCGTCCCAGACTCCGGCGACGCGTCGTCCGCCGCCGCAACAGCAGCAGGATCCCAATGCGCCCGCCATCCGCTGACGTGTCCTTCCGCGATGAGGGCCGAGGCGCGCGCGGCACGCCTTCGGCGCGCGACGGCGTCAGGAATGCGCTTCGCCCCGGCTGCGTAAGGCGCGGCGGGTTCCTGTCCCTCCTCGCACTGGCGGGAATGGCGTGCGTCGCGTCGCCTGCCGCCGCGCAATCGTCTCCGGGCGACATGGAACAGGTGGTGCGCGCTGCGCTTGCGGCGAATCCCGACCTCCTCGGCGAGGCGGTGAAGCGCTATCTGGCGGATCACCCCGAGGTGCTTCAGCAGGCCATCATCGACATGATGGCCAAGCGCGGCGGCTCCGGACCGCTCGGCGGCGCTGAAGGAGAACGCCGCCCTGCTGTTCTCCTCGCCCCGGCAGGTGGTGCTGGGCAATCCGGAGGGCGACGTCACCCTGGTGGAGTTCTTCGACTACAATTGCGGCTACTGCAAACGCGGGCTCGCCGACACGCTGGCGCTGCTGAAGGAGGATCCCAAGCTGCGGATCGTCCTGAAGGAATTACCCATCCTCGGGCCGGGCTCGGCGGAGGCGGCGCGCATCGGCGTCGCGCTCGCCATGCAGGATCCGTCCGGCCGCAAGTCGCTGGCCTATCACGAGGCGCTGCTGGGCGCGCGCGGGCCGGCCAACCGCGCCGCCGCACTGAAAGCCGCCGAGGCGGCGGGCGCGGACATGGCGCGGCTGGAGAAGGATGTCTCAAGCCCGGAGATCGACAAGACGCTGGCGGAGAGCCGAGATCTCGCCCGCGCGCTGGGCGTCAACGGGACGCCCGCCTATGTGCTGACGAACGCCGTCATTCCCGGCGCGGTGGGGCTGACGGCGCTGAAGGGCGCCATCGCCGCCGCGCGCCGTCCGTGAGGCGGGGGCCGGTCGGCGCTCACTCTCTTTGTTTTATGCCCCCAGAAGGGCGGCCGTGGCCGCCTTTTTGGGGGGCTCGGTCCGATCGGGGGGGATCGAACCGAGCCCCACCGCGCATGGGTCGAACGGGTTCGTTCAAGCGCCATGCGGGTGTGACCAAAGGCCGGGCGTGTCAGGGCCGGTCGCGGGCCTTCGGTCTCACGCGCGGTTGTTGGCGACCGCGCTGCGCACCTCGTGCTCGATGAGGTGCCAGATGCGGTCCACCAGGGCGCCGAACGCCTCGTGGCGCTTCAGCTCCAGGTCGCGCGGGCGGGGCAGGGTGATGGGGATTTCCTCCCGCACCGAGCCCGGGCGGGCCGAGAACACGATCACGCGGTCGGACAGGAACACCGCCTCGTCGATCTGGTGGGTGATGAGCAGCACGGTGGTGCCGCTCTTCTGCCAGATGTTCAGAAGCTCCGTCTGCATGATCTCGCGCGTCTGGGCGTCGAGCGCCGCGAAGGGCTCGTCCAGCAGCAGGATCTTGGGATTCACCGCCAGGGCCCGGGCGACGTTCACGCGCTGGCGCATGCCGCCGGACAATTGGTGGGGATAGTGCTGCTCGAAGCCTTTCAGCCCCGCCATGTCGATAAAGCGCTGGGCGGTGGCGTGGGCATCGCGCCGCGGGGTGCCCGCGATGAGAAGCCCATAGGCCACGTTGTCGATCACCGTCTTCCAGGGCAGGAGCGCGTCCTGCTGGAACACCATGGCCCGGTCCGCACCGGGATGCGTCACCGCATGGCCTCCCACCCGCACCACGCCTGAGGACGCCGGAAGCAGCCCGTCGATGATGCGCAGCAGGGTGGACTTGCCCGAGCCGCTCGCCCCCACGATGGAGACGAACTCCCCCTCGCGGATGGAGAGGTTGATGTCCCGCAGGGCCTCCACGGAGGGCTTGCCCGTGCGCTCGAACACCTTGTTGATGCCTTCGATGGTCAGGGCCTCGGCCATGTTCGCACCTTTCGCCATCACGCCTGTCGCCATCACTCTTGCCTCCAGGGAGCCAGGCGGCGTTCCAGCCACTCGAAGAAGACGCTGCCGATCAGGCCCAGCAGGCCGAGCATGATGACGTAGGCGAGCAGGGTCGCCGTGTCGAAGCTCTGCCCGGCGGCCAGGATCGCGTAGCCGAAGCCGGCGAACGAGCCGAAGAACTCGGCGATGATGATGGCCACCAGCGCCCGTGCCCAGGCGACGCGGATGCCCGAGACGATGAACGGCACCGCGAAAGGCAGCGTCACCGTGGTGAAGATCTGCCAGCGCGAGGCGTTGAAGGACCGGGCCGCCTCGATGAGGATCTTGTCGGTGGCCTTCAGGCCGGTCTCGGTCGTCACCAGCACCGGGAAGATGGTGAAGATGGTCACGAGCACGAATTTGGAGGCGAAGCCGAGGCCGAGCCAGGCGATGAACAGCGGAGCCAGCGCCACCAGCGGCACTGAGTTCAGCGCCGTGAGCATGGGCCCGGCGGTGAGCGCCAGGAGGCGGCTCGACGCCAGCGCGAGGCCGATGCCGACGCCCAGCAGCACCGCCACCGGGAAGGCCGCGCCCACCGCGCTCACCGTGGCGAGCGCGTTGGTCCACAGCGCCCCGCTGGTCCCTTCCTTGCCGAGCGCCTCGAAGACGTCGGCGGGGGGTACCAGCAGGAGCTTGTTGGTGACCAGATAGGTGGCCACGAGCTGCCACACGGCGAGCACGAAGGCCACCGAGATGAGCATGCGCAGCAGCGCCGCCGCGCGCGAGCGTCCTTCCAGGAAGTCATAGACGCCGCGCCAGGTGAGGGAGCCGGCGCTGGTCATTCGGCTGCGGCCCGGCGGGCGTGGCGGTCCGTGGAGACGGCCTGCTTGCCGTAGCCCTTCTCGCCCACCACCTTGCCGTCCACATAGATGGTGCGGCCGCGCAGGATGGTGCGCACGGGCTTGCCCTTGAAGCGGCGGCCCGCATAGGGGCTCCAGCCCACCAGCGAGAGCACGTCCTCGTCGCGGACCTCATACTCGGTGTCGAGGTCCACCAGGACCAGGTCGGCGTCGTAGCCCGGCTTGATCTCGCCCTTGCGGTCCAGGCGGAACAGGCGCGCCGGGCGGGTGGAGGTGGCTTCCACCACGCGCTCCAGGGACAGCTTGCCCTCGGTGGCGGCGGTCAGGAACATGGAGAGATAGAACTGGGTGGACGGCGTGCCGGTATGGGCCTTCCAGCCGTCGGTCCAGCCGATTTCCTTCTCCTCGCGGGTGTGCGGGGCATGGTCGGTGGCGATGATGTCGATGGTGCCGTCGCGCACGCCTTCCCACAGGCCGGGCACGTTCTTCTCGGGCACCCAATAGGAGAGGGCATAGGAGCCGAGCCGCTGGATGGCGGCCCATTCGCAGCCCAGGAACAGCGCCCAGGGGTTCAGCTCGCACGTCACCTTCTGGCCGCGCGCCTTGGCCTCGCGGATGAGCTGCACCGAGCCGGCGGTCTGAGTGTGCAGGATGTGCAGGTGGCAGCCCGCCGCCTGCTGGAGGCGCAGCAGGGTGGCGATGGCGGTTTCCCAGATGACGCCGTCATGGGCGGCATAGGCCTTGGCGTAGGCGAGCGCGTCGCGCTCGCCGCGCGCCCAGAATTCGTGCTCGATCACGTCCATCAGCGCCTGGTCGTGGGGATGGATCATGAGCGGCACGTCCTGGGCGGCGCACGCCTTCATGATCTCCAGGATCTTGCCGTGGTCGTGCACGCCGATGCCCGGCATGTGCGGATAGCTGCGGCCGGTGTCCACCACCATGAAGAACTTGAACGCCGCGATGCCGGTGCCGGCCATGGCGGGCACTTCATCCAGGATGGTGGGGGCGGGGTTGAAGTTCCAGTCCACCACCGCGTCGCGCTCATAGATGGCGAACTGCTTCTCCAGCAGGTCCATGGTGTTGGGCGGCGGCGTCACGTTGGGCATGGCGACCGAGGTGGTCACGCCGCCCGCCGCGCACTGCATGGTGGAGGTGTGGATGGTGTCCTTGTACTCGAAGCCGGGCAGCGACCCTTCGCGATGGTGCGAGTGCATGTCGATGACGCCCGGCAGGACGGCCAGACCCTTGGCGTCGATCACTTCCGCGGCGTCCGGCTCCGCGCCCGGCTCGAAGATGCCGGCGATGGCGCCGTCCTTGATCCCGATCGAGCCCGCGAAGCGTCCGTCGGCCGTCACGATGAGGCCGTTCTTGATGATGGTATCCACGTTGAACTCCTTCGGCCTTCAGGAGGCCAGGTCGAGCGGGACCGGGCGCGAGCGGATCACGTCCAGCACCTCGGTGACATAGTCCCGCGAGAGGCCGCGGGTGATGAAGACGATCTGCGAGCCCGCGAAGCCCTCGGGCCATGCCGAAAGCTCCGTCGGGGGCGAGAACAGCCGCTGGACGGCCTGCACCACCACGGGCTTCGGGCGCCCGGCGATGGAGAGGATGCCCTTCACGCGCAGCAGGTCCTCGCCATGGGCGATGACAAGCGCGTCGAGCCAGGCCGAGACGTGCTCCCAATGAAGGGGTTCGTCGAAGGCGAGGCGGAAGGAGCCGATGTCCTCCCGGTGGCCCACCGGCTCGTCCGCCTCGAACGCCTCCGCCCGCAGCCACGCCCGCACTTCGCTGGGGCGGGTATTGGGATCGGAGGGATCGATCCCGTCCAAAAGGTCGGGCTGGGCGGGGGCGGCGAGCGAGGAGGCGTGCAGCCGCGCGCCGGGCGCGAGGCCCGCGATGCGCGCTTCCAGCGGCGCCCGGTCGGGCCCCGCCAGGTCTTCCTTGGTGAGCACCACCTCGTCTGCGACGCCCACCTGCTTGCGGGCCTCCGCGTGGTTGTCGAGGGTGCGCATGCCCTGCACCGCGTCCACCGCCGTCACCACCCGCCCGAGCCGATAGGTGCGGGCGACCGGGAAGGTGATGAGCGCCTGGATCACCGGGCCGGGGTCCGCAAGGCCCGTGGTTTCGATGATCACGCGGGCGAAGGGCTTCACCTCGCCCCGCGCGCGCTTCTCGGTGAGATCCCGCAAGGTCTCCACCAGATCGCCCTTCACGGTGCAGCACAGGCAGCCCGTGGACAGCTCGATGGTGTTGTCCGTGCTGGCGGCGATGAGGGCATGGTCGATGCCGATCTCGCCGAACTCGTTGACGATGACTGCGGCGTCCGAGAGCGCCGGGTCCTTCAGCCAGCCGTTGAGCAAGGTTGTCTTGCCCGAGCCGAGGAAGCCGGTGAGCAGCGTCACCGGGGTCCTCATGTCGCGGAAATGGGCCATGGCCGTTCTCTCGCCGCCACTCACTTCCCGGCGATGAAGCTCGGGTCGTAATAGCGCTTCAAGTCGAACGCCTGGGTCTGCGGCTCGCCGCCCACCTCGGCATCGATCTTGAACAGGTTCTCAAGGCCCGCCGCCGGAACCGAGAGGTCGGCCGGGATGGCCTTCTGGTCCTTCACGATGAACTCGTAGGAATCCTCCACCACGTCGCGCGGCGTCTTGGTGTAGGCGGCGAGCACGTCGATGGCGGCGTCCTTGTTGGCCGGGTCGTCGATGAAGGCGGCGGCCTGCTTCAGCGCCTGGGTCAGCGCGATGGCGGTGGGCCGGGTCGCCGGGGCGTTCGCCCAGGTCTTGTTCAGCACCAGCGGGGTCTGGACGTAGGGCTCGCGATAGACGCCCAGATAGACCGCGCCTTCCCGGGCCGCGAGCGTGTCGAACGGGGCGATGAGGAGCGCGCCGGCCACCTGGCCGTTGCCCATGGCGATGATGCGGTCGCGGGAATTGGCGATGGACACCATCTGCACGCCCGCGGGGTCCACGCCACCGAGCTTGAGCTGATACTTCAGCAGGTTGGCGGTGCCGCCCTTCACCGCGCCGGCGGTGAGCGGCTTGCCCGCGAGGTCCTTGATGGTGCCGGTGCCCTTGGCGCCGTAGAGGCGCAGGATGGTCTTCTGGAGCACCGCGCCCGCGATCACCACCGGCGCGCCCTTGTCGATGGCGCGCACCGCGAGATCGCCCAGCGCGATGCCCGCGTCCGCGCTGCCGGACGCCACCGCCTGGAGCAGCGCCGGGCTGTCCGAGGCGCGCAGCTCGCGCACGGTGAGATTCTGCTTCTCGTAGAAGCCCTTCTCCTGGGCGATGGCATGGGTCCAGAGCAGGGCGCTCGGGGCCAGGACCGCCAGCTTCACTTCGGTCTTCGGCGCCTGGGCGAACGCGCCGGAAAGCGGAAGGCTGAGCGAGATGGCCGCCGCACAAAGGTGTGTCAGGACACGCTTCATCAGGGTTCTCCGGAAAGGGGGCGCATCTTGTCGCGCGCCATGACCGAAAGCGTGGTCGATTTTTCCTCCGTGTTCAAGCATAATTCTCACAATGTGCGAATTTTGAAAAATTCCCACATTTTGATACAATATATCGCCGATTCGGGGAGGCGAGGGTGGCCAGCAGGATTCTTGAGGTTTTGGGATTGTTCCGCAGCCGGCCCTGGCCCCTCACCGTGGAGGAGATCGCCCAGGAGACCGGGGTATCGCAGAGTTCGGCCTATCGCGACGTGCAGGAGCTGTGCCGCGCGGGGTTTCTCGATCCCGTGCTCGGGGCGGGATACGTGCTCGGCCCGGCCTTCATCGAATATGACCGGCTGCTGCGCCAGGGCGACACGCTGCTGCCCATCGCCTCGCGGATCATGCACGACCTTCTGGAGAGGACCACGCAGCGGGCCACCGCTATCCTGTGCCGGCGCTATCGCGACACGGTCATGTGCGTGCACCAGGAGCACGGCACGGGGCCTCATCCCATCACCACCTATGAGCGCGGGGTAGCCATGCCCCTGTTCGCCGGCGCCTCGTCCAAGGTGGTTCTGGCCCATCTGGAGGACCGGGCGCTGAAGCGCATCTATCTCGACAACGAGGACACCATCCGCGCGCGGCTCGGACATGGCGACTGGAAGGCGTTCAAGGCGGAGGTCCGGGCCATCCGAAAGGCCGGGGTGGTGGAAACCGCCTCGGAGGTGGCGCAGGGGCGCGTGGGCATCGCGGCGCCCGTGGTGGTGAACAAGCAGGTGATCGCCGGGGTCAGCCTCGTCCTGGGCGAGGACGCGCTGGGGTCTCACTCCAGGGAATTTCAGCAGGCCGTCATCGCGTCTGCCCGTGCCATCTCCGACGAAATCGCCCAAGGCGATACCTGGGTGGCGCGGTAGGCGCGGGGCATGAAAAAGGCCGGGCGATGCCCGGCCTTCCCGTTGTCTCAGGTGGAGCGGGCCCTCAGGCGGGGCGGGCGGCGGTGGCGGACTTCTTGGCCTTCTGCATCTGCCCGTTGACGATGCGCGAGAGCACCACGATCACCACCACCGTGCCCAGATAGGCCAGCACCTGCATGCCGGTGGGCTGGGCGCGGTAGCCCACCATGGTGCGCAGAACGCGGCCCACGGCGCCGTCGTCGGACAGGAGCCAGGAGGAATCCCAGAGCGGATCCGAGAGGGACTGGATGAAGCCGGTGTCCTGGAGGATGCCGATGGACTGCGCCGCGAGGCCGGCCGCCAGCAGCGTGATCAGGATGGTGGTGGTCTTGAACAGCAGCTTCACGGGGATGGCCACGAGGCCGCGATAGAGGGCGAAGGACACCGCTGCGCCTGCCAGCACGCCCAGGGCGAAGCCGATGGCCACGTTGAGCGGGGATTCGCCGCCGATGGCGATGCCGTACATGAATAGCACCACTTCCACGCCTTCGCGCAGCACGGCCATGCCGACGACGATGCCGACCGCCGCGAGGGGCTTGCTGCCCTCCCGCACCTCGCGGCCCACCGTCTTCATCTCCATCACCATTTCCTTGCCGTGGCTGGCCATCCACACGACGGTCCAGACCAGCATGACCACGGCCACGGCGAGGATGGCGGCGTTCAGCACGTCCTGTCCCGACCCGTCGAACAAGGTGGCGATCTTCTCCGCGAACAGCGCGATCAGGGCCGAGCCGATGACACCGCCGCCGATGCCCAGGGCGATGACGCGGCCGCGCCCGGCGATGCCTTCGGTGGCGGCGAGCATGACGCCGACGATCAGGCCGGCCTCCAGCACTTCGCGGAAGACGATGATGAAGGCTGCGAGCATGGGCCCCTCCCGCTCCGGGGGCGGCCGGCACACCCCCTCTGGCCGGCGCTGCCGACCACATGTCCAAGACCTTGCAGGTTGCCGGACCGGCCTGCACAGTCCCAATGCTTGGACAATATTTTGGTACACGGGCGAAACAGGGCTGTCACCGCCACGGAAGCGGATTGGAATTGTTCAAATCTGAAATTCTCATGCGAGAATCAGGAGTTCACTGGGATGGAGCGAACCGGCACAGCGGCGGCTCAGCGACGGAGGGCAGGCTGAAACCGCAGGCTGACACGCATTCCGATGCGGAAGCGGCATCATTATGCCGCAGGGCATCCGCCGGGGCGCCCGGTGGCCCCCACGCGTTCTTGCGACTGCGTCCCGACCTTAGCGTTGTTCGCTAGAAGAAAGGTAGAATAATTCCATAATCGGTTGGTAATCTTGTTCGAGCGGCATCGCAGCGTTTAGGGTGACCCCGACGCAATTCAGGCCGACGCGGCCCAGCGCGTCGCCCGGCACGCCCCTTGAGGGGCGCAAGTCCGTTCATCAGGGGGAGAGTTTCATGCGCGCGCCACTTGCCGCCGCTGCCATTGCCTTTGCAGTCGGCCTTTCCGGCACGGCCTTCGCCCAGGCGCCCGCCGCCCCGGCCGCTGCGGCTGAGGCCAAGCCTGCCGCTGCCAAGCCTGCCGCCGCGACGCCCGCCGCCGCCCCGAAGGCCCGCGACGTGGTCCTGCATTACGCCAATCTGGCGCAGGCCATGTACACCAATTCCTATCAGGCCGCCGTCGAGATGCAGACGGCCATCAACGCCTTCATCGCCAGCCCGAGCGCGGCGACCCAGCAGGCGGCGAAGGACGCCTGGAAGAAGGCGCGCGATCCCTACCAGATCACCGAGGGCTTCCGGTTCGGCAATTCCATCGTCGACGAGTGGGAAGGCAACGTGAATGCCTGGCCGTTGGACGAGGGGCTGATCGACTATCTCGACAAGTCGCGCCCCCAGTCCTCCGACGAGAACCCGCTCTATTCGGCCAACGTGATCGCCAGCAAGACGATCCGCATCGGCAAGAAGACGGTGGACGTCTCGAAGATCACCCCCCAGCTCCTGCACCAGCTCAATTCGGCGGCGGGCGTGGAATCGAACGTGGCCAGCGGCTGGCACGCCATCGAGTTCCTGCTGTGGGGCAAGGACCTGCACGGCACCGAGCGCGGCGCGGGCGAGCGGCCCTACACCGACTATGACACCAAGGCCTGCACCGGCGGCAATTGCGACCGGCGCGCGGAATATCTGAAGGTCGCCACCGCCACCCTGGTCGCCGACCTGAAGGAGATGGCCGACGACTGGGCGCCCAAGGGCAAGGCCCGCGCGGCGCTGCTGAAGAAGAAGGACAAGGCGGCCCTCGCCGTCATCTTCACCGGCATCGGCTCGCTCTCCTACGGCGAGTTGGCGGGCGAGCGCATGAAGCTCGGCCTGCTGCTGCACGACCCGGAGGAGGAGCACGACTGCTTCTCGGACAACACCCACAACTCGCACTTCTATGACGAGGTGGGCATCCAGGACATCTATTACGGCCGCTTCACCAAGATCGACGGCTCCACCATGAGCGGCCCGTCCGTGGCCGACCTCGTGCGCGCCGCCGACCCCAAGGTCGCCGACGAGATCGACGGCAAGATGGCCGCTGCCCTCGCCGCCCTCAAGGTCATCAAGGACACCGCCGACAGCGGCGAGATGTTCTACGACATGATGCTCGCGGAGGGGAACGAGAAGGGCAACAAGATGATCCAGAACGGCGTCGATGCCCTGGTCGCCCAGGCCCATGCCATCGAGCGCGGCGTCGCGGTGCTCAAGCTGCAGATCAAGGTCGAGGGCTCCGACAGCCTCGATAACCCCGACGCTGCGAAGAAGAAGTGAGCGACCGGCGGGCGCCGCGCGCGCCCGCCGATCCCTTCGGGCTTCGGCCCTGGCCCGGACAGTGCGAGGGGGCGCCGCCCGGGGATTGAGGAGGGGGCGGCATGCCCCCGGCGGGTGGTGACATGATTTCACGGCGCGGATTGTTGCTGGGCAGTGCGGCGGCGGGGCTGGTTTCAGCGGTGCCGTCCGCCATCGGGCAGGTGCCCGCGTCCATCGACACGCTGCCGCCCACGGCGCCCGTGAAGCGCATCGCGCTCTCGGCGGGCGAGATGGATTTTCACCTGCTCGGGCCCGACAAGCCGGCGACGCGCAAGTTCTGCGCCTATGACGGGAAGCCTTTCAAGGTCTTCCGGTTCGATCGCGGCACCCGGCTCGCGGTGGACTTCACCAACAACCTGCCCGACCCGACCACGGTCCATTGGCACGGCATCCGCGTGCCCTACCTGTCGGACGGCGTGGCGCCGTTGACGCAGGACGTCGTCAAGCCGGGCGGCACCTTCTCCTACAATGTGCCCCTGCCGGACGGCGGCTTCTATTTCTTCCATCCCCATTGCGACGAGACGGGCCAGGTGGGGCGCGGGCTGTTCGCGCTGCTGATCGTGGACGACCCGGAGGAGCGCAAGGTCAAGTTCGACGCCGAGTGCTTCATCGTCGTGAAGGACTGGCGCCTCGGCGATGACGGCCAGTGGATCGAGATGAGCACGGACGAGGGCGCGGCCACGGCGGGCACCTTCGGCACGGTGCGCGCCACCAACGGCAGCGTCACCCCGCCGCGCGTGGAAGTGCCCGCCTATGGCGACGTGCGCGTGCGCACCATCGTTGCGGACGCCACCCGCGTCATCGATCTGGGCACCGACCACGAGGAAGCCGCCCTCATCGCGGTGGACGGGCAGGCGCTGCTGCCGCCCCAGATGCTGGATCATCTGCCGGACGGCATCTGGCGCATGGGGCCCGCCATGCGGGCGGACGTGCAGGTGCGCATGCCGGGGCCGGGCCAGGAAGTGAAGGTCTACGACTATCGCTCCAGCGAGCCCTATCTGCTCACCACGCTGGTGGCGGTGGACAAGGGCCTGAAGAAGACCGCCTTCAAGCCCAAGCCGCTGCCGGCCTCCACCGCGCCCATGCCGGACCTGTCGAAGCCGACCCCGCTGGAGTATCTGGTGCAGGTCTCCGCCGGCGCGACCATCGTGAGCCCGCCTCTCCCGGCGGACGACCCGCTGTCCAAGGCGCTGGTGGATTCCCTGTGCGTGGGCACGAAGACCCATTGGGCCATCAGCCGCGATTCCTGGGCCACCGACGACGCGCTGCGCCTGCCGCCTCCGCTGTCCCAATTGTCCACGGGCACGAGCTATGTGGTGACGTGCACCAACGTGACCAAGCATGTTCACCCCATGCATCTGCACGGGCATGTGTTCAAGGTCCTGTCCTCCTCCAAGAAGAAGGGCATGCCGCAATATCTGGCGGACACGGTGATCGTGGAGCCCAACGAGAGCGTCCAGTTCGCCTTCAAGGCGGCGAGCGGGAACTGGGTGTTCCACTGCCATATCCTCGAACATATGGACACCGGCCTCATGGGCTGGTTCCGGGTCGCGTGAGCGGGGCGCGCGCGGCGTTCGGCGCGGGGCTGGCCGCTGCGGTGCTGATCGCCGCCGGGAGCGCCGTCGCGGGCCTCGATGCCCTCGACCTTCAGATCGGCAAGGCGCTGTTCGACCGCGCCTGGGTGGTGGCGCCCGCTTCCACCAAGGCCGATGACGGCCTCGGCCCCCTGTTCGACGCGCGCTCTTGCGCCTCCTGCCATCCCCGCGACGGGCGCGGCTCCATCCATGTGGAGGCGGACAGCACGCTGGACGGGCGCGGCGCCGTGCTGGCGCTGGGGCGGCCGGACGGCGCGGGCGACCCGGTCTATGGGCGCCGGCTCCAGATCGACGCGGTGCAGGGCCTGACCCCCGAGGGCGTCCTGGCGGTGGAGGAGCGGACGCTGCCGGACGGCCGCAAGGCGCGCGTCGCCGCGCCGCGCCAGCTCGCCTACGGCCCGCTCGATCCCTCTACGGGACTGTCGCTGCGCGCCGCGCCGGATCTGCGCGGGCGCGGCCTGCTGGAGCAGGTGCCGGAGGCGGCGGTGGCCGCCATTGCCGCCGCCCAGCCGGAGGCGGTGCGCGGGCGCCTGCGCCATGTGACGCTGCCCGACGGCACGCGCGCCCTCGGCCGCTATGGCTGGAAGAATTCCCAGCCGAGCCTGGAGGCGCAGAGTTCGGAAGCCTTCTTCCTCGACATGGGCCTCTCGACCCCGCTCCATCCCGAGCCCTGGGGCGACTGCACGGCGGCGCAGCAGGCGTGCCGCGCCGCGCCCCACGGCATCGAGAGCGAGGGCGCGGTGGAGATTTCCCAGGTGCTGCTGGCCCGCGTGGTGGCCTATGTGGCCTCCCTGCCGGTGCCGGAGCCCGAGGGGCGGGCGGACCGCAAGGGCGAGCGTCTGTTCGCCGCCGCCGGCTGCGCCCAGTGCCACCAGCCCGCTTTGCCCACGAACGCGGGCGGCAGCGCGCGCCTGTTCACGGACCTGCTGCTGCACGATCTCGGCCCCGGCCTTGCCGACACCTTGTCCGAGCCCGGCGTCGCGGCGGGCGAATGGCGCACGGCGCCGCTCGCGGGCATTTCCGATGCGCTCCGGCGCAAGACCGGCCTGCTGCATGACGGCCGCGCCGCCTCGGTTCCCGAGGCGCTCGCCTGGCATGGCGGGCAGGCGGACGGCGCGCGCCGCGCTTTCCTGGCGCTGCCGGCGGCCGAGCGCGCCGCGCTCGTCGCCTATGTGTCCAATCTGTGAGACCCTTGATGCTTGAAGGAATGGGAGCCGAGAGGATGAACACCCTCACCGTCCGCTTCGCCGCCGCCGCCCTGGCGCTGGCCGCCACCGCCCTGCCTCTCAAGGCGGCGCCGGCGCTGGACCCGGTGCCCGTCATCGAAACCTGGCTGCTGCCCCGCTATGACGCGCTGGCGTCCGCCGGCGCGGACCAGCAGGCGGCCTGGACCACCTTCTGCGCGGCGCCCTCCGCCGCGGGCGTGGACACGCTGAAGGCCGCCTTCCTGAAGATCGCCGACGCATGGACCGCCGTGGAATTCGTCACCATGGGGCCGGTCAGCCTCGCGCTGCGGGCCGACCGCTTCAACTTCTTCCCGGACCGGCGCAACGCCATCCAGCGCGGCATGGCCGAGGTGCTGGCATCCACCGACGAGGGGCGCTTCGAGGCGGAGCGGTTCGGCAAGTCCAACGCGGCGGCCCAGGGCCTGCCCGCCATGGAGCGGCTCCTGTTCGAGCAGGGCGCGGCGGACGCGCTGGCGGCCGGGGCCGAGGCCAAGGTGCGGTGCCAGTACGGCACGGCCATCGCGGTGAACCTTGCGGGCATCGCCAAGGACATCCGCGCGGGCTGGGGCGACAAGACCTCCGGCGCGCTGGGCGCCGTCGTCTCCGGCAAGGGCGACCCGGTCTTCTTCCCCGATGCGGCGGCGGTGCCGGGCATGATCCTCACCGATCTGTCGGGCGGCTACCAGCGCGCCTCCGACACCCGCATCCTGCCCGTTCTGGGCAATGGCGATCCCAAGCCCACCGTGGCGGAGGGCTGGCGGTCCGGGCGCTCGGGGCAGGTGGTGAAGGTGATGATCACCTCCGCCGACGCCCTTCTCCAGGAGGTGGCGAAGCAATTGCCGAGCCGCACCCAGTGGGCGGTGAACAAGGCCGCCACCAATGCCGACAAGGCGGCGGCGGACTTCCCCGCCGATCTCGGCGCCGCCGCGCAGACCAGCGACGGCGCGGCCAAGATCCAGGCGGCCCTGAAGATGTTCAAGGCGGCGCAGATCACCGTCTATCGCCCCATCGCCGCCTATTTCGGCATCTCGCTGGGCTTCAACGCCCTGGACGGCGACTGAGCCCATGGCCGTCATCTCCCGCCGCGCGCTGCTCGGCGCCTCCGCCGCCGCGCTGTTCGTCCCGCGCGGCGCGCTCGCCCAGGTGAACGACCGGATCCATGCCCGCTCTCACGCGCTGGAAGGCGGCTGGCTCACCACGGCGGGGGAAGGCGAGGGCTTCGGCGCCTTTACCGTGGCCGATGGGCTGGATGCCGCCGCCAAGGCGCCGTCCGCTGCGCGGCTGCACGGCATCGAGGGCAGCCCCACCGGCCCCCTGGCGGTGGCGGTGGGCCGCCGCCCCGGCCATGTGGCGCTGGTGTTCGACCGGGTGAAGGGCGGGCAGGTGGGCACGTTCACGCCCGGCGCGGGCCGCGTCTTCGCCGGGCACGGCCGCTTCTCGCCGGACGGCGCCCTGTTCCTCACCACCGAGATCGAGCGCGCTCCGGACGGCCCCGTGCGCGGCATGGGACGCGGCATCGTCGCGGCGCGACGGGTGGACGGCAGTTTCGAGATCGTGGCCGAATGGCCGAGCGCGGGCGACGGCCCCCACGACCTGATGCGCTCGGGCGCGGCCCTCGTGGTGGCGAACGGCGGCGTCGAGCCCAACACGCCCGAGGCGCGCGACGCGGAAGTGACGGGCAGCAGCATTGCGCTGTTCGACCCCGCGAGCGGCGCGCAGACGGGAGAGGGGAGGTTGTCTTCCGACCTCGCCAGCCTCTCCCTGCGCCATCTGGCGCGGGACGGGAACGGCTTCACGGCGGTCGCCGCCCAGGACCTGCTGAAGGACGGCATCGCCCGTCCGCTTCTGTTCGGCATCGCGACCAGTGGCGCGCTCACCCCGTTCGAGGCGCCGGACGAGGAATGGCGCGCGCTGCGCGGCTATGTGGGCTCGGTGGCCATCGATCGGTCCGGCGCCTTCGTCGCCTGCGCCACGCCGCGCGGCAACCGGGTGGCGGTGTGGACCCGGGAGGGTCGCTATCTGGGCGCGGTGCCGCTCAATGACGGCTGCGGCCTCGCCTCCACGCCCGAGCCGGGGCGCTTCATCGCCACCAGCGGCTATGGCGAGGTGATCCTCGTGGCGGTGGAGGAGGGTCGCGTTGGCGTTGCCGCGCGCCACACCGGCGGGCCGCGCTTCGACAATCATATGGTGGAGGGCTGAGGCCCGGCGCCCTTGCGCGCCGTCCATGCTCCGGTGCAATCATGGCGCGTGGACCGGCGCGGGGGAAGCCATGAGGGGCGCACGCAGACGACGCTTCGGGCTGGGCGTTGCCGCCTGTGTGGAAGCACTGTCCGCGCCCCGGCCGCCCATGGCGGGGGCGCAGGACGGGCGGGCGCAATTCACTTCCGACCATCGCTGCGGCATCATCGTGCGCCTTCACATGATCCACAGCCAGCCGGGCGCGCCTAACCGCTTCCTGGCAATCCACCCCGCCCGCGACCCCGGCGCTTATGTGCAATGCCTCCTGTCCGAGGACGACACGGAGATCCTGTGCGAGGCGGCATCCGGCTTCTACGCGGTGCCGGACGGCGAGACGCCTCCGCCCGTGCCGGCCGAGCGCGTGGCGGTGATGGCGGCGGCCGGTTTTTCCACCGACACGTCGGACGGCAATTTCCAGAAGCTGATGGTCGTCACCGACCCGGCGCGGGATTTCGAAACCGTCGCCGACCTGCTGCTCGGCATTCTCCATGACGGCTTCGGGGCGAGGCCGGGCGCTCTCTTGCGATACGACGCGCCGCTCGCGCCGCTGGAAAGCCCGGGGATGGCGGGCGCCCGTGCGTTCCGGGCCGGTAGGTCGGGGTGGTAGGAGGCGACGCGCCGTTCGACACGTTCAACCGCGCCCGGAGCATGACCTGGGAGGCAAGATCGCGGAGCGGCGCCGCCGGCCCGCCGCCCGGCTTGGATTTCTAGCGGCCGGTCTGGAAAGTCCCGGATTGGACAATAGTGTGTAAATAAGAAACACAATTTAAAGTTGAGTATCGCGGCCATGGTGTTACCTTTCCCCAGATCAGACAGGGGAGGGGGCGGTGCGGCGGCGGACTCTCGCTTGCGTGGTGGGCCTGTGCCTGCTGCTCATGGGCTGCGTGACCATCGTCGCGCCCTATGATCCCTCCTACGACCAGGGGCTCGGCAAGCTCTCCGAGAGCACCGCGAGATTCCTCGCCAATGCTGAAGCGGGGTTCGCGGAGAAGACCTACGCCTCCCGCGAGGCGACAGAATACTACGCGGTCTCCTTCAATTCCCTGGCCCTGATGCTCCAGCGCGCCCGCGCCACGCGCGCTTTGGTGCCGTGCCCGACCAATCCGATGCTCGGCGAACTGGCGGCCGAGCCCACCATCGCCGACCCGCTGCCGGAGGATGCCGCGCGCTTCGATTGCCGCGAGGCCGCCCTCTATCTGGTGCGGCTGCGCCTTCTCGATCTGCAGAACCGGCAGAAGGCCCGCGGCACCCTCACGGAGGGCGTCATCCTCGTGACCCGCGTGGGCCTTCAGAACACCATCGCCATCGCCATCGACGTGCTGGTGCTGAACAAGCCGCCGGCGGCCAAATAGGGAGGGGAGACATGGGCGCGATCGATACATTCACGGAGGATGCGCTGAAGCTCGCGCTGGACACTGCGAGACAGTCGGCCTCCGACACCTGGACCCGGATCTCGCGCACCTCGCCGCAGCATCTCAGGATGTATCTGCGGGAACTGGCCGAGATCGCCATGGCCCTCCAGGCGGGCAAGATCTCGCGGGCGGAGGCCGAGTCTTTCGTGCGCGTGGCGCGCATCACGCTCTGCCAGGCCATCGTCTACACCTCCCAGGCAACGCTGGTGGAGGTGCAGGATTTCATCAATGGGCTGCTCGACGCGCTGAAAGGGGCCATCAACCGGGCGCTGCCCGTGGCCCTGCTGTGAACCCGGGCCGCGACCTGCGCCGCGGCCCGGATTGTCGGTTCACATGTTCTTCTTCATGGCCTGGAGCGCCTTGGCGCAGCCGACGCTGATCTGCTGTCCGTGATTCTGGAGGCAGGCGAGCAGGCGGCCGTCGCCGGGCGGTACGCCCTTGCACAGGCGCTCGATGTCGGCCTGGCAATAGGTGACGAGGGGGTTCTGCTGCGCCGAGGCGGCGCCCGCGGTGAGCAGCACGGAGGCCAGGGCGAGAGCCGTGACAGGAATGCGCATGCGGTGTTCCTTGCCGGTAGGTAACGACACCGCCGTGTCTAACGCAGCCCTTCCGGCGCACGCCATGGCGAACCTTGACCGGGCCAAAAATCGCCGCCCGCCGCTCAGGCCACGCGCGCCCGCGGACGGGGAACCCATGGCGCCCTCCGCCGTTGCCCAGGGGAGGCGGCGGGCAGCCACGGGAGGCGCATGATGAATCTGGATTTCGATCGGCTGGGCGAACTGGCGGTCATCTACGGCATCAATTTCCTGGGCGCGGTGGTCATCGGCCTCGTCGGGTGGTGGGTGGCGAACCTCGTGGAACGGTTCGCCCATCGCGGCCTGATGATGGCGCGGCACATGGACCTCACCGTTGCCGCCTTCCTGGCGAGCCTCGCGAAATATGCGGTGCTGGTGGTGTGCTTCGTGCTGATCCTCCAGGTGGTAGGCATCCAGGCCACGAGCCTCGTGGCGGTGCTGGGCGCGGCCTCCCTCGCCATCGGCCTCGCGCTCCAGGGCACCCTGTCCAACATGGCGGCGGGCGTCATGCTGCTGATGTTCCGCCCGTTCCGCATCGGCGACGCCATCGAGGTGGCGGGAAAGTCCGGCACCGTGCGCAACCTCAACCTGTTCATGACCGAGCTGGCCAGCGGCGACAATGTCCAGGTGCTGATCCCCAATGGCCAGGTGTGGGGCGCGGCGCTCACCAACAATTCCGCCTATGCCACCCGCCAGGCCACCGTCACCGTTCCCGTGGCGCTGGCGAAGGACCCGGAGGCCGTGGCGCAAGACCTGCGCGACGTGCTGGAGCACCAGCCCGGCGTCCTTCCGTCCCCCGCGCCCAGCGTCTCCATCGGCAAGGTGACGGACACGGTGGCGGAGGTCTCGATCCAGGCCTGGACGAAGTCCGAGGATGCGGGCGCGGTCCGCCAGGCGCTGCTGCGCAAGGCGGTGGCCCTCGTGGGCACCAAGCGCGCGGAGATGCCGTCCCCCGCGCCGGCCGAATAGTCCTGCCGCCGGGGCGCTACGCCGCCGCGCTGGACGAGGAGCGGAACGCCCAGCTCACCATGCGCTTCTCCAGCGCCGCGAACACCGCGTACATGAGGATGCCCTCGATCGCGAGGGCCATTAGCCCGGCGAACACCAGCGGCATCTGGAAGTTGGACCCCGCCTGCACCATGAGGTGGCCGAGCCCCGCATTGGCGCCGATGGTCTCGGACACGACGGAACCCACGAAGGCCAGCGTGATGGCCACTTTCAGCGCCCCGAACAGATAGGGCCCGGTGCGCGGGATGCCCACCTTGCGCATGATGTCGAACTTGGAGGCGCCCAGCGCCCGCAGCACGTCCTCCAGCTCCGGCTCGGTGGTGGCGAGGCCGGTCGCCACGTTCACCACGATGGGGAAGAAGGAGATGAGGAAGGCGGTGAGAATGGCCGGGATCTCGCCGATGCCGAACCACATGATCAGGATCGGCACCACCGCCACCTTGGGGATGGAGTTGAAGCCGATCATGACAGGATAGAGGCCGCGATAGATGGCACGGGACCAGCCCACCACGAGGCCCAGCGCGATGCCGAACGCCACCGCCAGCAGGAAGCCCGCCGCCGTGGTCCAGAGCGTCACGAAGGAATTGCGCAGCAGCGGCCACCAATATTGCACCATGGCGCCCGCGATGGCGGTCGGCGCGGGCAGGATGAAGCTGTCGATGCGGAACACGATGCAGGCCAACTCCCACAGCACGAACAGCGCCAGGGTGAAGGCGATTGGCGTCAGGTCCTCGGCGCTGATCTTCCTCATGCCTGCCTCACTTCGGCGATCTTGTTGCGCAGGGAATGGACGAGGTCCGTGAAGGCGGGCTCATAGAGCACCTCCAGCGGACGCGGGCGGGGGAAATCGACGGTGCGGGTCTCCACGATGTGGCCGGGCCGCGCGCTCATCACATGGATGGTGTCGGCGAGGAAACCCGCCTCGCGCAGATCGTGGGTGACGAGGATCACCGTGAAGCCGAGCCGCTGCCACAGGTCGCGCAGCACCACCCACAATTCCTCGCGGGTGAAGGCGTCCAGCGCCGCGAACGGCTCGTCCAGCATGAGGAGCGCGGGCTCGTGGATGAGGGCGCGGCAGAGCGAGGCGCGCTGCTGCATGCCGCCCGACATTTCCCAGGGAAAGCGGTCCGCGAAGTCCCGCAGGCCCACCACGCCCAGCAGGTCCATGGCGCGGGCGTGATACGCCGCCCTGTCGCGCGAGAGACGGCTGCGGTGCGGGGAGACGATCTCCAGGGGCAGCATCACGTTCTCGATGACCGTGCGCCAGGGCAGCATGTTGGCCGCCTGGAAGGCCATGCCCGCGATCTTCACGGGCCCGGTCACATCCTCGCCGTCCACTTCCACCATGCCCTTGGTGGGGCGGATGAGGCCCGTCACCAGTTTCATCAGGGTGGATTTCCCGCAGCCGGAGGGGCCGACCACGGCGGCGAACTCGCCCTTCTCCACGCTCATGGAGCAATGGGAGAGGGCGGTGACCTCGCCGGTGCGGCCTTGGTAGGACAGGGTGACGTCGAGCAGACGGATCACGGGTGGGACCTCAGGCTGGAGGCGACGCGGATTCCCTCTCCCGCTTGCGGGGGAGGGGCAGGGAGGGGGAA
>JACESF010000036.1 GCA_013911975.1 Hyphomicrobiales bacterium | reverse complement strand
TCTCCCAATTGCGGGGAAGGGTTGGGAGGGGGAAACGGGCCTCCCGGAGCGGGCACCACCCGCCGCACTTTCACCCCGCCCCCGGCGGGACACAGGATCAGGGGCGCCAGAGGGCGCATTTTGGATTAGGATGGGGACCATGAGCCGCTTGCCCGCATTCGCCGAGATCGACTGGCGCGCGCCGGAGCTCGCACCGCCGGCCGCCGCCGACGCGCCCTGGATGACGCCCGAGGGGATCGCGGTGAAGCCGCTCTATGGCCCCGCCGATGTGGCGGGCCTGCCCTTCCTCGATACCTATCCCGGCATCGCGCCCTATCTGCGCGGCCCCTACCCCACCATGTATGCGAACCAGCCCTGGACCATCCGGCAATATGCCGGCTTCTCCACGGCCGAGGATTCCAACGCTTTCTATCGCCGCAACCTGGCGGCGGGCCAAAAGGGCCTGTCGGTCGCCTTCGACCTCGCCACCCATCGCGGCTATGACAGCGACCATCCCCGGGTCGCCGGCGACGTGGGCATGGCGGGGGTGGCCATCGACAGCATCTACGACATGCGCACCCTGTTCTCCGGCATCCCGCTGGACCAGATGAGCGTGTCCATGACCATGAACGGCGCGGTGCTGCCGATCCTGGCGCTGTACATCGTGGCGGGCGAGGAGCAGGGGGTGCCCCACGCCAAGCTGTCGGGCACCATCCAGAACGACATCCTCAAAGAATTCATGGTGCGGAACACCTACATCTATCCGCCCGCACCGAGCATGCGCATCATCTCCGACATTTTCGGCTACACGTCGAACGAGATGCCGCGCTTCAACTCCATCTCCATTTCCGGCTACCATATGCAGGAAGCCGGCGCGACGCAGGATCTGGAGCTGGCCTATACGCTGGCGGACGGCATCGAATATGTGCGCGCCGGCGCCAAGGCCGGGCTGGGCATCGACGTGTTCGCGCCGCGCCTCTCCTTCTTCTGGGCCATCGGCATGAACTTCTTCATGGAGGTGGCCAAGCTGCGCGCTGCCCGCCTCCTGTGGACCAAGCTGATGACGGACGTGGGCGCCAAGAGCCCGAAGTCCCTGCCCCTGCGCACCCATTCCCAGACCTCCGGCTGGAGCCTGACCGCGCAGGACGTGTTCAACAACGTCATGCGCACCGCCATCGAGGCCATGGCGGCCACCCAGGGCCATACCCAGTCGCTGCACACCAACGCGCTGGACGAGGCCCTGGCCCTGCCCACGGACTTCAGCGCCCGCATCGCCCGCAACACCCAGATCCTGCTCCAGCAGGAGAGCGCCACCACCCGCCAGATCGACCCCTGGGGCGGCTCCTATTTCGTGGAGCGCCTCACCGCCGACCTCGCCGCCAAGGCCTGGGCGCACATCCAGGAGGTGGAGGCGCTGGGCGGCATGGCGAAGGCCATCGAGGCCGGCATCCCCAAGCTGCGCATCGAGGAAGCCGCCGCCACCACCCAGGCCCGTATCGACGGCGGCGCGCAGACCGTGGTGGGCGTGAACAAGTTCAAGCCCGAGGCGGAGAAGCCCATCGACGTGCTGAAGGTGGACAATTCCGCCGTGCGCGCCGCGCAGATCGAGAAGCTGAAGCGCCTGCGCGCCGAGCGCAGCCCGCAAGAGGTGGACGCGGCCCTGACCGCTCTCACCAACGGCGCCAGCCAGGGCGCGAACCTGCTGGAACTGGCGGTCAATGCCGCCCGCGCCAAGGCCACCGTGGGTGAGATTTCCGACGCGCTGGAGAAGGTGTTCGGCCGCCACCGGGCGGAGATCCGCGCCATTTCCGGCGTCTACAAGCGCGAGGCGGGCGCCATGACCGACAAGGTGGGCAAGGTGCAGAAGCTGGTGGAAGCCTTCGAGGAAGCCGAGGGCCGCCGCCCGCGCATCCTCGTCGCCAAGGTGGGCCAGGACGGCCACGACCGGGGCCAGAAGGTGATCGCCTCCGCCTTCGCCGACCTCGGCTTCGACGTGGATATCGGCCCCCTCTTCGCCACCCCCGAGGAAGCCGCCCGCCAGGCGGTGGAGAACGACGTGCACGTGGTGGGCATCTCCTCGCTTGCGGCGGGCCACCTCACTCTCGTCCCGGCGCTGAAGGCGGCGCTGGAGGCGGAAGGGCGCGGCGACATCATGGTGGTGGTGGGCGGCGTGGTGCCCCCGCAGGACTATGACGCGCTGAAGGCCGCCGGCGCGGAAGCCATCTTCCCGCCCGGCACCGTCATCGCCGACGCCGCCCGCGACCTGCTGGCCACCCTCTCCGACCGCCTGGGCCACACGCGCGAAGCGGCGGAGTGATCCCGACACCGGATGCCCGGCGCGTGCGGGGATGTCGCGAATGATCGGCGCGGCGGGGTTTTGAAAGCCCATTTCCCCCTCCCAACCCTCCCCCGCAGGCGGGAGAGGGTTTGCCGCATGTGGGGTGAAGACGGCCCTCTCCTCTTGCCACAACAGGCCCCCTCTCCCGCTTGCGGGGGAGGGATGGGGAGGGGGCATGCGCCGGGTGCGACGCCGCTCAATGTCCCTCAATACAGCCCCGGGATCGGCGCCCGCCGGGGGCCGCGGCGCCGGGGCGGGCCCAGGCGCTCGGCGAGGAAGTCCACCACTGCCCGCACGCGGGGCGCGATGGTGCGGCCGCGCAGATAGAGCAGGTAGAAGCGGTCGTCGTCGGAGCGCTCCTGATAGTCGGCCAGCAGCGGCACCAGCGTCCCCGCTGCCAGATCGTCCGCCAGATGGAAGGTGGCGAGCCGCACCACCCCCAGCCCCACCAGCGCCAGCGTGCGCAGAAGCTCACCCTGGTCGGCGCCCACATGGTTGGGGATGTCGATGGTCTTCAGCGCCCCGTCCTCGTGGAAGGTCCAGGAATTCCACTGGGTGCGGATGGTGAAGTTGAGGCAGCGGTGCCGCAGCAAATCCTCCGGGTGGAGGGGCGCGCCGTGCTTCTCCAGATAGGCGGGCGCGGCTGCGATGGTCCAGGGCCGCACCATCAGCGGGCGCCCGATGAGGGACAGTTCGGTCGGCCGCCCGCTATGCATGGCCACGTCGATGCCCTGGCGCGCGAAGTCGCCCCGCTCCGTGCCCAGCACGAATTCCAGGCGCAGGTCGGGGTGCCGGTCCATGAGGTCCGGCAATTGGGGGGCGATGAGATATTTCGCCGTGGTCAGCGCGGTATGGATGCGCACCGTGCCGGACACCGGGTCCGCCGCCGGGCGCACCGCCCCTTCCGCCGCCGCCATGGCCGCCACCACGCCTTCGCTGGCGGCCCGGAAGGCGGCCCCCTCTTCGGTCAGGCGGATGGTGCCGTCGATGCGTTCGAACAAGCGGGCATCGAGCCGCGCCTCCAGCCGCGCGATGAGCTTGCTGACGGTCGAGGGCGCCTGGTTCAGCTTGCGCGCGGCGGCGGAGAAGCTGCCTTCCGCCACCACCCGCAGGAACACCTCCATCTCGCCGAACCGGTCCATGCGCGCCCTCCCCTGTGAATTTTCATCATAGGGCCTTTTCCGCTGCGTGCATTGCCGCCCGGCGCGCGGGGTGAAGAATGGGACAAAGCCAAGAACGAAAACGGGACGAACGCCTGATGAGCAAGACGTTACGGATCGGCTCCGGGTCCGCCTGGTGGGGCGACCGGGTGGAGCCGGCGGCGCTGAACGCCGCGCGCGGGGAGCTGGACTTCCTCTGCTTCGAGACCATGGCGGAAGCGACCATCTCCGCCGCCCAGGTGCGGGCGCGCCGCGACCCCTCCTTCCCCGGCTACGACACCTATCTGGACGACCGCATGCGCGCGGTGCTGCCCGCCTGCATGGAGCGGGGCACGCGCATCGTCTCCAACCAGGGCTGGGTCAATCCCGACGGCGCCGCCCAGCGCATCGTGGAACTGCTGCGCGAACTGGGCATCAAGGGTGTGAAGGTGGCGGCGGTGAACGGCTCCATCATCACCGACCGGGTGCTGGACCTGACCGACACCATCCTGGAGAGCGGCGCGCCCACCGCGACGCTCGGCAACACGCTGATCTCCGCGGAAGCGTATCTTGGCGCCGAGCCCATCGTGGAGGCGCTGGACGCGGGCGCGCAGATCGTGGTGACGGGCCGCGTGGCGGACCCCTCCCTGTTCCTCGCACCCATGATGCACAGCTTCGGCTGGACGGCGGACCAGTATGAATTGCTGGGCGCCGGCAACGGCCTCGGCCATCTCATGGAATGCGGCGCCCAGGTCACGGGCGGCTATTTCTCCGATCCCGGCTTCAAGGACGTGCCCGAGCCCTGGAATTTCGGCTTCCCCATCGCCGAGGTGGAGGCGGACGGCACGGCGATCATCACCAAGACGCCCGGCTCGGGTGGCGCGGTGACGCTGGCCACCGTGAAGGAGCAGATGCTCTACGAGGTGCACGACCCCGCCAATTACCTCACCCCGGACGTGGTGGTGGACTTTACCCGCTGCCGCCTGGAGCAGGTGGCGCCGGACCGGGTCCGCGTCACCGGCCTCACGGGCAAGCCCCGCACGCCCACGCTGAAGGTCTCCATGGGCTGCACGGAAGGCTTCATCGGCGAGGACATGTTCTTCTATGCCGGCCCCGGCGCCCTGCGCCGCGCGCAGCTCGCCAAAAAGGTGCTGGAGGAGCGCTTCAAGATCGTGAAGCTGGACGCGGAGGATATCCGCATCGACTTCCTGGGCCTCAACGCCATTCACGGCGCCGCCACCCCGGCGGATGCGCCCGAGCCCTACGAGATCGCGGTCCGCGTCGCCGCCCGCACCCGCACCCGCGAGGAGGCGGCGAAGGTGGGCCGCGAGGTGGACGGCATGGCCGTCTCAGGCATCGCCCATACCGGCAAGCGCGTACCCCACCAGGAGCGCACCCGCGAGGTGATCGGCGTGTGGTCCACCCTCGCCCCCCGCGAGGCGGTTCCCGCCTCCGTGCGCTATTTCGAAAGCTGAGGCCCGACCATGAGCAAGACCGTCGCCCTCCAGCACCTCGCCCATGCCCGCTCCGGCGACAAGGGCAACACCTCCAACATCGCCGTGTTCGCCTATGAGCCGGCGCTCTACCCGCTGCTGAAGGACCAGCTCACCGCCGAGCGGTTCAAGGCCTTCTACGGCGCTGCCATCACCGGACCGGTGCTGCGCTACGAGGTGGACAATATCGAGGCCCTGAACTTCGTCTGCCACGGGGCGCTGGGCGGCGGGGTCTCCCGCAGCCTGTCGCTGGACAATTACGGCAAGGCGCTGTCGTCCGCCGTCCTCGGCTTCCCCATCGAGGTGCCGGACGCGCTCCTGCCCCTGCTGCGCGGCCCGCTGGCCGCCTGATCTTCCGACGCGTGCAACGAACCGGGGCGAAGACCCCGACACAAGGATGGAAACGCCGATGATCCCCAGCGCCTTCCGCGCCCGGCCCACGCGCCGCGCGCTCCTCGTCCTCGCCGCCCTCTCTCTCGCCGTCCCCATGGCGGGTGCGCGGGCCGAGACCTATCCCTCCCGGCCCGTGAAGCTGGTCGTGCCTTATCCGGCGGGCGGCACCACGGACATCATCGCCCGCCTCATCGCCACCCAGTTGAGCGAGAAG
Source organism: Hyphomicrobiales bacterium (assembly GCA_013911975.1). Classification (GTDB taxonomy): domain Bacteria; phylum Pseudomonadota; class Alphaproteobacteria; order Rhizobiales; family Xanthobacteraceae; genus Aquabacter. Next base: position 34,266 of record JACESF010000036.1, on the reverse strand, counting down.
CTCGGCCAGCCCTTCGTGGTGGACAATCGGGCGGGCGCCAGCGGCGCCATCGGCACGTCGGCGGTCGCGAAATCGGCGCCGGACGGCTACACCCTGCTCATGGGCACGGCCAACACCCACGGCATCAATTCCGCGCTCCAGAAGACCCTGCCCTATGACGCGCTGAAGGATTTCGCGCCCATCACCGTCGTCGCGAGCACACCCAACGTGCTGGTGGTCAATCCCAGCCTTCCCGCGCAGAACCTGCCGGAGCTGATCGCGCTCGCCAAGAAGGAGCCGGGCAAGCTCAATTATGGCTCCACCAGCGCCGGCGGCTCGCCGCACATGAGCGCGGAGCTGCTGAAGATGATGACCGGCATCAATATCTCCCACGTGCCCTACAAGGGCGCGGCGCCCATGCTCACCGACCTCGTGGGCGGGCACATCCCCATTGGCTTCGACAATCTGCCCTCGGCCATGCCCTTCATCGAGAGCGGCAAGCTGCGCGCCATCGCGGTGACCACCGCCAAGCGCTGGCCGGGCGCGCCCAACATCCCCACCATCGCGGAGACCGTGCCGGGCTACGAAGTGTCGGGCTGGTTCGGCATCCTCGCGCCAGCCGGCACCCCGCCCGCCATCGTGGACCTGATCCAGAAGACCGTGGCCGAGGCGGTGGCGAAGCCGGAGGTGCGCAAGCAGCTTGAAGCGGTGGGCGCCGAGCCCGTGGCCAACACCCCGGCCGCCTTCGCCAAGCAGATCGAGGCGGACGTGGCGCGCTGGAAGACGGTCGCGGACACGACCGGCGTGAAGCTGGACTGAGCCCCGGAGCCATTGCGCCGGGGGGCAGGGTGGGCGACTTTCAGTCAGTTCTCGCGCGACGGAAACACCCTCATGCCCCCCGCCTTCGGAGAGACACTGCGCATTCTCGCGCCCGCGCCCCATGTGCTCGCCTTCTATGACGGGCGCGTGCCGGGGGTGCGGCTGCACTCGCCTGCCCCGAACTGGCTGGACGATGGCGCCTATGAGGCCGGCATCGCCTCCTATGCCGTGGTCCGGGGCACGGAGGCGCTGGTCTACGACACCCATATCTCGCTCACCCACGCGCGCATCATCCGCGACACCCTGGCCGCCCGAGGCGTGACCCGCTTCACGGTGGTGCTCAGCCATTGGCACGACGACCATGTGGCGGGGAACGCGGTGTTCGCGGACTGCGAGATCATCGCCAACCGCCTCACCGCCGAGATCCTGGCCGAAAAGCGGGACGCGCTGGAAGCGGCCGATCCGCCGATAAAGCCGCTCGTCCTGCCCAACCGCACCTTCGAGGGCGAGCTTGATCTCATGGTGGGCGACGTGCCGGTGCGCCTCGTCCAGATGGACATCCATTCCCGCGACGGCACGGTGATCCTGCTCCCCGGCGGCGTGCTGCTGGCGGGCGACACGCTGGAGGATCCCGTGACCTATGTGGACGAGCCCGACCGGCTCGCGCTCCACCTGACAGACCTGGACCGCATGGCCGGCTGGGACATTTCCCGCATCCTGCCCAATCACGGCGCCGAAGAGGTGATCGCGGCGGGCGGCTACGGCAAGGACTTCATCGCGGCCACGCGCGCCTATGTCGGCAAGCTGCTGACGGTGCGTGAGGACGCGCAGGCGCGGAACGAGGATTTGCGGGCGTTCGCCGCCGAAGGCTTCGCCTCGGGCGCGCTGCGCTATTTCGCGCCCTACGAGGCGGTGCACCGCATGAATGTGGACGCGGTGCTGAAGGCGCAGTCCGGCGGCTGACCCTAGTCCCCCGGCGCGCCGAACAAGGCGAGCTGCTGCTCGCGCACCGGCGCGAAGGAGCGGCGATGGTGCGCGCAGGGGCCGTGGGTGCGCAGCGCCAGCGAATGCTCGGCGGTGCCGTAGCCCATGTGGCGCTCGAAGCCGTAGGCCGGAAAGGCGGCGCCGAGGCCCGCCATGAGCCGGTCGCGCGTCACCTTCGCCACGATGGACGCCGCCGCGATGGAGGCGATGATGCCGTCGCCGCCGATCACCATTTCCAGCGCGCAGGGCAAGGGCGGAGGATCGTTGCCGTCCACAAACACGAAGGCGGGCGCGCGTGGCAGGCCGCGCACCGCATTCGCCAGCGACCAGAGGGACGCCTGGCGGATATTGTCGCGGTCGATGCGTGCCGGCGGCGCGAGGCAGACCGACACTTCGGCGGTGGCGCAGATCTGGACGTAGAGCGTCTCGCGCCGCTCGCGGGTCAGCTTCTTGGAATCATTGAGGCCCACCGGAACCCGCTCCGGGTCCAGGATCACGGCGGCGGCGACGACGGGGCCTGCCAGCGGCCCGCGACCCGCCTCGTCCACCCCAGCCACGGGCGCCGTGCCGGAGGCATAGAGCGCGGTCTCGCGCAGGAAGGCGAGGCCCGCGCGCCCGGGGCCCTTTGCGGCAGAGCGCGCGCCGTCCAGTCCGCCTTTCGTGCTCCGCCCCGCCATGGCGCCGTCCGGACCTCAGTCCGGCCGATCGAAGATCAGCGCCGCGCCCATGGCAGCGCGCGGGGCCACCACGACGAGGCCCTCGATCTTCTCCTCGATCATGCGCCGCGCCGCGAGGCCCCGGCGCATGTCCACCGCGCCGGGAGAGACGAAGCGCACGCCCGCGATGCGCAGGTCCGTGCCCGCGGGCGCCGGCACGCCGAACCGCTCGGAAAAGACCGCGCGGGTCATGATGTCGATCTCGCCGCGCGGCGTCTGGGCGACGTACCAGGAATCGGTGGCCCGCCGCGCCGTCACGCCGGCCAGGGTGTCGATGAAGCTCACATGGTCCATGGGATGCTCGGCCACGAGCACCACCCCGGCGACACCCGTGGTGCCGTTGGCGTGGCGCTGGAGGTCGGGCGACCAGAAATTCTCCGGCTTGCGCTGGGTACAGGTGAAGAAGCCGGCATTCGGGGCGGCGGGGTCCTGCGCGAAGGCCAGCGAGAAGCCCACCTCCACTTCCTGCCCGTCCGGGCGGCGCGCCATGCGGGAGAAGTCGAACACGTCGAAGCCGCCGAACCCGGCCGCGTCGAACGCCGCCTTCTCGGCCGTCGGGTCGCGCCCCTCCAAAGCCAGCATGGGCAGGCCCTCGCCGTTGCGGGCCAGGAAGTCGCGATTGAAGGCGCCGAAGGAGAAATGGCTGCCCGAGCCCTCGGGAATCCGGTCCGGCTCGGCGACTTCCAGAAGCTCGATGAAGAAGCCCGGAAGCTGGACGATGCGGTTATGGGTGCCCCAGGGATGGTGGTTGCGGGGGCCCACCGTGAAGCCGATCAGGTCATAGACCTCACCGGCAGCGTCGAGATCGCGCACCAGGTGGACGAGGTGATCGAGACCGCGCGGCATGGGCTGCTCCCTGATTCCTTCGGCGGGCCTATGTGGCACGCGCGGCGAAGGCGGGGCAACCCGCGCGGCCCCCGATGCTGCCCCGGCGGCCGCGACGCTTTGAAGACCGCGCCCGAAACCGGGCGCGGGGCTCACACCAGCCGGCTCTGCTCCTTGGCCGCGCCGATGAAGGACGCGAACAGGGGATGGGGCTCGAACGGGCGCGACTTCAGCTCGGGATGGAACTGCACGCCGATGAACCAGGGGTGGTCCGGATATTCCACGATCTCGGGCAGCAGGCCGTCCGGCGACATGCCGGAGAAGCGCAGGCCGTGCTGCTCCAGGCGCTCGCGATAGGCGGTGTTCACCTCGTAGCGGTGGCGATGGCGCTCCTGGATGTCCTGCGAGCCATAGACGCCCGCCACCTTGCTGCCGCCTTCCAGATGCGCGGCATAGGCTCCGAGGCGCATGGTGCCGCCCAGGTCGCCGTTGGCGCGGCGCTGCTCCAGTTCATTGCCGCGTAGCCATTCGGTGAGCAGGCCCACCACCGGCTCGGGCGTCTCGCCGAACTCGGTGGAATTGGCCGCGCCGATTCCCGCAAGGTTCCGCGCCGCCTCGATGACCGCCATCTGCATGCCGAAGCAGATGCCGAAATAGGGCACCGCCCGCTCGCGCGCGAACTGGGCCGCGCGGATCTTGCCCTCGGCGCCGCGCTGGCCGAAGCCGCCGGGCACCAGGATGCCGTGCACATGCTCCAGGAAGGGCGCGGGATCCTCGTGCTCGAAGGTCTCGCTCTCGATCCAGTCGAGATTGACCTTCACCTTATGGGCGATGCCGCCATGGGCCAGCGCCTCGATGAGCGACTTATAGGCGTCCTTCAGGCCGGTATACTTGCCCACGATGGCGATGGTGACCTCGCCCTCGGGATTGCGCACCCGGTCCTCGATATTGGTCCAGCGGGCGAGCTTGGGCAGCGGCGCCGGCTCGATGCCGAATGCGGCCAGAACCTCGGTGTCGAGCCCTTCCGCATGATAGGCGGAGGGGACCGCATAGATGTTGTCCACGTCCCGCGCCTCGATCACGGCGCTTTCCCGCACGTTGCAGAACAGCGCCAGCTTGCGGCGCTCCTCGCGGGGCACGGGCCGGTCTGTGCGGCACAGGAGGATGTCGGGCTGGATGCCGATGGAGCGCAGCTCCTTCACGGAATGCTGCGTCGGCTTGGTCTTCAGCTCGCCCGCCGAGGGGATGTAGGGCAGCAGGGTCAGGTGGATGAAGATGGAATGGTTGCGCGGCAGGTCGTTCTTCAACTGCCGGATGGCCTCGAAGAAGGGCAGGCCCTCGATGTCGCCCACCGTGCCGCCCACTTCCACCAGCACGAAGTCGAAGCCTTCGTTGCCCTCCAGGACGAAGTCCTTGATGGCGTTGGTGACGTGAGGGATGACCTGGACCGTGGCGCCGAGATAATCGCCGCGCCGCTCCTTGTTCAGGATGTCCTGGTAGATCTGGCCGGTGGTGACGTTGTCCCGCCGCGTCGCCGGGCGTCCGGTGAAGCGCTCGTAATGGCCGAGATCGAGATCGGTCTCCGCCCCGTCGTCGGTGACGAAGACTTCGCCGTGCTGATACGGGCTCATGGTGCCCGGATCAACGTTCAGGTAGGGGTCCAGCTTGCGAAGCCGGACGGTGTAGCCGCGCGCTTGAAGAAGCGCACCCAGAGCGGCTGAGGCGAGGCCCTTGCCCAAGGAGGACACGACGCCGCCGGTGATGAAGATATAGCGCGCCATGGGCCTTCACTCTAATCCGTGCAAACGCGATTCGGCGAGAACGAAGCGCAGGTGCGCCTCGTTTTCGCCTGTGGAAACCTCACGCGGCGAAGGATCGCCGCGCGCATGATCACTGAGACTGGGAACCAGCCGGCACCGGGGCGGCCGGAGCGGGAGCCGCCGGAGCCGGCGCGGGAGGCGCGCTCTGCGGCACGGGGGCCGAAGACGCCGGAGCCTGGGACGCGGGAGCCTGGGAAGCGGGAGCCTGTGTCGCCGGAGCGGACGGAACCTGCGGGACAGGAACCTGCGAGGCGGGCGCCTGCGGGCGGATCTGGTCGAGGATGGAGCCACCGGCGGGAACCGCGGGGCCCGAGGGCGCGCCCGACTGGTTCAGCAGCGCGGGCGGGGTGCGGCCCCAGCCGGCCATGATCGTCAGCGACAGGCTGGTGATGAAGAAGATGCCGGCGAGAATCGCCGTCGCCCGGGTGAGCACGTTGGCGGTGCCGCGGGCGGTGAAGAAGCCGCCGCTGCCGCCGCCCCCGCCGCCGATGCCAAGTCCGCCGCCTTCAGAGCGCTGGATGAGCACGACACCAATAAGGGCAAGCACCACCATCAGGTGAATGACGATCAGGACAGTCTGCATGGATTCCATCGTCCACGCGCCGCGCGGGGCGCGCACCAAAGCAATTCGGGCGCGTTCGTACACGATCGCCCGCCCGAATGAAAGGGCGGCGCCCCGCACGGGACGCCGCACAGCGATGCAGGAGAGCGGGGGATGACCCGAAAGGGCCGCCCGCGTAGCTGCCGCCGGCTTGCGCCGGAGAGAAGCGCGGCCCGGAGGCCGCGCCTGTCCTCAATGCCCCAGCACCGCCAGCAAAAGCAGCGCGACGATGTTGGTGATCTTGATCATGGGATTGACCGCTGGCCCGGCGGTGTCCTTGTAGGGATCGCCCACCGTGTCGCCGGTCACGGATGCCTTGTGGGCGTCCGAGCCCTTGAAGTGGCGCACGCCGTCCTTGTCCACGAAGCCGTCCTCGAAGGATTTCTTCGCATTGTCCCAGGCGCCGCCGCCCGAGGTCATGGAGATGGCGACGAACAGGCCGGTGACGATCACCCCCAGCAACATGGCGCCCACCGCCGAGAAGGCGGCCGACTTGCCCGCCACCCCGCCGCCGGCCACCACATAGATCACGTAGTAGCAGACGATGGGCGAGAGCACGGGCAGCAGCGAGGGGATGATCATCTCCTTGATGGCCGCCCGCGTGAGCATGTCCACGGCGCGCGAATAGTCCGGCTTGTCGGTGCCGGCCATGATGCCGGGCTTCTCGCGGAACTGGCGGCGCACCTCCTCCACGATGGCCCCGGCGGCCCGGCCCACCGCCGTCATGCCCATGGCGGCGAACAGGAAGGGCAGCAGGCCGCCGAACAGGAGGCCCACCACCACATAGGGATTCTCCAGGGAGAAGTTGGGCGTGACCCCGGCGAAGTAGCTGCCCGGCGCCGCCTGGGAGATGAAGTATTTCAAATCCTGGCTGTAGGCGGCGAACAGGACCAGCGCGCCGAGGCCCGCCGAGCCGATGGCATAGCCCTTGGTGACGGCCTTGGTGGTGTTGCCCACCGCGTCCAGCGCGTCGGTGGAATGGCGCACCTCCGGGGGCAGGCCCGCCATTTCCGCGATGCCGCCGGCATTGTCGGTGACGGGGCCGAAGGCATCGAGCGCCACCACCATGCCCGCCAGCGCCAGCATGGTGGTGGCAGCGATGGCGATGCCGAACAGCCCGGCGAGGCCATAGGCCGCCAGGATGCCCGCGATGATGACCAGGGTGGGCAGCGCCGTGGATTCCAGCGAGACGGCGAGGCCCTGGATGATGTTCGTCCCGTGTCCCGTCACCGAGGCCTGGGCGATGGAGACCACCGGCCGGTAGCCGGTGCCCGTATAATATTCGGTGATGACCACGATGGCGCCCGTGACCAGCAGGCCCACCAGCCCGCACAGGAACAGCATGGTTCCGGTCATCGGCCCGCCGCCGATCTGCCCCCAGCCCGGCAGGAGCCAGGTGACGAGCGCGAGCGCGAACACCGACAGCGCCGCCGAGGCGACGAAGCCCTTGTAGAGCGCGCCCATGATCGAGGAGGTGGGGCCGAGCTTCACGAAGAAGGTCCCGGCGATGGAGGTGAGGATGCAGGCCGCGCCGATGGCCAGCGGATACAGCAGCATGACCGTGAGCGCGGGGCCGGTGCCGAAGAAGATCACCGCCAGGACCATGGTGGCCACGAGGGTGACGGCGTAGGTCTCGAACAGGTCCGCCGCCATGCCGGCGCAGTCGCCGACATTGTCGCCCACATTGTCCGCGATGGTGGCGGGGTTGCGGGGGTCGTCCTCCGGGATGCCCGCCTCCACCTTGCCCACGAGGTCGCCGCCCACGTCGGCCCCCTTGGTGAAGATGCCGCCGCCCAGCCGGGCGAAGATGGAGATGAGCGAGGCGCCGAAGCCGAGCGCCACCAGCGCGTCCACCACGGTCCGGCTGCCGGGCGCGAGGCCGAGCCCGTGGGTGAGCACGGCGAAATAGACCGTGACACCCAGGAGCGCGAGCCCCGCCACCAGAAGGCCGGTGACGGCGCCCGCCTTGAAGGCGAGGTCCAGCCCGCCCGCCAGCGAGCGCGTGGCCGCCTGGGCGGTGCGCACATTGGCCTGCACCGACACGTTCATGCCGATGAAGCCGGCGAGGCCGGACAGGATCGCGCCGACGGCGAAACCGACGGCCACCAGCCAGCCCAGGAACAATCCGACGAGAATGAAGATGACGACGCCGACAATGGCGATGGTGGTGTATTGCCGCCTGAGATAGGCGCGCGCGCCCTCTGCGATGGCGGCGGCGATTTCCTGCATGCGCGGCGTTCCCGCGTCGGCGGCCATGACGGCGCGCCCGGCCCAAACGCCATACCCCACGGCACAAAAGCCGCAGACGACAATCAAGATGAGAACCAGCATGAAACCCATCCCTTCGCGTTTCCCAACCCGTTTCAGGTTCTTTTTATGACGCGAGTGTGAGGGGTGCGCCCGAAAGTCGCAATGGCCGTTGCCCATCCTTTCATCATTTCCACCCTGCGCTGGACGCCTTGGGCGGGCTATGCGAGTAGCTGAGGTCCGCGCAGGGGCGCGCGACGGACCGTTGGGGGCGCGGATGCAGGCGGAAAAGATCGTTCCGGTCATTCTGGCGGGGGGCACCGGCACCCGGCTCTGGCCGCTCTCGCGCAACAGCCTGCCCAAGCAGTTCCTGGCCATCGCCTCGGACAAGACCCTCTACCAGGAGACCCTGCTGCGCACGCCGCCGGGGCCGGATTTCCTGCCGCCGGTGGTCATCACCAACGAGGATTTCCGCTTCTTCGCCCTGCGCCAGGCGAGCGAGGTGGGCATCGAGGCGACCGTGGTGCTGGAGCCCGTCCGTCGCGACAGCGGCCCCGCCCTCGTGGCCGCTGCCGCCGTGGTGCGGCAGCGCTATGGCGAAGACGCCCTCGTCCTCGCTCTGGCGGCGGACCATGTGGTGCTGGACCCCGAAGGCTTCCGCGCGGCGGCACGCGTCGCGGCCCGGGTGGCGGCGGGCGGGCGCATCGTCACGTTCGGCATCACCCCCGACACCCCGCGCACCTCCTACGGCTATATCCGCACCGGCGCCGCGCTGCCCGAGGGCGGCAACGTGGTGGACGCCTTCGTGGAGAAGCCCGACCTTGCCACCGCCGCGCGCTATGTGGCGGACGGCTATCTCTGGAACTCCGGCAACTTCCTCTTCCCCGCCGCCCTGATGATTTCGGAAGCCGAGCGGTTCGAGCCGGCGCTCGCGGCGGCGGCGGTGGCGGCCGTGGAAGGCGCGCGGGAGGACCTGGGCTTCATCCGCCTGGACGCGGCCGCCTTCTCCGCCGCCCCCGCCAAGTCCATCGACTTCGCGGTGCTGGAGCGCACCAGCCGCGCCGCCGTTGTGGCGGGCGATTTCGGCTGGTCGGACATCGGCGCCTGGGACGCGGTGCGCGAGATCAAGACGGCGGACGCCGACGGCAACGTGGTGGAAGGCGCCGCCGAACTGCTGGACAGCCACAATTCCTATATCCGCTCGGAAGGCCCCCTCGTGACCGGCATCGGGCTGGAGGGTGTCTCCGTGGTGGCCACCGACGATGCCGTGCTCGTCATGCCGTCCGACCGCAGCCAGGACGTGAAGGCCCTGGTGGCCGCCCTGAAGGCGGACCGGCACACCGAGGCGGACGAGCACCGCAAGATCCACCGCCCGTGGGGAACCTACGAGACCATCTGCCGGGGCGAGCGCTTCCACGTGAAGAAGATCATGGTGGAGCCCGGCGCCAAGCTCTCGCTCCAGAAGCATCACCACCGCTCCGAGCACTGGGTGGTGGTGCGCGGCACCGCCGAGGTGACGGTGGGCGATCGCATCTTCACCGTGCACGAGAACGAATCCACCTACATCCCGCTGGGCGAGGTGCACCGGCTCGCCAATCCAGGCCGCATCCCGCTGGAACTCATCGAGGTGCAGACCGGCTCCTATCTGGGCGAGGACGACATCGTGCGCCTGGAGGACATCTACAACCGGTCCTGACGCCGGGACGATGGATATCGCCCTCTACGCCGCGCGCCACAACCCTAAAAGGTAGACAACCTGCCAGCGACTGCTGCACTCTGGCGAAGCAGGTGTGCCAATAGGCGCCTTGACGGAGCGCCAGAAATGCCCATATCTGGGGTCATCAATCTTTCCCCCGCTGGACACGCCCGTAAGGGACTCCGGCGGGGTTATTGTTTGTGGGGCAGGCGATGAAGCTGCCCTCCCCCATTCGGGCTTGCGCATTCTTCGACGGCCAAAACCTATTCCACTCGGCCAAGCAAGCATTCGGCTACGCATTTCCGAACTATGATCCTAAGGCCCTGGCGCAAGAAATCTGCCGAGCGCAAGGCTGGGCCCTCTCTGAGTCCCGGTTCTATACCGGAGTGCCCGACCCGACAGACAATGCGTTCTGGAATCACTTCTGGGTCGCAAAGGGTGCTCAAATGGGTCGCGACGGCGTCGTCGTCTATACGCGCCCGCTAAGATATCGAAACAAGACGGTCAGGCTTCCGGACGGCACCGAACACACCTTCCTGGTCGGCGACGAAAAGGGCATCGATGTCCGCATTGCGCTGGATATCATCCGCCTCGCTCACGAGGACAAGTATGACGTCGCGCTGGTCTTCTGCCGAGACCAGGATCTGTCGGAGGTAGCGGAGGAGATCCGGAGCATCTCGAATGCCACGGGCCGCTGGATCAAAATGGCGTCGGCCTACCCCTACAGCCCCGTCCTGAAAGTGCGAGGGATCGACAAGACAGACTGGATCCGCATCGATCGCGGCACATATGACAAATGCCTTGATTTACGCGATTACCGGCCCAAGAAGACCTGAATGCTCCCTCCGCCCTGACGCGCGCTCTGGCATCGCACCCCTTCATTGACCTGACGGGAGCGCGCGGGTAACGTCCGCGCCGCTCACCGAAAAGAGATTTGCACGCCCATGACCGCTTTCGTGCGCCTGGAGATTCCCGAGGTCATCCTGGTGACCCCGGCGCGCTTCAACGACCCACGCGGCTATTTCAGCGAGAGCTACGTGAAGGCCCGCTGGGAGGCCAACGGCGTCGTCGCCGACTTCATGCAGGACAACGAATCCCTCTCGGAGCCGGTGGGCACCATTCGCGGCCTGCATTTCCAGGCGCCGCCCTTCGCCCAGGCGAAGCTGGTGCGCGTGGTGCAGGGCGAGGTGTTCGACGTGGCGGTGGACCTGCGCAAGGGCTCGCCCACCTACGGCAAGTGGTGCGGCGCCAAGCTCACCGCCGAGGGGCGCGAGCAGCTTTTCGTCCCGCGCGGCTTCGCCCACGCCTTCTGCACCCTCGTGCCCAATACGAAGGTGCTCTACAAAGTGGACAGCCCTTATGCGAAGGACTGCGAGGGCGGTATCGTCTGGGACGACCCGGACCTCGCCATCACCTGGCCCGTGGCGGAGGCGATCCTGTCGGACAAGGACCGCGTCCTGCCGCGCCTGAAGGATTTCGACAGCCCGTTCGACTACGCCTGAGGGCGCGGCGAACGCGGACGACGCAAGCGGGTAAGACATGGCACAGCGCATTCTGGTCACGGGCGGGGCGGGCTTCATCGGATCGGCGGTGGTGCGCCATCTCATCGCCTCAGGGCGTGAGGTCCTCACCTTCGACAAGCTCACCTATGCGGGCAACATGGCCTCCCTCGCGCCGGTGGCAGACAATCCCCGCCACAGCTTCGTGCGCGGCGACATCTGCGACGCGGAGCAGGTGAAGGCGGCGCTGGAGAGTTTCCGGCCCGACCTCGTCATGCATCTGGCGGCGGAATCCCACGTGGACCGCTCCATCGACGGCCCCGCGGCCTTCATCGAGACCAACATTGTCGGCACCTACGTGATGCTCCAGGAAGCGCTGCGCTACTGGCGCGCGCTGCCGGCGGCCGAGGCCGAGGCGTTCCGCTTCCACCACATCTCCACCGACGAGGTGTACGGCACGCTGGGCGCCGAGGGGCTGTTCCGCGAGGACACGCCCTACCAGCCCAACTCGCCCTATTCCGCCTCCAAGGCGGCGTCCGACCATCTGGTGCGCGCCTGGTTCCACACCTATGGCCTGCCGGCGGTCATGTCGAACTGCTCGAACAATTACGGGCCCTACCATTTCCCCGAGAAGCTGATCCCCCTCGTCATCCTCAACGCGCTGGAAGGCGCGCCGCTGCCGGTGTACGGCACGGGCGAGAATGTGCGCGACTGGCTGTTCGTGGAGGACCACGCCGAGGCGCTGGTCCTCATCGCCACAAAGGGGCGGCTCGGCGAGAGCTATAATGTGGGCGGCGCCAACGAGCGGCGGAACATCGACGTGGTGCGCACCATCTGCACCATCCTCGACGACATTCGCCCGGACGCGAAGATCGGCCGCCGCGAGGACCTGATCCGCTTCGTCACCGACCGCCCCGGCCATGACGCGCGCTACGCCATCGACTTCACCAAGCTCAACCGTGAGCTGGGCTGGTCGCCGCGCGAGACCTTCGAGACCGGCCTGCGCAAGACCATCGAATGGTATCTGGCCAACGAGGGCTGGTGGGAGCCGCTGCGCACCCGCTATGCCGGCCAGCGCCTGGGGCTCGCCTCCTGATGCGCATCCTCATGTTCGGCGCCAACGGGCAGGTGGCGCGCGAGACGCTCGCGCTCGCCGCCGAGCGGGGCCGTGACCTAGTCGCCCTGGACCGCGCCACCGCCGACATCGCGGACGCAGAGGCCGTGGCGCGCGCCATGGCCGAGGTGAAGCCGGACCTGGTCTTCAACGCCGCCGCCTATACCGCCGTGGACAAGGCGGAGGGCGACGCCGAGGCCGCCGAGCGCGGCAATGCCACGGGACCGGGTCTCCTGGCCGCCGCCTGCGCAAAGGCGGGCATCCCACTGGTGCACATCTCCACCGACTATGTGTTCGACGGCACTAAGACCGGCGCCTATGTGGAGAGCGACCCCATCGCGCCGCTCGGCGTCTACGGCCGCACCAAGGCCGCGGGCGAGGCCGCCGTGCGGGAAGCGACGGACCGGCACGTCATCCTGCGCACGTCCTGGGTCTACGGCGCCCACGGGGCGAACTTCCTGAAGACCATGCTGCGCCTCGCGGGCGACCGCGACCGGCTGACCATCGTCGCCGACCAGCGCGGCTGCCCCACCGCCACCCGCGACATCGCCGAGGCGCTGTTCGCCGTGGCGGACGCGGTGGAGGCGGGCACGGCCCGCTACGGCACCTATCATTTCGCGGGCACCGGGGCGACCACCTGGCACGGCTTCGCCGCCGAGATCGTCGCCCACGCCGCGCGCCATACCGGGCGCACACCGGAAGTGGCCGCCATCACCACGGCGGACTATCCCACCCCGGCGCGCCGTCCGGCCAATTCCGAACTCGATTCCAGCCTGTTCGAGCAGACCTTCCGCTACCGCGCCGCCCCCTGGCAGGCACGCGCGGGCGAAGTGGTGGACACCCTGCTCGCACCTTGAGACTTTGGAGGTCCCGTGAAGGGCATCATCCTCGCCGGCGGGTCCGGCACGCGCCTTTACCCGATGACGCAGGTCGTGTCGAAGCAGCTCCTGCCCGTCTACGACAAGCCGATGATCTATTATCCCCTCTCCACGCTCATGATGGCGGGGATCCGGGACATCCTGATCATCACCACGCCCCATGACAGCGCGCTGTTCCAGAAGCTGCTGGGCGACGGCAGCCAGTTCGGCATCCGGCTCGAATATGCGGTGCAGGAAAGCCCGCGCGGGCTCGCGGACGCCTTCATCGTGGGCCGCGACTTCGTGGGCGACGACCGGGTGGCGCTGATCCTGGGCGACAATCTCTATTTCGGCCACGGCCTGCCGGAACTGCTGGCGGAAGCGACCGCGCGCGAGACCGGCGCGACGGTGTTCGCCTATGCGGTGCAGGACCCCGAGCGCTACGGCGTGGTGGAGATGGGCAAGGAAGGCCGCGCCGTCTCCATCGAGGAGAAGCCCGCCAAGCCGCGCTCCAACCTCGCCGTCACCGGCCTCTATTTCTACGACAACCGCGTGCTGGACATCGCCGCCGCCGTGAAGCCCTCCGCGCGCGGCGAGATCGAGATCACCGACGTGAACCGCGCCTATATGGAGATGGGCGAACTGCATGTGAGCCGCATGGGCCGGGGCTTCGCCTGGCTCGATACCGGCACGCCGGATTCCCTCACCGAGGCGGCCCTGTTCGTGCAGATCCTGGAGCAGCGCCAGGGCCTGAAGATTTCCGCGCCCGAGGAGATCGCCTACCGCTCCGGCTTCATCGACGAGGCGCAGCTGCGCGTGCTCGCCACCGCGCTCGGCAAGTCCGCCTATGGCCGCTACCTCACCCGGGTCGCGGACGAAGAAGTCTGAGACCGCCCCGCACGGGCGCGGGACACGGCGACGCATGGGGTTGGACCGAGGTGGCGCGGGACGCCGCCTTGGTTTATAAGTGAAATTGAAAATATCACAGATCGGTAACGGTGAATGTGGCGGACCCGCTGCCTTCACCGCCCGTTCCGCTTCGATGACGGCGCCATGAGCAATCTGAACGAGGAAACCGTGACCAGCGTCCATCACTGGACGGACCGGCTGTTCACCTTCACCACCACCCGCGACCCGGCGTTCCGGTTCCTCAACGGCCAGTTCGCGATGATCGGCCTGATGGTGGACGGCAAGCCGCTGCTGCGCGCCTATTCCATGGCCAGCGCCAATTACGAGGAAGACCTGCGCTTCTTCTCCATCAAGGTGGCGAACGGTCCCCTCACCTCCCGCCTCCAGCACCTGCAGGTGGGCGACAAGGTGCTGGTGGGCCGCAAGGCCACGGGCACTCTGGTTCAGGACAGCCTCATTCCCGGCAAGACGCTCTATCTGCTCTCCACCGGCACGGGGCTCGCGCCCTTCCTCTCGGTGGCGCGGGACCCGGATGCCTATGAGCGCTTCGACAAGATCGTCCTGGTCCACGGCTGCCGCACGGTGGCGGAGCTGGCCTATGACGACTACCTCACCAACGAGCTGCCGAACGACGAGTTCATCGGCGAGATGGTGCGCGAGAAGCTGATCTACTACCCGACCGTGACCCGCGAGCCGTTCCGCCACCAGGGGCGCATCACGGCGCTCATCGAGAGCGGGAAGATCTTCGAGGACATCGGCCTGCCCCCCCTCGACCCCGCCAATGACCGCCTGATGCTGTGCGGCAGCCCGCAGATGCTGAAGGACGTGGTGGAACTTCTGGAATCCCGTGGCTTCCAGGAAGGCAGCCAGTCCCAGCCGGGGCATTACGTGATCGAGAAGGCGTTCGTGGAGCGCTGAGGCCGCTGCGCGGACACCACCCGCGCGGGAAAACTCTTGGCATGCGCGCCCGTCACCTTGACGGCGCGTCGCAAAGCAGACCAGTGTGCCCCCATCCTGCGGGGGATACTGCATATGACATTTCATTGCTTGTTTTCGGCGCTTCCACGCGGAGCTGTCATCGGGCTCGGCGTGCTGGGCGCGAGCCTGTTCTCGGCACCGGCGTCGGCGCAATTGTGCACCACCACCGCCTGTGCGGACTCGGTCGGGACGCTCTCGGCTTTCAGCACTTTGCTCCAGTCGACCGAAGGCATGGCGCTGCTCCAGGCGAACCTTGCCAAGATCATCGAGATCTACCGCACCGCCGCGCCCGAAATGCAGAATCTCGCGACCATCAACGCGCAGGATCCTTTTGCCGCGACCTATGTGAGCGGGAACATCTGGGCCATGGTGCCCGGCACCACCGGGCAGACCATTTCGAACCTCGCCTATTACGGCGACCTGCACCCCCGGGTGTACGAATTGCTCGACGCCGTCTTCAGCACGACCTATGTGGGCGAAGCCAAGGACACCTACGCGCAATACGACATTTACGGGATCGCCTACGGCGTGACGACCACGACCCAGGATCCCCGCCCGTTCCTGGTGTCGCCTGAAATCTACAATTATCCCTGGACCACGCTCCAGCCCGGGCCGTTCCCCACCATCCCCCCGGCGGATGTGTGCCAGCAGCAGGCCTGCGAGTGGCCGAGCGACGCGCCCGAACCCGCCTTCCCCAGCGGCCACACCGAGGCGGGCTATTCCACCGGCCTTCTCTACGCGGTTCTGCTCCCGGAATATTACCAGGACCTCGTGGTCGCCGCGCAGACCTTCGGCTTCAGCCGCAACGTCGTGGGCGCGCACTATCCGCTGGATGTGATCGGCGGCCGGATCATCGCCACCTACAATCTCGTCCAGTGGCTGTCGGGCGCCTATGGCGAGGGCTTCCTCCCGGCCGTGGCCGAAGCCTCCAGGGGCCTGCACACCATGCTCGGGAGCGCGGTCGCGGTGCCCTATGCGTCCTGTGCCACCAATGTCGCGGGCTGCATGGCGGCCGGTGTCTTTCCCACGGCGGCGGAATTCACGGCGGCCAACCAGCAGATGGTCTCCTTCCTCACCTATGACCTTCCGTCCGTGGGCTCCACCACCGACGCGCCCATCGTTCCCGCCAACGCCTATCTCCTGCTCCAGACGCGCTTTCCCTATCTCACCCCGGACCAGATCACCGAGATCCTCGCCACCACGGAAATGCCCTCCGGCGTGCCGCTGGACGACCATGCCACCGGCTGGGCGCGGCTGAACCTGTTTGCCGCCGCGGGCGGATACGGCGCGTTCAACAGCGACGTATCCGTCACGCTGACCGCGTCCAACGGCGGCTACAACGCCATCGACATGTGGAGCAACAACATCTCCGGCTCCGGCGGCCTCACCAAGCTCGGCGACGGGGTGCTCATCCTCGGCGGCGACAACACCTATACCGGCGGCACCAATGTGGGCGCGGGCACGCTCGCCCTCACCGGCAGCATGGTGGGCGACCTCACCGTGTCGGCGGGCGCCACCTTCCTCACCTCGGGCGGCTACGAGGTGGCCCGCGATGCCACCCTGACCAATTCGGGCACGGTCCAGTCGGTGAACGCCACGCTGCATTCCCGCGGCACCATCACCAATGGCGGGCTCATCGTCAGCGACATCGACAATCGCGGAACGCTGACCAACAACGGCACCATCGCGGGCACGCTGACCAATGACGGCACCCTGAAGGGCACCGGCACGCTGGTGGGCGACCTCGTGAACCGGGGCATCCTGGCGCCGGGCAACAGCATCGGCACCACCCAGGTCACCGGCTCCGTCACCTTCGGCACCGGCTCCACCTACCAGGTGGAAGTGGGCGCCAACGGAACCAGCGACCTCCTGGTGGCCAGCGGGCCCATCGCGCTCGGCGGCACGCTGCAATTCGTGCAGACCGAGGCGGCGGTGCAGCCCTTCACCTCCTACACGATCCTCGCCTCCGCCACCGCCATCACCGGCAGCTTCGCCACGGTGGTCGATCCGTTCGGCACGGCGTTCCCCTTCCTCGACGTGGCGCTCTCCAATTCCGGCACCAGCCTGAGCGCCGCCGTGGTTCCTGATAGCGCCGCCTTCGCCACCTTCCAGGGCAGTGCGAACCAGCGTGCCGTGGGCGCGGCGCTGTCGAGCCTGCCCGCCACGAACGGCCTGCTTCAGTCCGCCTCGATGCTGGGCGCGGCGGCCGCGCCGGCTGCCTTCGACCTGCTGTCCGGCCAGATCTACGCCTCCGCCGCCACCGTGCTGCAGGAGCAGTCCGGCTATGTGCGCGAGGCCATCGGGGCGCGCCTGCGCCAGGCATCGGCGGGCGGCGCGCCCGGCGGCCCGGCCGCCGCCAGCCTCGCCCCCGGCCTTGCCCCCACCGTCTGGCTCCAGGCCTATGGCGGCTGGGGCAGCACCGACGCCACCGCCAACACGGCGGAAGTCACCCGCAGCATCGGCGGCGTGGTGGGCGGCATCGACACGGCGCTGGGCGAAAACTGGCGGGTGGGCCTCGCGGGCGGCTACAGCCAGTCCAGCTACAGCCTCGACGCCCTCGCCTCCTCCGGCAGCGCGGACAGCTACGACTTCGCCGCCTATGGCAGCGGCCAGTGGGGCGACATGGGCCTGCGCCTCGGCGCGGCCTATGCGTGGCACGACCTGACCACGAGCCGCACCGTCGTCCTGCCGGGCTTCGTGAACGCGCTCACCTCGGACAATTCGGGCAACACCGCGCAGGTGTTCGGCGAACTTGCCTACGGCTTCGCCCTGGGCGCGGCGCGCATCGAGCCATTCGCGGCCCTGTCTTACGTGCATCTCGACCTCGGCGGCTTCAGCGAGGCGGGCGGCGCGGCGGCGCTCACCGGCGCCTCGGTGACGCAGGACAACACCTTCACCGCCCTCGGCGCGCGGGTCAGCCAGTCGGTGGCCCTGGGCGGCGGCACGCTCACCGCGCGCGGCAGCCTCGCGTGGCAATATGCGTTCGGCGACATCAATCCCGCCGCCACCCTGGCACTGGCGGGCAGCACGCCGTTCACGATCTCGGGCGCGCCCATCGGCCGGAACGCCGCGCTGCTCGGCGTGGGGCTCGATTATCGCGTGTCCAGCACCGTCTCGGTGGGCGTCGCCTATTCGGGCGCCTTCTCCGATGTGGGCCAGGATAATGCGGTCAATGGCCGCCTCTCCATCGCATTTTGAATGACGAGAGACGGGCCGAACGCAGTCTGGAACGGCTAAAAACAACTCATTACAATCATTCCATAGAAAACCGGAGCGTATTGATGCGCTCCGGTGCGGTTGATATGTGGCACTTTGCTTGGCCGAGGCTCCTGCTTGCGGCCGCCGCCTCAGCGCGAGGGCCACATGCCGCACTCAGTCCCTAGCTTCCCCCGTGCAGCCCTGCGCCGCGCGCTTCCGCTTGCCGGCCTCGCCTTGCTTCTCGGCGCGCCCGCCTTCGCCCATGACCTCGTGGTGAAGCCCGGCGCGACGGCGGACGGCAAGGTGCCGGTGGAGGTTCTGCTCACCGAAGTCTTCTTCACCGGCGACGTGGTGCTGAAGCCGGAGACCGTCACCGTCCAGGCGGTGGAAGGCGGCCAGAAGAGCCCCATCGCCGTGGCGCCCGACGCCGCCGCCAAAGCCCTGGCGGGCAGCGCCCCGGCCGCCGGGCCCGCCCTGGTGGTGGCCAAGATCTCGCGCACCCGCCCGGCGCGCGAGGAGGCGGGCCGCCCGCCCGAGCCTGCCACCCTCTCGGAAAGCACCTCCAAGGCGCTGGTGAATCTCGCCCCCGGCGCGGCCGGGTTCGGGACCCTCTCGGGCGACCGGCTGGAGCTCGTTCCCCTCGCCAACCCGGCCGAGCTCAAGGCGGGCGACGAACTGCCGGTCCAGGTGCTGTTCGACGGCAAGCCCCTGCCGGTGCGCGTGTTCGCCACCCATGACGGCTTCTCCACCCGCGAGGGCACGTTCGCGACGACAGCCATCGGCGAGAAGGACGGCCCGGCCCACGTGAAGATCACCGCGCCGGGCCTGTGGGTGGTGAAGGTGTCCCACGCCCAGGCCGAGGACGGCCCGGCCCACAAGCGCTACAGCGCCAATTCCAATCTCGTTTTCCTGGTGAAGTAAGGTTCGGCGGCACGATGTTGAAGGCGGTTTGGTTCCAGATTCATTGGTTCCTCGGCATCACGGCCGGCATCGTGCTGGCGGTGGTGGGGGTCACGGGCGGCATGCTGTCCTTCGAGGACGACATCCTGTCCGCGATCAATCCCGGGGTGATGCATGTGGCGCCCCAGCCGGGCGGCCCGCTGGAGCCGGCTGCCCTGCTGGAAAAGATCCGCGCCAACGCGCCGGGCCGCACCATCACCGCCGTCACCGTCTCCGCCGACCCCGCAACCTCCGCCCGCGTCACCCTCGCGCCCCTGCCCGGCGGGCCGGGCGGCCCGCGCGGCGAGACACGCTATGTGAGCCCCTATGACGGGGCCTTCCTGGGTGACATCAAGGGGCAGGACTTCTTCCGCACCACCATGCAGATCCACCGCTGGCTGGCGTCCGGCGACGTGGGCAAGCAGATCGTGGGCGCCTCCACCGTCGCGCTCATCGTGCTCTCGCTGTCCGGCCTCTATCTGCGCTGGCCCCGGCGCTGGAGCGACTGGAAGAGCTGGCTCCCCATCGACCTCTCCCGGCGCGGCCGCGCCCTGTTCTGGGAACTGCATTCGGTCATCGGAACCTGGGTGCTGCCCTTCTACCTGCTGGCCTCTCTGACGGGCCTCTATTGGTCCTACGACTGGTATCGCGGCGCGCTGTTCGACCTCACCGGCACGCCCCGCCCCCAGCAGATGGGCCCCGGCGGCCCGGGCCAGCAGCGCCCTCCGGCGCAGGGCGCGCAAGGACAGGGCCAGCAACCCCAGGGCGGCGCGCCCCAGGCACAGGCGGGAGCGCCCGCGCAAGGCGGACAGCCGCAGCGCGGCCTGGGCGGCGGGGGTCCGGGTGGCGGTGGTGCGCCGCGCGCCCCGCTGGACATCGCCAAGCTCTGGCCGGTGTTCCTGAAGGAGAGCGGCGGCTATTCCGTCGCCACGCTGCGCCTGCCCCAGGGCAATGCACAGACCCTCACCATTTCCTACCAGACCCCCGACCCCGCCCATGAGCGGGCCAACAACACCCTGGTGCTGGACGCCTCCGGCGCGGTGCGCGAGCACCGGCGCTACGATGCCCTGCCCTTCGGCCAGAAGCTCATGGCCAGCATCTTCGTGCTGCATGCCGGCAGCTATTTCGGCCTTCCCGGCCTGATCCTCATGATGGTGGCGAGCCTGCTCATGCCGCTGTTCACCGTCACGGGGTGGCTGCTCTATCTGGACCGGCGCAAGAAGAAGCGGCTCGTGCGCGCCGCCGCCCGCGGCCTCGCCCCTCTGCCGGCGGGGGATGCGCCGCTCCTCATCGCGTTCGCCAGCCAGAGCGGCACCGCCGAGCGCCTTGCGTGGCAGAGCGCGGGCGCGCTCCAGGCGGGCGGGCTGCCGGTGAAGGTGGCGTCCCTCTCCTCCCTCGGGCCGGAGGCGTTCGGCGCGGCGCGGAAGGCGCTGTTCGTGGTGTCCACCTTCGGCGAGGGCGAGCCGCCCGACCAGGCCCGCGCCTTCGCCCGCCGCATGGCCGGCGCGGCGGACGGGCTGGCGCAACTCGATTACGGCGTGCTGGCCCTCGGCGACCGCGCCTATGGCCAGTTCTGCGGCTTCGGCCGGGCCCTGGACGACTGGCTGCGCGCCAGCGGCGCGACGCCGCTGTTCGAGCGCATCGAGATGGACAAGGAGGACGGAGCTGCGCTCCGGCAATGGCAGGCGCGCCTGGGCGAGATCGCCGGCAAGCCCGTCGACGCGCCCCTCGCGACGCCGCCCGCCCCCGCCTTCGAGCCCTGGACCCTGGTTCTGCGCCGCCATCTCAATCCCGGCAGCGTCGGCCTGCCCACCTTCCATCTGGCGCTCACCCCGGCCGCGCCGCGCGCGTGGCAGGCGGGCGACGTGCTGGAGGTGCGCCCGCGCAACGCGCCCGATGCCGTGGCCGCGCGCCTCTCCGCCGCCGGACTGGCGGCGGACACCCCGGTGACGCGGGACGGCCGCATCGAGCCGCTGGGCGCGTGGTTGTCGCGTTCCATCCTGCCGCCGGTGCTGGAGGGCACGCCCGAGGCCATCGCCCAGGGGCTCATTCCCCTGCCCGCGCGCGAATATTCCATCGCCTCCATCCCCGCCGACGGGCGGGTGGAGATCCTCGTACGCCAGACCCGCACGCCGGACGGCCAGCTCGGCCTCGGTTCCGGCTGGCTCACCTCCCATCTCGCCGAGGGCGGCGACGTGGAGGCGCGGCTGCGCGCCAATCCGGCCTTCCACGGCCCCGCCGACGACCGCCCGCTGATCCTCATCGGCAACGGCACCGGGCTTGCCGGGCTGCGCGCCCATCTCAAGGCCCGCATCCATGCGGGGCACGACCGCAACTGGCTGATCTTCGGCGAGCGCAACCGCTCGGTGGACTTCTACTTCCGGGACGAGATCACCGCGTGGCATGCGTCCGGCGGCCTCGCGCGCCTCGACTTCGCCTTCTCCCGCGACCAGGCGGAGCGCATCCATGTGCAGGACGTGGTGCGCGCCGCCTCGGACGACATCGCCGCCTGGGCGCGGGAGGGCGCTGCGCTCTATGTGTGCGGCAGTCTCAACGGCATGGCGCCCGCCGTGGACCAGGCTCTGGCGGAGATCGTGGGCCGGGACATGCTGGACCGCATGGCCGCCGACCGCCGCTATTGCCGCGACGTATATTGAGGCGTCGGAGCCCATCCCACCGTCTCCACACCCGTCATGCCCGGGCTCGTCCCGGGCATCCACGCCGTCCCGTTCGTCCGCACCCAGCGGAGCCCCGTGGATGGCCGCGACAAGCCCGGCCATGACAGCGGTGCCGAGCAATGCCGCGACGTGCGGCGAAGCGTCGGAACGCGTCCGCCGGAGAGTGGCTCGCCATTCACAAGCGCAGCAGTCTCCATTCTTCACAACCGTCATGCCCGGGCTCGCCCCGGGCATCCACGCCGTCCCGCTCGTCCGCACCCAGCGGAGCCCCGTGGATGGCCGGGACAAGCCCGGCCATGACGGCGGTGAGGGCGATAGGGAGCTTGGATGGCAATCCGGCCTGATGCCGGCCCGCGGCCACTTCGCCCGGCCCTCGAACCGAATCCGGGTTCTGGCGGGCGTCAGGTGGGGCGGGTCAGTCCAGCACCGCCGCCTTCATCATGCAGACCATGAACGCATGGGCGGGCACGTCGCCCACGTTGCGGACAACATGGCGCCGGTCGCAGCGATAGCGCAGCGTCTCGCCCGCCTTCACGGTCTCCACCGCGCCCGCCACGTCCACTTCAAGCGCACCGTCCAGCACGCTCAGGCACTCGATGGCGCCGCGCTGGTGGCCGTCGGATTCCAGTTCCCCGCCCGGGTCGGCGCGGAAGTCGTAATATTGCAGCCACTCCACCGTCTTGATCCAGCCGATGATGGAGAGGCGGCACAGGCCGTCCTCCGAGACGAGGAGCGGCGTGTCGGCGCGGGAGAGCTTCTCCACGAACGGCCCGTCGTCCGAGGAGGCGAGCACGCGTTCCACCGACATGTCCAGCGCCTGGGACAGGCGCCAGACCGTGGCGAGCGTGGGATTGGTCTCGTTGCGCTCGATCTGGCTGATGATGGACTTCGCGACGCCGGACTGCTCGGACAGCTCCGAAAGCGAGAGATTGTAGGCTTTCCGAAGGCGCTGGATGGTCTTGCCCAACTGTCCGGTGATGACCTGCGCGCCCTGCTCCAGATTGCGCTCGCCTGACCGTTCCCGCGACATTCCGCTTCCTTTTTCCGAACGTACGTTCGCCGTTCCGTACGATAGCGGATTTGCGCGGCGCACCAAAGCAATCCCCGCGTGCCTCACCCCCACAGGTCGAAGAAATGGTGGACCGGGCCATGGCCGCGTCCCACCTTCAGCTCGTCGGCGGCGGCGATGGCGCCGGTGATGTAGCGCTTCGCCTTGGCCACCGCCTCCTCCAGCGTGAAGCCGTGGGCGAGCCCCGCCGCGATGGCGGAGGAGAGGGTACAGCCGGTGCCGTGGGTGTTGCGGGTGGCCGCGCGCGGCGCCGGGAAGCGCGTCACGCCCTCGCCCGTCACCAGCAGGTCCACGCTCTCCGGCCCCTCGCCGTGGCCGCCCTTCATGAGGACGGCGCGGGCGCCGAGGTCCATGAGCCGCCGCCCCTGCTCCTGCATCTGCGCCTCGCTGCGCGCCGCCTCCGCCCCCAGCAGCGCCGCCGCCTCCGGCAGGTTGGGTGTGATGAGGTCCGCGCGCGGCAGAAGCGCGCGGGTCAGGGTCTCCACCGCCGCATCCTCCAGCAGTCGCGCGCCGGAGGCCGCCACCATCACCGGGTCCAGAACCACGGGCGCGCCGGGCCACCGCGCGAGGCCCTCGGCCACCGCGAGGATGGCGGGCGGGCGGGAGAGCATGCCGATCTTCACGGCGCGCACGTCGAGATCGTCGAACACCGCGTCCATCTGGGCGGCGATGAAGTCCGGCGGCACGTCGTGGATGGCGGTGACGCCCAGCGTGTTCTGGGCGGTGAGCGCGGTGATGACGCTAGCGCCGAAGCAGCCGAGCGCGGAGAAGGCCTTCAGATCGGCCTGGATGCCGGCGCCGCCGCCGGAATCGGAACCGGCGATGGTCACGGCGATGGGAATGGCGGGTCGGGTCAATGCGGGCTCCGGCGGCAGGGGAACGCAGCGGGGGAACGCGGCGGGGGAGCGCGGCATGATGCCGGGCGCGGGGAACGGAGATTCGTCCCTTCATCTAATATGACCGCGCATCGGATGCGAGAGGCACGCCGCCGTGCGAAACGACCATCGCGCGCGGCCTTGAAAGCGTCGCGGGTTTTGTCCACCTTGCGCGCGCCCGGGGCGGTCCTTGCCGCCCGGCAATCGCGGAGGCGCCGGTGATCCCCTTCTTCATGCAGATCAAGTGCCAACTCGGCCGCTCCTACGAGGTGGCCAACGCCATCGCCGATGCGGAGATCGCCTCCGAGATCTATTCCACCGCCGGTGATTTCGACCTGCTGGTGAAGTTCTACGTGGCCGAGGGCACGGACATCGGCCATTTCGTGAACGAGAAGGTCCAGGTGATCGCGGGCATCCAAGACACCCGCACCATCATCACCTTCAAGGCCTTCTGAGGCGCCGCCTCACACGAAGCCGAGCGCCCCGCACAGGCCGCCCGCCAGCAGGAAATAGAGCGGGCTCGACCGCAGCACCAGCATGCCCAGCGCCGCCGCGCCCGTGAGCAGATAGCCCGCGAGCGAGCTTTCCGTGGCGCCCATGAGGATATAGGCGCTGGCCAGCACCACCCCGACGGTGAGCGCCGCAAGCCCGCGCTGGATGGCGGTGCGCACCCTGGAATGGGCAAACCGCGTGGACAGGCTCGCCACGACGCAGGCCGCCGCCCCGGTGGGCACGCACATGAGCACCGTGCCGATCACCGCCCCGTAGACGCCCGCCACATACCAGCCGATGAGCGTCACCAGGATCACGTTCGGCCCCGGCGTCACCTGGGCGATGGCGAACAGGTCCGCGAACCGCCCGTCGCTCATCCAGCCGCTGTCCACCGACAGGCGGTGCAGCTCGGGGATGACGGCGTTCGCCCCGCCGATGGCCAGGAACGAGATGTAGGAGACGGCGAGCGTGAACTCGGTGAGCGTGTCGCGGCCGGTCATCGGGACCACCGCCACGCCGCGAGGATGGAGAAGGGCGCGAGCCCGAGAATCACCACCAGAAGCGGGATGCCCAGCGGCCCGGCGGCCAGGAAGGCGATGGCGGCGAACACCAGGATATGCGGGCTGCGCCGTTCCGCATGGGCCATCTTCAGCCCGAGGGCGACGAACAGGCCGATGGCGGCGGCGGAGATGCCGCGCAGGGCGCCCGAGATCATGGGGATCTGGCCGTAGCGCAGATAGAGCGCGGTCAGCGCCAGCCCGATCAGGCAGGGCGCCACCACGAGGCCGGTGAAGGCGGCCACCGCGCCGGGCAGGCGGCGGAACCGCCAGCCGAGGCAGATGGACATGTTGCAGATGTTCGGCCCCGGCATGAGCTGGCAGATGGAGAGCAGGTCGTTGAACTCGGTGGGGCCGAGCCATTGGTGCCGCTCCACCAGCTCGCGCCGGGCGAACGGCAGCGCCCCGCCGAAGCCGGACAGGGCGATGCGCAGGAAGGTGAGGAACAGGGCAGCGACGGTGGGCGGGGCGGCAAGGCCCGCGCCGGAAGGGGACGGAGAGCCCGTCCCCGCGCTCACGGCGCGATCCGCGAGCGCGCCCGGCGCTCCGCCTGCCGTTCGCGCAGCGCGATGCCCGCGCCCGAGGCCACCACCAGGGCGGACCCGCAGAACACCAGCGCATGGGGCCATTCGCGGAAGAACATCGCGCCGAACAGCACCGCCCACAGCAGGGTCGCGTAGTTGAACGGCGCCACCACGGAGGCAGGCGCCACCCGGTTGGCGGCGGTCAGGAAAATCTGGCCGAGGCCGCCCAGCAGGCCCAGCGCCACCAGGGCAAGGGCGTCCTCCAGGCTCGGCAGAGTCCACCAGGGCACGGTGACGAGGCTCGCAAGGCTCGCCACCAGGGAGAAATAGAAGACGATGGCGCCGGTGGATTCGGTCAGCGTCAGGCGGCGCACCTGCGTCA
This sequence comes from Hyphomicrobiales bacterium, assembly GCA_013911975.1. Taxonomy (GTDB): domain Bacteria; phylum Pseudomonadota; class Alphaproteobacteria; order Rhizobiales; family Xanthobacteraceae; genus Aquabacter. Next base: position 8,508 of record JACESF010000036.1, on the reverse strand, counting down.
CCGCGAAGCCCGCCAGGATCGCCCCGCCCAGCGCGCAGGCGACGCCGATGAAGGCGCCCTCCGCCGCAAGGCCATGGTCCGAGAACAGCGGCATGAGCATGAGCACGATGCCCGCGAGGCCCAGCCCCACCGCCACCCAGCGCCGCGCCGGCACCTTCTCGCGCAGCAGCACGGCGGCGAGCACCACGGCCACCAGCGGGGTCACGTAGGAAAACGCCACGGCCTCGGCGAGGGGGATGAAGGAAAGCGCCACGAAGCCGAGCCACATGGACACCACGCCCACGCCGCCGCGCACCATGTGGCCGCCCACGTTCCGGGTGGCGATGGTGCGCAATTCCCCGCGCCAGGCGAGCCAGACCAGCAGCGGCACCATGCCGATGGCGCTGCGCGCGAACACCACCTCGCCGCTGGGCACCGCGTCGGCGACGCCGCGCACGAGCGCCTGCATGCCGGCGAAGGCAAGGGTCGCGCAAAGCTGGAGGAGGATTCCGAGGGGGATGTTCATTGGTCTTTCGTCGCACGGGGCGGCTGCGCCCCCTATAGCGCGCCTTCGCGATGCGGAGTCATGCAACATCGGAATACGCTTTGCGCGAGCCGTCCCGTTTGCGGGGAGCAGCGCCGAAAGCCTTACAGAATGTTGCAATCTTCACGTTTTTTTAAGGGTTTGCGCAGCCGCGCCGCCTGCCGGCGCGCACGGCCGCTCGCGCGTTTGTGCAGCGCACCACCGCTTGCGCTTCCGCCTTCCCCTGGCATGAATGCCACGTGACGACGGAGGGCATGATGGCGAGCGGTGATCCGCGGAAGACGCGTTTGGTGAAAGTGTGGGACGGGCCGACGCGGCTGTTCCACTGGACGCTGGTGGCGCTGGTCGCCGGCGCCTACGTGACGGCCGAGAACGGCTGGATCGACTGGCACTTCCGCTGCGGCTACGCGATCATCGCGCTGCTCCTGTTCCGCCTCGCCTGGGGCGTGGTGGGCAGCGACACGGCCCGCTTCGCGCGCTTCGTGAAGTCGCCCTTCGCCGCCCTCGGCCACCTCGCCCACTTCACCCGGCGCGAGCCCGACACCGAGGTGGGCCACAACGCGGCCGGCGGCCTCATGGTGGTGGCCATGCTGGCGCTGCTGGTCTTCCAGGTGGCGTCCGGCCTGTTCTCCACCGACGGCATCTTCACCGACGGCCCGCTCGCCTTCCTGGTGGGGTCCGACCTGTCGGAGCGCATCACCGGCTGGCACGTCCTCAACTTCAACCTGATCCTCGGCGCCGTGGTGCTGCACGTGCTCGCCGTCCTCGCCTATGCGGCGGTGAAGCGGCATGATTTGGTGCGGCCCATGGTGACGGGGGTGAAGCGCCTGCCCGCCGCCATCGCCGCGCCGCGCATCGTGCCGTGGTGGCGGGCGCTCATCCTGTTCGCGCTCGCGGCGGGCGCCGCCTGGGGCCTGTCCGCCGCCTGAAACTGAAAAGGGCCGGGTTGCCCCGGCCCTCGTTCGGAAGAATGCGGCGCCGATCAGCGCGACTGGTAGGTGCTGTGGCAGGTGCGGCAGGTGGCGGCCACCGACATGAAGGCGCTCTTGAAGCCCGATTCGGTGCCGATAGTGGGTAGCCCCTGCTGCACGGCGGCGTTGAACTTCGCCATCTCCGCATCGAAGCCGGCCCGGTCGCTCCAGATGGCCGGGGCGGCCTTGGTGTCGCCCTTGTCGGAACCGGCGGGGAACAGGGTGTTGAACTTGGCCGCGTCCGTATAGGCCTTGAAGATCGCCGCCGCCTTGGCCGCGTCATAGGGCTGCTCGCCCTTCAGGATCGCCGCGCCCGCCTTGGTCTGATCACCGAGGGCGTCCATCAGAGCCTTGCGCTGCTTGATGACGTCGGACTGGGCGAACGCGACGCCCGCGACGAGGGGAACGAGAAGACCGGCGACAAGGAAAGCGCGCATGAATCAACTCCAAACAAGGACAATAGCCCTGACTTAGCCGTCACCTTACGTAACGGCTAGGTCCGCCCGCTTCACGCTTGCGCGAAGAGCGATGAAAGGCTGCGGGCGTGTCTTTCGGGAGCCGCTATGCGCCGCCCGCCTCCGCTTGGGCGATGGCCGCGAACACGGCGGCCGGTGTCGCGGGCATGTCCAGATGGGCGATGCCGTAGCCGCGCCACAGCGCGTCCACCACGGCATTCATCACCGCCGGGCAGGAGCCGATGGCCCCCGCCTCGCCCGCCCCCTTCACCCCCAGCGGATTGGTGGCGCAGGGCACGTTGCGCATCTCGAAATGCAGCGGCGGCACGTCGAGGGCGCGGGGCAGCGCATAGTCCATGAAGCTGGCGGTGAGGAGCTGGCCGTCCCCGTCGAACACGGTGCGCTCCAGCAGCGCCTGCCCGATGCCCTGCACCACGCCGCCCTGCACCTGCCCTTCCAGCAAAGCGGGCGTGACCACCGCGCCGAAATCGTCCACCACCACGTAGCGCGTCAGCCGCACCTCGCCGGTGCCGGGATCGATCTCCACCTCGCAGGCATGGGTTCCGTTGGGATAGGTGGCCTCGGCCGGGGTGAAGGCGTCCTGCGCGCTCACCCGCTCCTCGCTCGCCTGCGGCAGGGCCGCCAGTTCGGCGAACGACAGGCGCCGGTCGGTGCCCGCCACCTCGGCGCCGCCGTCCACCAGCTCCATGTCGGCGGGGTCGGCCTCCAGGGCGTCGGCCGCGAGGTCGCGCAGCTTCTCCGCGAGGCGGCGCGCCGCGCCCGCAACGGCCGCCCCGCCCACGGGAATGGAGCGCGAGCCGCCGGTGCCGTGGCCTTCCTCCAGGTCGTCCGTATCGCCCTGGAGCACCTCCACCTGCTCCAGCGGCACGCGCAGATGGGCGGCGGCGAGATGGGCATAGGCGGTCTTGTGTCCCTGCCCGCTCGCCTGGGACCCGATCTTGATGCGCACCCGCCCGTCCGTCTCCAGGCGGAGGAAGGCGGGCTCGGGCGAGCCGCCGCCGCATGCCTCGATATAGGTGGCGAAGCCAAAGCCCAGCAGCCGCCCCTGCGCCCGCGCCGCCTCGGCCCGGGCGGGAAATCCCCCATGGTCGGCGGCCTGGAGCGCCCGCGTCATGTGGCCGTCGAACTCGCCGCTGTCATAGAGGCGGCCGGACGCGGTCTGGTACGGCATGGCGGACGGGGGGACAAAATTGCGCCGCCGCAATTCCTCCGGCGCGATGCCGGTCTCGCGGGCGGCGGCATCCACGAGGCGCTCGATCACATAGGCCGCCTCCGGCCGCCCCGCGCCGCGATAGGCGTCCACCGGCACGGTGTGGGTGAACACGCCGTGGATGCGGGCATGGAAGGCGGGGATGTCATAGACCCCCGGCAGCATGCGCGCCCCGCCCACCGGCACGAACGGGCCGTAGAAGGAGAGGTAGGCGCCCATGTTCGCCAGCGTCTCCACCCTGAGGGCGAGGAACCGCCCCGTCCCGTCGAGGGCCAGCTCCGCCGTGGTGATGTTGTCGCGCCCGTGGCTGTCCGCCTGGAAATGCTCGTTGCGCTCGCAGATCCAGGCGACCGGCCCGCCGAGCCGCCGCGCCGCCAGGGCGGCCAGAGGATATTCGGCGAAGGGGAACATCTTGGTGCCGAAGCCGCCGCCCACGTCCGGCGTCACCACCCGCAGGTCGTCGCGGGTCCAGTGGAGCATCTTCACCACCGCGTCGCGCAGGCGGTGGCTGCCCTGGCTGCCCAGGGTGAGCCGGACGCGCCCGCTCTCCTCCACTTCCGCCAGGACGCCGCGCGGCTCCAGGTAATTGGTGACCACCCGGTTGTTGACGAGCCGCAGGCGCACCACCCGTTCGGCGCGGGCGAAGGCGGCGTCCACGGCGCCCGCATCGCCCACCTCGCTGGTGAAGGCGCGGTTGTGGCCGCGCTCGGGCCAGACCGGCGGCGCGCTCTCGGCGAGGGCATCCTCCATGTCCGCCACCACCTCGCGCGGCTCCCAGTCGATCTCCATGGCCTCGGCGGCGTCGCGGGCCGCCTCGATCGTGTCGGCGACGATGAAGGCCAGCGGGTCGCCCACATGGCGCGCCGTGTCGCGGGGCAGGATGGGCCGGTGCGGCTTCCACATGCGCGCCTCGCCCACCACGGGCACGACGGCGCCCAGCGGCAGATCGCCCGCCTGCGCCACATCGTCATGGGTCAGCACCAGTCGCACGCCCGGCAAGGCGCGCACCGCGTCCAGATTGGCGAAGGCGAAGCCGGCATGGGCATGGGGCGAGCGGACCACGAATGCCGCCGCCGCGCCCGCCACCGCCGCCGCGTCGGCCACGAATCGCCCGGTGCCGGTGAGCAGCGCCGGGTCCTCGATGCGCGTGAAGGGCTGGGCGCGGCCGAATTTCGGGCTGTTCATGGCGGCTCCTGGCGCCGGACGGGTCCGGCGGGACGGGGAAGGCTGCCTTTCATCTGGGCCCGCAGGGGCGAACACGCAATGCCGGGCACGGCGTCTTCCCCGGGACGGGGCCGGTCCGGGGCGGATCGACATTCACGCGGGCGAGACGGTTCTTTTCACAACGCGGCGTCATGCCGGACGCGTCCTGGCCGGGCTCGTCCCGGCCAAGACGGCCCCGAGGGGCTGGCAGCCATCCATCGATCTGAATGGCGATCCGGCCCTAATGCCGGGCGACCATGGCCTCCACCAGGGCGCTCACCTGGTCCAGGCGCTCCGGCGAGCGGGAGCGCACCACGATGTTGGTGTTCGGCCCGCTGTCGCTCATGAAGGGATAGGAGCCGATCACCGTATCGGGGAACTGGTGCGCGATCTCCGCGAGCGCGGTGGCAATGTCGCCTTCCTTGGCATTGGCGAGCACGGTGCGGGACAGCATGGGCGTGCCGGTGCGCAAGGTGGGGATGATGGCCTCCAGCATGGCGTGCATGATGCGCGGCACGCCCGCCATCACATGCACGTTGCCGATCCGGAAGCCCGGCGCCTTGGAGACGGCGTTGGCGATCAGGTCCGCCCCGGCGGGGATGCGCGCCATGCGCAGGCGCGCCGGATTGAGGTCGGCCTCGGGAATGTATTCCAGCAGCATGGCGCGGGCGCGCGGGTCCACGTCGATGGAGACCCCGAACGCCTTGGCCACCGCGTCGGCGGTGATGTCGTCATGGGTGGGGCCGATGCCGCCGGTGGTGAAGACGTAGTCGAAGCGCGCGCGCAGCGCGTTCAGCGCCTCGACGATCTCGTCCTCCTCGTCCGGCACCACGCGCACCTGCTTGAGATCGACGCCGATCTCCGTGAGGCGCTCGGCGATATGGCCGATATTCTTGTCCTTGGTCCGACCCGAGAGAATCTCGTCGCCGATCACCAGAAGTGCCGCCGTGACAGGTTGCGTGCCTTCTGCCTCACTCATGACCTTCTCCTTGCCCGGTACACGGGCACCTACGTCCCGACTGCCCAGCTTTTGTTCAGCTTCACCGGTGCGGTTCGCGCGTAGGCGCGAAACCCACGGTTTCCTCTTTCCTTGGCACGATGTTTGTACATAGGCTGAGGCGAAGCGGAGTGGCAGTCCCGATGCGGCGTATTTTTGACGAGATGAGTGGAGAGGACGGCGCGACCCGTCCCGCCTACGAAACCCTTTCCGCGTGGCTCGACAAGGTGCCCCGCGACGTGCTGAACCAGCGCCGCAAGGAGGCGGAGTTCATCTTCCGACGCATCGGCATCACCTTCGCCGTGTACGGGGAGCAGAATTCCCAGGAACGGCTCATTCCCTTCGACATCGTCCCGCGCATCATCACCAACAAGGAATGGGTGGGCCTCTCCAAGGGTCTCGAACAGCGCGTGAAGGCGCTGAACCTCTATATCAAGGACGTCTATTCCAAGCGCGACGTGCTGCGCGCGGGCATCGTGCCGGAAGACCTCGTCTACAAGAATCCCGCCTTCCGGCCGGAGATGAACGGCCAGCGCGTTCCGCACGACCTCTACGTGCACATCGCCGGCATCGACATTGTGCGCACCGATCCCGACACCTTCTACGTGCTGGAGGACAATGCCCGCACGCCGTCCGGCGTCTCCTACATGCTGGAGAACCGGGAGATCATGCTCCGCCTGTTCCCGGAGCTGTTCTCCATGCACAAGGTGGCGCCGGTGGACAAATACGCCGACGACCTGCTGGCGACGCTGAAATCGCTCTCACCCCGCGGCGGGTCGGAGCCGAACGTGGCGATCCTGACCCCCGGCATCTACAATTCCGCCTATTACGAGCACTCCTTCCTCGCCGACAAGCTGGGCGTGGACCTCGTGGAGGGGCGCGACCTCTTCGTGAAGGACAATGTGGTGTACATGCGCACCACCGAGGGGCCCAAGCGCGTGGACGTGATCTACCGCCGCCTCGACGACGACTTCCTCGACCCCCTCGCCTTCCGCCCCGACAGCGTGCTGGGCGTGCCGGGCCTCATGAGCGCCTACCAGGCGGGGAACGTCACCCTCACCAATGCCGTGGGAACGGGCGTCGCCGACGACAAGGCGGTCTATTCCTACATGCCCGACATCATCCGCTTCTACCTGGGCGAGGAGCCCATCCTGCCCAACGTACCGACCTGGCGCTGCCGGGAGCCCGAGCACCTGAAATACGTGCTCGACCACCTGGAGGAGCTGGTGGTGAAGGAAGTGCACGGCTCCGGCGGCTACGGCATGCTGGTGGGCCCGAAGTCGGACAAGGCGCAGATCGAGGTGTTCCGCGCCAAGCTCAAGCACGATCCCGACAATTTCATCGCCCAGCCGACCCTGGCCCTCTCCACCTGCCCCACCCTGGTGGAGGAGGGCGTGGCGCCCCGCCACGTGGACCTGCGCCCCTTCATCCTCTCGGGCTCCGACCGCGTGCGCATCGTGCCCGGCGGCCTCACCCGCGTGGCCATGAAGGAAGGGTCCCTGGTGGTGAATTCCAGCCAAGGCGGCGGCACCAAGGACACCTGGGTCCTCGACGCCTGAGCCCGGCGCGCCCGCGCGCCGCAACCCGACATTGGACAGACGAGCCCCCCAATGCTCTCCCGTACCGCCGACAACATCTACTGGCTGGCCCGCTATGTGGAGCGGGCGGACTGCCTCGCCCGCATCCTCGACGTGGCGCAGCGCCTCTCCTATCTCCCGGTCACCTATGGCGGCTCCACCAACGAGTGGAGTTCGGTGCTGCTGACCGCCGGATGCGCGGACGCCTTCGTCGAGAAGCACGGCCCCATCGAGAACGCGACCGAGGAGAACGTGGTCTCCTTCCTCGCCCTCGACCCGGAGAACCCCACCTCCATCCGCAACTGCTTCGAGGTGGGGCGCACCAATGCCCGCTCGGTGCGCACCGCGCTCACCTCGGAGATGTGGGACGCGATCAACTCCTCCTGGATCGAGCTGCGCGGCTTCCCGGACCGGGCCCTCACTCGTGAGGAGCTGACGCGCTTCCTCGCCTTCGTGAAGGAGACGTCGCTGCGCTTCGACGGCGCCATGCACCGCACCATGCTGCGCAACGACGCCTTCTGGTTCGCGCGCACCGGCGTGCATGTGGAGCGGGCGGACAACACCGCCCGCATCCTCGACGTGAAGTATCACGTGCTGCTGCCGGACGAGGAGAAGGTGGGCGGGCCGCTGGACTATTTCCAATGGGCCTCGATCCTGCGCTCGGTGTCCGCGCTCACCGCCTTCCACTGGGTCTACCGGGATTCGGTGAAGCCCTGGCTGGTGGCGGACCTGCTGATCCTGAACCGGGCCATGCCGCGCTCGCTGGCGAGCTGCTACGAGAACCTCGCCAACGCGCTGGACGACATCGCCGACGCCTATGGGCGGCAGGGGCCGTCCCAGCGGCTCGCCCGCTCCATCCGGGCGCGGCTCACCAACCAGTCCATCGAGGACGTGTTCCACACCGGGCTGCACGAATTCATCTCGGACTTCATCTCGGACAACAACAAGCTCGGCGCCGAGATCACCGAGCAATACCTGATCTGAGCCGCTCCGGCCGGGGGGCCACGCCCCTCCGGCGGTTCGGTTCGGTGCCGGGGCTGCGCCGAGGCCCGGCGGACGGGCGCGACGCGCGGGCGGTTGCGTCCGCCCGTCGGCGGCCCTAAGCCGGAAGGATCCGGGCCCGCCGATCGGCGGAAGGCCGGACCATCGCCGCGCCCGCCACGGGCGTGCCGGGGAACGAGGAAGCGATGCGCGTTAGGGTTCGACACGAACTGGTCCACGCCTTGGAGCCGGGCACCCGCACGGCCATCGCGCTCATGCGCGTGACGCCGCGCAACCATGACGGCCAATATGTGCAGCGCTGGTCGCTGGACGTGCAGCCCGACTGCCGCCTCTATCCCCACGAGGACGCGTTCGGAAACCTCACCCACACCTTCACCGTGGAAGCGCCCGGCGAGGAGATCGTGCTCACCGCCTCCGGCGAGGTGGATACCCAGGACACATCCGGCATCGTGCGCGGCACGCTGGAGCGCTTTCCGCCCTCCTTGTTCCTGCGCCCCACCCCCTTCACGGCCGCAACGCCCGAGATCGTGGATTTCGCGCGCCTCGTGC
>JACESF010000035.1 GCA_013911975.1 Hyphomicrobiales bacterium | reverse complement strand
TCGACAAGCTCGCCAGGAACTTCCTAGCCGCCGTCCTGCTCGTCTCAACACGCCTATGGATCAGAGCTTATGAGTCTACGACCTAGAGCGCGACGAGCGTGCGCCCGCGCACCTCGCCCTTCAGGATGGGATCGGCGAGGCCGATGACGTCCTCCAGGCGGACTTCGCGGGTCATCTGGGCGAAATCCTCGGGGGTGAGCAGGTCCGCGAGGCTGGCCCAGACCGAGGCCCGGCGCGCGGCGGGATAGGCCACCGAATCCACCCCCAGCAGCGCGATGCCGCGCAGGATGAAGGGAAAGACCGTGGTCGGCAGGTCGCTGCCGCCCGCAAGGCCGCAGGCCGCCACCGCGCCGCCATAGGCGGTGGAGGCGAGCACATTGGCGAGCACCGTGCCGCCCACCGTGTCCACCGCTCCCGCCCAGGTCTCGGCCTGGAGCGGCTTGCCCGGCGCGGCATAGGCCGCGCGCTCCAGGATGTGGGTCGCGCCCAGGGCCTTGAGATAGTCCGCCTCCGCCGGACGCCCGGTGAGGGCGCTCACCTCGTAGCCGAGGCGCGAGAGCAGGCGCACCGCCACGCTCCCGACGCCGCCCGCGGCGCCGGTCACCAGCACCTTCCCGTCGGCCGGGAGCCCATGGCGCTCCAGCGCCTCCACGCACAGCATGGCGGTGAAGCCGGCGGTGCCGATGACCATGGAATCGCGGGCCGAGAGGCCGGACGGGAGCTTCACCAGCCACTCGCCCTTCACCCGCGCCCGCTGGGAGAAGCCGCCGGACCAGTGCTCGCCCACGCCCCAGCCGGTGAGCACCACTTCGTCGCCGGGCGCGAAGCCCGGATTGGTGCTCGCCCGCACCGTGCCCGCGAGATCGATGCCCGGCACCATGGGAAAGGTGCGCAGGATGCGCCCGAGGCCTTTCAGCGCGAGGCCGTCCTTGTAGTTGAGGGAGGAATAGGCGACGTCGAGGGTGACATCCCCCTCCGGCAGGTCCGCTTCCGTGATGGTTTCGAGGGCGACGGCGGGCCCGGCCTCGCCCTTGCGCGCCATGATCGCCCGGAACGTGTCGCTGGTCATGTCCTGTCGCCCCTCTCCCTGCCGCCTGCGCGGTCCGGCCGCATCCGGCTCTTGGCTCGCACTCAAGCGGAAAGCGGCCGGGCTGACAATCGCCGCTGCCCGTCATCGGGACATCGCGCAGGGGCGCCAGGATGAGGAACCAAGCGCGGGCTCTGCCGTTTTCTGCTAGAGTGCGTTCGCGGAGGGTCATCATGGGTATCATCTGGACCGTCATCATCGGCTTCGTCGTGGGGCTGATCGCCAAGTTCATCTATTCCGGCCCCAGCGAGCCGCAGGGCTTCATCCTCACCACCGTGCTCGGCATCGTCGGCGCGCTGGTGGCGACCTATCTCGGCCAGGCCATCGGCTGGTACCATGCGGGCGAGAGCGCGGGCTTCATCGGCGCCGTGGTGGGCGCCATCATCCTGCTCATCGCCTGGGGCCAGATCGCGCGGCGCGTGTGAGCGCGCCGCCGGACCGCCGGCGGCCCCTCGCGTGCGCCTCGATGGCGCTCTAAGGTGGGATCGAGACGCGAGATCCTGCCATGCCGCCCCGTTCCCCCGCCCAGCCGGGCGCCGCCGTCCATGACATCGAGACGCCGGCCCTGGTGATCGACCTCGATTTGTTCGAGCGGAACCTGTCCACCATGGCGGATGCCGTGGCCGGGTCCGGGGTGCGGTTGCGGCCGCATGCGAAGGCCCACAAATCCCCCGACATCGCCCTGCGCCAGATGGCCATGGGCGCCTCCGGTGTGTGCTGCCAGAAGGTGAGCGAGGCGGAGATCTTCGTCGCGGCGGGCATTCCCGACGTGCTGCTCACCAACGAGGTGGCGGACCCGCGCAAGCTGCGCCGCCTCGCCGCCCTCAGCGGCCGGGCCAGGATCGGCCTGTGCGTGGACGGCTTCGCCCAGGTGGAGCGGCTGCGCGACGCGCTGGCGGGACTGGAGGCGCGGCTCGACATCCTGATCGAGATCGACGTGGGGCAGGGACGGTGCGGCATGACGGTGGGGCCGCAGATCGTGGACCTCGCCCGCGCCATCGCGGCGGTGCCGGGGCTCACCTTTGCCGGGCTCCAGGCCTATCACGGCAAGGCGCAGCACCTGCGCGCCCCGGCCGACCGGCGCGCCGCCATCGGCCACGCCACCGAGCGCGCGCGCATCGCCAAGGCCATGCTGGAAGGGGCGGGGATCGCCTGCCCCACCGTGACCGGCGCGGGCACCGGAACCTTCGCGCTGGAAATGGCATCCGGCCTCTATACCGAGCTTCAGCCGGGCTCCTATGCGCTGATGGACGCGGACTATGCCCGCAACGCCTTCGACGGTCCGGTCTTCGCCCATGCCCTGACGCTGCACGCCACCGTCATCAGCACGGCGGTTCCGGGTCAGGCGGTGCTGGATGTGGGCTACAAGGGCGCGGCGGTGGACAGCGGGCCGCCCGTGCCGGTCTCCCCGGCGAGCGAGGTGCTCGGCATGTCGGACGAGCACACGCTGGTGCGCCAGCCGGACGGCGCGCCGCTGGTGGTGGGCGACCGGGTGATCCTGCTGCCCAGCCATGTGGACCCCACCGTCAATCTCCACGACTGGTTCGTGGGCGTGCGCGACGGGCGGGTCGAGGCGCTGTGGCCCATCGCGGCGCGCGGCCCGGGCCTTTAGGCCGCAGCGCCCTCAGGTCCCGGCCGGGGCCTTGGTCTGGTCGTTGGCACGGTTGGCGCCGCGCTGCTCCACCTGCCGCTGGACGAAGGAGCCGAGGAAGGCACCCAGCGTCAGCTTCGTCAGGTCGATGAACGGGTCGTCCTTCACCAGCGTCAGCAGGGTGAAGAACAGGGTCATGAAGATGGTGGCCAGCGGCAGGCCCGTCAGCCCCAATTGGGTGAAGGTGCCCGTGAAGCCGCTCAGGCTGCTGAGGCGCACATATTGGTCGATGGATTCCGTCTTCCCCTCCGCCACCAAAGGCGCGAGCAGCGGATAGTCCTGGGGCGGGATGACCACGTCCACCCGCGCGCCCGCGGCGGTGGTGAGCTTGTAGCCGACGATGGTGGCGATGATCGCCACGACCACCAGGCAGATGTGCAGGATGTGCTTGCCCAGCAGGTAGAAGAGCGGGTCGTCCGTGGGCGGCGGCACGAAGATGCTGATGAAGATCCGCCGGTCCAGGATCGCCTCCACCGCGCCCATGCCCACCGAGGCCAGGACCAGGGCGATCAGGGCGAAGATGCTGAACCGGGCGACCTGGAAGGCGCGGTTCGCGCTGCCGAGCACATCCGCCTGAATGGTGGGGTTCGGCGTCTGGAAGGTGCCGTCCTGCGAGACGGACAGGGAATCGGGCATGGCGGGCATCCAATTGCGGTGTGGATGCCGGTCAGTACAACCTTAAATTGTCGAAAGGGCAAGAGGCCCGGTGCGGCGATCGCCGCCCGGGCCTCCCGTCCGGAAGATCAGGCGGCGGCCTTTTCCAGGTCCACCTCGAAGGCGGCCTCGGTCTTGGCCTTCACCTCGTCCAGCGTGACGCCGGGCGCCAGCTCGATGAGCCGGAGCGGGCCGCCGCGCTTGGCGAACTCGAACACGGCGAGGTCGGTGATGACCATGTCCACCACCTTGGTGCCGGTGAGCGGCAGGGTGCATTCCTTCAGGAGCTTGGAGGCGCCCGAGCGCTCCACATGCTCCATGAGGACGATCACCTTGCGCGCGCCCGCCACCAGGTCCATGGCGCCGCCCATGCCCTTGAGCATCTTGCCGGGCACGGTCCAGTTGGCGATGTCCCCGGTCTCTGACACCTGCATGGAGCCGAGGATAGAGAGATCCATGTGCCCGCCGCGGATCATCGCGAAGGCATCGGCGCTGGAGAAGAAGGAGGTGGAGGGGATCTCGGTGATGGTCTGCTTGCCGGCATTGATGAGGTCGGGATCCTCTTCGCCCTCATAGGGGAAGGGGCCGATGCCCAGCATGCCGTTCTCGCTCTGGAAGCTCACGTCCATGCCCTCGGGCAGGGCGTTCGCCACCAAAGTGGGGATGCCGATGCCGAGATTGACGTAGAAGCCGTCCTCGATCTGGCGCGCGGCGCGCGCCGCCATCTGTTCGCGGGTCCAGGCCATGTCAGCGCGCTCCCTCGCTCACCCCTTCGCGGGGGCGGGTGATGACTTTTTCGATCCGCTTCTCGAAATGGTGGCCGACGAACAGGCGGTCCACATAGAGGCCGGGCGTGTGGATGTGGTCGGGATCGAGCGACCCGGTCTCCACCAGCTCCTCCACCTCGGCGACCACGAGGCGCCCGGCGGTGGCCATCATCGGATTGAAGTTCCGCGCGGTCTTCCGGTAGATGAGGTTGCCCTCGCGGTCGCCCTTCCACGCCTTGATGATGGAGAGGTCGGCGGTGAGGCCGGTCTCCAGCACATAGGTGTGTCCGTCGAACTCGCGGGTGGGCTTGCCCTCGGCCACCACGGTGCCGACGCCGGTCTTGGTGTAGAAGCCGCCGATGCCGGCGCCGCCGGCGCGGATGCGCTCGGCCAGCGTGCCCTGCGGGTTCAGCTCCAGCTCCAGCTTGCCGTCCAGATAGAGGCGCTCGAAGAGCTTGTTCTCGCCCACATAGGACGAGATCATCTTCTTCACCTGGCCGTTGGCGAGCAGGATTCCGAGGCCGAAATCATCCACGCCGCAATTGTTCGAGATGAAGGTGAGATCCTTCACGCCCGCTTCCTTGATGGCGGCGATGATGTGCTCAGGGATGCCGCACAGGCCGAATCCCCCGGCCATGATGACCATTCCGTCCTTGAGCGCCCCCTGAAGGGCGCTTTTCGCGTCCGACCGGACCTTGTCGCGCATGAGCGCGTCCTCCCTTGATGTCTCGTCCTCAGATCAACTCGACCGCGCGTTTCGCGAAGGCTGCCGCAAGGCGCCCCGTCTCGCCCGCATTCTCCGAGGACGCGGTGCCGGCCTTGGCGCGCGCCGCGATGCCCTCGAAGATCATGGACCACCGGAACAGGGCGAAGGCCATGTGGAACGGCCTCATCCGCGCTCCGTGACGCACCGCATCATCATAGGCCGTTACATATGCCTCGCGCGAGGGAATTTGCAGCGCGTCGAGATCGAGCCCGGCGATGCCGCCATATTCGTCCGGGGCGGAGACCCAGGCCATGGCGCTGTGGGCGAGGTCCGCCAGGGGATGGCCCAAGGTGGACAATTCCCAGTCCAGCACCGCCACCACGCGGGGCTCGGTGGGGTGGAACATGAGGTTGCCGATGCGGTAGTCGCCATGGACGATGGCGCTGACATCGTCGTCAGGAATATTTTCCGGCAGCCAGGAAATGAGCCGCTCGATATTGGCGTCCTCGCGGGTGCGGATCTCCGCCCATTGCCGGCTCCAGCGGCTGATCTGCCGGGCGAAGTAATTGCCGGGGCGGCCATAGTCCTGGAGCCCGGCCGCCGCCACGTCCACATTGTGCAGGGCGGCGAGCGTGCGGGCCATGGCGAGATACATGGCGTGTCGGTCCGCCGGGGCCACGCCGGGGAGGGTGCAGTCGTGGAAGACGCGCCCCTCCACCTTGTCCATCACATAGAAGGGCGTGCCCACCACGGAGCGGTCGTCGCAGAACAGCACGGCGGGCGGCACCGGCACGCCGGTCTCCGCCAGCGCCGAGATGATGCGGTGCTCCCGGTCCACCGCATGGGCGGAGGGCAACAGCTCGCCCGCCGGCTGCTTACGCAGCACCAAAGCGCGGGTGTCGTAGGTGACGAAGAAGGTGGGGTTGGACTGCCCGCCCGCGATGGCCGCGAGGCGCGGCGTGCCCTCGAGGCCGGGGATCGCCCCCCGCAGGAAGGCATCCAGTCGGGCGGTGTCGATGCCTGTGGGGGCGGCACTCATGACTGGGCCACCGGCCAGCGCCAGAAATTATTGCCTTCCTCCGAGAGGAAGCGGTTCAGCACCATCTGGTGCACCTCGTCCGCGCCGTCCACGAGGCGGGCCTGGCGGGCATAGCGGTAGATCCATTCCAGCACCGTGTCCTTGGAATAGCCCCGCGCGCCGTTGATCTGGATGGCCATGTCCACCGCCTGGTGCAGCGTGTTGGCCGCCTGGATCTTCGCCATGGAGATTTCCTTGCGCGCCCGGCTGCCCCGGTCGAGGGCGAAGGCGGCCTTCATCACCAGCAGGCGGCCGATCTCGATGTTCATGGCGGTCTGGCCGAACTTGAGCTGCACGCTCTCCCGGTCCGCGAGGCGCACGCCGAAGCCCTCGCGCACGTCCGCATAGGCGCGGGCGATCTCCATGGAGCGCTTGGCGAGGCCGAGCCAGCGCATGCAATGGGTGAGGCGCGCCGGGCCGAGCCGGATCTGGGTCGCCTTCAGGCCGTCGCCCTCCTGCATCAGCACGTCCTGCGGCGCGATGGTGAGGCCGTCGAACTCCAGCTCGCAATGGCCGCCATGCTCCTCCGGCCCCATGATGGGGATGCGCCGGATGATCCGCCAGCCGGGCTGGTCGCGGTGGAACAGGAAGGCGGTCAACCCCTTGCGCGGGTCATCGGACGTGCGCGCCATGAGGATGAAGTGCGCCGCTTCCTCCGCGCCGGTGATGAACCATTTGTGGCCGTAGATGCGATAGGAGCCGTCGGGCTGCTTCTCGGCCCGCGTGCGCATCATGGAGGGGTCGGAGCCGCTGCCGGGATGGGGCTCGGTCATGGCGAACACCGAGCGCACCTCGCCATTCACGATGGGGGCGAGCCAGCGGGCCTTCTGGTCCGGCGTCGCCACCTTATCCAAGAGCATCATGTTGCCGTCGTCGGGGGCGGCGGAATTGAACACGACCGGCCCGAAGATGGAGCGGTTCATCTCCTCGTAGCACACCGCCATGCCCATGCGCCCGACGCCGAGGCCGCCGCTTTCCTTCGGCAACTGGAGGCACCAGAGGCCCGCGGCCCGCGCCTTGGCGCGCAGGGCGGCCAGCAGGTCGTTGCGGATGTTCTCGTGGGCGTCATAGGCGGCCGGGTCCGCCTCGAGCGGCAGGATCTCGCGGTCCACGAAGTCCGCGATGCGCAGGCGCAGGTCTTCCAGCGCGGGGGAGATGGTGAAGTCCATGGGGAAGCCTCAGAGCGAAGAGACGAGATGGCCGCCGTCCACCACCACCGAGGTGCCGGTGACATAGGCGGAGGCGTCGGAGCACAGGAACAGGAGCGGGCCGTCCAGGTCGGTCATCTGGCCAAGGCGGCGGTAGGGGATGCGCTTCACCAGGGCGGATCCCGCCTCGCTGGCGAAGAAGTCGCGGTTGATGTCGGTCTCCACATAGCCGGGGCAGAGCGCGTTGGCGCGCACCTTGTGGCGGGCCCATTCCAGCGCCATGGACTTGGTGAGCTGCACCAGCCCGGCCTTGGAGGTGGCATAGGCCGCCACCTGCCCTGCCACCCGGTGGCCGAGGATGGAGGCCACGTTCACGATGGCCCCGCCCTTGCCGTCCCCCGCCATGGCGCGGGCGGCGGACTGGCCCATGAGGAAGGCGCCCTTCAAATTGGTGTCCATGATGCGGTCCCACACCGCCTCCTCCTCGTCGAGGAGCGGCTTGGTGGAGGTGACGCCGGCATTGTTCACCAGGATGTCGAGCCGTCCGAAGGCCTGCACCACGCTGTCCACGGCGGCCTCGGCGGAGAGGCGGTCGGTGACGTCCAGGGTCACGGCCAGGGCCGTGCCGCCGGCTGCGGTGATGCGGTCCGCCAGGGCCTCGCAGTCCGCGCGCTTGCGCGCCGCGACGGCCACCTTCGCGCCGGAGGCGGCGAGCACCTGGGCGAAATGGGCGCCGAGGCCCTGGGATGCGCCCGTCACCAGCGCGGTGCGGCCTTCGAGGGATGCGTGAAAGCTCATGTGGCGGCCTCCCTGGCCCCGTGGGCCTTAATTTTTCGAGCGAGCGCTCGCTTTATAGACTTCGCCGCCCGCCTCGTGCAATAGGAGACCATGCCCCATCCGATCCGGGGCCCGTTCGCCCGCAGGAGCGGAGCTTGACCCACGCGCCGCCCGTCGCCCGTGCCCCCGCCGCTCTCGTGGCGCGCCTCGACCTGTCCATGGAGGCGCTGGCGGCGCGCATCCTCGCGCGCCATGGGGAGACGGTGCGGGTCAAGAAGGTGCATGTGGCCACCATGCGCCTCGCGCGCATCATCGAAAGCACCCTGGCGCTGGCCAACCGCGTGGGCTTCCACTCCATGAGCCTGCGTGACCTCTCCAGGGAAAGCGGCCTCTCCATGGGCGCGCTCTACGCCTATTTCGACAGCAAGGAGACGCTGCTCCTCATGATCCTGGGCACCGTGTCCGAGGTGGTGGAGGAAGCCCTGGGCGAGCCGCCGGCGGACCTGCCCCCGCCGGAGCGCCTGCGTTGGCTGCTGGCGGGCCATGTGGCCCTCACCGAGGCCATGCTGCCCTGGTTCACCTTCTCCTACATGCAGGCCAAGAGCTTCCCGCCGGAGGCGCGGGCCATGGCGGTGGCGAGCGAGGAACGCACCGAGGGGCTGATCGCCGCCATCCTGGCGGAGGGCAATGCCACCGGCCATTTCCGGATCGCCGACGTGGAGATGGCCGCGGCCCTCATCAAGCCCATGTTGCAGGACTGGTACGTGAAGCGCTCCAAGTACCGGCGGCGCAAGGTGAGCGCGGCGGCCTTCACCGACGCGCTCATGGGCTTCGTGACCGGCGCGCTCGCGGCGCGCCCGGCCTGACGCCTTATCCGTTGGTGGAGGCGATGCCCCGCGCGGGCAGGATGGCCGCGAGCACCAGCACGCCGCCCAGCGCCAGGAAGGGCGAGGGCGGCAGCACCACCAGAAGCTGGGTCATGAGCCCGGCGATGAACACGCACACCGCCACCGCCGCGCTGGAGAGGCCCAGCACCCAGCCCCGCTCCGTCTCTTCCACCACGCCCGAGGCGGCGGAGAGCAGCGACACGTAGCCGAACACGTTGGTGATGCAGATGCCCACCGCCAGCGCCACCTGAACGGCCGCGCTCACCGGCAGGGCGGTGACCAGCAGCAGCGCGCCGCACAGCGCATGGCCGAGGATGGCGATGCGCCGCTCCTCCTTCAGCCAGCGCGCCACCGGCCGGTAGGCCACCGCCGAGCCCAGCATGAAGCCGACGCCCATGGTGACGGAGAACAGGCCGATGCCCGCCGTGGAGAAGCCGTGGACCCGCTGCATCTCCACCAGGATGAAGGTGTAGTAGATGAGGAAGCCAAGCTGAAACAGGAAGAAGGACGCGAGCGGCGGCACCGCCGCCGGGCGGTCCTTCAGGCGCGCGAACAGGAGAAACGGCTGGCGCCAGTCGAAATGGAAGGCGCGCCGCGGCGCGTCCTCGCCGAACCGGGCGCGGGCCAGCATCACCGTGTTGATCGCGCACAGGACCAGGGCGACCGCGAGCGGGAGGCGCAGGTCGAGATGGCCCAGCACCCCGCCGATGGCGGGGCCCGCCATGAGGCCCACGGTGTTGACCACCGTCACCTGCGCCATGGCATCGCCCCGCTCGGAGGCAGAGACCGCGTCCACCATGCTGGCCTGGGCGATGGGCGCGGTGCCGGACATGAGCCCGGCCAGGAGCCGCCCGGCGAAGAACAGCCAGATCTCGTCCACCACCAGCGACAGCCACATGAGGCCGTAGGCCGCCGAGAGGCCGGCCATGCAGGTGACGAGGGTGCGCCGACGGCCGAGCGCGTCGGACAGGTCCCCCAGCAGCGAGCAGCCGAAGAAGGCGCCGATGGGGAACAGCCCGAAGGCCAGCGCCATGAGGGTGTCGCGGTTGCCCGCCGTCACCACGGCGCCGAACCCCTGGTCGCCCACGCCCGGTCCGTCGAACAGGCTGACGATGAGCGGGTACATGAGGCCGAACGAGAAAATATCGAGGAACACCGCGAGGAACAGCGGCGCATGGGTCCGGAAAAGCGCGATCTTCATGCAATCGATCCTGAAAAGTCGAAAGACTTCCTTGCCCCCCGGGTGGCCCGGGGGCAAGCCTCGGCCGCTCGGGGAAATGACCCGACATTTGGATGGGTTTCCGGTGGCACGGGGCCGCGCCCATGGATTAGATGCCCTGAAGACCCAAGGGAGGGATCAGTCATGGATCTGGGACTTACCGGAAAGACCGCTTTGGTGCTGGGCGCCGGCGGCGGGCTCGGCGGCGCCATCGCCCGCACCCTGGCCCGCGAGGGCGCGAAGGTGGCCGTGGCCGACCTGGACGGCGCCGCGGCCGACCTGACCGCCGCTGACATCCTCGCGCACGGCGGCCGGGCCGCGGCCTTCGCCTGGAACCTCGCGGACCTCGACGCCATCGCGCCGGCGCTCGCGCAGGTGGAGGAGGAACTCGGCCCGGTGGACGTGCTCGTCAACAATACCGGCGGCCCGCCCCCCACCCCGGCCGGCGGCCAGTCCACGGAGCTGTGGAGCGTCCAGTTCCAGGCCATGGTGCTTTCGGTGATCTCGCTCACCGACCATGTGCTGCCGGGCATGCGCCAGCGCAAATGGGGGCGGATCATCACGTCCACGTCCTCCGGCGTGGTGTCGCCCATCCCCAATCTGGGCATTTCCAACGCCCTGCGGCTGTCGCTGGTGGGCTGGTCCAAGACCCTGGCGCGGGAGGTGGGCCGCGACGGCATCACCGCCAACATCGTCCTGCCCGGCCGCATCGCCACCCCGCGCATCACCTTCCTGGACGAGCAGCGCGCCAAGCGCGAGGGGCGCCCGGTGGAGGACGTAGCGGCGGAAAGCCAGGCATCCATCCCCGTGGGCCGCTACGGCAACCCGCAGGAATATGCGGACGTGGTGACGTTCCTTGCCTCGGCCAAGGCGTCCTACGTGACCGGCTCGGTGATCCGCATCGACGGCGGCCTCATCACCAGCATCTGAGCGCGTGCCGCCGGAGACGGGACGCGCGCCCTCAGGCGCGCGCCTCCTCCCCGGCGCGGCGGGTGCGCGCGAGGCGGCTCTCCCCGCTCTCGTCGCCGAAGCACAGGTCGAAATCGTTGCACGCGGCGCAACTCGGCGCCGCGCACAGCACGAAGCCCTCCTGCGCGCACAGCCGGCGGTAGAAATACTTCTTCCATTTCATGTTGGAGGCATTGCCCGCCGCCAGCGCCGGGAAATGGACCGCGAGCAGGCGGTTGAGTTCGCCCCGGTCGCCGAGGCCGAGGTCCTGCCACAGATGGTTCGGCCGCAGCGCGCGGCAGGCAATGATGGCGGACAGCCAGCAAGCGGCCTCGTCCCCCGGCCGGGCCTCGCCACGCAGGAAGTCATGGAGGATGGCGCCCTCCTCGTCCGCCTCCGCCGCGCCCACCGGCACGCCGAGCCGCAGCAGCGCGTCCGGTGCGAAATAGCGGCCGATGATCGCCTCCAGGGCGTCCGTCCCGAGCCCGAGGCACGGGCCGAGCGCCCGGTCCTCCCGCGCCGAGTCCTCCGCCGCCACGGAAATGGCGCAGGCGAAGACATGGGCGTCGAACAGATGGGCATCGAACCGCCGTGCCGCGTCGGAACCGGCGGGCGCACGCAGGGCCCTTCGGGGAAGGGTGGTTCCGGGAAGGGCGAGGCCCGCCCGGCCCGGTGCGCCCATCAGGGCCTGGAACAGACCCTCGGCATGGCCGCCCATGGCGTCCTCATGCCGCCAAAGCGGCGGCCTTGTCGGCCGTCACATGGGTCTGGCAGGCCTTGGGGCAGACGCGGGCACAGGCACCGCAGCCGATGCAGGCGCCCGCATTGTCCACCACCATCACCTTGCGGACCATTTCGCCGTCGAAATCGTCGTCCTCGTCCTCATCCACCTTGCCGAGCATGGCGTTCCCGTTGCCCACGCCCCACAAATGCATGACGTCGCGTGAGCAGACCTTGTAGCAACGCCCACAGCCGATGCAGGTGGTGGCGTCGATGCCGACGAGATAGTCCGGCATCCATTGGGAGCCGTCGCGGGAAAGGAAGGCCATGGCGGTTGCTCCTGGACTGCGGGAGATCAGGCAGGCTGGGATTCGAGCGCCTTGAGGCGCTTGCGGGCGTCGTCCAGGGCCTTGAACGTGTCGTAGGTCTCCTGCGCCACTTCCAGGATGCTGGTCCAGTTGGTGGGCAGATCCTCCGACAGGTCGTGGAGGTTCATCTTCCAGGTGACGGACTTGGACGAGAGCTTCTTGATCTCGGCCTTCAGCGCTTCGATGTCGGACATGGCGGGCTCCTTCAGAGGCGGGCGACGTCGGGATAGGCGCGGATGAAGCCGACGGCGTCGTCCAGGGCCTTGGTGCCGGCCTCGGCCAGCTTCTCCAGGCTCTCGAAGCCGAAGCGGTGCACGTCGCGCAGGTGTCGGCTCAGCACCACGAGGCGGCCGGCGGTGAGCAGCACGCGGCCGAAGCCCTCATGGCTCATCTTCATCATGGGGCTGGCGATGAGCTGGGTCTCCGCCTCGATGGCGAGGCCCACGGCGGTGTAGAACATCTCCACCCGCCACAGCACGTCCGGGTCGGGATCGCCCATGATGGGGATTTCGCGGCGCTGCTCCTTGGTGACGATGAAGTCCTTGAGGATCTTCGCGTCGGCCTTGCCCTCCCAGCTTCCATACGTGTCCTGCGCGCGCATGAGGCGCACGAGCGACCTGAGGAAGGGCGTGGCGAGGGCCTGCGCGTCGGCGTCGGGAGCGGTCAGGGTCTCGGACATGGGTCTCTCCTCACTCGTCATCGTCGATGAAGGACGGCTTCGGCGCGCCCGCGCCCGCCTCGGCCAGGATCTTGCGCAGCCAGGGGGGCGGGGAGCCGGCCAGCATCTCGCGGGTGCGCTCCAGCACCGTGTCGATGGGCTGGGCCTGGGGAATCTTGATGGGATGGATGCGGGCGGACACCACCTTGGCGGCGGAGGGGCCACCGATGGCGAGGCAGAACAGCAGGTGGCAGCCCTTCAGCGCCTCCACCTTGGGCGTGATCTTGTCGTCGCCGTCGCTCTGGTGCTTGCCGCCCTCGTCGGAGACGTGGTCGAAGGCCACCGTCTCCACGAAGGTCCAGCCGTCCACGCTCACGTCATAGACGGCGAATTTCTTCGCTGAGCCGAAATGGGCGTTCAGCCCCTTCATGTCCTGCGTCGCGATGGCGACCCGGATGGCGGGGCCGGAGGGCGGCGCGGCGGGCGCGCCCTCGCTCTCAACGAGCCGCAGTCTGCGCGTGGCTGTCATGGGGATCCTCGCTGCTCGGGCTTCTGTCGCGGAACGGGTTGAGGGACTGGGGCGTCGGCTCGCGGCGGCTGGCCTGGAAGATGTTCGCCGCCTCGAAGATGAGGGCGCGGGTGCCCTCGTAGCCGACCGTCAGGCGGTGCTGGCTGCCCAGCCGGTCGAAGACGGGGAAGCCCGCGCGCATCAGGGGAATGCCCAGGCGCTCGGCCGCCTGGCGGCCGTGGCTGTGGGTCACGAGCAGGTCGCAGCCCGCCGCCCGCGCCTCGAAGTCGCCGAGGTCGCCCACCAGCACCTCGTCCGCCGGCACCTTGCGCAGGATGGGATTGCCGCCCGTGGTGGTGACGGCGAGTGCGATCTGCGCGCCCATCCCGGCGAAGAAGGTGGCGAGTGTGAACAGCAGGTCCGGCTCGGCGGCGATGGCCACCTTCTGGCCGCCGAAATGGAAATGCCCGTCCAGCAGAGCATCCTGGAGTTGGCTGCGCCGCCGCCGGATGCGGGCCGGGACCGGGCGGCCGGAAATCTCGCTCAGCAGCGCGATGAAGCGGTCCGTCGCCTTCAGGCCCGACAGGGTCTCGAACAGGGCGAAGGGCACGCCCGCCCGCGCCTCTAGAAGCGCCGCGGGGGCGCGCACATGCTCGGCCAGCGCGATGGTGTGCGCCGAGCGGCCCATGGCGCGGATGTCGGGCACCAGGGTTCCGCCATAGGCGGTGGGCACCCAGCGGTCGGGCACCGTGCCATCCAGGGAGCCGGAAATGTCCGGCAGGATGATGGGTTCGAGCCCGAACGCCTCCACGAGGTCGCGCACATGCTCGATGTCGGCCACGGTGTGGTGCCAGCCCGGCAGGATGTTCACCTGGGTCAGGCTGACCATGCGCTCCGGCGTGCGGGGAACGAGGGCTTCCACCATGGAGGTGACCGCCTTGGTCCATCCCTCCTCCAGGGCGCCCTCGAAATCCGGCGTCTGGGCCAGCACCACCTCCGTGCCCTCCAGCGCGTCCGCGTTGCGACGGCGGATGGCGGAGACGTCGGCGGCGAAGTCCTCGCCGCGCGTCTCCACGAGGGCGGTGGTGCAGACCCCGATCAGGCTCGGCTTGGTGCGCGCCTTGAGGTTGAGGATCGCCTCCTCCAGATGGTCGGCGCCGCCCAGCACGGTGGCCACCTCGTCCATGGCGGTGGTCTGGAGCGGGATGGCCTCCTTGAAATGGCGCACCAGCAGCACCAGCGCGAAGGAGGTGCAGCCCTGGGAGCCGTGGAACAGCGGCATGGCGCCGTCCACGCCCAGATAGGCGAGTGCGGCGCCGAGCGGCTGGCTCGACTTCAGCGGATTGACCGAGACGGCCTTGGTGAGGGGGGTGACGGCTGTCATGGCGCCCTCCTCAGCATTCGGCCAGGTCGTCGGCGCCCGCGCCGGCGAACTTCCTGCGGTGATGGGCGAGGTAATGGGGGTCGGCTTCTCCACCGCTCGTCGTCGCCCCCTCTCCCGCTTGCGGGGGAGGGCCGGGGAGGGGGAAAGGCGCGCCGTTCAGCGAGACGACGGAGGCGTTGCTCCCGGTCCGTGCCCCCTCCCAACCCTCCCCCGCAAGCGGGAGAGGGCTTTTGGGGGTGTGATCAGGAAGAAGCTTGCCGTCCTTGTCCCAGGGCGCGTCGGCGCGCACCTGCGCCCAGACGGGATTCTCGATGGCGAGGGCGATGCGCTTCACCAGCTCCACCATCCCGTCATAGCCGGCATAGGGGAAATGGCGCTCCTGGTTGATGTCGAGCCAGGGCATCTTGGCCTTCAGCGCGATGAACTGGGTGCGCCCCCCCGAGAGCATGATGTCCGCCTTGTTGGCGGCGAGCATGGCGTAGAGGTCGCGCGGGGCCATGGATTCGAACATGTGGTTCTCGTCCTTGAGGAGCTGCTTGATGCGCGCCTTGTCCTCGTCCGTGGACTTCTTCACCGAGGTGCCGACGATCTCGATGCCGATCTCCTGGAGCGCGGCCACCACCGACCAGGACTTCACGCCCCCGGTATTGAGCAGCACGCGCTTGCCTTCGAGCCGCGGCCGGTAGGCCTCCATCTTCGCCCAGGCGAGGGCCTCCTCCCGCGCGATCAGCGCCTCGGTGCGGTCGAGGAGCGACGCGTCGGCGCCGCGCGAGACCAGAAGGCGCGCGGTCTGGCGCAGGGCGTCCGAGGTGTCGGAGATGCCGTAGAAGGACCCCTCGAAGAAGGGGATGCCCCAGCGCTCCTCCATCTTGCGGGCGAGATTGATGAGCGCGGTGGAGCATTCCATCATGGTCACGCGCGCGGTGTGGGCGCCCGCGATGTCGAGATAGCACGCATCGCCGGGGACGCAGGCGCGGATGCGGATGCCCAGCGCCTCGAACAGCGGCTTCACCGTCCAGAACTCGCCGGACAGGTTGAACTCGCCCAGGATGTTGATGTCGGTGGGGCCCGCATCGTCCGGCTCATGGGTGCCGATGACGTGGTCGAGCAGCGCCTCGCCCGCCAGCTTGTTGCCGAGATTCTTCGAGCCCACGAAGCCGGGCGCGTTCACCGGCACCACGGGCAGGCCATATTTGGCCGAGGCCGCCTTGCACACCGCCTCAATGTCGTCGCCGATCAGCGCCGTGACGCAGGTGGAATAGACGAAGATGGCCGGGGGATTGAACGCCTGGGCAATCTCGCGCACCGCCTTGTAGAGCTTGCGCTCGCCCTGGCCCATGACGATGTCGAGCTCGGTGAGGTCGGTGGTGAAGGAGCGCCGCCACAGGTCCGAGCCCGAGGAGCCCGCGCCCCGATTGTCCCAACTGTTGCCCTCGCACGCGAGCGGCGCATGGATGAGATGGGCCACGTCGGTCACGGGCTGGAGCACGATCTTCGCCCCGTCGAATGCGCAGCCGCCTGCCGCCGCGCCCGGGGTGAGCGGCTTCGCGCAGCCCTTCTTGCGGGCCTTGGCGTCCTTCGCCTGGTTCTTGTCGCAACCGGGCTCGTTGAAGACGTCCGCGATCTTGTCCTTCAGCATGGTCCGCGCCTCCGGCAGGTCTCCAGAATGGAGTGCGTGTCAGCCGGTGCGGGGATGCCCGCACCGTGGAGTCGTCAAGGGCTTGTCGGCGACCCTGGCCGCCCCCTCTCCGCGTCATGCCCGGGCTTGACCCGGGCATCCACGGCCAACCGTCTGAGCGCCGACCGAGCCTTCCGCAGGCGGCGCCCCGTGGATGGCCGGGACAAGCCCGGCCATGACGGAACGGAGATGCTGCAACGGCCCTTACCGCGTGAGATCGAACGAATAGTCGGTCTTGGCCGGGGTGTTGGTGTCCTGGTCGAGCTTGTCGAAGATCTTGTCGAGCAGCGTCGTCAGGAAGCGCAGGCCGCCCTGGTAGCCCATCAGCGGGAAGCGGTGATGGTGGTGGCGGTCGAAGATCGGGAAGGCGGTGCGGATCAGCGGGATGCCCGTGTCGCGCTCCAGATACTTCGCGTAGGAATTGCCCAGCACGAAGTCCACCGGCTCGGTGAAGAGCAGCGAGCGCAGGTGCCAGAGGTCCTTGCCCGCCCAGACCTGCCCGGCGCGGCCGAAGGGCGAGGAGGCGAGCAGGGCCTGCATCTCCTCTTCCCACTGCTTGTTGCCGTTGGTGGCAAGGCAATGGATGGGCTCGCCGCCGGTCTCCAGGATGAAGCGGGTGACGCCGTAGACCACGTCCGGGTCACCGAAGATCGCGTACTTCTTGCCGTGCAGCCAGGACTGGCTGTCCGCCATGGCGTCGATGAGGCGCCCACGCTCCATGGTGATGGCGTCCGGGATGTCCTTGCCGGTCAGCTCGGAGATCTTGAACAGCAGCTCGTCGGTGGCCCGCACGCCCAGCGGATAGTGCAGGCTCACCGTCTCCTGCCCGTGCCCGGCGATATAGTCCATGGTCTTGCGGGTGCAGTATTTCTGCAGCGACACGGTGGCCTTGGCGTTCAGCGCCCCGGCGGTGTCCTCCAGCGTGGTGCCGCCCGAATACATGCGGAACTCGCCGTCGGACGGCGTGTCGTAGGTGTCGGAGGCGTCCTGGAGCAGGGTATACTCGACCCCCATGAGGTCCAGCAGCCGCTTCAGCTCGCGGTTGTTGCCCACGCAGAAGCCGTCGAAGCCGGGGATGAGGGTGATCCCCTCGCCCGCGACCCGCTCCTTGTCCTTCCAGAAATGCTCCAGGATGCCCTTGATCATGGCGTCGTAGCCGTCCACGTGGCTGCCCACGAAGGCGGGCGTGTGGGCGAAGGGGACGTCGTAATCCTGCGGCACCGAGCCCTTGGCCTTGGCGTTCTGGATGAAGGCATGCAGGTCGTCGCCGATGACTTCCGCCATGCAGGTGGTGGAGACGGCGATCATCTTGGGATCGTAGAGCGAATAGGTGTTGGCGAGGCCGTCGATCATGTTGTTGAGGCCGCCGAACACCGCCGCGTCCTCGGTCATGGAGGAGGAGACCACCGAGGACGGCTCCTTGAAGTGGCGCGAGAGGTGGGATCGGTAATAGGCGACGCAGCCCTGGGAGCCATGGACGAAGCTCATGGTCTTCTCGAAGCCGGCCGAGGCGAACACCGCGCCCAGCGGCTGGCAGGCCTTGGCGGGGTTCACCACCAGCGCCTCGCGGGCGAGGTTCTTCTCCCGGTAGTCCCAGCTCTTGGCATATTCGCGCTGGGCTTCCACCGCCTCGGAGGAGGCGGGGCATTCGAACTGCTCGCGCTTGCGGGCGAACATCTCCTGGTATTCGGGCTCGCGGAACAGGGGGGCGTGGTCGAGCACGTGTTCGGCGGATTGGGGCATGGTCTGATCCTCATCTGGCGGCCGCGCCATACGGCGGCACGCGCGTGTGGGAACGGAGTGTCACGAGGGGGCCGGGGCGCGGGCTTGCGCGCTCCGGCCGGTCCATCAGGCGGCCGGGCTCACTCGGCGGCTTCCAGGAAGCCCTCGGGCTGCGGCTTCTTCTTCCAGGGCGGGTCGAACAGGCCCCAGACCGGATTGTTGATGGCGAGGTCCATGTCGCGGGCGAAGATGGCGAAGCCGTCATAGCCGTGATACGGGCCGGAATAGTCCCACGAATGCATCTGGCGGAACGGGATGCCCATCTTCTGCACCGGGTACTTTTCCTTGATGCCGGAGCCCACCAGATCCGGGCGGATCTTCTCGATGAACTTCTCCAGCTCGTAGCCGGTCACGTCGTCATAGATGAGCGTGCCGTCCTTCACGTAATGGCCGGTGCGCTGGTAGTCGTCGTTATGGGCGAATTCGTAGCCCGTCCCGGCGATCTCCATGCCCAGATCCTCATAGGCGGTGATGACGTGGCGGGGGCGCAGGCCGCCGACATAGAGCATCACGGTCTTGCCTTCGAGGCGGGGCCGGTACTTGGCGACGACCGCGTCCACCAGGGGCTGGTACTTGGCGATGACCGCTTCCGCCTTCGCCTCGATCTCGGGGCCGAAGAACTTCGCGATCTTGCGCAGCGAGGCAGCGATCTGGGAGGGGCCGAAGAAATTATATTCCATCCACTGGATCGAATACTTCTCTTCCATGTAGCGGCAGATATAGTTCATCGACCGGTAGCAATGGATGAGATTGAGCTTCGCCTTCGGCGCGCGCTCGATCTCGGCGAGGGTCGCATCGCCCGACCAGTTGCCGACGATGCGCAGGCCCATCTCCTCCAGCAGGATGCGGGAGGCCCAGGCGTCGCCGCCGATATTGTAGTCGCCGATGACGTTCACGTCGTAGGGCGTGGCCTCGAACTCGATCTCGCCTTCCTGGGCGGCGAACACCCAGTCGCGGATGGCGTCGTTGGCGATGTGGTGGCCCAGCGACTGGGACACGCCGCGGAAGCCCTCGCAGCGCACCGGCACAACGGTCTTGCCGATTTCCTTCTTCTTCTTCTTCGCTACCGCCTCGATATCGTCGCCGATGAGGCCGATGGGGCATTCCGACTGGATGGAGACGCCGTGGTTGAGCGGGAAGAGCTGGTCGATCTCGGTGATCACCTTGTCCAGCTTCTTGTCGCCGCCGAAGACGATGTCCTTCTCCTGGAAGTCGGAGGTGAACTGCATGGTCACGAAGGTATCGATGCCCGTCGTGCCGATATAGTAGTTGCGGCGCTGGGACCACGAATACTGCCCGCAGCCCACCGGGCCGTGGGAGATGTGGACCATGTCCTTCACCGGGCCCCACACCACGCCCTTGGAGCCGGCATAGGCGCAGCCCCGGATGGTCATGACGCCCGGAATGGACTTGATGTTCGACTTCACGTCGCACTCGGTGAGGAGCTTCTCCTCGCCCTCGGCGGGCGCCTCGGCCTCGGCTTCATCGATGCCCTTGGCCACGGAGAGATGCTTGCGCCGGCGCTTGGCGAACTTGTCGGGATAGGCGGACAGCACGTCCTCGATGATCTTCTCGTGGAGCGCGCCGTCGTTTTCGTAATCGAGGCTCATGGCAGTCAACCTCTTCTGGCGACCGGAAGGGAGCGGCCCGGCGCGCGGCCGGGCCACGGTTCTCGTGTCAGACGGCGGCGGCCGCAGCCTTGGCGGCTTCCTTGGCGGCCAGCTCGGCGAGCTGCTGCTCCTCGGTCTTCATGATCCCGAAGTCGAGCAGCATCTGCTCCAGCTCTTCCATGGTGATGGGGGTGGGAATGGTGCCCATGCCCGCGTTGTGATGGATCTTGTTCGCCAGCGTGCGGTATTCGTCCGCCTGCTTGCTGTCGGGCGCGTACTCGATCACCGTCTGGCGGCGCAGCTCGGCGTGCTGGACGATGTTGTCGCGCGGCACGAAATGGATGAGCTGGGAGTTCAGGCGCTTGGCCAGGGCCTCGGCGAGGTCGTACTCGCGGTCGGTCTGGCGCTCGTTGCAGACGAGCCCGCCCAGGCGCACGCCGCCGGAATGGGCGTATTTCAGGATGCCCTTGGCGATGTTGTTGGCCGCGTAGAGGGCCATCATCTCGCCGGACATGACGATGTAGATTTCCTGGGCCTTGTTCTCGCGGATGGGCATGGCGAAGCCGCCGCACACCACGTCGCCGAGCACGTCGTAGGAGACGTAGTCGACATCGTCATAGGCGCCGTTTTCCTCGAGGAAGTTGATCGAGGTGATGACGCCGCGCCCTGCGCAGCCGACGCCCGGCTCCGGGCCGCCGGACTCGACGCACTTGATGCCCTTGTAGCCGACCTTCAGGACGTCCTCGAGTTCGAGGTCCTCCACGGAGCCCGCTTCGGCGGCGAGGCTCAGCACCGTGTCCTGGGCCTTCGCATGAAGGATCAGGCGGGTGGAATCGGCCTTGGGATCGCAGCCGACGATCAGGATCTTCTGACCGAGATCGACAAGGGCGGCGAGGGTGTTCTGGGAGGTGGTGGACTTGCCGATTCCACCTTTCCCGTAGAATGCAATCTGGCGCAGACCGGCCATGGTCAAACCCCACTTGGTTGTTTCGACATCGAGAGCGATGCCACCATCGGCGCGCGGCGCTCGCCGCCACCGCACCTCTCACCGCAACCGCCGTGCCAAGTGGTGCGCGGCGCTTTTCGCGCCGTGGAAACATCAATCAATTCAATGAGTTGTTTGGTTTTCCCGGAGGGGCCTGGGCGCCGGATCCCGCTGTCTCGAACCTGACAAAACGCGACAGCGCTGTGAGATTTCCGGTGTCCGTGTCGCGTGTCGCGGGGACCATTCCGCCGTGTCGGACCTGTGTCCGGAAGCGGACATCCCTGTCGCGTCCCGGTCGGTGGGCGGGCGGAAGGTCGTGGAAAGTCAATCGCTTG
Organism: Hyphomicrobiales bacterium; assembly: GCA_013911975.1. Classification (GTDB taxonomy): domain Bacteria; phylum Pseudomonadota; class Alphaproteobacteria; order Rhizobiales; family Xanthobacteraceae; genus Aquabacter. The sequence goes on along the minus strand of JACESF010000035.1, from coordinate 19,968 downwards.
CGCCCCGGCGCCGAACTTGCAGCGGGGCCTGGACCCGAACCAGCGCGAGATGCCCCATGACCGCCATCGACCACACCGCCTTCGCCCGCCTGGAAAGCGAGGGGCGGCTTCTCAATCCGGTCCTGAAGGGGCCGACCCACAAGCCGGGCCGCTTCGGCTTCCGCGGCGAGCTGGCCCTGAAATTCACCCCAACCACCGCCGGGGAGAAGCGACCGCCGGAACTGGCGGTGGACCAGGTGATCTGCGTGACCCGCGAAGGCGAGCCCGCCATCGCCTTCCTCGCCGCCTACCTGCTCTCGTTCGACTATGCGGGCATCCTGGCGGACGTGCTGGGCGAGACCCTATCGGCGGAGGGGAAATACTTCCTCTTCTGCAACAACATCCCGCTGGACCGGAAATTTCGGCTGGCGCTGGGCGGGGCCACCTTCCATGTCCTGCCCATCGAGGAAGCCACTGCCTATAACGAGCTGCTGGACCTGCTGAAGATCGACAAGACCGAGCTGAAGAAGCTGGATACGGCCGGCAAGCAGGACTTCCTCGCCGACAAGGCGGCCCGTTTCTCCGCCAACTGGCCCTTCCTCACCTATGAGGAGGCGCTGGCCATCATGGGGCCGGTCCGCGATCCCGGCGAGAACCGGCCGGTGTGAGGCGGTGCGCCGGGGGCTGGGCCTCCGGCGTCACGCTTCCGCGTCGGCGCGGGCTGCCATGGCCTGGAGCAGGACGCGCGTGCGGGTCTGGTCGCGCACGTCGAGATCCGCGAGGCGGCGCAGCGCGGCCTCGCCCTCCGCCTCCCGGCCGAGGCGCAGCAGCACATAGCCATGGGCCTGGAGCACGAACATCCAGAACCGAACATGGGCGTCGTCGGAGGCGAAGCTGGCATCCCCGGGGCGCACGGCGCGCCAGTCGGCCGGGATGTTGAGCCGCCGGGCGGCGGCGGCGAGCACCTGCGCGGCCATGGCGAGGGCCTCCTCGAAGCGGTGCTTGTAGAAGGCGTGCCGGTAGCGGGCGATGAGCACCGCCAGATGGCCCGGCGCCAGACGGGCCGCTTCCGCCAGCAGGCGCTCGGCGCCCGCATCGTCCTCCCAGCACAGGCCGGCCATGCGGATGGCCCGCTCGGCGGCGGCGGGAAGGTCGTCGTGATAGCGCCCGTCCAGCCAGGCGCCGGAGGACGCGCGGGCGGGAGCGGCGCGGGGTGCGTTCACGACCGGATCTCCGGGTCCGCGCAGCGCCGGCCCTTGGGATGGACGCAGGTTTCCCCCAGCGCCACCGCGCCGGACGTGAGGCCGATGAGGGCGTCGAGATACACCTCGTCCCACCCGGCGATGTGCCGGCCCTCGATCTCCAGCAGCGGGCGGCGGATGAGGCGCGGGTCCGCCAGCAGCAGGGCGAGGGCCGCCTCGGCGTCGAGCGCGTCGGGGTCCACCTCCCCGCTCTTCACCCGCAGCGCCGAGCGGTTGAACCAGGCGGCGGGCGGCAGGTCGCTGAGGAAGGCCAGCAGTTCCGTCCTGCTCCAGGGATGGGCGAACAGGTCGCGCGCCTCCACCGCGTGGCCGGAGGCCGCGAGCCGCGCCCGCTGGCGGGCATTGCCGCCGCAGGTGGGCTTTCCGTAGAACACCACGCGCGCCATGCCTCAGCCCGCCATCAGCGCGTCGAGCGCGGCGGGGAGCGGCAGGTCGATGAGCGCGATCTCCTGCTCGGTGAGGAAGCGGGCCTCGTTGCGGGTGAGCGCGTCCGCCGGCATCACTGCGAAATGGGGGCCGCGCGAGCGCTTCATGATCTGCCGGGCATAGGTGCGCAGCATCTGGTCGTGGAAGCGGCAGCCCAGGAACAGGAAGCCCCGGAAGGCGCGCCGCTCGCGCACCTGCGGAGGAATGGGCGACTGGATGTCGATCTCGGTCATCACCTCCACATAGTCGCTGTCCGCCACGAGGAAGTTCCGCGCCGGGCGCACGGCGCCGTGGGGCTTGTAGAGCAGCGTGGTCCAGGCACCGGGCGCCTGTTCGTCCGCGAGGGCGCCGGTGGCGTCGTAGGCGCGGGTCCAGATGTCCCGCGTCTCGCCCGCCCGTGTGATGCCCTGCACCTCGCCCCAGTCCGTGCGCCCGGAGGCGGCGAAGGCGGCGCGCAGGCTGTCGTCGTACCAGGTGTCCACCACGAGGCCCAGGCGCAGGCCCGCCAGGAACGCCTGGAACGGGGTCGGCGCCACCTGGGGCTCGAAGATCTCTCCCATCCAGGCGGCCAGCGTCTTGCGGTGGCGGCGCTGCTCGATGAACTGGGCCACCGACCACAGATTGGTGCGGATGCGGCCCGGCGCGGGATGGCGCTGGTTGAGGGCGGCGGCGAGCGCCTCCGGGCCGAGGGGCACCGCCGTCTCGCCGGCCAGCAGGCCCGGGCCGAGATAGGGGATGAGCCGGTCGGCCTTCAGCCAGGCCGAGATGTCCTTCAGGTGCGCCAGCGCCTCCTCGCCGGAGAGCAGGGGCGCGGCGGCGGGGCGTTGGAGCACGGCTGCGGTCATGGTCACTCCTCCTCCCCGCCCAGCTTGCGGGCGGTGACGGTGATGGGCAGGCGGGTGTCGGCGGGCATGTCGGGCAGGGCGAACACCCAGCCGTTCTTCAGCTTCACCCAGCCGCCCCAGAGCTCCTCCCGCTCCCGGTCCACGATGGGCTCCTCCAGGTCCTTCTTGGGCGCATAGGCGGAGAGCGCCCCGGCGGGCGTCCGGCGGATCATCAGTTTCATGGCTGGGCTTCCGGGGTTGGGAGGGCGGATGATTTCGGGGATTCGGCCGGCGGCCGGTCGAGGCTCACCAATTCCTTGCCGCGCATGCCCACGATGGTGCCGCGCTCCACCCACTCCACGGAGTAGATGTAGAATTGCTGGAGGAAGGTGCCGATGTCGCGCACATAGCCCACGTCCCCCTTTCGGACGAGATTCTCGCCGATCTCCTTGTGGGGATAGGTGCCGTCATTCTTCACATGCTTGGTGGCGCGCACCTTCTCGCCGGGGCGGAACACCGGCTCGCGGAACACTTCCACATCCTGCTCGCGTCCCAGGCCCATGGTCAGTCTCCTTCGGTGATGCGGCGGCGGGCGAGGTCGCGCACGGCGTCCACCGGGTCTTCCGCCAGAAGCGGCAGCGCCGCCACGGGCAGGCGCTCGGCCACCGCGAAGCGCACCCGCATGTCGGCGTCGCGGGCGAGGACGGTGAGCCTCTGCGGCGGCAGGCGCTCGGCCACGGCGAGGCGTACCAGCGGGTTGGGGTCGCCCACCATGTTGGACGGATACTGGTCCGCCACCCGCCGGGCGACGGCCCGGCGCACCTCCGGCTCGGCGTCATAGACGAGGCGCACCAGGGCGGCGGGCGGGGCACGGCGCACCACGATGAGGCGCACGTAATAATCCTCGTCCGCCATCATGGAGAGCAGGTCCCCTCCTTCCAGGCGCTGGGCCACCGCCATGCGCACCCGCCGGTCCGGGTCGGCGCGCAGCACCCGGACGCGCCCGGCGGGCAGGCGCATCACCGCCATGGCACGCACCTCCGGCTCGGGGTCCGCCAGGAGCGGGCCGATGAGGAACAGGCTGGCATGCTTCGCCGCCAGGGTGCGCACCTCGAAATAGGGATGCGCCAGATAGCGGGCGGCGAGGTCCGGGTTGCGGGCGAAGAAGCGGTCGATGCGCTTGCCCCGCCGGTCCGCCACGCACGCCTTGCCGAGGTCGCAGCGGCCCTCGGCCTGGATGTCCTCGTGCGGACAGTCCTCGCAGCGCACGGGGCGGCCCTGCCAGTCGAGGGCCTCGGGCGGGCTCTCGCCCGCGCCGTCGCCGATGCCTGCCGGGGCGGGCACCGCGCGCCTCAGTTCGCGGGGACGCAGGTGTTGGGCACCGGGCAGACGGCGGCGCATTGCGGCTCGTCGAACTGCTCCCGGCACTCGGTGCACTTCTTGGGGTCGATGATGTAGGTGTCGCCCTTCATGCGGATGGCCGCGTTGGGGCACTCGAACTCGCAGGCGCCGCAGACGGTGCACTGGGACACGATGATCTTGAGGGCCATGGGGATCGCCTTTCCTGGCTGGGGGTTCAGGCCGAGAGCGCCAGCTTCCGGTCGGTGACGGCATGGCCGAATTCGGCCGCGTAGAGGGCGCCGATGGCGGCCTCGATATAGTCGAGCGCGTACAGGTCGGTGGCGCGGATGCCGGCGGCCTTCAGGCTGTCCTTCGGGCAGTCGCCGATCTTGGAGCAGAGCACCACCTCGACCCCCTCCAGGGCCGCGATCACGCCGTCCAGGGTGGCGTCCTCGCCGAACCCGCCCATGCAGTAAGTGTCGACCTTGCGGTGGCCCACGAAGGTGATGCCCTTGGGCGTCGCCTCATAGACCTGGAATTCCTTGGCGTGGCCGAAATGCTCGTTCACGCGCCCGCCGCCCTTGGTGGCCACCGCCACCAGCAGCTTGCCCTGCGCACCCAGCGCGCGGATCCCGGTTTCCACCTCCTGCTTCTTGGCCACGTGGTCGCCCCGCTCATGGGCCACCACCTCGCGATAGGCGGCGCGCTTGGCGGGGTCGTAGGCCACCTCCTCGGGAAGCTGGTCGAGGGTGAATTCCTGCCCCCGGTCCTCGCCCAGCAGACCCACCGCGTCGGCGCGGCACTGGCGGCAGTGGCGCATCAGCTTGGCGCCGCCGTCCAGCTTGTCCTGGAGCGCCTTCAGCTCCATGGCGGTGGGGCCGCGCTGGCCGGTGAGGCCGTAATGGGTGCCGTGCTCGGCCGCCGAGATGAGCGGCATGACATTGTGCAGGAACGCGCCGCGCTCCTTCACCCACTTGTTCACCTCGACCAGGTGATCGTCGTTGACGCCGGGGATCATCACCGAGTTCACCTTCACGAGGATGCCCCGGTCGCGCAGCATTTCGAGGCTGAGCATCTGGCGCTCGTGCAGGATCTTCGCGGCCTCGTAGCCGGTGTAGCGCCGGTGGTTGTGGAAGATCCACGGATAGATCTTCGTGCCCACTTCCGGGTCCACCATGTTGATGGTGACGGTGACGTGGTCGACATTCATGCGGGCGATCTCGTCCACATGGTCCGGCAGGGCGAGGCCGTTGGTGGACAGGCACAGCTTGATGTCGGGGATTTCCTTGGACACCGCCTCGAAGGTGGCCTTGGTCTTCTTCCAGTCGTAGCAACTGTCGCCGGGACCGGCGATGCCCAGCACCGAGAGCTGGGGCACCTCGTTCGCCACCGTGATGACCTTGCGCATGGCCTCGTCGGGCGTCAGCTTCTCGGAGACCACGCCGGGGCGGCTCTCATTGGCGCAGTCATATTTCCGATTGCAGTAATTGCACTGGATGTTGCAGGCCGGGGCCACCGCCACATGCATGCGCGCGAAGTAATGGTGCGCCTCTTCCGAATAGCAGGGATGGTCCTTGATCTTGTCCCACACGTCCTGGGGCACGTCGTCGGGCTTGGCCGAGGAGCCGCAGGCGGAGGACGAGCAGCCGCCGCCTTCGAGCTTGGCGCGCATCTCCTCCACGGAGACGGGGGAGGCGATAAGGCTGTCCAGGGAAAGCATCGCGGCGGACATGGCGGGCTCCCGAATGATGGTCCGCCTCAGGCTTCGCAACTCCCGTGCCAGATAAAATCATGTTGTTTTAGAGGCGCTTGGTCTTCTTGTTGGAAGGACTCCACGACACGCCTGTCGGGTCGTGTCGCATCCGCGACAGGGGCTTGTCCGCGACAGGAGCTTGTCCGTGACAGCAGCTTGGCGGGTCAGAAGCGCTTGATGTCGATGCCGTGCTTGCGCAGGGCATAGCCGATCTGGCGCGGCGTCAGGTTCAGCATGCGCGCGGCCTTGGCCTGAACCCAGCCGGAGCGTTCCATGGCGTCCAGCAACTGTTCCTTCTCTGTCAGGCGCGGGGAGGTGGCGGGACAGGCGGCGGTGCCCGGACAGTTGGCGGGCAGGGCCGGCGCCTCCTCGGCCAGAGGCAGCGGCTCGCGGGTGAGCGGCACGGGGGTCGGCGTCGCGGGCGCCACGGCCTTCGGGGCACTGCCCTTCCAGAGCACGGCGGAGAGGCATTGCCCGGTGTCGCACGCGAAATCGTGGGAGGAGATCACGGCTTCGCGCGCCAGGGTGGCGGTGCGGCGCACGCAATTCTCCAGCTCGCGCACATTGCCGGGGAAATAGCAGCGCATGAGCACGGCGACCGCGGAATCCGACAGAGCGAGGCGGCGCTTGTTCTCGCGGTTGAAGCGGTCGAGGAAGGCGCGGGCCAGCGTCTCGATGTCGCCCGGCCGCTCGCGCAGCGGCGGCAGGACCAGGGGCACCACGTTGATGCGGTAATAGAGATCGGCCCGGAATTCGCCCCGGGCCACCGCCTGCTCCAGGTCCTTGTTGGTGGCGCAGACGAGGCGCACGTCCACCTTCAGCGTCTTGTTGCCGCCCACCCGCTCGAACTCGCCCTCCTGGAGCACGCGCAGGAGCTTGGCCTGGAAGGCGGCGGAAATCTCGCCGATCTCGTCCAGGAACAGGGTGCCGCCATGGGCCAGCTCGAACCGGCCCTGGCGCATGGCCAGCGCGCCGGTGAAGGCGCCCTTCTCATGGCCGAACAGCTCGCTTTCCAGCACGGTCTCGGGCAGCGCGGCGCAGTTCACGCGGATGAAGGGCTTGTCGGCGCGGGGCGACAATTCGTGGATGGCGCGGGCGAACAATTCCTTGCCGGTGCCGCTCTCTCCGCGCAGCAGCACGGCGGAATTGGAGCGGGCGACGATCCGCGCCGTGGCGACCAGGCGCTTCACCGGCAGGCTGTCGCCCAGGATGCCCACGGCGTTCTGCGGTTCGGCGCCCGCCTCCTCGGTCAGCGCCTTTTCCAGGCGGTGGGTCTCGGCGATCAGCCGGTCGCGGTCGCGGGCGACGAGGTCGTGCAGCCGCACCGTCTGGCCCACGAGGTTCGCCACCATGGTCAGGAAGCGGACATCGTCGTCGAACCGGAAGCGGGCGCTGCCGTCCCAGATGCGGTCGATGGACAGGGTGCCGATGACCCTCGTGTCCGCCTTGATGGGCACGCCGATGAAGGACACCTTCGCCCGCTCCACCGGCTCGAACAGGTCCACATGCCCCTCGAACAGCGCGTCCGCCGCCACGTCGTGGACCACCAGCGGCGTGGCGGTGGCCACGATCTGGTCGATGGCCTTCTGGGGGACGCGGGCGCGGATCTGGCTGGCGATCTGCGGCGTCCAGCCGGTGGTGGCCACCATGTCCGGCTCGCCCTCAGGATCGAGGATGACGATCATGCCGTGGCGCATCTGGAGCATGGAGGAAAGGACGTTCACCACATTGGCGAGGGTGGCCTCCAGGCGCCGCGCCGAGGTGAGAATCTTGGAAATCTCGTAGATGCCGATGAGCGCGATGTCCGGCGAGGTGCCGCGCTGGGCCGGCTGCGCGCCGCCCGGGTCCGGCAGGGGCGCGGGGCGCGGGGCGACCACCGCGCGCTCCGGGGCAGGCTCGGGCATGCGCGACGTCGCGGCGTCGGACGCGGGGACGGCGGGGGGCGGCGCTGCGGGCGCGGCTTGCGCCGGCTTCGGCGCCGGGCTGGAAGCGCGCGGGATGCGGACCTGGTAGAAGTCGCTCATGGGCATGCTCCTTCCCGCTCGCAGCGAGTGGGCGCGCCCTCCTTCAGCAGCTTTCCCTAAGCTTGAGCCCCGCCGGGGAGGATATGTCCCGGGGCGGGAGCCCTTGGCCTTTTCGGCTGAAGCTTTAGAAAAGGTCCAGGCTGGCGAGGGGGCCTTGATCTCGATCAAATTCGCGCGGGTCCGTCGGCTGGCGGACCCGCGCGAAGGCGTGTCACTCCGCGGCGGCGGGCAGGGGCTCGCGCCCCGCCTCCTGGGCCACGGCGGCCGAGGCGATGATGGCGGCGATGCGCACCGCCGCCTGGACCTGCTCCTCCCGCACGCCCGCGTCACGCAGCACCGTCTCGTGGGCGTCGATGCAGCGGCCGCAGCCGTTCATGGCGGACACGGCGAGGGACCACAGTTCGAAATCCGCCTTGTCCACGCCGGGGGCGCCGACGACGCTCATGCGCAGCTTCGCCGGAAGCGTCTCGTAGGCCTTGTTCGAGGCGAGATGGGTGAAGCGGTAATAGACGTTGTTCATGGCCATGATGGCCGCCGCCGCCTTGGCCGCCTCCAGCGCCTGCACCGAGAGGTGCGGCGCCGCCTCGCCTTCCAGGGCCTGCGCCACCTCCGCGTTGCGGGTGGTGTAGCCGCACGCCACCAGCAGGCCGTAGAGCTGCTGCTCGGTGAGGCTCTCCTCCCGCGTGATCGCGGAGAGGTTCAGCTTCACGTCCTTGGCGAAGGCGGGGAGCTGGGCCTTGAGGGTCTCGATGGTCATGCCGGTCACGCCACCTTGAGGACGTCGCCGCCCACCTGACGGTTGCAGGGGCACAGTTCGTCGGTCTGGAGCGCGTCGAGCACCCGCAGCGTGTCCTTGGGGTTGCGGCCCACATTGAGATTGGTGGCGTAGACGTGCTGGATCACGTTGTCGGGGTCGGCGACGAACGTATAGCGATAGGCCACGCCGTCCGGGGAGCGCACGCCGAGGCCGTCCACCAGCGAGCCGTTGGTGTCGGCGAAGGACCAGATGGGCAGCCGGTCGAGGTCCTTGTGGTCGCGCCGCCAGGCGAGCTTCACGAACTCATTGTCGGTGGAGCCGCCGAGAATCACCGCGTCCCGGTCCGCGAAGTCCTCGGACAGGCGCGCGAATTCCGCGATCTCGGTGGGGCACACGAAGGTGAAGTCCTTCGGGTAGAAGAAGATGATCTTCCACTTGCCGGGAAAGCTCTGGTCCGTGACCGCCTCGAAGGCGGACTGGCCGTTCTCCTCGTGAAAATTGAAGCCGGGCTTCACGCCGGTCACAGAGAAGGCCGGTAGGACGCTGCCGATGCCGAGCATGGAATGGATCTCCGAATGGGGGAGGGCCTGAGGCCCCGGGGTTGCCGCAGTCGAGCAAACGGCATGCCATCCGCTGCGCTGCGAAAATCCGAATAATTCCAAAGCATGACAGGGCGACGCGGACGATTTGTCGGGTTTGTGACACGTCCCGTGGCGCACATGCGTCGTACTTCGCACACGAAAGGTGTCCGGTGAGGGGACGGCGGGCTCCGCAGGCCCGCAGAGGGGCTTTGGCACGAATGTCGCTTTCCCTCTCGGCGGTGGCCCCGGCGGCCCCGGAACGCGCCTTTCCCCGGAGGCACCATGCGCAGCGAGACGGATTTCAGGCCCACAGGACGGGTGCCCATCGCGGTGGTGCTGGGCACCAATGACGTGGCCTCCGCCGTGGGCCGCGCGCTGTTCCTGGCGGGCCACGGCGTGGTGCTCTCGCGCGATCCGGCCCAGCCGGTCCTGCGCCGGACCATGGCCTATGACGCGGCGCTGGACAGCGGCGCGGCGGAGCTGGACGGGGTGGCCGCGCGCCCGGCGGAAAGCCTCGTGGACATCCTCAACGCCTGCACCGGGCGGCAGGCCCTTTGCGTCACGGCCCTGGAGCTGGGGGAGCTGCTGTGCCTCGGCCTCATCGACGTGCTGGTGGACGCGCGCATGCGCATGCGGATGCTGAAGGTGGACATCCGCCCGTTCGCGCGGGCCACGGTGGGGCTGGGGCCGGGCTTCACGGCGGGGCGGCATGTGGACGTGGCCGTCGAGACGGCGCCGGAGGCGGTGGGCGTGCTGCGCGCGGGCACGACGCTCGCGGCCCACGGCCGCTCCGCGACCCTTTCGGGCGCGGGGCGCGAGCGGTTCGCCCGCGCGGAGGGAGCGGGCCTCTGGCTCACGGCCCATGACATCGGCGATCCCGTGGCGGCGGGGGACGTGGTGGGCTGGTGCGGCGAGGCGCCCGTGGCCGCGCCCCTGGCGGGCCGCCTGCGCGGCCTCGTGCGCGGGGGCGTGCTGGTGCCCGATGGGCTCAAGCTGCTGGAGGTGGACCCGGCGCCGGACGGGCCGCCGAGCTGGATCGGCATCGCCGAGCGCCCGCGCCGCATCGCCGGCGCGGTGCTGGAGGCGTTGACCACATTGGGGGCCATGGGTGCCGGAGCTCCGGCGACGCAGGCCCCCCATTGATACCGACGGCCCCGGCCGCCACCGGAGCCGCGCGGCTCCTCCGGCGTAGCCCGTGCTTGGGCCCGGGGCTTCAGGAGAAGACATGCACATCTCGACGCTGCTGGTGGATGCGCTGCTGGAGGAGGATGTCCCGCACGGCGACCTGACCACCCATCTCCTCGGGATCGGGGAGCGGGCGGCGCGGATGCGGTTCTTCCTCCGGCGGGACGGGGTGGCCTGCGGCACGGAACTGGCCCTGGCGCTGGTGCGCCGCGCGGGGGCGGAGGGGCGGGTGCTGGCGCCCTCCGGCGCGCGCCTTGCCGCCGGGGCGCCGCTGCTGGAGGCGGAAGGCCCCGCCGGGCCCATCCTCGCCGCCTGGAAGGTGGCGCAGACGACGGTGGAATATCTCTCCGGCATCGCCGGGGCCACCGCCGCCATCGTGGACGCGGCCCGCGCCGTGGCGCCGGGCATCGCCGTGGTCACCACCCGCAAGACCTTTCCCGGAACCAAGCGCCTGATGATCGCGGCCATCCGCGCGGGCGGCGCCGACCCGCACCGCCTCGGCCTGTCGGAAACCCTCCTGGTGTTTCCCGAGCATCGCGTGTTCCTCGCCGACCCGGTGGCCGCCCTCGCGGCGCTGCGCCGGGCGGCGCCCGAGAAGAAGGTGGTGGTGGAGATCACGAGCCGGGCGGAGGCCGAGCGCCTGCTTGCCGCCGCACCGGACATCCTCCAGTGCGAGAAGATGCCGCCCGACGCGGTGGCCGACCTCGTGGCCGCGCTGCGCGCGCGGGACGGCGGGCCGCTGGTGGCGGTGGCGGGCGGGGTCGTGGCCGCCAATGCGGCGGCCTATGCCGCGACGGGCGCGGACATCCTCGTGACCTCCGCGCCCTATTCCGCCGCCCCGGCGGACGTGAAGGTGGAGATCGGCCCGGCTTAGAGCCTGTCGCAAACCCGCCGCGACGCCCCCGCGCCCCGGCCCCGTGTCGCCTTTGCGACAGGTCCGACAAACGCGAAATCTCGTTTGTTTATAATTGTTTGAAGGAATGGCACACCGCTTGCGTGATCCTCGTCGGAACCATTGTCCTGCGAGGGAAACCGACATGATCACGCTCACCGAGAATGCGGTCGCCGCGGTGAAGTCCGCCCTGGCGCAGACCGCGAACGGCGCCGAGGGCCTGCGCATCATGGTGGAGTCGGGCGGCTGCGCCGGGTTCAAATACATGATGGGCCTGGAGAGCCAGTCGCGCAGCGGCGATGTGGTGGTGGAGCAGGGCGGCGTGAAGCTGTTCATCGACGACCGCTCCCAGCCGCTGGTCTCCGGCATGCGCATCGACTTCGTCACCGCGCTGGAGAATTCCGGCTTCGTCTTCGAGAACCCCAACGCGGCGTCCAAGTGCGCCTGCGGCAAGTCCTTCGGGTGAGGAGGCGGCCATGTGGGACTATTCGGACAAGGTGAAGGACTATTTCTTCAACCCCAAGAATGCCGGCCTGCTGGCGGACGCCAATGCGGTGGGCGAGGTGGGCGCCATCGCCTGCGGCGATGCGCTGAAGCTCATGCTGAAGGTGGATCCCGCCACCGACGTGATCACCGAGGCGCGCTTCCAGACCTTCGGCTGCGGCTCGGCCATCGCCTCCTCCTCGGCGCTCACCGAGATCGTCATCGGCAAGACGCTGGACCAGGCGCTCGCCCTCACCAACCAGGACATCGCGGATTTCCTCGGCGGCCTGCCGCCGGAGAAGATGCACTGCTCGGTCATGGGCTACGAGGCGCTTCAGGCGGCGGTGGCCCATTATCGCGGCGAGACCTGGGAGGACGACCACGAGGAGGGCGCGCTCGTCTGCAAGTGCTTCGGCGTGGACGAGGGCATGATCGAGCGGGCGGTGCGGGTCAACAAGCTGACCACGCCCGAGCAGGTCACGTTCTACACCAAGGCGGGCGGCGGATGCCTCACCTGCTTCGAGGCCATCGAGGAGGTGCTGGCCCGCGTGAACGCGGACATGGCCGACGAGGGGCTCATCGAGGTCACGGCGGCCTATCGCATCGGCTCGGTGGACCCGCGCAGCCTGAAGGGCAAGCCGCGCGTCAACGGCGCCGCCAAGGCGGAAAAGCCCACGCCGGTGGCGATCAGCGTGCCGCTGTCGCCCACCCCGCCCCGGCAGAGCCCGCTGGCGGGCCTCGTGCCGCCGCCGTCCGCGCCCGCCCCGCTCACGGCGGTCCAGCGGATCAAGCTCATCGACAAGGCCATCGAGGAATTGCGGCCCTATCTCCAGCAGGACGGCGGCGACTGCGAGCTGGTGGACGTGGACGGCAACACGGTCTCGGTGAAGCTCTCGGGGGCCTGCATCGGCTGCCAGATGGCCTCCGTCACCATTTCCGGCGTCCAGCAGCGGCTCATGGAAAAGCTGGGCATGCCGCTGCGCGTCATCCCGGTGAAGTGAGGCCGCGCGTCCCGCACTGAAATCCCTTTCTACTTGCCAGGAGGCGAGGATGAAGCCGGTCTATTTCGACAACAACGCCACCACCAAGGTCGATCCCCGCGTCCTGGAGGCGATGCTGCCCTATTTCACCGAGCAGTTCGGCAACGCCTCCTCGCTCCATGCCTTCGGCGCGGAAGTGGGCGCGGCGGTGAAGGGCGCACGGCGCGACGTGCAGGCCCTGCTGGGCGCCGAGCACGACCACGAGGTGGTCTTCACCTCCGGCGGGACGGAAAGCGACAATGCCGCCATCCTCTCCGCCCTGGAGGCGAGCCCGCGCCGCCGGGAGGTGATCACCAGCGCCGTGGAGCACCCCGCCGTGCTCTCGCTGTGCGCCTGGCTGGAGAAGAACCGGGGCGTGAAGGTCCATGTGATCCCGGTGGACGCGAAGGGCCGGCTCGACATGGCGGCCTATGAGGCGGCGCTGTCGGAGCGGGTGGCCGTGGCCTCCATCATGTGGGCGAACAACGAGACCGGCACCCTCTTCCCGGTGGAGCGGCTCGCCGAGATGGCGAAGCCCCACGGCATCCTGTTCCACACGGATGCGGTTCAGGCGGTGGGCAAGGTGCCCATGGACCTGAAGTCCACCGCCATCGATATGCTGTCCCTCTCCGGCCACAAGCTTCATGCCCCGAAGGGCATCGGCGCGCTCTATGTGCGGCGGGGCACGCGCTTCCGCCCGCAGATCAAGGGCGGGCAGCAGGAGCGCGGGCGCAGGGCGGGCACCGAGAACACGCCGGGCATCGTCGCGCTCGGCGTCGCCGCCCGGCTCGCGGCGGAGCACATGGCCGAGGAGACCGGGCGCGTGCGCGACCTGCGCGACCGGCTGGAAAAGGGCCTGCTCCAGCGCATCCCCTCCTGCTTCGCCACGGGCGACGTGGAGAACCGGCTGCCCAACACCGCCAACGTGGCGTTCGAGTTCGTGGAGGGGGAGGGCATCCTGCTGCTGCTGAACCGGGCAGGCATCGCGGCGTCCTCCGGCTCGGCCTGCACGTCCGGCTCGCTGGAGCCCTCCCATGTGCTGCGCGCCATGAGTATTCCCTACACGGCGGCCCACGGCGCCATCCGCTTCTCCCTCTCGCGGGAGAGCACCGGCGCGGAGGTGGACCGGGTGATCGAGGCCATGCCGGGCATCATCGAGAAGCTCCGGGCGCTCTCGCCCTTCTGGGACGGCTCGGGCGCAGCCTCGGCCTTCAACCCCGTCTATGCCTGAGGCGCGCGCGCCTCGGGCCTGAACGCCGCCCGGCGGCGCGGAGGTGGCTCATGTTGGACCAAGTGTCGGACCGTCCCCGTCCCCCGTCCGCCGGGCGCGCGGTCTTCCTCAACGACACCACCTTGCGCGACGGCGAGCAGGCGCCGGGCGTCGCCTTCTCCCGCAAGGAGAAGCTGGCCCTTGCGGAAGCCCTGGTGGCGGCGGGCGTCCCCGAGATCGAGGCGGGCACGCCCGCCATGGGCGACGAGGAGATCGAGACGCTGCGCTCCCTCGCCTCGCTGAAGCTGCCCGCCCGCGTCGCCGCCTGGTGCCGCATGAGCGAGAACGACCTCATGGCGGCGGTGACGGCGGGCCTGTCTGCCGTGAACCTCTCCATCCCCGCGTCCGACACCCAACTCGCGGGCAAGCTGGGGCGCGACAGGGCCTGGGCGCTGGAGACGGTGGAGCGGGTGGTGGGCCTCGCCCGCTCGCTGGGCCTCTCCGTGGCGGTGGGCTGCGAGGACGCCTCGCGGGCCGATCCCGATTTCCTCTGTCGCATCGCGCGGACCGCCCAGAAGGCGGGCGCCTTCCGCCTGCGGCTCGCCGACACGCTGGGCGTGCTCGATCCGTTCAGCACCCATGCCCTGGTGCGCCGCGTTGCGGTCGCCAGCGACCTGGAGCTGGAATTCCACGCCCATGACGACCTCGGCCTCGCCACCGCCAACACGCTGGCGGCGGTGATGGGCGGGGCGCGCCATGCCAGCGTCACCGTGACGGGCCTCGGCGAGCGGGCGGGGAACGCGCCGCTGGAGGAGGTGGCCATCGCGCTGCGCCAGACGGCGCGCCTCGAATGCGGCATCGATCCCGGCGCCCTTCGCGCCCTCGCCCTCCAGGTGAGCGCCGCCGCGGGCCGTCCCCTGCCGCGTGCCAAGGCCATTGTCGGCGAGGACGTGTTCACCCACGAATCCGGTATCCATGTCTCCGGCCTCTTGAAGGACCGCAGCACCTACGAGGCGCTGAGCCCGAAGGTGCTGGGCCGCGACCACCAGGTGGTGATCGGCAAGCATTCCGGCCTCGCCGCCATCCAGAAGGCGCTGGCCGACCAGGGCCTTCAGGTGGACGCGGAGCGCGGCCGCGCGGTGCTGGATCGGGTGCGCGCCTTCGCCACCCGCACCAAGGGCGTGGTGCCGCCCGCCCTCCTGCGCGAATTCTACGAGGACGCCTTCACGGAAGCGGCCCTGCGCCGCCGCCCCGCCGGGCCGGTGGGAGCATGACCATGGTGATGGGCGGCGGCCGACGCGGACCCCGGCCTTTGGCTTCGTCCCCCGCCGCCGACCACGGCCTGTGGCGGCGCCTGCGGGAGGACGTGGCCTGCGTGCGCTCGCGCGATCCCGCCGCCCGCTCGCGGCTGGAGGTGGTGCTGCTCTATCCCGGCGTCCACGCCCTGATCTGGCATCGCCTCGCCCACCGCCTGTGGACGGGCGGCTTCAAGTTCCCCGCGCGCGTCCTGTCCTGGCTGGCGCGGGTGCTCACCAATGTGGACATCCATCCCGGCGCGCGCATCGGGCGGCGCTTCTTCATCGACCACGGCGCGGGCGTGGTGATCGGGGAGACCGCCGAGATCGGCGACGACGTCACGCTCTATCACGGCGTCACCCTGGGCGGCACGTCCTGGAGCCCCGGCAAGCGCCATCCCACCCTGGCCGACGGCGTGCTGGTGGGGGCGGGGGCGAAGATCCTCGGCCCCATCAATGTGGGCGCGGGCGCGCGGGTGGGGGCCAATTCCGTGGTGATCGAGGACGTGGCGCCGGGCATGACCGTGGTGGGCATTCCCGGCCGGGTGGTGAAGCCCCTCTCCGAGCGGCGGCTGCTGGGCGACGGCCGCATCGACCTCGAACACCATCTCATGCCCGACCCGGTGGGCGAGGCCGTCGCCTCGCTGCTGGACCGCATCGAGTTCCTGGAGGCGCGCGTCGCCCATCTGCGCGAGGCCGCGCGGACCGGCGGCGAACCGCCCCGGGCGACCCCGCCGCGCTGTGACGAAGGAGGAGTGCCATGGGTATCCTTGAGCAATTGAAGGGCCTGTCCAGCGCGGAGGATTTCTTCCTTCGCCTCGGCGTGCCCCATGACCCGCAGGTGCTGAACGTGGCGCGCCTGCACATCCTCAAGCGCATGGGGCAATATTTGTCCGCCGAGACGTTTCCCGGCCGCTCAGAGGACGAGATCGAGGCCGCCTGCCGCGACACGCTCGCGCGCGCCTATGGGGATTTCGAGCGCTCCTCTCCCCTGTCGGAGCGGGTGTTCAAGGTGCTGAAGGAGCGCGACCCGGTCGCCCCGCCCGCCCGCAAGGCCGCCTTCGTGCCGCTCTCGGCGCTGTTCGAGGGCGTGGAGCGCACCTGACGGGACGTGTCGCAAACCCGACACCGACACCCCGCCTGTGGCGGGGTGTTTTGTTTGGGGGAGTGAAAAACATTTAAAATCAAGGGCCTGATGTTTGGCATGGGTGATGCGAGGAGCAGGGGGAGCCAGTGAAAGGGACCCGCCATGCACATCGTGGTCTGCATCAAACAGGTGCCGGATTCGGCACAGATCCGGGTCCATCCCGTGACCAACACGATCATGCGGCAGGGCGTGCCCACGGTCATCAATCCCTATGACCTGTTCGCCCTCGAAGAAGCGCTGCGGCTGAAGGACCAGCATGGCGGCACGGTCACGGTGCTCACCATGGGGCCGCCCATGGCCTCCGATTCCCTGCGCAAGGCGCTGGCCTTCGGGGCGGATCGCGCGGTGCTGCTCACCGACCGCTTCTTCGCGGGCTCGGACACCCTCGCCACCTCCTTCGCCCTCGCCAGCGCCATCGCGAAGGTCTCGCAGTCCTTCGGCGCCCCGGACATCGTGTTCACCGGCAAGCAGACCATCGACGGCGACACGGCGCAGGTCGGGCCGGGCATCGCCAAGCGGCTGGACCTGCTCCAGCTCACCTATGTGTCGCGCATCGCGGAGCTGGACCTTTCCGGCCGGTCCATCACGGTGGAGCGGCGGGCGGAAGGCGGCGTGCAGGTGCTGCGCACGCGCCTGCCCTGCCTCGTCACCATGCTGGAAGCCACCAACGAGATGCGGCGCGGCTCCATGGCCGACGCGCTGCGTGCCGCCCGCGCCGACGTGGTGACGTGGAGCGCGGCGGATGCGGGCATCGAGGACCTCACCAAATGCGGCCTGCGCGGCTCCCCCACCGTGGTGAAGCGCGTGTTCGCCCCCGCCGCCCGCGCCGAGACCGCCCAGATGGTGCCGCCCGTGGAGCGGGACGCGGCGGCGTCCGCCGACGCGCTCATCGACGCCCTGTTCACCCGCGCCCCCGGCCTTGAGGCCGACCTCGCCCGGCTCGCGGCGGGATACTGAAGGAGACCGCCATGAGCGACGCGCCCCGCACCCCCTCTCCCTCCAGACCCGCCGGCGGCCGCGCGGGCATGAAGAAGGAGCTGCCCGAGCACTTCAAGGCCTACAGGCATGTGTGGGTCTTCATCGAGATCGAGCGCGGCCAGGTCCATCCCGTGTCCTGGGAATTGATGGGCGAGGGCCGCAAGCTGGCGGACAAGCTGGGCTGCGAGCTGGCGGGCGTGGTGGCCGGGCCGCCCGGCGAGGCGACGCGCGCCGCCGCCGCCGAGGCCTTCTGCTACGGCGCGGACCTCGTCTATCTGTGCGAGGACCCGCTGCTGGCCCATTACCGCAACGAGACCTATACGCGGGCGCTCACCGACATCGTGAACACCCACAAGCCGGAGATCCTGCTCCTGGGCGCCACCACGCTCGGGCGGGACCTGGCGGGCTCGGTGGCCACCACGCTGCTCACCGGGCTGACCGCCGACTGCACCGAGCTGGACGTGGACCCGGACAAGTCGCTGGGCGCGACCCGGCCCACGTTCGGCGGCTCGCTCCTGTGCACCATCTACACCCTGAACTACCGCCCGCAGATGGCGACCGTGCGCCCGCGCGTCATGTCCATGCCCGAGCGGGTGGAGCGGCCCGTGGGGCGCGTCGTCCCCCATGTGCTGGGCATGGCGGAGGCGGACATCGTCACCAAGGTGCTGAGCTTCATTCCCGACCGGGACGCGGCCCAGGCGAACCTCGCCTATGCGGACGTGGTGGTGGCGGGCGGGCTCGGCCTCCAGTCGGCGGAGAATTTCCAGCTCGTGCGCAACCTCGCCTCGGTGCTCGGGGCGGAGTTCGGCGGCTCCCGGCCGCTGGTGCAGAAGGGCTGGATCACCTCGGACCGGCAGATCGGCCAGACCGGCAAGACCATCCGCCCCAAGCTCTATATCGCGGCGGGGATTTCCGGGGCCATCCAGCACCGGGTGGGCGTGGAGGGGGCGGACCTCATCGTCGCCATCAACACCGATCCCAATGCCCCCATCTTCGACTTCGCCCACATGGGCATCGTGGCCGATGCCGTGCGCCTTCTGCCCGCGCTGACGGAGGCGTTCCGGCGCCGCCTGTCGCCCCATTCCCGCGACCGGCTGGCCGGATGAAGCCCGCGCGGCGCCTGAGCGAACCCGCCCGGCACCGGTCGCAGACCGGAGCCGATGGTTTGAGGAGGATCACATGATCGACGAGAAGTTCGACGCCATCGTCGTGGGGGCCGGCATGGCCGGCAATGCCTGCGCGCTCACCCTGGCCCAGCGCGGCCTGAAGGTGCTGCAACTGGAGCGCGGCGAATATGCGGGCTCCAAGAACGTGCAGGGCGCCATCCTCTATGCGGACATGCTGGAGAAGCTGGTGCCCGACTTCCGCGAGGACGCCCCGCTGGAGCGCCATGTGCTGGAACAGCGCTTCTGGATGATGGACGACGCCTCCCACATGGGGATGCATTACCGCTCCGACGCGTTCAACGAGGCGCGGCCCAACCGCTACACCATCATCCGCGCCCAGTTCGACAAGTGGTTCTCCCGCAAGGCCCAGGAAGCGGGCGTGACGCTGCTGTGCGAGACCACCGCCACCGAGCTGATCCAGGACGCCTACGGCCGGGTGATGGGCGTGCGCACCGACCGGGCCGGCGGCATCGTCCATGCGGACGTGGTGGTGCTGGCGGAAGGGGTGAACGGCCTGCTGGGCACCCGCGCGGGCCTGCGCGCCGTGCCGAAGCCCGAGCATGTGGCGCTGGCGGTGAAGGAGATGCACTTCCTGCCCTCCGAGACCATCGATGCCCGCTTCAACCTGAAGGAGAACGAGGGCGTCGTCATCGAGGCGGCGGGCACCATCTCCAAGGGCATGGCGGGCATGGCCTTCCTCTACACCAACAAGGAATCCATCTCGGTGGGCTTCGGCTGCCTCGTTTCCGATTTCCGCGACGGGCAGGATACGCCCTACGGCCTGCTGGAGGCGTTCAAGGCCCATCCCTCGGTCGCGCCCCTCCTGGCGGGGTCCGAGGTGAAGGAATATGCCGCCCATCTCATTCCCGAGGGCGGCTATCGCGCGGTGCCGCAGCTCTATGGCGACGGCTGGGTGGTGGTGGGCGATGCCGCCCAGTTCAACAACGCCATTCATCGCGAGGGCTCGAACCTCGCCATGACCACGGGCCGCCTCGCGGCCGAGGCCATCTTCCAGATCAAGAGCCGCCGGGAGCCGTTCACCAAGGCCAACCTCGCCCTCTACAAGACCCTGGTGGACGAGTCCTTCGTCATGAAGGACCTGAAGAAATACAAGGACATGCCCGCCCTGCTGCACACCCAGGCGCGCAATTTCTTCCTCACCTATCCCGAGCTGATGTCCAAGGCGGCGCAGAATTTCCTGCGCGTGGACGGCACGCCGAAGATCGACAAGGAGAAGGCCACCTGGCGCAGCTTCGTGCAGCGCCGCTCCTGGCCGGGCCTGATCGGCGACGCTTTCCGCATCGCCCGTGCCTGGCGCTGACTGTCCGCAGATCCCGAAGGAGACCCGCCATGAGCATTCAGAGGGTTGAGGAAAAGCTGTTCCAGAACCGCTACCTGGTGGATGCGGGGCGGCCCCACATCCGGGTCGCGCCCCACACGAAGCCGTCGGCGAACCTCGTCGCCATGACGCGCCTGTGCCCGGCGGGCTGCTATGCGCTCACCGATTCCGGGCAGGTGGAGGTGGTGCCCGACGGCTGCTTCGAATGCGGCACCTGCCGGGTGCTGTGCGAGCCGTCCGGTGAGATCGAGTGGAACTATCCGCGCGGCGGGTTCGGCGTCCTGTTCAAGTTCGGCTGAGCCCCACC
>JACESF010000034.1 GCA_013911975.1 Hyphomicrobiales bacterium | reverse complement strand
CCGCGAGGACGAGGGCGCCGAGGGCGGCCAGCCGCGCGAGTATCGCGGCCGCCGCGAGGACGATCAGGGCGGCTATGCGCCCCGCCGGTGATGAAGGAGGGCAGGCCCAGGGGCTGATCGTCGGGCTCGCGGGCGACGCGCTCCTCGCGGGGGGCGCGGTCCTCGCGCGGCTGGCGCGCGGGGCGGGGCGCATAGCCGCCCTGATCGTCCTCGCGGCGGCCGCGATACTCGCGCGGCTGGCCGCCCTCGGCGCCCTCGTCCTCGCGGTTGCGGCGCTGGAAATTGCTCGGCCGGTTCTCACGCGGGCCACGATCCTCGCGCGGAGCCCGGTCCTCACGGGGACCGCGATCCTCACGGGGACCCCGGTCTTCACGCGGGCCACGGTCGTCGCGATTGCCGCGCTCCTCGCGGTTGCCCCGGTCGTCACGGTTGCCCCGATCGTCGCGTCCACCCCTGTCATCGCGCCCCTGGCGCTGCTCGCGCGGCTGGAAGGACTCGCGCAGATAGGGCTGCGGCGCGTCGAGGCCGGAGACGTCGTCGTCCTCGCCCTCGTCCGCGTCCTCGCCGTCCCGGCCGAAGCCGGCCTGGGGGGCGAACTGGGCCTGGAGGGAGGCGATGAGGCGCAGATAGTGCTCGGCGTGCTGGTAATAATTCTCGGCGGCGACATGGTCGCCGGAGGACTGGGCGTCGCGCGCCAGTTGCTGGTACTTCTCGGCGATGTGATGGGCCGTGCCGCGCACCTTCACGTCGGGGCCGTTGGATTCGTAAACCCGCGTCAGGGGATTGGAGCCGCGTCGGTTGTTATTGTTATTGTTGTTGTTGTTCCGCCCGCGCATGCGCTTCTGCTGACCATTTCTCATCTGGATCGTTCTCTACTCGCTCGGCGCAACCGCCGCCGTTTCGTCATCGCCCGCGCCGCCGAAAAGGGTGCGCGCGGCAGCTCCACGAATGACCATCACCGCGACCGGGGACGCCCCCGGCCGTTCGCTGAACACCACTGAAGACAAAGGATCCGTTCGACCATGAGCCCCGCTCCGCGCATTCGCGCGGCCAGCCAAACCATCTTCGCGCCCTCCCGCGGGAGCGGCACCGAAAGACCGGACATGCATTCGCACCGTGATGGAGAGAGCAGCGCGATCCCGGCGCGCCGCCGCCTCACCTTTTCCCAATCCCGAAACATCCGATGTCAGATTTCGGGAGGGCGCATCAGCCTCCTGGGGTTCACCTTCGGGCGCATCCCCGCGGACCGACGCATCGGTTCGACTCCTAGAACAGGACACTAGCCAGTTCGCCCGGTCCTTCCAAGCGATTTTTTCGTGACGGTGCCGTGTCCAAACCGTTACGGGCGCGTGGCGGCCAGGGCGCGGGCGATGCCGCCGAGGTCGCGCCGGGCGGGGCCGGCAACCGTGAGCCCGGCCGTGCGCAGCAGCCCCGCCACCGCGTCCTCCTGGCCGATGCCCAGCTCCAGCACTGCGAGCCCGCCCGGCGCCAGCAGCCCGGGCAGGGCCTGCGCGATGGCCGCATAGGCGACGAGCCCGCTGGCGCCGCCGTCCAGCGCCGCCATGGGATCGTGCGCGCGCACCTCCACGTCGAGGCCGGCAATATGGCTGCTGGGGATATAGGGGGGATTGGAGACCACGAGGTCGAACGGGCCCGCGAGCGCGCCCGCCCAGTCGCCCGTGAGCACCAGGCTGCGCGCCGCCAGCCCCAGCCGCGCCAGATTGTCCCGCGCGGTGCGCGCCGCGCCCTCGGCCCGGTCCACCCCTATTCCGAAGGCGGCGGGATATTCCACCAGCAGCGCCGCGAGGATCGCCCCCGTGCCGGTGCCGAGATCGAGGATGCGCAGCGGCGCGGCGCGGTCGGGCCGCAGGGCGAGGGCTTCCTCCACCAGGGTTTCCGTATCCGGGCGCGGCACCAGGGTCTCGGGGGAGAGGGCGAAGGGCAGGCTCCAGAATTCCTTCTCGCCCAGGATGCGCGCCACCGGCTCCCCGGCGATGCGGCGGGCAAGAAGGGCGTCCGCGGTCGCGACCTCGGCGGGGGAGACGGGATCGTCGCCCGGCAGCCCCGAGGCGGGCAGGCCGAGGGCGAAGGCGAACAGGAGCCGGGCGTCGAGATCCGCGCCGGGAAGGCCCGCCGCGCGCAGGACGTCCGCCATCCGCCGCCGCAGGGCCGCGCGGGTGGGGGCGGTCACGGCGTCAGCCCTCGGCGGAGGCCATCAGCTCCGCCTGGTGCTCGGTGATGAGCGCGTCGAGGATCTCGTCCAGCGCCGTGCCCGCGATCACCTCCTCCAGCTTGTAGAGGGTGAGGTTGATGCGGTGGTCGGTCACGCGCCCCTGGGGGAAGTTATAGGTGCGGATGCGCTCGGAGCGGTCGCCCGAGCCCACCTGTCCGCGCCGGTCCGCCGCGCGGCTCTGCTCGGCGCGCTGGCGCTCCTCGTCCAGCATGCGCGAGCGCAGGAGCGCCATGGCGCGGGCCTTGTTGCGGTGCTGGGAGCGCTCGTCCTGCACCGCCACCACGATGCCCGTGGGCAGATGGGTGATGCGCACCGCGCTCTCGGTCTTGTTCACGTGCTGGCCGCCCGCGCCCTGGGCGCGGAACACGTCGATGCGCAGGTCGCTCTCATTGATGGCCACGTCCACCTCTTCCGCCTCCGGCAGAACGGCGACGGTGGCGGCGGAGGTGTGGATGCGGCCCGAGCCCTCGGTCTCCGGCACCCGCTGGACCCGGTGGACGCCGGATTCGAACTTCAGCCGCGCGAAGGCGCCCGCGCCGTGGAGGGCGGCCACCACTTCCTTGTAGCCGCCCATGGTGCCCTCGCTCTCGGAGAGGATTTCCACGGACCAGCCCTTCTCGGCGGCGTAGCGGGAATACATGCGGAACAGGTCGCCCGCGAACAGGGCGGCTTCGTCGCCCCCCGTGCCGGCGCGCACTTCCAGGATGACGCCGCGTGAATCCATGGCGTCCTTGGGCAGCAGCGCGATGCGCACGGCGGTCACGAGCCGGTCCAGCTCCGCGACGAGGCGCTCCTCCTCGCTCTGGGCCAGTGCCCGCATCTCCGCGTCGGTGCCGGCATCCACCAGAAGCTCGCGGGTCTCCTTCAGGTCGCGGGCGGCGGTGCGCAGGGCCTGCACTTCCTCCACGACGGGGGACAGCTCCGCGAACTCGCGGCCGAGGCGTACATATTCCTCGCCCTCGGCGCCTGCGGCCAGCATCGCCTCCACTTCGGCGTGGCGGGCCACCAGGGCGTCGAGCTTGGCGAGGGGCAGGCGGGACTGGAGAAGGTCGTCGCTCAAAGGGTCAGCCCGCTCAGATCCGCGAAGGCGCGCAGGGTGGAGCGCACGTCGGTGACGCCGGTCGTGTCCTCCAGCAGCGGGATCAGCACCTTGCGGGCCGCGCTCACGTCCAGTTGCAGGAGGGTCGCCTTCACCGGGCCGATGGCGGCCGGGGACAAGGAGAGGGAGCGGAAGCCGAGCGCGGCCAGCGCGACGGCTTCCAGCGGGCGGGAGGCCAGCTCGCCGCACAGGGTCACGGGCTTGCCGTGGCGCTCGCCCGCTTCCGCCACCGCGCGGAAGGCGCGCAGGGCCGGCGGGCAGAGGGGATCGAAGCGGTCCGCCACGCGCACATTGCCCCGGTCCGCCGCGAACAGGAACTGCACGAGATCGTTGGAGCCCACGGAGAGGAAGTCCACGCGGGAGAGGATCTCGTCCAATTGGAACAGCAGCGAGGGCACTTCCAGCATGGCGCCCACGAACACGCGGTCCGGCAGGCCGTGGCCGTGCCTGCGCAGGTGGGTGAGTTCCCGTTCGAGGATGGCCTTCGCCTGGTCGAACTCGGCCGCGTCCGCCACCATGGGGAACATGATGCGCACCTCGCGCCCCGCGCCGGCGCGCAGCAGCGCGCGCAACTGGCTGCGCAGCAGGCCGGGCCGGTCGAGGCCGAGGCGGATGGCGCGCCAGCCGAGGGCGGGATTCTCCTCCTCCACCGTGCGCATATAGGGCAGCACCTTGTCGCCGCCGATATCCAGCGTGCGGAAGGTCACGGGCCGGGTGCCCGCCGCGTCCAGCACCGCGCGATAGAGCTTCAGCTGCTCCGAGATGCGCGGGAAGGTGGAGGCGATCATGAACTGGAGTTCGGTGCGGAAGAGGCCGATGCCCGCCGCCCCGGTCTCCACGATATGCGGCAGGTCCACCAGCAGGCCGGCATTGAGGTTCAGGTCGATGGCGATGCCGTCGCGCGTCACGGCCGGCTGGTCGCGCAGCGCGGCATACTGGGCCTGGCGGCGGGCGCGGAAGCGCGCCTTCTCCGCATAGGCGGCCTCCACGTCGCCGGGCGGCCGCAGATGCACCTCGCCCGCCTGCCCGTCCACGATGACCGGGTCGCCCGGCTCCACGAGGCCGGTGGCGTTCTCCACCTGGCCCACGGCGGCAAGGCCGAGCGCGCGCGCCACGATGGTGACGTGGCTGGTGGTGCCGCCTTCCTCGAGGACAAGCCCGCGCACGCGGCTGCGGTCATAGTCCAGCAGCGCCGCCGGGCTCATGTTGCGGGCGAAGATGATGGCGTTCTCGGGCAGGTCCTCCCGCTCCGAGGCGCGGGCGCGGCCGGTCAGCTCCCGCAGCAGGCGGTTGGCGAGGTCGTCCAGATCGTGCAGGCGCTCGCGCAGATAGGGGTCCGAGGCGCGCAGGATGCGCGCGCGGGTGTCGGACTGCACCCGCTCCACCGCCGCCTCGGCGGTGAGGCCGGTCTGCACCGCCTCGCGCATCTTGTGCATCCAGCCCCGGTCATGGGCGAACATGCGGTAGGCTTCGAGGATCTCGCGATGCTCGCCCGCCTTGGAGAGGCCGTCCTCCTCCAGCAGCAGGTCGATGGAGGCGCGCAGCTTGCCGATGGCGCCGTCCAGACGCTGGCTCTCGCGGGCCATGTCGTCGGCGATGACGTTGGTGACGATGATGCGCGGCTCGTGCAGCACCACATGGCCGAGGCCGAGCCCGTCCGCCAGCGGCACGCCGGACAGATGCAGCGGTCGGCGCCCGGCGGGCTCCGCGCCGGGCTTGGCGAGGGCGGTCAGCTCGCCGGAGGCGATCATCTCCGCCAGCACCATGGCGGTGGTCTGGAGCGCCTCGATCTCCTCTTCCGCATAGGTGCGGTGGGCGCGGTTCTGCACCACCAGCACGCCCAGCGTGTTGCCGCCGCGCAGGATCGGCACGCCGAGGAAGGAATTGTAGATCTCCTCGCCCGTCTCGGGGCGGTAGGAGAATTCCGGATGGTTCTGGGCGTCCGAGATGGCCACCGGCTCCGCCTCGCGGGCGACGTGGCCGACGAGGCCCTCGCTCACGCGCATCACGGTCTGGTGGACCGCGTCGCGGTTCAGGCCCTCGGTGGCGTAAAGCTCCAGCGTCTGGTCGACGCGCAGCACATAGACCGAGCAGACTTCCGCCACCATGTTGGCAGCGATCATCACCACGATCTTGTCCAGGCGGTCCTGCGCGCTGACCGGCTCCGCCATCACTTCACGGAGGCGTCTCAGGAGCACGCGGGGGCCGCCGAGCGCGCCACGCATCGGCCGGTTCCTTACACTGTCACCCGGGGACCGCCGGCCGGGCCGGCCGACGGATGGCGCCCCCCGCGCCAAAAAAGCTAGCTATCGAGACCGTATAGCGAATGGAGAGTCCGAACCGCAAGCTCGGTATAAGCGGCATCGATCAGGATCGAAATCTTGATCTCGGATGTGGTTATGGCGCGAATGTTGATGCCCTTGGCGGCGAGCGCCTGGAACGCCTTCGCGGCCACGCCCGCGTGGGAGCGCATGCCGATGCCGATCACCGACACCTTCACCACGTCGCCCTCGCCTTCCAGGGTCTCGTAGCCGATCGCCTCGCGGGCGGCGCTGAGGGCGGTCTTGGCGCGCTCGAAATCGATGCTCGGCACGGTGAAGGTGATGTCCGTGAAGCCGTCCGCCGACACGTTCTGGACGATCATGTCCACATTGATGTGGGCATCCGCCAGCGGGCCGAACACCGCGGCCGCGATGCCGGGCTTGTCGGCGACGCGCCGGATGGAGACCTGGGCCTCGTCGCGGGCGAAGGCGATGCCGGTGACCACCTCGGCTTCCATCTGGTTGGCCATGATCTCCTCCTCGTCGCAAATCAGGGTGCCGGCGGCCTCGGCCGTGCCCATGTGGGGGGCGTCCGCGTCGTCGAAGCTGGAGCGCACGAAGGTCCGCACCTTGTGCACCATGGCGAGCTCAACCGAGCGCACCTGGAGCACCTTGGCGCCGAGCGACGCCATTTCCAGCATTTCCTCGAACGCCACCCGCTTCAGGCGCCGGGCCTTGGGCACCATGCGCGGATCGGTGGTGTAGACGCCGTCCACGTCCGTATAGATGTCGCAGCGCTCGGCGCCGATGGCGGCGGCGATCGCCACCGCGCTCGTGTCGGAGCCGCCGCGCCCCAGCGTGGTGATGCGCCCGGACGGCAGGTGGATGCCCTGGAAGCCGGCAATCACCGCCACCTCGCCCGCCTCCATGCGGGCGGTCAGCGCGGTGCCGTCCACCTCCATGATGCGGGCGGAGCCGTGGGCGTCGTCCGTGGACAGCGGGATCTGCCAGCCCTGCCAGGAGCGGGCGGGAAGCCCCATGTTCTGGAGCGCGATGGCCAGGAGGCCCGACGTCACCTGCTCGCCCGAGGCGACCACGGCGTCATATTCGCGCGGATCATAGACCTTGGAGGCCTCGTTGACCCAGCCCACCAGTTCGTTGGTCTTGCCGGACATGGCGGAGACCACGACTGCCACCTGGTAGCCGGCTTCGACCTCGCGCTTCACATGGCGCGCCACGTTGCGGATGCGTTCGATGGTGGCGACCGACGTGCCGCCGAACTTCATGACCAGCCGAGCCATGGCTCGTATCTTTCTACAGGAGAGGGATGTTCAGGATTTCGCGGGGGGCGCCGGGCGCGGCGTCATTTTCGCGCGCGTTTGAGCGCCCGGCGCATGAGGGCCGAATGCCCCATGGTCCGGAACCGCATCCTGATGTCGATGGCCTGCTGGCACATGTCCTCAACCCTCCCCGCGCGCATTGGCGCGGGCTCTTCAAAGCGGCGTCTTCAATAGCGAAGGCACCGGGCGGCGGCAACTGCGCGCGCGGCGCTCACAGCATGGAGGGCAGGACGCGGTCCGGCGGCCGGTGGCCGTCCATGAAGGTCTTGATGTTCACGATGACCTTCTCGCCCATGTCGATGCGCCCTTCCAGGGTCGCCGATCCCATGTGCGGGAGCAGCACCACCTTGCCCTGCTTGGCGAGGCGCACCAGCTTGGGGTTCACCGCCGGCTCGTGCTCGAACACGTCGAGGCCCGCGCCCGCCAGCTCGCCGGATTCCAGCATGCGGGTCAGGGCGTTCTCGTCGATCACCTCGCCGCGCGCCGTGTTCACCACATAGGCGTCGGACTTCAGCAGCTTGAGGCGGCGCGCCGAGAGCAGGTGGTAGGTGGCGGGCGTGTGGGGGCAGTTGATCGAGATGATGTCCATGCGGGCCAGCATCTGGTCGAGGCTTTCCCAATAGGTCGCCTCCAGCGCCTCCTCGGTGGCGTGGGGCAGGGGGCGGCGGTTGTGATAGTGGATCTGCAGGCCGAACGCCTTGGCGCGGCGCGCCACCGCCTGGCCGATGCGGCCCATGCCGATGATGCCGAGGCGCTTGCCCCAGATCCGCCGGCCGAGCATCCAGGTGGGAGACCAGCCCTGCCATTCCTCCTGGTCGTGCTGGAGGATCTGCGCGCCCTCGGTGAGGCGGCGTGGCACGGCGAGGATGAGCGCCATGGTGAGGTCGGCCGTGTCCTCGGTGAGCACCGCCGGCGTGTTGGTGACGGTGATGCCCCGGTTCAGCGCGCTCGCCACGTCGATATGGTCGATGCCGTTGGAGAAGGAGGCGATGAGCCGCAGATTCTCGCCGGCCTGGGAGAGGATGCCGTTGTCGATGCGGTCGGTGACGGTGGGCACCAGGACGTCGGCGGTCTTCACCGCCTCCACCAGAGCGGCGGTGTCCATGGGCACGTCGTCCACGTTGAGACGCGTGTCGAACAATTCGCGCATCCGGGTCTCCACCGTGTCCGGCAGCTTCCGCGTGACGACGACGAGCGGTTTCCGACGCGCCATGGCTTCCCATTCCCCGATTTTTAACCCTTATCGTTCCGTCTATCAGACAGCCGGGGAAACACAAAGGGGAGCGTTGCCCCTCCCTTGACGCAGGCCCACGCGGAGTTCAGACCGTGCAGGGCGGACGGACGGAAGGATGACGGGACCCATGCGGAAGACGGGACTGCGCGAAGCCCTTTTTGCCTCGGCCCTCGCCCTCCTCACGGTGCCTGCGCACGGCGCGGCCGACGAGGCCGGCACCGGCCTGCCCGTGCCCCGCTTCGTCTCCCTGAAGGCCGACAAGGTGAATGTCCGCAACGGTCCGAACAAGGACCAGGACGTGGCCTGGATCTTCTCCCGCGCCGGCCTGCCGGTGGAGATCACGGCGGAGTTCGAGACCTGGCGGCGCATCCGCGATTCCGAGGGCACGGAGGGCTGGGTCTACCATTCGCTCCTGTCCGGCCGCCGCACCGCCCTGGTCGCGCCCTGGCTGAAGACCGGCACGGTCTCGCTGCGCGAGAAGCCCAATGCCGATGCCGCCGTGGCGGCGCGCCTGGAGCATGGCGTGCTGGGCAGCCTGAAGGATTGCGACGGCCACTGGTGCCGCTTCACCGGCCCCGGCTTCGACGGCTTCATCGAGCAGAATCAGCTCTGGGGCGTCTATCCCAACGAGAAGCTGGACTGACCCGCGCCCGCCGCGCTTGAAGCGGCGGCGGATCTGGCCTAAGCCGATCCCATTGTCGCTGCACCGCAGCGGCACGTAGGCGTTAACGTGAAACAACGCGCGAACGAACCCGCGACAGGGCTCGATCCGCGTTGCCATGACCGGACTTCATTTCCGGGCGCCCTGATCCGATGTTCACGATCACGGCATCCGAAGACGGCGCCACGGCACGGATCGGCCCTCCGCAGCGAGAGGTAGATCGATGACCGACCCCCATTCCCCTTCCGCCGAACCCGCCCCGCGTCGCGAGATCGTGCGCGTGCGCCACGACTTGAAGCGCCGCGTGCTGCGGGTGGCGCGCACCGCGCGCCTGTCCCCCGCCATGCTGCGCGTGACCCTGGCGGGACCGGACCTTGCCGGCTTCACCAGCCTCGGCTTCGACGACCATGTGAAGATCTTCGTGCCGGACGGGGCGGGCGGGGAGGCGGCGCGCGACTACACGCCCCGCCGCTTCGATCCCGCCGCCCTTGAGCTGGATATCGACTTCGCGCTCCATGAGGCCGGCCCGGCGACGCTGTGGGCACTGTCCGCCGCGCCGGGGCAGGATCTCGTGGTGGGCGGGCCGAAAGGGTCCTTCGTCGTGCCCGTGGATTTCGACTGGCACCTGCTGGCCGGGGACGAGACCGCCCTGCCGGCCATGGGCCGCCGCCTCGCGGAACTGCCTGCGGGGGTGCGAGCCGTCGTGTTCGCGGAACTCGGCAGCCTGGAGGACCGGATCGCCCTGGAGAGCCGCGCCGAGACGCAGGTGCACTGGCTCTGCCGGGGCGCGGGGGAGGGGCTGGCGGATGCCCTGCGCGGCTTCGTGCCCCCGCCCGGCGAGGGCTATGCCTGGGGCGCGGGCGAGGCGGCGCTGGCGCGGCGGCTGCGGGAGGTGATGGTGGGCGACCTCGGCCTGCCGAAGGACCGGGTGAAGGTGTCGGCCTATTGGAAGGCCGGCGCCCGGGCGTTCCACGAGGAACAGGGCGGCTGAGCCCCGCAAAAGAAAACGGCGCCCACCTGGGCGCCGTTTCATAAGGACCGATGCGCGAGGCCGCGCGGGATCGGATCGGAAGCTCAGGCCTTGCCGGTCTTGCGGCGCAGGCGCACCACCACGTCCACGCGGGCCACTTCGTAGCCTTCCGGCGGCTCGGGCAGGCGGTCCACCATCACGTCCTGCTCGGGGATGTCCACCAGCTCGTTATGGCC
Source organism: Hyphomicrobiales bacterium (assembly GCA_013911975.1). GTDB lineage: Bacteria > Pseudomonadota > Alphaproteobacteria > Rhizobiales > Xanthobacteraceae > Aquabacter. The sequence goes on along the minus strand of JACESF010000034.1, from coordinate 31,984 downwards.
TTCCACGTAGAAGTGGTAATGGTCCGAGGAATTGGTGTCGAAATAGGTCTTGGAGCCGTCCACGGCCACTTCGCGCAGCAGGCTCACTTCAGTGAACTGGTGCAGCGTGTTGTAGACTGTGGCGAGCGACACCGGGAAGCGCGCGCGGATGGCTTCCTCGTGCAGCATTTCGGCCGTCACGTGGCGGTCGCCCTTGGCGAACAGCAGCCAGCCGAGGGCCAGGCGCTGGCGGGTCGGGCGCAGGCCCACTTCGCGCAGCATCTCGCGCACGTCGTGGAACGGACAGCCTGTCCGCCGCGAGGTGGAGACATCGCGCAACTGAGCGACGGGGAGCACCGCGTCGGGCTCGTTCTGGAGGCTGCGAAGCGAAATCCCGTCTCCAAATCCAGTCCGGCTACGAAAGGTGTCTGTCATGGTCAGATCTGCAATCTCGGGGTCGTCGGCGCCGACGCGCCACACATAGCTGGCACAAGGTATAGCGCGATGCAGCGCACATTGCCACCGTTATAGATTGTAGTTACGCCAATGTAACTCAACAGGGTCAATGCCTTAAATGTGAGAGGACGGGTCCGTAGGATCCCGGTATCGCCTGCCGCCGTTCACCCATGATATTGAGATGCCAATGCAACTCCGCTCACCGACGGTCGCCAGCCTGATCCTCGCGGCCGGTTCCGCCGCGACTCTTGCGGCCGCGTGGTTCTTCCAGCTCGTCATCGGCCTTGCGCCCTGCCCGCTCTGCCTGGATCAGCGGATCGCCTATTACGTAGCGGTACCGCTTGCTTTGATCCTCGCCCTCCTGGCGGCGCGCGGGCGGCCGGGGCTCGCCCGCGCGGGCCTGTGGGTGCTGGCGCTGCTGATGGCGGGGAATGCCATCCTGGCGATGTATCACGCGGGCATCGAGTGGCATTTCTGGCAGGGGCCCACCACCTGCACCGGCACTGCGCCGGTGGCGGTCAGCGACATTATGTCCGCCCTGAAGACCGCCCATGTGCCCCGGTGCGACGAGGCGGCGTGGCGCCTGCTGGGGATTTCCATGGCCGGATGGAACGCGCTGATCGCGCTTGCCCTGGCGGCGGTGGCGGTGATGGGCGCGCGTTCGGGTCGGCTCGGGGCAGCTTAGGTCTGATCAACATTCAGATCGATGGGCGGTTCCAGCCCCCTCGGGGCCGTCATGCCCGGGCGCGTCCCGAGCATCCACGCCTCCTTGCAGAGCCTGGACCTAGCCGAACCCCTGGGATGGCCGGGACGAGCCCGGCCATGACGCGTCTCGCTTTCTGAAAAGAACAGTCTCGCCCGCTTGAAGGTCGATCCGCCCTACGGGTCCAGCTCGGTGTCCCAGTAGAGATAGTCGAGCCAGCTCTGGTGCAGATAATTGGGCGGGAATTGCCGGCCGTTCTGATGCAGATCGTGCACGGTGGGCGCGTAGGGCATCTGGGCGGGCCACATGTCCGCGTCGCCCGGCATGGTGCTGCCCTTGCGCAAATTGCAGGGCGAGCAGGCGGCGACCACGTTTTCCCAGGTGGTCTGCCCCCCGCGCGAGCGCGGGATGAGATGATCGAAGGTCAGGTCCTCGCGCGAGCCGCAATACTGGCAGGTGAAGCGGTCGCGCAGGAAGACGTTGAAGCGGGTGAAGGCGGGGTGGCGCGCGGGTTTGACGAAGGTGCGCAGCGACACCACGCTGGGCAGGCGGATCTCGAAGCCCGGACTTCGCACCGCCTTGTCGTAATATTCGACGATATTCACCCGGTCCAGGAACACCGCCTTGATGGCATCCTGCCAGGACCAGACAGACAGCGGATAGTAGCTCAACGGGCGGTAATCCGCATTGAGCACGAGAGCCGGCCAAGCACCTGGAGATACGGCTGCCGTCAAGGGTCGGAACTCCTCACCCTTCCGCGCCGAATCGGCCGCAGCCCGACCGGCGCGCGCCGATACTCTATATGGACCGTGTCAGTCTTGTGAAGCGTTCCGATGGGCGCGGGGGTAGCCGGCTCAGGGTCCGCGCCCGGTTTTCAGGCCCGGCGCGAGCCCCTGGTGCAGGAATGCGCCAGTGAGGCCGAGGCCGCGCGCGTCGATGCCATGGCCGAGGCCCGGGCACAGGTGCCACTCCACCGGGATGCCCGCCTCGCTCAGGCCGACGGCGGAGGCGAGCAGGGCGCCCGCGGGCACCACCTCGTCCTCCATGCCATGGATCAGGCAGACGGGCGGCAGGGCGGCGGGCGGCGTCTGCGGGCGCGGTCCGGCCCACAGGCCCGAGAGGGCGACGACGGCGGCCGGTGGCGCGGGCAGGCGCAGCATGGCGCCGAGCGCCATCATGGCGCCCTGGCTGAAGCCCACCAAGGCGACGCGGTCCGGCGCCACGCCCCAGCGGGCGCGTTCGTCCTCCAGCACCCGCACCAGCGCAGGCACGGCGCTGTCCACGCCCATGGCGAGGCGCCGGGGGTCCAGATCGTCCAGCGCGAACCATTGGCGGCCCACCGGCGCCTGGGCGCAGGGCTCGGGCGCATGGGGCGCCGCGAAGGCCGCGCCGGGCAGAAGGTCGCCGAACGCGTCGGCGAGGTCGAGGAGATCCCGGCCGTCGGCGCCGTAGCCGTGCAGCAGAACCACCAGCGAATCGGCCGGTCCGCCGGAGCGGGGCGGAAGGCGGGGCGTGTCGGTCTCGGGTCTGTTCATGGCGTGCCGGTCGCCCGTCTGAAAGAGAAGCCGTCGGCTCCATCCATAGCCGCCGCGCCCGGTCCTGTCCTGGGCGCAGGCGGGGAGGGCGCCGGGAAATCCGTCAGCCGGCCACCCCGTCGCGGCGGCGGCGGGCGCCGTAATAGGCCCAGAGCAGGTGCGCCGCGACACCGCGCAGCGGGCGCCAGTCCTCGGCGATGGCGGCGAGCCCGAGGGGCGTGGCCCGCCCCGGCAGGCCGAACGCCTCCCCCGCCGCCACCTGCAGGGCGAGGTCGCCCGGGGCGAAGGCGTCCGCCCGGCCGAGGCAGAACAGGAGGTAGATGTCCGCCGTCCAGGTGCCGATGCCCGGCAGGCGGGTGAGATAGGCCGCCGCCGCATCCGCCTCCATGGCGTCCAGGGCGTCGAGGTCCACCACCTTGTCCCGCAGCGCGGCGGCGATGCCCGTGAGGGTGCGCACCTTGGGGGCGGAGAGGCCCGCCGCCCGCAGCGCCTCCGGGGCCGCCGCCAGCATGGCCTCGGGCGTCACGGCGCCGCCGAGGGTCGCCACCAGGCGGCCCTCGATGGTGCGCGCCGCCGCCACCGACAATTGCTGGGCGACGACGATGGCGGTGAGCCCGGCAAAGCCCGGCGGGCGCTGGCGCAGCGTGGGGCGTCCGGCCAGTTCCAGCAGCGGGGCGAGGCGCTCGTCCGCCCGCACCAGATGGTCCAGGGCGGCGTCGAAGACGGCCTGATCGGTCAGGCGGGGTTCGGATTGGTCCAGAATGGCAGCATCTCCCGCCGGCGGGGCCGCGCGCGCCCGGTGGCCCATGATAGAATTCCCGCGCGGCGGGGGAAGTCCCATCCTCGCCGTCCCGCATCCGCGCCATCGTATCGAGGAAGCGCCGCAGCCATGTCGTTCGTCTGCCGTTTTGCCCCGAGCCCGAACGGGCCGCTCCATCTCGGCCATGCCTTTTCGGCGCTCGTGAACCACCGTGCCGCCGAAGTGGCGGGCGGGCGCTTCCTGGTGCGCATCGAGGACCTGGACACCGAGCGCTCCCGCCCGGAATTCGAGGCGGGCATTCTCCATGACATGGAATGGCTCGGCTGCCCGCCCAGCGAGCCGCCGACCCGCCAGTCGGACAATTTCGGCGTCTATGCCGGCGCGCTCGCCAAGCTGGAGGCCGAGGGCCTCCTTTATCCCGCCTTCGAGAGCCGGGCCGAGATTTCCCGCGCCGTCATCTCCCGCGAACTGGCGGGCTTCTGGCCGCGCGATCCGGACGGGACGCCGGTCTATCCGTTCCGCCGCCAGGAGATTCCCGACGAGGAGCGCGCCCGCCGCAAGGAGGCCGGGGAGCCCCATGTGCTGCGCCTCGACATGGCCCGCGCCGTGGCGCTTGTGGGCACGCTCCACTGGCAGGAGGCCCAGGGCAACCCGCTCGGCCGGGCCGCCGCCGTCACCGCCGACCCGCTCGGCTGGGGCGACGTGGTCCTGGCGCGCAAGGACGCGCCCGCGAGCTATCACCTCGCCGTGGTGCTGGACGACGCGGCCCAGAATATCAGCCATGTGATCCGGGGGCGCGACCTGTTCCAGGCCACCTCCATCCACCGGCTGCTCCAGGAATTGCTGGGCCTGCCCGCGCCGGTCTACCACCACCACCGGCTGATCCTGGACATTGACGGGAAGAAGCTCTCCAAGAGCAGCGGCGCGCGCAGCCTCGCCACCTTCCGCACCACCGGGGCGACGCCGGACGATATTCGCCGGCTCATCAACCTGCCGCCGCGCAGCGCGCGGGCCGAGCGGGAGGCCGAGACTCCGGCCTCCTGATCCGCCTCAGCCGGCGTCCAGCAGGAACAGCCAGAAGGCGATGGTGAAGAAGCCGATGGCGGTGGAGAGCGAGACCGCGCTGGACGAGGTCTTCACCCCGATCCCGTAGCGCTGCGCCAGCAGATAGGCGTTGATGCCGCACGGCATGGCGGCGAACAGCACCGCCACGCCCGCCCAGACCGGCGGCATGGGCAGCATCAGCGCCAGGATGAACACCAGCGCGGGATGCACGATGAGCTTGAGCGTGGCGATGGAGGCGCTGGCCTTGAAGTCGCCCGAGAGGCCGTAGCGGTTGAGCGCGAGGCCCAGCGAGATCAGCGCGCAGGGCGAGGCGGACGCGGCCACGAGGTCGAGGATCTGCTTGGGCACCCCCACGGCCTGGATGTCCAGCATCTTGCCCAGCGCCCCGGCATAGATGCCGATGAGGATGGGGTTCAGCGCCAGCGCCTTGGCGAGCCGCTTCAGCGTGCGCGCGGAAAAGCCCGCATTGCCCTCCACCAGCAGCGTCGCGGCCACCAGCATGACCGGCAGGTGGATGGCGATGAGCAGGAACAGCGGCACCGCCCCTTCCTCGCCATAGGCGTTGAGGATGAGCGGCACGCCGAGGAACACGGTATTGGACTGGCCCGCCGAGAAGCCGTGGATCACCGCTTCCGTATGGCCGCGATGGAAGGCGATCCGCGCCAGCGCCATGGCGATGCCGAAGACCGCGAAGGCGCCGGCGAAATAGGCGATCCAATAGCCCCAGGGCTGCGCGTCCGGCAGGCGGGATTCGCTCAGCGTCTTGAAGATCAGGATCGGCACGGCGAGGCTGAACACGTATTCCGCCAGCCCGTCCGACGCCTTGTCCGAGATCAGGCCGACCTTCGCCGCCAGGAAGCCGATGCCCACCAGGCCGAAGACCGGCATGATGATGATGGCGATGTTGGCGAAGATGGCGGCCATGTCTGCCTCAGGCGGCCGCGGCGGCCGGCAGGTCGGCCGGTGCCCCCAGGAGCCGGGCGGTGCGCACCGTCACCATGGTGGCGAGGCGGGCCTCCAGCCGGGCGGCGAGATCGTCGGGCGCCCCGAAATGGATGGTGACGCGCAGGTGATCCGCCCCGTCCGGGCAATCGGCATCCACGCGGGCGGGAAGGACGTTATGGATCACGAACGGCTCCAGCACCCGCAGCAGGGCATTGGTTTCAGGCTCGACCTCGACGAAGAGGCGGCGCAGCGGCGCGCCGCAGGGCGCGAAGGGGACGGACATGGGACAGTTCCAGCAGGAGAGGACAGGCGTGCGTCAGCGGACCCGGCCGAGAAGCTCGACCGGGCGGCGAATTCGCAGCGCATGCCCCGAGCGGGGATGCTCTTTGCCCATGGAACACATCATTTTTTCACGTTAGGCGCGCGGAATTGACCCGTCAACGCCGCCTTCGGCATGGGTCGGGGCGCAGCCCTGCATGGCCCCCGGTTGGACCGCGCCCCGCCTTCCGCTAGGGTGGGCCATGTCCCAGACTGCCGGTTCGGTGATCCGCTCCATGGCCATGACCCGCGCGACCCCTCCTTCCGCCTCCGTCCCGGAGACCCCGGGCCACGGGCGCGCGCGGCTGCTGCGCGGCCTTGCGCTGGGCGGGGGCGGCCTGTTGGCGGCGCTGCTGCTGGGGGTGGCGGGCCTGCTCTGGGTGCGCAACGGCACCTCGGTCTTCTTCGAGACCCTGTCGGCGGGCCTCGCCGCCTGCTTCTGATCCCATCCGCCGCGCGCCGCCAAGGACACGCTTCCGCCATAGGCCTGATCTCTCTATCGCCGGTTCGAAGCCGGACGGCGCAAAGGAATTCGTGATGTCCCCCCGGACCAAGATCATCGCCCTGTTCTCGGCCTTCGCCTCGGGCGCCCTCATTCTCCTGGTGGCGGCGACCGCGCTGCTGCCCTCCGCGAAGGCGCCCACGGGCACCGGCACCGCCACCGTGGGCGGGCCGTTCCAGCTCGTGGACCAGACCGGCGCGCCCGTGACCGAGGCGGCGCTGAAGGGCAAGCCGACCCTGATCTTCTTCGGCTTCACCCATTGCCCGGACGTGTGCCCCACGGCGCTGTTCGAGATGTCCGAGATCTTCGCCGCCCTGGGGCCGGACGCGTCCAAGCTCCAGGCCTTCTTCATCACGGTGGATCCCGAGCGGGACACGCCGGAAGCGCTCAAGGCCTATTTGTCCTCCTTCAGCCCGCAGCTGAAGGGCCTCACGGGCACGCCGGACCAGGTGGATGCGGTGAAGAAGGCGTACCGCGTCTATGCCCGCAAGGTGCCGCTCGACGGCGGCGACTACACCATGGACCACACGGCGGTGGTCTATCTCATGGACAAGACCGGCACCTTTCTCGCCCCCTTCAACGCCAAGCGGCCGCCGGCCGAGGCGGCGGCGGAGCTGAAGCGGGTTCTGTGACCGGGGCCGCGCCGCGGGCGAGGCCGTGCTCGGTCTTGTCCCAGCGGTGCGGGTCGCGCACCAGGTCGATGAGCGCGCGCCAGACCGCAAGGCTCTGGAGCAGCCAGTAGGCGGGCAGGGTGGCCAGGATCCACGCCTCCGCCAGCCGCCCGCGCCGCCGCAGCCCCACGAGGCTCACGATGAAGGTGGCGGCATAGCCGATCAGCAGGTTGGCATAGGACAGAGCGAGGGCGACCGCCTCGGCGGCGGAGCCGATGGCCTCGCTCCCGGCCGCGAAATGGTGGATCACGGCGGCGAGGCTGATGGGGTGGAGCGTCATGGCCACGAACGGCCCGGCCGTGAGCAGCATGGCCGTGAAGGCGCGGGCGGGCCCCATCTCGCGCAAAAGGGCGCCGGGGTCGCGGCCATGGACCAGGATGGTCTGAGCCCAGCCCTTCATCCAGCGGGTGCGCTGGCGCAGCCAGGCGCCCACCCGTACCGGCGCCTCCTCCAGCGTGTCGGCGGCGATCACGTCGATCTCCCAGCCCGTGCGGGTCAGGCGCAGGCCGAGGTCGGCATCCTCGGTCACGTTGAACGCATCCCATCCCCCGGCTTCCTCCAGGGCCGCACGGCGGAAATGGTTGGAGGTGCCGCCCAGGAGGATGGGCAGGCGCATGGCGGCCAGCGCCGGGAGCAGCACGTCGAACTGGGCGCAATATTCGATGGCGAAATGGCGCGAGATCCAGCTGTCGCGTGCATTCTCCACCACGAGACGCGCCTGGACGCAGGCGAGCCGCCGCCCGCCCCGGCGGAACGCCTCCAGCGCCGCGCGCAACTGGCCGGGCGCGGGAATGTCCTCCGCGTCCAACACGGCCACGAAGCTGCCGCGCGCGAAGGGCAGGGCGGCGTTGAGCGCCTTGGGCTTGGTGCGCGGCCCCACGGCGGGCGCCACCACGATCTCGAAGCCGGGCGGCAGCGCCGCGCGGCGCAGGGCGCGGCGGGTGGCCGTGTCGTCCGGCTCCACCACCAGCTTGATGTCCAGCTTCTCCGGTGGATAGTCCAGCGCCCGCAGCGCCGCGACGAGGCGCGGGACCATGGCGGCTTCCCGGTAGAGCGGCACCAGCAGGGTGTAGACGGGCAGGTTCCGGTCCTCCAGGCGGGGCGGGCCCGGCACGGCCTCGGGCACGAGGCACCCCGCCAGCCGCAGGCCCATGGCGCAGAGGAACACCAGCGAGAGCACCGCGACGACGCACAGGCTCAGCCTGTCCGGCACCATCCAGCCCAGGGCCGTGAGGCCCGCCAGGGCCAAAGCGAGCCCGGCGCCCAGAGCGCCGCCGCGCGGCACGCCGGCGGCGCTCAGCCGGGGCATGCGGGCGCCGAGGCCGAAGGCCGCCTCGCGGGCCAGGGCAGCCCGGCCGTGGGCGGCGATGCGGGCGCGCAGCCGTTCGGGGGCGGCGAGGCGGAGGCCGGGCCGCGCGCCCACGGCCAGCGCGTGCGCGAGCTTGCGCACCGCCTTGCCGCGCGGGGCGATGACGAAGCCCGGCCCGTCGGCGTCCCGCACCGGCACGACGCCCGCGCGCAGCGCCCCGGCGGCCTGCTCCGCGGCAAGCAGAAGCGTCGCGTCGTCCGGCGCGGCGAGGGGAAGGCCGAGATGGCGGGCATGGGCCTCGGCAAGGCCGTCCGCATCCACCAGCCCGGCCTGGAGCAGGACCTCGTCGCCGCCCACGCCCATCCGCCGGGCCCGGTTGCGCGCCCAGCGCAGGGCGTCGTCCGGCACCCGGCCGCGCAGGGCCGCCAGTTCCGGCGGAAGCGCTGGATCGGCGCGGCGCGGGCGCGTATGGAGGGCGGACGCCTTGCGATGGGGGTCGGTGTCGCCCAACATGGCACTCGGAACCCTCGGCAGCGCACGGATAGGTTGAACGCTACGATGAAACCTCTGCGGCGGCCACGTGCGACCATTCGGTGCGGTGCGCTTTCTCTGCTACTTTTGGTCACGGGCGCGGCATCCGCCTGGGCGCAGAGCGCGGTGCCCCCGGCGGTGCCGGTGAACGTGCCGAACTTCTGGAACGTGGAGCGCCGCCTGGAGCGGCCGGACGCCGCGCAGCTTCCCACCGCCATCCGCTTCCTCACCACCGACGACTTCCCGCCCTTCAACTTCGTGGCGGCGGACGGCGCCCTCATGGGGTTCAACCTGGACCTCGCCCGCGCCATCTGCGCCGAGCTGTCGGCCACCTGCACCATCCAGGCGGTGCCGTTCGCGGAGCTGCTGGCGGACATCGAGGAGAACAAAGGCGACGCGGCCATCGCGGGCCTCGCGGCATCGCCCGCCGCGCGCCAGCGGGCGGATTTCTCCGAGCGCTATCTCGGCACCCCCGCCCGCTTCGTTGCCCGCCGGGGCAGCGTGCCGGCCGAGGTGACGCCCGGCAAGGTGGCGGACCGCACCGTGGCCGTGGTCGCGGGCACCGCCCACGAGGCCTATCTGCGGGACTTCTTCAAGGAGGCGGGGATCCGCCCCTATCCCGACGCGGCCGCTGCGCGCGAGGCGCTGAGGAAAGGCGAGGTGGACCTGTTGTTCGGCGACGGGATCAGCCTGTCGCTCTGGCTCAACGGCACCGGCTCGGACAATTGCTGCGTGTTCGCGGGCGGCCCCTTCACGGAGAGCCGCTATTTCGGCGACGGCCTCGCCGTGGCGGTGAAGCCGGGCAACGCGCCGCTGCGCCGCGCCCTCGACTATGCCCTCCAGCGGGTGTGGGAGAAGGGCGTCTACGCAGACATCTATCTGCGCTGGTTCCCCATCGGCTTCTATTGAGGGGCGCCCGCCACGGCCAATAGGCGGGCGGTGCGGGAAATAGCGGCCGGATCGTCCTCGATGCGGCCGGTCAGAAGGCGGAACCAGTTGAAGCCGATATAGAGGGCGATCAGGTCCTCGATGGTGTCGGTGCGGACCTCGCCGCGCGCCGCCGCCTGCTCGAACAGCGCGCGCACGTCCTTCAGGCGCTCGGGCAGGAACTTGTCCCGCAGGGTGGACTGGGCCGCCGCGCTCGACTGGGCCTCCGCGATCAGCCCCCGGAATGCGCGCCCCGTGGGCGTGTCCCGCCAGAAGGACCAGAGGGCGCGCGTATAGGAGACGAGATCCTCCGTCAGGTGCCCCGTGTCCGGCGGGCGCATGGTGGCCGCCTTCTCGCCCGCATAGACCTCCACGAGAAGGTCCGCCTTGGTGGGCCACCAGCGGTAGAGGGTGGGCTTGCCCGCCCCCGCGCGGCGCGCCACTTCCTCGAAGGAGAAGCCTGCATAGCCGCGCTCGGCCAGGAGATCGCGGGCCGCGGCGACGATGGCGGCTTCCGTCGCGGGATTGCGCCGCGCCCCGATGGAGGCCCTGCGGCCCGTCTTCGGCTGGTCGTCCGACATGCTCCCCCCAAACGCCCCTTCGCTCCCTCTTGCTTATCGAAACGGATCGTATATATCAAACGTCAATCGAAACGACTCGTTTCGTTTAAAAAGGTGTCCGCTCATGCTCCCGTTCGCTCTGCTCGCCCATCTGCGGTTTCTCGGCATCCTCATGGCCGGGGCCTATGGGCTCATCAACCTGATCCTCGAAGCCCTGGCGCCGGTGACGGCGGGCTGGACCCATTGGGCGACCACGCTGCTCGCCGTGCCGGTCATGGTGCTCGGCATGGTGCATCTGGTGCTGCCCATCGCGCGCCGGACCGGAAAGTGAGCGCCGCGCGGGCCGGTCTGCGGTTTGCCCGCGTTGACGCCGCCGCGAGCGCCTGCATAAGGTCGCGGCCCGATTTCGGAGCTTCACCCCCATGACCTCGCCTGCTGAACCCGCTCCTGCCGAGCTTGCCCGCGACCTGCGTGCCGTCGCCGAGACCGCGACCGCCTGGCCGTTCGAGGAAGCGCGCAAGATCGTGGCGCGGCTGAAACGGCGCCCGAAGGACGAGGTCCTGTTCGAGACCGGCTACGGTCCCTCGGGCCTGCCCCATATCGGCACGTTCGGCGAGGTGGCGCGCACCACCATGGTGCGCCACGCCTTCCATGTGCTCACCGAGGACAAGGTGAAGACGCGCCTGCTGTGCTTCTCCGACGACATGGACGGCATGCGCAAGATTCCGGACAACGTGCCGGACCGCGCCGCGCTGGAGCCCTATCTCCAGATGCCGCTGACCACCGTGCCCAACCCGTTCGGCGGCGGCTTCAAGAGCTTCGGCGACCACAACAACGCCATGCTGCGGCGCTTCCTCGACACGTTCGGCTTCGACTACGAGTTCGCCAGCGCCACGGACTATTACAAGTCCGGCAAGCTGGACGCCGTGCTGCTGCACGCGGCCGAGAAGTACGACGAGATCATGGCCGTGATGCTGCCCACCCTCGGCGAGGAGCGGCAGGCCACCTACAGCCCGTTCCTGCCCATCTCGCCCGTGAGCGGGCGGGTGCTCTACGTGCCGCTGAAGGCGGTGGACGCCAAGGCCGGCACCATCACCTTCACCGACGAGGACGGCACCGACAAGACGCTGCCCGTGACCGGCGGTGCCGTGAAGCTCCAGTGGAAGCCGGACTTCGGCGCCCGCTGGGCCGCGCTCGGGGTGGATTTCGAGATGTTCGGCAAGGACCACCAGACCAACGCGCCGGTCTATGACAGGATCTGCGGGGTGCTCGGCGCCGAGCCGCCTGAGCATTATGTCTACGAGCTGTTCCTGGACGTGAACGGCCAGAAGATCTCCAAGTCGAAGGGCAACGGCCTGACCATCGACGAGTGGCTCACCTATGCGAGCCCGGAGAGCCTGGCGCTCTACATGTTCCAGTCGCCGCGCTCGGCCAAGAAGCTGCATTTCGACGTCATCCCCAAGGCGGTGGACGAGTATTTCAGCTTCCTCGCCCGCTATCCCGCGCAGGACTGGAAGACCCGCCTCGGCAACCCGGTGTGGCACATCCATTCCGGCAATCCGCCCGTGGTGGACATGCCGGTGTCCTTCACCATGCTGCTCAACCTCGCCTCCGCCTCCAATGCGGCGGACGAGGACGTGCTGTGGGGCTTCCTGCGCCGCCACGTGCCGGGCGTCTCCGCGCAGTCCCATCCCAAGCTCGCCGAGCTGGTGGTGTATGCGGTGCGCTACTTCAAGGACTTCGTGGAGCCCAACAAGCGCTTCCGGGCGCCGGACGAGGTGGAGCGCGGCGCGCTGGAGGCCCTGTACACGGCCCTCGGCACCCTGCCGGAGACCGCGAGCGCGGACGACATCCAGACCGTGCTCTATGATGTGGCCCGCCCCATTCCGCGCTACCAGGACCTGAAGGCCAAGGGCGCGACCCCGGAGAAGCCGGGCATCTCGGTGGAATGGTTCAACACCATCTACCAGGTGGTCCTGGGCGAGCAGCGGGGGCCGCGCTTCGGCTCCTTCGTGCAGATCTACGGCATCCCCGAGACCCGCGCCCTGATCCGCGCGAAGCTCGACTGAGCGGCCATCTCCCGGCGGGGCCCGAGGGCCCCGCCGTCCCTCCGATTCCGTGTTCCGTCCCTGTCGCTCCGCAAATATATCCAGATGATTTGCCGACGAATATTTAAGGTGTATCGAATTTATAATAATCGTTGAAGTTGCATTTCGTCCTCTTACAGTCAGGCCCTCTGCTTCCATTCGAGGAGGGGGTCATGACCAGTTTCCGGGACCAGATTCCGCTGCCGCCCCTGGACCGCATCAATGTGGGCCTCACCCCGTGCCGCGAGGGCACGATGCTCGACCTGCTGGGGGTGCCCGGCGCGCTCACGCGGGATTGCAGCGCGCCGCAGGGGCCGTTCACGGCGCGGGTGCGCCACGGGGTGGATGTGGGCCCCTTCAAGGTGAGCGGCCTCGACCATGCGGTGGAGCGCCTGCGCCAGATGTTCGCCGAGGTGGCGGCGGACAATCCCGCCCTTCATGACGAGGTGCGCAGCGACGGCGTGCTGTGCGTGCGCGCCCGGCGGCTCAATCCCGCCCGCTATTCCAACCATAGCTGGGGCACCGCCATCGATATCTTCTTCGGGAAGAACGACATCCCCCAGGGCGTGCCGCTGGTGCAGCGCGGGGTGCTGGCGCTGGTGCCCTATTTCAATCGCTACGGCTGGTATTGGGGCGGCGGCTTCAGCGGCGACAACGTGGACAGCATGCATTTCGAACTCGCCGAAGAGACCGTGCGCGCCATCGCCGGGACCCCGCTGCGCATCGCCGGCGTGCTGGCGGACGGAACGGCCGTGATGCCCCTCACGGTGTCTCTGGCGGAACCGCCGCCGCTCGCCGGCGAGGCGCCGCCCTTCACGGGCGCCCGCCCGCCCGTGCCCGCCGCCGCGCAGGTCGCCATCGGCGAGGTCAGCGGCCGCTGGAACCACAAGGAAGGCGTGAGCGCGCAGGACGTGCCCGTGCTCCATGTGCCCGGCACCGCCGCGAGCCATTTCATGGCCAAGCTGGCGGTGGACGCGGACGGCGCGCCGCGCGCCTACCATCCCGAGAACAAGGGGTCGTTCGACTGGCTCGCCAATATCGCCAAGGGCGACCGCCACGGCATCCAGGGCACGGACGCGGTGGGCCCGGCGGAGGGCTTCTTCGTCTCGGCCACCAGCCTCGCCGATCCCGCCTATCCCGAGAACGACACGCGGCGCTACGTGGATGCGAGCCTCGTGCCCTATATCGTGCTGCCCGCCGCCGCCTATCCCCGGCTGGGCGGGGTGCCCGCCCGCAGGGGCTGCCTCGCCTATGTGGTGGACACGAAGACCGGCGGGACCACGGGCGCCCTCTTCGCCGACAGCGGCCGTGCCGTGGGGGAGGGCTCCATCGCCCTCGCTTTGAGCCTCGGCCTGCATCCCTTCAGCACCCGGAACCCGCCCAAGGTGGTGGGCTTCGACGAGGCGCGCTTCTTCTACCTGGTGTTCCATGACACCCATGTAGGCCCGCCCTGGCCGGTGGGCCGGATCCAGACCGAGGCGCTCGCGGCGTTCGAGGCCTGGGGCGGGGAGGCGCAGCTCCGCGCGCTGGTGCCCGACCTTCCCGCCCTCTCCCTGCCGCGGGAGGTGCGGCCCTACGAGCCGGCGGAAGCCCTCGTCTGAGCGCGCCGTCCCGGGCGGCGGGCTTGCCTTCCGCCCGGGCGATCGACTTGTTTTATAGATTTGATTTGTTTATTATGAAAAAGACCATTCGATTTTTGTAATATGGAGCGCGCGATGACCCTGCGTCTTGGAGATACGGTTCCCGACTTCACCGCGGAGACCACCGAAGGGCCGGTGAGCTTCCATTCCTGGCTCGGGGACAGCTGGGGCATCCTGTTCTCGCACCCGAAGAACTTCACCCCGGTCTGCACCACGGAGCTGGGCCAGGTGGCGCACCTGAAGGGCGAGTTCGACAAGCGGAACGTGAAGGTCATCGGCCTGTCGGTGGACAGCCTCGCCAACCATCCCGCCTGGGTGGACGACATCAAGCTCGCCACCGGCGCGCAGCTCAATTTCCCGCTCATCGCCGACAGCGACCGCAAGGTGTCGGACCTCTACGACCTGATCCACCCCAATGCCAGCGACACCACCACGGTGCGCTCGGTGTTCGTCATCGGGCCGGACAAGAAGCTGAAGCTTACCCTCACCTATCCGGCGAGCACGGGCCGCAACTTCCAGGAGATCCTGCGGGTGGTGGATTCCCTCCAGCTCACCGCGCGCCACGCAGTGGCGACCCCCGCCGACTGGAACCAGGGCGAGGACGTGATCATCGTCCCCTCCGTCTCCGACGCGGCGGCGAAGGAGAAGTTCCCGGAAGGCTGGAAGACCGTGAAGCCCTATTTGCGCATCGTCGCGCAGCCGCGCGGCTGAGGCGCCATTCCGCCGCCTTATCCCGCGTGCTAATCACGATCCGAACCGGGCGGCAGGCGTCGCCCGGCCGGACGGAGAGGTTTAGGTGGCGAACGACCAGCTTTCGCGCTTCCTGGGCGGCTCGCCCGCCATGGTCCTGGTGCGCCTCGTCGTGCTCTCGGTCATCGCCGGAATCATCATGGCGGCGCTGGGCATCGACCCGCGCAACATCTTCGACAGCCTGAAGGACCTGGTCCTCGGCCTGTATCATCTCGGCTTCGGCGCCATCGAGAGCGTGTGGCGCTACTTCCTGCTGGGGGCGGTCATCGTGGTTCCGCTCTGGCTGATCCTGCGCGTGTCCAGCGGCCTGCGCCGCTGATGCTGGAAGCTCCGAGCCGCCCGGTCGAGGTCACGCACCGCCGGGTGCTGGCCATCGCGCTGCCCATGACGGTGGCGCACCTGACGACGCCCCTCCTCGGCATCGTGGACACGGCGGTGGTGGGGCGCCTCGGCTCGGCCGCCCTCATCGGCGGCGTGGCGCTGGGCGCCGTGGTGTTCGATTTCCTGTTCTGGGGCTTCGGCTTCCTGCGCATGGGCACGGTGGGCCTCGCCGCGCAGGCGCTGGGCCGGGGCGACCGGCTCTCCGAGCGGGCGGTGCTGATGCGCGCCCTGCTGCTGGGCGTCCTGTGCGGGCTCGGCCTCATCCTGCTTCAGGTGCCCATCCGCATGGGCGCGCTCGGCCTTGCGGGCGCGAGCCCGGAGGTGGATGCCGCCCTCGGCGCCTATTTCGACGTGCGCATCTGGGCCGCGCCCTTTTCCTTCATCAATTACGTGGTGGCCGGCTGGCTCACCGGCATCGCCCGCACCGGCCATGCGCTGGCGCTCCAGGTGGGCATCGGCCTTCTCAACATGGCGCTCACCTCGGTTCTGGTGCTCGGCCTCGGCTGGGGCGTGGCGGGCTCGGCGGCCGGCACCCTCATGGCGGAGGCGGTGGGCGCCGTGGCGGGGCTCTTCGCCTGCGCGCGGCTGCTCGGCTATCGCATCGCCGTGCCCCGCGCGGTGCTGCTGGACAAGGCGGCGCTGAAGGAATGCCTGGTGCTGAACCGGGACATCATGATCCGCACCGCCGCGCTCATGCTGGCCTTCTCCTTCTTCGCCGCCCAGGGTGCGCGGGCGGGCGACGTGACGTTGGCCGCCAATGCGCTGCTCAACAACATGGTGCTGCTGGCCGCCTATTTCCTGGACGGCTTCGCCACCGCCGCCGAGCAGGTGTGCGGGCAGGCGGTGGGCGCGCGGAACCGGCGGGCGTTCGAGAAGGGGCTGCGGCTGGTGCTGCTGTGGGGCGGCTGCTGCGCCGTGGCCGCGAGCCTCGTCTATCTCGCCTTCGGCCCGCTGATCATCGACCTCATGACCACCAACCCCGAGGTGCGGCAGGCGGCGCGGGCCTTCCTTATCTTCGCCGTGCTCCTGCCCGTGGTGGGCATCTTCGCCTATGTGTTCGACGGCATCTATATCGGCGCGCTCTGGTCCCGCGACATGCGCAACCTGATGCTGCTGGCGCTCATCCTCTATTTCGCCGCCTGGGCGCTGCTGCGCCCGCTGGGCAATGAGGGGCTGTGGCTGGCCTTCCTCGCCTTCCTCGTGGCGCGCGGCGTGCTCCAGGGCGTGCGGCTGCCTGCTCTCATGGCCCGGGCCTTCCCGCCCGCTTGACCGGGCGGTCCGCCGCCGCTCTACTGACGCGGCCATGTCCCAGGGGGGAACGATGCCGCAGACGCCGCCGCCGGTCCTCATCGCGGGAGCCGGGCCCACCGGCCTCACGCTCGCCACGTCCCTCCATCTCCAGGGCGTCCCGGTCCGCATCATCGACAAGCTGCCGGCCCCCGCCGCCGTCTCCAAGGCGCTGGCGGTGTGGAGCGGGAGCCTCGAAGGCTTCGCGGGGCTCGGCCTCGTGGAGGACTTCCTCGCCGCGGGCATCCGCCTCACGCGCCTGCACATGGGCGACGGCGCCCACGAACTGGCGGACATGGAGATCGCGGAAGGCGTGGACAGCGCCTTCCCCTTCACGCTCATCCTGCCCCAGTCGCGCACCGAGGAAATCCTGGCCGGGCGGCTCGCCCGGGCGGGCGTCACGGTGGAGCGCGGGGTGGAGCTGGTGGACTTCCACCAGATCGACGACGTGGTCCGCGCCACGCTGCGCCATGCCGACGGGCGGGAGGAAATCCTCGACGTGCCGTTCCTGGCGGGCTGCGACGGCGCGCGCAGCATCGTGCGCCACAAGCTGGACATCGCCTTCGAGGGCTATACCGAGCCGGAGACCTTCGTCCTCTCGGACACCCGCATCGAAGGGCCGCTGGATTCCACCTGCATCTATATCTGGTGGAGCGCCAAGGGGTCCGTGGCCCTGTTCCCTGTCGTGGACGGGGTGTGGCGCACCTTCGCGATCCGCGACGAGGCGGCGGGCGAGGAGCCGCCGACGCTCGCCGAGATCCAGGCCCATATCGACGCCTGCGGGCCGCGCGGCCTCGTGGCGCGCGACGCCACCTGGCTCTCCGCCTTCCGCGTCAACGAGCGGCTCGCGGCCGCCTATCGCCGGGGCCGGGTGCTGCTGGCGGGCGACGCGGCCCACATCCACAGCCCGGCGGGCGGCCAGGGCATGAATACCGGCATCCAGGACGCGCTCAATCTCGGCTGGAAGATCGGCGCCATCCTGTCGGGACGCGGCGACAGCGAGGCGCTGCTGGAAAGCTACGAGGCCGAGCGGCGCCCCGTGGCGCGCGAGGTGGTGGCCAACGCGGCGCGCACCACCCATCTCGGCATGACCAGCCACGGCCAGGCGACCCGCGTGGTGCGCGACGCGCTCCTCTCCATCGCCTCGCGCATCCCCGCCGTGCGGCGCAAGATCCAGGTGGCCATGTCCGAGACCGCCATCGCCTATGAGGCGGGGCCGCTGCATGACGCGGTCCACCGCATCAGCGGCGGCACCGAGCCGGCGGCCGGCGGCCGGGCGCGGGAAGTGTCGCGGGCGGGCTGGTCCCTCTGGTCCTTCCTCTCGGCCACCCACCATTCCCTGCTCCTGTTCGGCCCGCCCGGCACGAACGAGGCGGTGCGCACCGCCGCGCACCGGTTCGGCCCCGCCGTGGAGGTCCTCGACATGGGAGCGGACGCGGAGGTGCTGGAGCGCTACGGCCTGTCCGGCCCCGGCTGGGTGCTGGTGCGCCCGGACCAGTTCATCGCCGCGCGGGGCGGGGAGGGGGATGTGGGCGTTCTCGACGCCTATGCCCGCCTCGCCCTGGAGCCGTCGGCGGTCGCCTGAATTTCGGCCCTGCGGTTCTCAGGCCCGGGCATTTTCCCGGGCGTGCGCTTAAGACGGATCGACATTCAAGCCGGCGAGACTGTTCTTTTCAGAAAGCTGGGTCATGGCCGGGCTCGTCCCGGCCATCCACGGGGTTCGGCTGGGTCCAGGCTCGCCCCGGAGGCGTGGATGCCCGGGACAAGCCCGGGCATGACGGCCCCACGCGGCTGGACTCCTAGCCTGCCACGCAGACGAGGCCGGGCACCGGCACGCCCTTTTCCGTGCGGGTGGTGGCCGGATGCATCAGCCGCACCGCGAAGCCGGCCGCCGCCAGGGCCCGCGCCACCAGCGGCGCCCCGTGGGCGTAGCGCAGCGTGTCGCGCAGGATCAGGCCGTCGCCCTCATGGGTCTCCACCGTGAAGGCGAGCAGACCGTCCGCCCGCAGCACCCGCCGCGCGGCGGCGAACACCGGCGCGAGGTCGTCCAGGTAGCAGAGCGCGTCCGCCGCCAGGATCAGCCCGGCGCTGGCGGTCGGCTGGCGGGACAGGAAGTCCGTCATGTCCGCCACGTGCAATTCCCCGTAGAGGCCGGTCGCCTCCGCCTGCCGCACCATGCCGGGGGAGAGGTCCACGCCGATGAGCGGGGCCCCCAGGGGGGCGAGGAGCGGCGCCGCGAGGCCGGTGCCGCAGCCGAGGTCCAGGATGCGGCCGTAAGAGGGGCGCGTGTCCGTGTCCCGAAGCGCCTCCAGCAGCAGTTCCGGCCCCCGATAGGCAAGCCCCTCCCGCAAGGCGGTGTCGAAGCGCGGGGCATATTGGTCGAACAGGCTCTGGACGAAGGCGGGGGACAGGGCCCCCGTCACCTGCCCGCGCCCCAGCCGGGCGAGGCGCGCCCGCGCGCCCAGCGTATCCCCGGCATCGCGCGCCAGCACCGCCTCATAGGCATCGGCGGCGCCCGGCCGGTCGCCTCCCGCCTCGCGGGCTTCCGCCAGCAGGAACCACGCCGCCAGGAAGCGGGGCGCCTCCTCGACGAGGTCCGCCAGCATGCCCGCCGCCGCGTCCGCCTCGCCCTCGGCGAGATAGGCGCGCGCCCATTCGAGCCGGCGGTCGAGGGCCGGGTCGCCGCTGGACTGGGTGAGGATGCTGGACATGACCCCTCGCGAAACGAAGCGCCTCCCCCATATACGCCAGACCATGCGTCCGGAAGACCTGCTGCGCCCCACGCCCCGGGGCCTCCACTGCCCGGTGGGGGACTTTTACATCGATCCCGTCCGCGCCGTGCCGCGCGCGGTCATCACGCACGGCCATTCCGACCACGCCCGCGCGGGCCACGGCCATGTGCTCGCCACCCGCGAGACGCTGGACCTCATGGCGATCCGCTATGGCGAGAATTTTGCCGGCTCAACGCAGGCCATTTCCTATGGGGAGAGCCTGGATGTGGGCGGCGTGCGCATCACCGCCCATCCCGCCGGCCATGTGCTGGGTTCGGCCCAGATGGCGCTGTCCTGGCGGGGGCTCACCATCGTCGCCTCCGGCGACTACAAGGATGCGGCGGACCCCACCTGCGCGCGGTTCGAGCCGGTGCCCTGCGACGTCTTCATCTCAGAGGCGACCTTCGGCCTGCCGGTGTTCCGCCATCCCCCCGCCGCCGACGAGACGGCCAAGCTCCTGAACTCGCTCGCCGTCTTCCCGGAGCGGGCGCACATCGTGGGGGCCTATTCCCTGGGCAAGGCCCAGCGCGTCATGGCGCTGCTGCGGGACGCGGGGCACGCGGCCCCCCTCTTCATCCATGGGGCGCTCGCCGCCATCACCGCCTATTACGAGGCGCGGGGCATTCCATTGGGCGATGTACGCCCCGCCACCGGAGCGTCGAAGGCGGAGCTTGCGGGCGCCGTGGTGGTGGCGCCGCCCTCGGCCATCACCGACCTGTGGTCGCGCCGCTTCCCCGAGCCCGTCACCGCCTTCGCCTCGGGCTGGATGCGGGTGCGCGCGCGGGCGCGCCAGCGGGGCATCGAACTGCCCCTGGTCATTTCCGACCATGCGGACTGGGACGGGCTCACCGCGTCCATCGCCGCGACGGGCTGTTCCGAATTGTGGGTGACGCACGGCGCCGAGGAAGCGCTGGTGCATTGGGCCACCACGCGCGGCCTGAAGGCCCGGCCGCTCCACATGGTGGGCTATGGCGAGGAGGAGGGCGAGGACGCCCCGCCCGCGCCGGAGGCGCCCGCCCCATGAACCGCTTCGCCGCGCTTCTCGACCGCCTCGCCTACGAGCCCGGCCGCAATGCCAAGGTGCGGCTGATGGCGGACTATTTCCGCGCGACGCCGGACCCCGAGCGCGGCCTTGCCCTGGCGGCGCTCACCGGCGCGCTCTCCTTCGCCAATGCCAAGCCGGGCCTCGTGCGCGCCCTCATCATGGAGCGGGCCGACCCGGTCCTGTTCGCGCTGTCCTATGATTATGTGGGCGACCTCTCCGAGACGGTTGCGCTCATGTGGCCCGCGCCGCCGCCCTATCTGCGGCCCAACCATTCGCCGCTCCTGTCCGAGATCGTGGAAGGGCTGGCGGAGACGCCCAAGCGCGACCTGCCCGCCCGGCTCGCCTCCTGGCTGGACGGCCTGGACGATACCGGCCGCTGGGCGCTGCTGAAGCTCATCACCGGCGCCATGCGGGTGGGCGCGTCGGCGCGCCTCGCCAAGACGGCGGTGGCGAGCCTGGGCGACTTGCCGCCGGACGAGGTGGAGCTGGTCTGGCCTGGCCTTCTGCCGCCCTATGAGGAGCTGTTCGCCTGGGTGGAAGGGCGCGCGGAGCGGCCGCAGACCAACGACCCCGTCCCGTTCCGGCCGGTCATGCTCGCCCATGCGGTGGAGGAGGCCGACTTCGCCGCCCTCGATCCGGCGGACTTTCGCGCCGAATGGAAATGGGACGGCATCCGGGTTCAGGTGGTGGCGGGGCGCGGGGAGGACGGCACGCGGCATGTGCGCCTCTACAGCCGCACCGGGGAGGACATTTCCGGCGCCTTCCCCGACCTTGCGGAGGCGCTGGACTTTTCCGGCGCGCTGGACGGCGAATTGCTGGTGCGCCGGGACGGGCGCGTCCAGTCCTTCAACGTGCTCCAGCAGCGGCTGAACCGCAAAAGCGTCACGGCCCGCATGCTGAAGGAGTTTCCCGCCCATGTGCGGGCCTATGACCTGCTGGTGGAGAATGGCGAGGACCTGCGCGATCGGCCGTTCGCGGAGCGCCGCGCGCGCCTGGAGGCGCTGGTGGCGCGGCTCGCGGGCATGGACTCCGCCGCGGCGCGGCTCGACCTGTCGCCCCTCGTCCCCTTCGCCACCTGGGACGACCTCGCCGCCGCCCGCGCGGACCCGGCGGCGGCGGGCGCGGGCCTCGATGCGGACGCGGTGGAAGGCGTGATGCTGAAGCGCGCCGACAGCCTCTATGTGCCCGGCCGCCCCAAGGGGCCCTGGTGGAAATGGAAGCGGGATCCCCACACGGTGGACGCGGTGCTCATGTATGCCCAGCGCGGCCACGGCAAGCGCTCGTCCTTCTATTCGGACTACACGTTCGGGGTCTGGAGCGCGGGGCCGGAGGGGGACGTCCTGGTGCCCGTGGGCAAGGCCTATTTCGGCTTCACGGACGCGGAGCTGAAGGAGATCGACCGCTTCGTGCGCAACCACACCGTGAACCGCTTCGGCCCGGTGCGCGAGGTGGCGCACGGCCCGGACCAGGGGCTGGTCCTGGAAGTGGCGTTCGAGGGGCTGGCGCGCTCCACGCGGCATCGCTCGGGGGTGGCCATGCGCTTCCCCCGCATCGCCCGCCTGCGCTGGGACAAGCCGCCGCGCGAGGCCGACCGGCTGGAGACGCTGGAGGCGTTGATCCGGGAGGGGTGAAGCCCGCGCGGCGTCTGAGCGAAGCCCGCTAACTCCCGGTCGAAGACCGGAACCGACGACCTATTGCGTCGCCCAGACGATGCGGGCGATCCAGGCGACGTCGGACAAGGCGAGCTGGATGTCCTCGTAGGCGGCGTTGAGGGAGCGCAGGTCCAGGGTCTTGGCGGTCTTGCGCACTAATTCCTTCGCCAGCACCTCGCCCTCGCGGGTCTTCACCACCACCCGGTCCCCGCGCCGCACCGAGGCGCCGGGCGAGACGATGACGATGTCCCCCTCCCGGTAGAGCGGCAGCATGCTCTCACCGGCAATCTCCAGCGCATAGGCATGCTCGTCCTCCACGGCGGGGAACAGGATTTCGTCCCAGCCCCCGCCCACGGGAAAGCCGGCATCGTCGAAATAGCCGCCCTTGCCCGCCTGGGCGAGGCCGATATGGGGGATGGCGCGCACCGCGCGGCGGGGCTCCTCGGCGAAGCCCGCGGGCAGGCCGTCCATGCCCCCGCGCGCCAGCGCCCCGGGTGGGACGAGCCCGTCCAGCAGCGCGGTGAAATCCTCGATGCGCGCGCCGGTGGCCGCGAGCACCTTGGCGATGCTTTCCGTGGAGGGCCAGCGCGGGCGCCCGTCCGCCGTGATGCGCTTCGACTTGTTGAAGGCCGTTGGATCGAGGCCCGCCTTCTTGGCGAGGCCCGAGGCCGAGAGGCCATGTTGCGCGGCGAGGCGGTCCAGGGCGCCCCAGACCTGACCGTGGGTGAGCATGAGGGTCCTGCCAGCTAACGCGAAGCGAAAAGATGGGCGCGGCGAACTGCACCCGCGAAAACGGTCCGAATCCGCCTGCCATGCGACTCGAGCAGGAGAGGAAGGGTACATCTAGGAAAATAAACATTCAATCCGCGAGGATGCGGAAAGAATTCCCTCCGACCCGCATCGTAGATGCGCGTCCAGCCCGTGTGGCGGGCGCTGTCTATGAACGCGTGGGCGTCTGGTCTACCAGTGGCCGCATGCCGGATCGCAGCATCCGCCCGGCGAAAACCCCCCGCCACACGGAGCGAAGGATGACACCCCCCGCTTATATCTTCAAGATTGTGCCCGCCGCTCTCTGGGCGCAGGCCGTGCAGGCGGGCCGCTTTTCCGGCGCCCCCGTGGATCTTGCCGACGGCTACATCCATTTCTCCACCGCCGCCCAGGCGCGCGAGACCGCGCGACGCCATTTCGCGGGCCAGTCCGATCTGCTGCTGGTGGGCGTGGAGGCGGCGGGGCTGGGCGATGCGCTGCGGTGGGAGCCCTCGCGCGGGGGCGATCTCTTTCCCCATCTCTATGCCGACCTGCCCGTGTCGGCGGCCGCCACCGTCGCGCCGCTGCCGCTCGGCGCGGACGGCGCGCACGTCTTTCCCGAAGGCTTTCCCGGCGCCTGAGGATCAGTCCAGGGAGAGGGCGAAGGGGTCGCCCTCGAACGCGTCGCCGCCCCGGCCGATGGCGGCGATGGCGCTCACCATGCGGCCCTCCCGGCGCAGCGCCGTATCCGCCAGGGCGATGATGCGCGCATTGGGGGTGGCGGTGGGCGAGGCCCGGCGCAATTCCCAGGCGAGTTCCGCCTCGTCCCGCCCCGGCAGCAGCGCGCAGAGCGTGGCGTAGGCGGCGGCGGTGGAGCGGGAGATGCCCGCATAGCAATGGATCACCAGGGGCGCCTCGCGCGGCCAGCCGTGCACGAAGTCCAGCAATTCGTGCATGTGGTGTTCACCCGGCGCCACCAGCCCCTCCATCTCCTCCACGATGTCGTTGATGCCGAGGAAGAGGTGGTTGGTGGGGTCCACGTTGCTGGGGCGGGTGAGCACCGTGCCGCCATTGATGAGCGTGATGACGTGGCGCGCGCCGGTGCGCTCCACGGTCTCGTGCAGGCGGGCAAGGGAGCAGACATGGATCATCGCGCAAGCTCCTCGAAGCGAGCCAGGAAGCGGGACTTGGCCGAAGCGGCGGTCCAGGGAGAGAGATAGTCCGCCTCGATGGCGGGGTCGAGGCGGGTGGGCTGGCCGAACAGGCGCCGCGCCTCCTCCGAGGCGAAGCCCGCGAGCCGGGTCGCCTCCAGATAGGCGGCGGAGCGGTCGGCGGCCTTCACGATCTTCACCAGCGGCTCCGGCCACACCGGGGGCAGGCCGAAGCGCAGGCTGATGGCGGTGAGCAGGCGCGCCTCCACCGCCTTGTAATCGCCCCCGATCACCGCCTTGAAGGGCGAGATCATGTCTCCGATCACATATTCCGGGGCGTCGTGCAGCAGCACGGCCATGCGCCAGCGCAGGTCGATGTCGGGCGCGGCGCGGCGGGCGAGGCGCTCCACCAGCAGCGCGTGCTGGGCCACCGAATAGGTGTTGTCGCCCTTGGTCTGGCCGTTCCACCGGGCCATGCGGGCGAGGCCGTGGGCGATGTCCTCGATCTCCACGTCCAGCGGCGAGGGGTCGAGCAGGTCCAGGCGCCGGCCGGACAGCATGCGCTGCCAGGCGCGGGGCGCCGGTTGTGCCACGGCGGCGGAGCGGGTCTTCTGCGTCACGATTCGCGTGCCCCTTTCGGTCCGCGAGGGTAATAGCAAAGGCCCGCCGCGCGCATCCAGGCCGGTGTGCGCATGTGCGGGCAGAGGAGCGGACATGACCCTTCAGAGCGATGCCGCCACGCGCCCGACGCCTGCCGTGCGCCCGACGCTGGCCGCGAGCGCGGCGGTGTTCCGCGACGGGCGGGTGCTGCTGGCCCGGCGCGGCTTCGCCCCCGGCCTCGGCCTGTGGAGCCTGCCCGGAGGGCGGGTGGAGCCCGGCGAGACCCTGGCCGAGGCGGCCGCCCGCGAGGTCATGGAGGAGGTGGGCGTTTCCGCCGAGATGGTCGCGGTGGCGGCGGCGCTGGATTTCATCGGCCATGACGATGCGGGCGTGCTCGCCTCCCATTTCGTGGTGGTGGCCCATGCCGCCCTGTGGCGCGCGGGCGACCCGCAGCCCGGCCTGGAGGCGACGGAAGTGGGCTGGTTCGCGCCCGACGAAGTGGCGGGGCTTGCCACCACGCGCGGACTGGCCGATGTGGTGCGGCAGGCGGCCCGCCTCCTGGCGCCCGCCTGAGGAGCGTGCCCGAGGAGCCTGCCCATGGCCTTTTCGCCCGAGGAGATCGAACGCTATGCCCGCCACATCGTGCTGCGCGACGTGGGCGGGCCGGGCCAGCAGAAGCTGAAGGCGGCGAGCGTCCTCGTGGTGGGCGCGGGCGGGCTCGGGGCGCCGGTTTTGCTCTATCTCGCGGCCGCCGGGGTGGGTCGCATCGTGCTGGTGGACGACGACGAGGTGTCGCTCTCCAATCTCCAGCGGCAGGTGATCCACCGCACCGATGACGTGGGGCGCCCCAAGGTGGACAGCGCCCGCGCGGCGGTGGAGGCCCTGAACCCGCACGTCGCCATGGAGTTGCACCGCGTGCGGCTCACCGCCGACAATGCCATGGTCCTGGTCTCGGGCGTGGACGTGGTGGTGGACGGTTCGGACAATTTCGCCACCCGCTATCTGGTCTCCGATGCCTGCGCCCTGGCGCGGCGGCCCCTGGTGACGGCGGCGCTCGGCACCTTCGACGCGACGCTGACCACGCTGCGCCCCCACGAGAGCGGGCCGGACGGCCAGCCCAACCCCACCTATCGCTGCCTGTTTCCGGAACCGCCCCCGCCCGGCACCGTGGCTCCGTGCGCCGAGGCGGGCGTGCTCGGCGCGCTGGCGGGCATCGCCGGCTCGCTGGCGGCGCTGGAGGTGATCCGTGCCATCGTGGGCTTCGGCGAGGGACTCGTGGGGCGCCTGCTGATGATCGACGCCCGCTCCATGCGCTTCGAGACGCTGACCTACGCCTACGACCCGGACAATCCCTTGACCGGGGACGATCCGCGCATCACCGATCTGTCGGTCCACGCCTGAGGACGGCCGGGACTTTCCGGCAAAGGATGTCCTCCCAGCCCGCGCGGTGCCGATGGCCGAAGCCGTCAGGCGGCGCGCATCTCGTCGAGGAAGGCGCGGACCTGCGCCCCATCCACGTCCTTGGCGATGAAGGCTTCGCCGATGCCGCGCGTCAGGATGAAGGTCAGCGCGCCCCGGCTGACCTTCTTGTCCTGGGCGATGAGCGCCATGAGACCGTCCGTGTCCGGCAGGTCGCCCGGCACGTCGGCGATGCGGGTGGGAAGGCCGACGCTTTCGAGATGCCGCTGCGCGCGCACGGCGTCCTGGCCGGTGCACAGGCCGAGGCGGGCGGAGAAGGCGAAGGCGAGGCACATGCCAATGCTCACCGCCTCGCCGTGCAGCAGGCGATCCGAGAAGCCCGCGCCCGCCTCCAGCGCATGGCCGAACGTGTGGCCGAGATTGAGCAAAGCGCGGTCGCCCGTCTCCTTCTCGTCGCGGGCGACGATGGCCGCCTTGGCGGCGCAACTCGCCGCCACCGCCTCGCCGCGCGCCGCGCCCCCGCCGATCACCTCGCGGCCCTTCGCTTCGAGCCAGGAGAACAGCGCCTCGTCGCCCAGCAGGCCGTATTTCGCCACCTCGGCATAGCCCGCGCGCAGTTCGCGCGCCGGCAAAGTATCCAGCGCCGCCGTGTCCGCCACCACCAGCACCGGCTGGTGGAACGCGCCCACGAGATTCTTGCCCTGGGGCGAATTGATGCCGGTCTTGCCGCCCACGGAGGAATCCACCTGGGCGAGCAGGGTGGTGGGGGCCTGGACGAAATCCACGCCCCGGCGCAGCACGGCGGCGGAGAAGCCCGTGAGGTCGCCCACCACGCCGCCGCCCAGCGCCAGGACCAGGTCGCGCCGCTCGATGCGGGCGGCGATGAGCCCTTCCGTCACCTGTTCCAGGCCCGCATAGGACTTGGTCTTCTCACCGGGCGCCACCACGATGGCGGAATGGCCGATGCCGGCCTCGTCCAGCGCGCGCTGCACGGTGGGCAAATGCTGCTCGGCCACGTTCCGGTCGGTGACGACGGCGACCCGCGCGCCGGGGCGCAGGGCGGCGATGCGTACGCCGATGCCCGCGAGCAGGCCGGGGCCGATGGCGATGTCATAGGCCCGGCCGGACAGGTCCACGCGCACGGTGCGGGTGTCGGCGGGGCTGGCGGTGGCCGTCATGGCGAAGTCCTCAGAAGGGGTCGGCGGGAGGCGGGACGTCCCCGCCCAGATGGCGCGCGGCGGCGGCGATCACTTCGGCCACCACGGCCTCGTGGGCCACCTCGCGGGATTCCACGGTCACGTCCGCCAGGGCATAGACATGCTCGCGCGCCTCCAGCAGGGCGGCCAGCCGCTCGGCGGCGTCCCCGCCGGCCAAGAGCGGGCGGTCGTTGCGCTTCTTCACCCGCCGCAGCAGGGTGGGCAGGTCGGCCCGCAGCCAGACGGAGAGCCCGTTCTGCTTCACCCCGGCGCGGGTCTCCTCGTTCATGAAGGCGCCGCCGCCGGTGGCCACCACGCAGGGGCCGCCCTGCAGCAGGCGGGCCAGCACCCGGCGCTCGCCCATGCGGAACTCGGCCTCGCCGCGGCTGGAGAAGATTTCGGGAATGGTCATCCCGGCCGCCTTCTCGATCTCGTCGTCGGCATCGAAGAAAGGCAGGCCCAGGCGCTTGGCGAGGCGGCGGCCCACGGAGGACTTGCCGGCGCCGGGCATGCCCACCAGGACCAGCGTCCGTTGGCCGAGACGCGCCCGCAACGCCTCGGCGGCGGCGTCCTGTCCCTCTCCCAATGCGTCGCTGCCCACGTCCGCGAACCTTCCCGGGTCTGTTCCCGCACCATTGCGGTTCCGCCAGTAGCACCGCCTCCCCGAGGCGGCAATGCGGTTGAAAGCAAGGCGCGGCCATGCGACGAGAAGCTGTCCTTCCGCTGACGTTGATTCGGGCACGACCTTTGGCCAGCCTTGTCCGCCTTCTCGTGGTAATCGCCATCCTCGCCGGCTGCGCCTATGGCGGGGCGTGGTGGCTCGCGAACAGGGTCGAGCCGGTGGTGCGCGACGTCACCTTCACCGTTCCGGCGGACAAGTTCGCGAAATGAGCGGCGCGGGGCCCCTCGCCCTGTTCCTGGACATGCAGGCGGTGGAGCGCGGCGCGAGCGCCAACACGCTGGACGCCTATCGCCGGGACCTGGACGACCTTTCCGCCTTCCTGAAGGGCAGGGGCACGGACCTCGCCGCCGCCGACACTCCGGCATTGCGCGCCTATCTGGCGGATCTCGACGCGCGGGGCTTCAAGTCCACCACCATCGCGCGGCGGCTCTCGGCCACGCGCCAGCTCTACCGCTTCCTCTATGCCGAGGGGCACCGGGGCGACGATCCCGCCGCCATCCTGGAAGGGCCGAAGCGCGGGCGGGCTTTGCCCAAGGTGCTCACCGTGGACGACGTGACCCGCCTCATCGAGACCGCCCATGCGCGGGCCGGGGCGGCGGCGCGGCCCGCCGAGCGGCTGCGGCGCCTGCGGGCCGTATGCCTGGTGGAGATGCTCTACGCCACCGGGCTGCGCATTTCCGAGCTGGCGGCCCTCCCCGCGAGCGCCGCGCGCACCCGGACCGATGCCATCATCGTCACGGGCAAGGGCGGCAAGGAGCGGCTCGTGCCGCTCGGCGCCGCCGCCAAGGCGGCCATGGCGGCCTATCTCGACGCCCGCCGGGAGGCGGGGCTGGACGCCTCCAAATGGCTGTTCCCGTCCTCCGGAGCCGCCGGCCACCTGACCCGCCAGCATGCGGCGCTGGACCTGAAGGACCTCGCGCTCGCCGCCGGCATCGATCCCGCGAGCCTGTCCCCGCACGTTCTGCGCCATGCGTTCGCGAGCCACCTGCTGGCCCACGGGGCGGACCTGCGCATCGTCCAGACGCTACTGGGGCACGCGGACATCTCCACCACCCAGATCTACACCCATGTTCTCGACGAGCGCCTCGCGGGCCTCGTGCGCGACCTGCATCCGCTCTCGGACGGATGAGGCGCCGGGGTGGTGCGGTGCACAGGCGCGGGGGAAATCGGTCCGCGCCTCTTTCATCGCGGGCCGCCCTTGCCTATATTCGGGGGGCCGGTTCACGCCGGCTATGGCGATAAACGGTTGTCGGAATAAGCCTTTCGGACCCGGGGGCAGTACCCGGCGCCTCCACCAAAGCCCAGCGGCACCGCCTGCTGGGCTCCGGCGGGGGCGAAACAGGATCGACGAGGGTGTAAAGGGCTGTCTTTCGCTCGGCATGGTTCCGCCGATATCGGGCCGACCTATAGTTGCGAATGACAACTATGCTCCGGTTGCTCAGGCCGCGTGAGCGGTTTGACGATCGAAATCAAAGTCCTACCGGGTAGCACTGGATAGGCGGGGTTCGGAGGCACCTGGCAACAGAAGCCTCCACTTCCTTTTGGCCGCGGGACCTGAAGGGAAGGCGTCCTCGGCGTCTGGCCGGCGGGTGGGATTCATTCCCGCAGCGTCGCAGGCGTCCCCGGCTCGGTTGCGCGCGATGGCTTCGACGGATCACATCAGATACGACCTCCTGGCTCAGGACGCCTTGCGCGGCGTGGTTCGCCGCGTCCTTCAGGACGTGGCCCGCGACGGCCTGCCCGGGGACCATCATTTCTTCATCGCCTTCGACACCCGCGCGCCCGGCGTGCGGCTCTCCCACCGCATGCGGGAGAAATATCCGGAGGAGATGACCGTCGTCCTCCAGCACCAGTTCTGGGACCTGATCGTCAGCGACACCGCATTCGAGGTGGGCCTGTCCTTCGGCGGCATTCCCGAGCGGCTCACCGTGCCTTTCTCCGCGCTCAAGGGCTTCTTCGATCCCTCCGTGAAGTTCGGCCTCCAGTTCGAGCTGGCGGAAGAGGCGGCTGCGGGCCAGGCCGAGGGCACCGACCAGCCGGCGACGCCGACCACCCTCGGCACCGTCTCCGCCGTGCGCCCCAATGTGCGCGGCGCCGCGTCCGAGCCCGCCATGGCCTCGGGCGCGTCCAACGCCTCGGCGCCCACCCCGTCCGCGTCCACCGCAGCGGAAGGCGATGCGCCGGAAGACGAGCGGCCCAGCGGCGGGGCGGAAGTCGTCCGCCTCGACGTGTTCCGCAAGAAATAATCCGGCCCGCCTTCGGGCGCTCCTCCATCATCGGATACGGTCATGCCCGACCAGTTTGACGTCGCGGTCATCGGGGCCGGCGCCGCCGGACTGGCGGCGGGGCTGACGCTCCAGGCCGCCGGGGCGCGGTTCGTGGTGCTGGAAGCGGCGTCCCGCACCGGCGGGCGCGCCTTCACCGAAACAGAGACGTTCGGCCGACCCTGGGACATGGGGTGCCACTGGCTGCATTCCGCGCAGACCAATCCCTTCGTGCCCATTGCCGACGCGCTCGGCTTCACCTATCGCCATATCCCCGTCCCCCTGGTGCGCAATCTCTGGCGCGCGGGCGGATGGGCGCAGCCGTCGGACCTCGCCGCCGCGCAGGACGCGGTGGATGCCGCCTTCGACGGCGTGCGCGCGGCGGGAGAGGCCGGGCGGGACGTGGCCGCGAGCGCGGCCGTGGACCTCGCGGGCCCCTGGGGGCGCCTGTCGCGCCACTGGCTCTCGCTGATGACCGCCAGCCCGCCCGAGCGCATCTCCACCCGCGACTTCGCCGCCTATATGGACACCGACGCCAACTGGCCCGTGGTGGAAGGCTATGGCGCCCTGGTGCGCGCCAACGGGGCGTCGGTGCCCGTGACCCTGGACTGCCCGGTCAGCCGGATCGACTGGTCGGGCGCGGGGGTGCGCCTCGCGACCCCCCGGGGCGACGTGCGCGCCCGGGCGGTCATCGTCACCGTGCCCGTGGCGGTCATCGCCTCGGGGCGCCTCGCCTTCACGCCCGCCTTGCCCGCGCCCGTCACGGACGCCTTCGCGGGCCTCACGCTGGGCGTGGCGGAAAAGGTGGCCATCGGCTTCGACCGGGACGTGTTCGGCTATTCCGAGCGCACCGGCGTCACGGTGCTGGGGGAAGACCCCGTGAGCTTCCAGATCCTGCCCGGCGCCCCGCCTTTGGCCATCGGCCATATGGGGGGCGATTTCGCCGCCGCGCGCCTCGCCGAGGGGCCGGGCGCGCTGGAGGCGGCGGTGCTCGGCGCGCTGAAGCAGGCATTCGGCAGCGCCATCGCCGACCATGTCACCACGGTCCGGGCCACGTCCTGGGCGGCCGATCCCTATATCGGCGGCGGCTATTCCTGCGTGCTGCCGGGCCGGGCGCATCTGCGCGCCAACCTGCTGGAGCCGGTGGGCGAGCGCATCCATTTCGCGGGTGAAGCCGCCCGCACCCACGACTTCTCCACCTGCCACGGCGCGCACCTCTCGGGCATCACGGCGGCCCGGCGGGCGCTGGGCCGTGCGGAGGCGGCGGCATGAGCCCACCGCTCGCCCATATCGTCGCCGTGGGCGAGAACGGCGTCATCGGGCGCGGACAGGCGCTGCCGTTCCGCCTGCCGTCCGACCTCAAGCGCTTCAAGGCGCTCACCTGGGGCAAGCCGCTGCTCATGGGTCGGCAGACCTTCCTGTCCATCGGCCGCCCGCTGCCGGGGCGCATCTCCGTGGTGGTGAGCACCGATCCCGCCTTCACCGTGCCCGAGGGCGTGCGCCTTGCCCGCAGCCTGCCGGAGGCGCTGGACCTGGCCGCGCAGGCCATGGCGGAGATGGGCGCGGACGAGGTGATGGTGATCGGCGGGCGCCGGGTCTTCGCCGACACCTTGCCCTGGACCACCCGCGTGCACCTGACCGAGGTGCATCTGGCGCCCGAGGGGGACGTGACCCTTCCCCCCTACGACCCCGCTGTGTGGCAGGAGGTGGCCCGCGAGGGTCCGCTCCAGGGGCCGGGCGACGAAGCCCCCTTCACCTATGTCACCCTGGAGCGCCGCCCCGGCGCGTGACGGCTCAGTCCCCCGGCACCATGGCGGGCGGGCGCGGCACGGTGCCGAACCCGCTCACCGACGGCGCGCGATAGGGCATGTCGTCCAGCTCGGGCCGCACGGCCTGCGGGCGCGAGAGCGGCTGGATCTCCTGGGGCGGAGCGAGCGGCGGCACCGAGGAGGCCGCCTGTCCCTGTCCCTGTCCCTGGCGGGGCTCGGCGGGCCGCGGGGTTGCGGGACGCGGATCTCCGGTGCGCGGCGGGGCCGCGCACCGGAGATCCG
>JACESF010000033.1 GCA_013911975.1 Hyphomicrobiales bacterium | reverse complement strand
GGGCGGGGCGGTGACGGACGCCGCGCTCTCGGGCGGGGGACGCAGCAAGGTGGTGGAGGGACCGCGCCTCGCGGACCTCGACGTGATGACTTCCAATGCGGGCGCGCCGGTGCCGCGCCTCTACGGCCGCGCGCGCCTGCCGGGCGAGGTGATCTGGGCCACCCGGCTGGATGAGGTGGTGTCCACCCAGGTCCAGTCCACGGGCGGCAAGGGGGGGGCGGCCTCCGGCGCCGCGACCACCACCACCACGGTCAGCTATGCCTATTACGCCTCCTTCGCGGTGGCCCTGTGCGAGGGGCCGGTGACGCGCATCGGCCGCATCTGGGCGGATGGCAAGCCGTTCGATCCCGGCGGCGCCACGGTGCGCGCGCACCTGGGCATCGAGGGGCAATTGCCTGACCCCTGGATCGCCGCCAAGCAGGGCGCGGGAGAGGCGCCCGCCTATCGCGGGATCGCCTATCTCGTGTTCGAGCGCCTGCCGCTGGCGCGCTTCGGCAACCGGGTGCCCCAGATCACGGCGGAGGTGGAGCGGGCGGTGGGCACGCTGGAGCGCCATGTGAAGGCGGTCACGCTCATTCCCGGCGCCACCGAGTTCGGCTACGAGCCCGCCGAGGTGCAGCGTGTGGTGGGCGTCGGCGCCTATGCGGCCGAGAACCGCCATGTGCGCACCGCGCTCAGCGACTTCTCCGCCTCCCTCGACCAGCTCCTCGCCGCCTGCCCGAACCTGGAGCGGGTCTCGCTGGTGGTGTCCTGGTTCGGTGACGACCTGCGGGCCGGGCACTGCACGGTGCGGCCCAAGGTGGATTTGGTGGAGAAGCAGACCACGCCCGCCACCTGGATGGTGAGCGGGCTCACCCGCCTCCTCGCCTATGCCACCAGCCGACACGAGGGCCGCGCGGCCTATGGTGGCACGCCCTCCGACGCGAGCGTCGTGGCCGCCATCTCGGCGCTGAAGGCGCGGGGCCTGAAGGTGACGCTCAACCCCTTCCTCATGATGGACGTGCCCCCCGGCAGCGGGCGCCCCGATCCCTGGACCGGCGCGGCGAGCCAGCCCGCCTATCCCTGGCGCGGGCGCATCACCTGCGACCCCGCGCCGGGTCGCGCCGGGAGCCCGGACGGCACGGCGACCGCCGCCGCGCAGGTGACGGCCTTCTTCGGCGCGGCCCAGCCCGCGCATTTCTCCGTCCATTCCGGCCAGGTCCTCTATGGCGGGCCGGCGGAATGGAGCTATCGCCGCATGGTGCTGCACTATGCCCGGCTGGCGGCACTGGCGGGCGGGGTGGAGGCGTTCCTGGTGGGCTCGGAACTGGCCGCGCTGACGCGGGTGCGCGGGCCGGACGGCGGCTTTCCCGCCGCCACCAACCTCGCGATCCTGGCGGCGGAGGCGAAGGCCATCCTCGGGGCGGGCACCAAGGTGTCCTATGCCGCCGACTGGACCGAATATGGCGCGCAGGCGTTCCCGGACGGCAGCGTCGCCTTTCCCCTCGATCTCCTGTGGGGCGCGCCCGCCGTGGACTTCGTGGGCATCGACTATTACCCGCCGCTCAGCGACTGGCGCGACGGCACCGCCCATCTCGACGCGGCCGAGGCGCCGGCCATCCACGACCCCGCCTATCTGAAGGCGCGCCTGCGCAGCGGGGAAGCCTTCGACTGGTATTATCCCGACGATGCCGCGCGCGGCGCGCAGGCGCGCGTTCCCATCACGGACGGGGCCTATGGCGAGCCCTGGATCTATCGCCAGAAGGATCTCTGGAACTGGTGGTCGCGCGCCCACCTGCCGCGCCCCGGCGGGGTGCGCGCGGCCCTGCCCAGCGCCTGGGTGCCCGGCAGCAAGCCCATCCGCCTCATGGAGGCCGGATGCCCCGCCGTGGACAAGGGGCCGAACCGGCCGAGCGTGTTTCCGGATCCAAAATCCGCCGAGGGCGGATACCCGCCCTTCTCCAGCACGCGGCGCGACGACTTCGTCCAGCGCCGGATGCTGGAGGCGGTGCTCGCCGCCTTCGAGCCCGCCGCCGGGGCGGGGGAGGCGGACAACCCGCCCGCGCCCGCCTATGGGGGGCGCATGGTGGAGCCGGGCTGCGTCTTCCTGTGGACCTGGGATGCGCGCCCCTATCCCGAATTCCCCCTCGCCACCTCGGTCTGGGCCGACGGCGCCAATTGGGAGACCGGCCACTGGCTGAACGGGCGCCTCGGCGCCGCGCCGCTCGGGGATCTCGTGGCGGTTCTGTGCGCCGACCATGGGGTCGTCGACATGGAGGCGGGCGAGGTTTCCGGCGTGGTGGAGGGCTATGTGGTGGACCGCCCCATGTCCGCCCGCGCCGCGCTGGAGCCGCTCGCCCGCGCCTTCGCCTTCGAGGCGCTGGAGGAGGAGGGGCGCATGGTGTTCGCCGCGCGCGGCGGGCGCGTGGCCGCCCGCATTGATGAGCAGGACCTCGTACTGGAAGAGGACCGCGCGCCGCTCGCGCTGGTGCGGGCGCAGGAGAGCGAGCTGCCGCTGGAGGTGGGGATCACCTTCACCGATCCCGCCGCAGACTATCGCACCGCCGCCGTCTCCTCCCGCCGCCTCGCCGGGGCGAGCCGCCACGTCGCCCATGCCCAGGTGCCGGTGGTGGCCGCGCCGGCCGCCATGGGCCGGGCGGCGGATGTCTGGCTCCAGGATCTGTGGGCCGGGCGCGAGACGGCCACCTTCGCCCTGCCGCCCTCGCGTCTCGCCCTCGGGCCCGGCGACGTGGTGGAACTGACGGCGGGCGGACGCGCGCGCCTGTTGGAGATCACCCGCATCGAGGAGGCGGAGGCGCGCGCCGTCACCGCCCGCGCCATCGAGCCCGAAATCTTCGAGACCGCCCAGCGGGCGGCCGAGCCGGGGCGCATCCTCCTGCCCGAGCCGTGCGGCCCGCCGGACGTGCTGTTGCTGGACCTGCCTCTGCTGGAGGCGGCGGAGCCCGTGCCGCTGCTACACGTGGCCGCCTTCGCCGCGCCCTGGCCGGGCACGCTGGCGCTCTGGCGCTCGGCGGGCGGGGCGAGCTTCGAGGCGGTGGCCGCGCTGGGCGCGCCCGCCACCCTGGGCGCGACGCTGGAGGCGCTTCCCCCCGGCCCGCTCTGGCGCTTCGACAGGTCGACCCGCCTCACCGTCCGCCTGGAGGGCGGCCTTCTCATGGGCGCGGACGAGGCGCGGGTGCTGGACGGCGCCAATGCCCTCGCGCTGGTGGCCGAGGGGCGGGCGCCGGAAGTCATCCAGTTCCTGGACGCGGAGCTACTGGAGAGCGGCATTCATGCCCTCACGGGCCTCCTGCGCGGGCAGGTGGGCACGGAGGCGGCGGGGGCGACAGCCTGGCCCGCCGGTACGCGCCTGGTGCTGCTGGACCGCAACCTCGCGGTGGGCGCGGCCGGGCTTTCCGCCTATGGCCGCAGCTTCACTTTCCGCGTGGGACGGGCCGATCGCGACCATGGCGACACGGGGGTGCGTGAAGTCTCCGGCACGGTGGGCGCGCGCGCTTTGCTGCCGCTCGCTCCGGTGCACCTGAAGGCGCGGCGCGTGGCCGGGGACATCGTCCTCACCTGGGTCCGCCGCACCCGAACCGATGCGGACTGGGACGCGCTGGACGCGCCGCTCGGCGAGGCGCTGGAGGCCTACCGGGTGGAGATCCTGGACGGGGCCGCCGTGCGCCGCGCATTCGATGTGGCGACACCAACGCTCACCTATCCGGCGAGCCTGGAACTGGCCGATTTCGGCACGCTGCGGACCGCGCTCACCTTCCGTGTGGCGCAGCTTTCCGCCGCCATCGGCCCCGGCGCGGCGGCCACCGCCACCCGCGTGCTCTGACCCTTTCTCTCTCCCGGAGCCATCCATGTCCGATGTCACGGCCCGCCTGGGCCTGCCCTATATCGCCGCCGCGCAGGCGCAGAAGCACGTCACCCACAATGCCGCCGTCCGGCAGCTCGACGCGCTCGCCCACCTCACCCTGGAGAGCCTCACCCGCACCTCGCCGCCCGGCGCGCCCTCGGACGGGCAGTGCTGGTTCGTCGCCCCGGGCGCGAGCGGGGCGTGGACGGGCAAGGCGGGCACGGTGGCCGCCTATGAGGCGGGCGCGTGGGACTTCTACGCCCTGCGCGCGGGCTTCGTGGCCTATGTGGCGGACGAGCGGCGCCTGCGCGTGTTCGACGGCGCGGCCTTCCTCTCCCCGCTCGCCGCCAGCGCCCACCGGGCGAGCGTGGACGCGCTGGTGCTGGAGGAGGACGTGAGCCTCTCCGGCGCGAGCCGCGACACCACCATCCTCATCCCCGACCGTGCCATCGTGCTGGGCGTGTCCACGCGCACGCTCGTCGTGGTGACGGGGGCCACCTCCTATGACTGCGGCATCGCGGCCGAGCGCTCGAAGTTCGGCGGCTCCCTGGGCGCCGCGGCGGGGTCCACCAATGTGGGCGTCGTCGGCCCCACCGCCTTCTATGCCCCCACGCCCGTGCGCCTCAGCGCCAATGGCGGGAGCTTCACCGGCGGGCAGGTGCGCGTCGCGCTCCACCTTCTGCTCTGTCCCGCGCCCGTCGCCTGACCGTCCTCACCCGGAGATTGTCCATGCCTTATGATCCCGCCCGCGACCCCGCCCGCGCACTCGCGGTGAGCGCCTCCTCGCCCGCCCGGCTGCTGCGCCGGGTGACGCCCTCGGACGCCGCCGATCTCTCCGTCTATGCCAAAAGCCTGTGGGTCCATGTGCCCGCGACCCTCACCGAGGCCACGATCCGCGTCACCTGCGTCGGTGCGGCGGATGGCGAGACGGTGGATGTCCTCGCCGGGCCGGGTCTCCAGCCGCTGCCGCCCGCCCAGGTCCGCCGCGTCTGGTCCACCGGCACCACGGCGGGCCTCGCGATCTACGCGCTGAGCGACCGATGAGCCGCCTCGGTCTTTCCCTGCCGAGCACCGCCGTGCTGCGGGCGCGCGGCGGGGCCGTACCGCCGGAGGCCCAGGCCCTGATGGCGCGGATGAGTGTCGCGCCCTCTGCGCTCCGCGCGCGCAGCATCGCGACTCTGGTCGGCAGCCTGAAGGCGGCCGGCCTGTGGGCGAAGCTGGACCTGCTCTATATCCTTGCCGCGCACGATGCCCAGGCGGCGCGGCTGAACTGGGTGGGGGACCACTACACCCTCACCGCCGTGAACTCGCCCTCCTTCGTGACGGACCGAGGCTATGCGAGCGGGACGAGCGCCTATCTCGCAACCGGCTACAACCCGGCGGTGAATGGGATTCATTTTACGCGGAACAATGCCCATATGGGCGTCTGGGACCTCACCAACCGGGCGGCCGCCAATATCATTCCCGGGGGCATCTCCGCGAATACCAGCCTGCAATGCGCGGTCATGCCGCGATCGACCGGCGACCTCGCCTGGATCAACGTGAATGACCAGGGCACGGCGCTGGGCGGCGTCACGCGGTCCGACGGCCTCACGCTCGGCAGTCGGCTGGATGCGGCGACGCGCGCCAATTACCGCGACGCCACGCTGCTCGGCACCGCGCCGGCAGCCAGCATCGCGGTGCCGTCCGTGCCGCTCGACCTGCTGTGCTGGTCCATCAATGGCGGCACCTCGCGCATCTATTGGTGCACCGACCGCATCGCCGTCTTCACCATGGGCGCCGGGCTGACCTCCCCCGAGGTGGCGGCCTTCCACGGGGCGCTCCTCGCCTATCTGACCGCCGTGGGAGCGGTAAGCGCATGAGCGACCTGTTCATCCTCCTCTCGGCCGCCGAGGCGGACGGCGTGCGCGGCCCCACCAGCCCCGGCGCGGCCCTCATGCCGATGCCGTTGCCGGACGGGACGGCCTTCGTGCTTCCGGGCGCGGTCCTGGACGATCCCGCCCACGCGATGCACCACGCCGTCCTCGCGACGCTGGAGCGCCGCGCGCTGACAAAGGCCGAGGCGCCGCCGGACCCTCAGTAAATGTCCAGCCAGCGCGGGCATTCCGCCCGCGCATTGTGGAACGTGACCTTATGGAAGGTAACGCCGGTGAAATAATAGCAGTCGATCTCGTCCACCCGCTTTTCCCACTTCATGAGAGCGCGAACCGGGACATGCATTCCGAGTGCGTTCACCTGCAGGTAGAAGACAAAGGTCATGAAGACGAGGAGCAGGATCAGGAACCCGCGCCCCAACAAGCGGTCCATCGAATGCGCCTCTCCCGCTGAGCCCTGAGCGGCGGCCTGAGCCCGCCGCAGCTCCCGCAGGGAGCCGCTCTTAATCGTCGGAAACATAGGGGACCCGAATGGCAGCGTCCAGTTTCGGCGCCGCGCTCGCGCGCGTGCTGCGCCACGAAGGCGGTTTCAGCGACCACCCGGCCGACCCGGGCGGCCCCACCCAGAAAGGGGTAACTCAAAGGGTCTACGACGCCTATCGCGCCCGCAAAGGGCAACCCGCGCGCAGTGTGCGGCTGCTGGAGGAGGCGGAGCTGGTGGAGATCTACCGGCGCCAATATTGGGACGCGGTACGCGCCGACGACCTGCCTGCCGGGCTGGATTATGCCGTGTTCGACGCGGCGGTGAATTCCGGCCCGGCCCAGGCCGGAAAGTGGCTCCAGCGCGCCGCCGGGGTGTCCGATGACGGGCAGGTGGGCGCGCTCACGCTGGCGGCGGTGGCGGCGGGCGATCCTGCCCGGCTGGCGGCCGATGTCTGCGATCGCCGCCTGGCCATGCTGCGCACCCTGCGCACCTGGCCCGTGTTCGGGCGCGGCTGGGGGCGGCGCGTGGCGGAGGTGCGCCGCGTGTCCCTCGCGCTCGCCTCGGGTGCCGTGCCCGAGGACCCGCTCTTTCCGGCCGGAGGCGGGGCGGCGAAGGCGGCGCCCGCCGATCTCTCGCTCAAGGAAGTGGCGCGGGCGCCGGAGGCGATGGCGGGCGCGCTCGCCGTGCTGGGGGCGCTCGCCAACGGGGCGGCCCAGCCGGGGCCGCTGCAATGGGCGGTGGCCCTCGCGGTGCTGGTCGCCGTGGGCGTGGCGGCCGTCACCTTCGTGCGCCGGAGGCGGGCGGCATGAGCATCGCCCAATGGCTGGTCCATGGCTGGCCCTGGTGGCTCCAGGCGCTGGCCGCCGCCGCGCTCGCTCTGCCGGTGCTGGGGCTCTGCATGCGGTTCTTCGGATGGCAGGCGGCCATACGGCTCGCCGTTCCGGCGGCGGCGCTGCTCGCCGCCTTCGCGGGCCTGCGCCGCGCGCGCCAGCAGGGATGGTCCGATCACGCGGAAAAGGAGCGGCGCGATGCCGGGATTGCCATGGACGCCGCGCGCGCTGCCCGCGCTGATTCTGAGCGCGCTGACCCTCGCCGGCTGCGCGACGACGACGGGTTCCGGCGGTCGTGACGTGTTCTGCGCTGTCGCGCGGCCCATGGGCTGGTCGGTGGCGGACACCGACGAGACCATCCGCCAGGCCAAGAGCCACAACGCCGTCGGCCGCGCCGTGTGCGGCTGGCGGTGAGCCCCGGGCATCGCGACGGGTGACGCTCGCCGCGACTTCTGGCAATGTCCGCCGCGACTTGACCCGGACCGTGGCGGCGGACACCGCGCCCCCTCCGGATCCCGAATGTGAGCGGAGAGCTGGCCCGTGCGCCTCCTGGTCATCGAAGACGATCCCGACCTGAACCGACAGCTGGCCGCCGCCCTGGGCGAGGCGGGCTATGCCGTGGACACGGCGTTCGACGGGGAGGAGGGGCTGCACCTGGGCGACACCGAGCCCTATGACGCGGTCATCCTGGATATCGGCCTGCCCAAGATGGACGGCATCTCGGTGCTGGAGAACTGGCGGCGGGCCAACCGCTCCATGCCCGTTCTGATCCTCACCGCCCGCGACCGCTGGAGCGACAAGGTCCAGGGGTTCGACGCGGGGGCGGACGATTATGTGGCCAAGCCCTTCCACATGGAGGAGGTGCTGGCGCGCCTGCGCGCCCTGCTGCGCCGGGCCACGGGGCACGCCTCCAGCGAACTGACCTGCGGCCCCGTGCGGCTCGACACCCGCTCCGGCCGCGTGAGCGTGAACGGTGCGCCGGTGAAGCTCACCAGCCACGAATACCGCCTGCTCGCCTATCTCATGCACCATGCGGGCCGCGTCGTGTCGCGCGCGGAACTGGTGGAGCATCTGTACGACCAGGATTTCGACCGCGATTCCAACACCATCGAGGTGTTCGTCGGGCGCCTGCGCAAGAAGATCGACGGCGACGTGATCCAGACCGTCCGGGGCCTCGGCTACATGCTGGCCCCCGCCGAGGGGAGCCGGTGAGCCGCACGCCCATCACCGCGGATCGCGGGCCATGACTTCCCATGGGGGAAGCGGCTCGCTCGCCTTCCGCCTGTTTCTCTCGGCGGTGGTGGTCACCGCCGGCGTGCTGCTGGTCGTCGGTTTCGTCCTCTCCTCGCTCTACCGGGCGGGCACCGAGCGCGCGTTCGACCGCCGGCTCGACATCTATCTGAAGACGCTCGTCGCGGAAGTCGCGGGCACCGGGCCGGGTACCGAGGTTCCCGTGCCGCAGGCGCTGGGCGAGCCCCTGTTCCTGTTTCCCCTCTCCGGCTGGTACTGGCAGGTCACGCGCCTGGACGGGGAAGGGCAGCTCGCCCGTGCCTCGCGCTCGCTGGGGGACGCGGCGCTCCCGCTCCTGCCCAAGGGCGGTCCCGATCGGCCGGGCAGCATCCAGGAAGGCTATCTGCCCGGGCCGGAGGGCCAGCGGCTGCGCGTGGTGGAACGCACCCTGGACCTTGGAGCGGAGGGCCGGTTCGCCATCGCGGTGGCGGGCGATGCCAGCGAGATCGACGGCGAGATCGCCTCCTTCAACCTGGCGCTCGCCGGCACTTTCGCCGTGCTGGGCCTCGCCTTCCTGCTGATCGTCCTGTTCCAGATCCGCTTCGGCCTGCGCCCGCTGGCGCGCATGTCCCAGGCGCTGGCGGCGGTGCGCTCGGGCCGCGCCGAGCGGTTGGAAGGGGAATATCCCGAAGAGGTCGGCCCCCTCATCCAGGAAGTGAACGCGCTGATCGACGCCAATCGCGAGATCGTGGAGCGCGCGCGCATGCATGTGGGCAACCTCGCCCATGCGCTGAAGACGCCCCTGTCCGTCCTGCTCAACGAAGCGGGCACGCGCGAGGACCCGCTGGCGCAGCGGGTGCGCGACCAGGCCGGCGTCATGCGCGGCCAGGTGGCGCACCATCTGGAGCGGGCGCGCATGGCCGCGCGCGTCTCCGTGCCCGCCACCGTGTGCGAGGTGCGCCCCATCCTGGTGTCGCTGGCGCGCACCATGGAGAAGATCCACCGCGCCAAGGATCTCGCCATCGACGTGCGCAGCCTGGAAGACCTGCGGTTTCGCGGCGAGCGGCAGGACCTGGAGGAGATGGTCGGCAATCTCGTGGACAATGCCTGCAAATGGGCGACGGGCCGGGTGGAGCTGGAAGTCCATGGCCCGCCGCCGCGCCAGCCCTTCGACCGCGCCTTCCTCCACATCATCATCGACGACGACGGTCCCGGCCTCGCGCCCGCCAGGCGCGCGGAGGTGGGGCGTCGCGGGCGTCGGCTGGACGAATCAAAGCCCGGCTCGGGGCTCGGCCTGTCCATCGTCCAGGAACTGGCCGGCCTCTATGGCGGGCGGCTGGAACTGGGTACGGCGCCGCTCGGCGGATTGCGTGCGGAGCTGATCCTTCCGGCCGCCTGAGGCTGGAGACGGTCCCCTGCGGCGACCGGAACCGCGTCCGCCTCTTGCGTTGCACGCGGTTTCCCCCCAATCCTGCCTAGGTCCGGCGCATGGAGCCGGACGGTAGCGGCGTGGGTGGACCTTGAGTGTCATGATGGCGGTACGGGTGCTCGTGCTGGCGCTGATGGGCGGCGCCCTCGGGGGCTGCGTCACGAGCGGGGGCTCGGGGCCGGGCGGCTCGCTCGCGTCCGCGTCGGCCCCGCCCGTCGTGGCGGCCGGCGGCGTGCTCAACAACGCGCTCGGGACCGGCCTCGACGAGGCCGACCGCCAGCGCGCCTACAATGCCGAGATCGCGGCGCTGGAAGAGGGCGGCCCGGGCACGCCCGTGGGATGGCGCGGCGACAACGGCGTCCACGGCACGGTGATCGCGGGACCGGCCTATCAGCGGCCCGGCTATACCCGCTGCCGCGACTTCTCCCACACGATCTTCATCCAGGGAAAGCCGCAGCTCGCCCGCGGCGCGGCGTGCCGCAACACCGACGGCGGCTGGACGGCGGTGTCCGTGGGCGTGTGACCGCTCAGGGCGCGGGCAGCTCCACCACGCCGTTGGGGCTCAGGCGGTCCACGGCGAGCGGCAGATATTGCGCGACGAGGCCGGGAAGCATGGCCGCCGGAACCCCGAGCGTCGAGGCGAGGGTGCTCATGGTCATGGGGTCGATGACCTCCATGATCTCCTCGGACGTGATGGGCAGGTTGTCCCCGGCGCCGAGCCACGATTCCACCTGCGCCGCGAACCCGCCTTCGCGGAACCGGTCCAGCAGGCCGTCGAGATCGCCATAGGGGCTTGCGGCGAGGGCCGCCTGGAGGCGGCCCGGAAGCTGGCTCGCCAGGGCGGCGCCGAGAAAGCCGGAAAAGGCGCCTCCCTTGCCGAGGGCGGCTCCCAGATTGTCAAACAGGCCCATGCCGCCCTCCCAAGCTTCGCTGCAGAGCGGTTTCATACCACAATCGCGCAGGTGGG
Source organism: Hyphomicrobiales bacterium (assembly GCA_013911975.1). Classification (GTDB taxonomy): domain Bacteria; phylum Pseudomonadota; class Alphaproteobacteria; order Rhizobiales; family Xanthobacteraceae; genus Aquabacter. The sequence goes on along the minus strand of JACESF010000033.1, from coordinate 31,657 downwards.
GCGTGCCCTTGAGACGGGAGCGGCCGCGATCACGGTTGGGAGAGGAAGGCGCGGCAAGCCGTCCCGCGACCACAAGCAGCCTTTGCTTCGCGGCAAACCTCCGCTAACGGCATGCGCATGCTGCCGGCTCCTCTCTTCGCCGCCTTCGCGCTCATGACCGCCCTGGCGGTGATGGCCGTGCTTTGGCCGCTCAGCCGCCGCCGCGACCTCAAGGTCGCGCGGGACGCGGACCTTGAGGTCTATCGCGACCAACTGGCCGAACTGGAGCGCGACGCCGCCTCCGGGCGCCTGCCCGCCGAGCAGGCGGAAGCCGCGCGGGTGGAGGTGGCCCGCCGCCTGATCGCGGCGGCCGACGGCGCCGCCGAGCCCAGTTCCGCATCTCCCCGACGCCGCAGGATGGCCGCCGTCATCGCCCTCGTCGCCATTCCTGTGGTGGGCGCGGGCCTTTACCTGAAGCTCGGCGCGCCCGACGTGCCGGACATGCCCCTGGCCTCGCGCCTCTCGGCGGCGCCGGACGGCGGCGACGTGGCGATCCTGGTGCGCCGGGTGGAGGATCACCTCGCGGCCAATCCTTCGGACGGGCGCGGCTACGAATTGCTGGCCCCGGTCTATCTCAAGCTCGGACGCATGGACGACGCGGTGCGCGCCTATGCCCAGGCGATCCGCCTGCTCGGCTCCACGGCGGAGCGTCAGGCGGCGCTGGGCGAGGCGCTGGTGGTGCGCGACGAGGGCATGGTGGGGCAGGATGCCACCCGCGCCTTCCAGGCCGCCGTTGCGCTCGATCCCTCGGGCCCCAAGGCCCGGTATTTCCTCGGCCTCGCCGCCGAGCAGGACGGGCGCCACCAGGATGCCGCGGCTATCTTCGCCCAGATGGAGAAGGACGCTCCGCCGAACGCGCCCTGGCTTCCCATGGTCAAGGCCGCGCTGGCCCGCTCCGGCGGCACTCCCGCCGCTCCGGCCGCTCCTGCCGCGCCCGGACCCACCGCCGCCGACGTCGCCGCGGCCGCCCAATTGAGCGGCGCGGATCGCTCGGCCATGATCCAGAGCATGGTGGACCGCCTCCAGGAACGGTTGAATGCCGATCCGAGGGATCTCGACGGCTGGCTCCGGCTGGCGCGCGCGTGGCGCGTGCTGGGCGATGGGGCCAAGGCCGGCGCGGCGCTGGATCGCGCCGCCGCCGTCTTCGCCGGGGACGCGGACGCGACGACGCGCATCGATGCGGCGCGCAAGGAATTGGGGGGCGGGTGAGATGGGCCGCAGTGCCGGGCTCGGAAAGGCCATAAGATCGTGACGCGCAAGGGTCGCCGCCTCGTTCTCATCGGTGTCGCGCTGGGCGTGCTCGGCCTCGCGGCCGGGCTCGTGCTCACCGCGCTCAACGACACCATCGTCTTCTTCCGCACACCCACCGAGGTCGCCCAGCGGCAGGTGGCGCCCGGCGAGCGGCTGCGTCTCGGCGGCCTCGTGGAGACCGGCAGCGTGGTGAAGCAGGGACCGTCCGTCACCTTTGTGGTCACCGACGGCGCCTCCAAGGTGCCGGTCGCCTTCAAGGGCATGCTGCCCGATCTGTTCCGGGAAGGGCAGGGCGTGGTGGCCGAGGGCCGGCTCCAGGCCGACGGGACGTTCGCGGCCGACACGGTGCTCGCCAAGCACGACGAGAATTACATGCCCCGCGAGGTGGCGGACACGCTCAAGAAGTCCGGCCATTGGATGGAGGAAGCCCAGAAGGCCCGGCCCGGCGCCTCCGGCGGAGCACTGACCCAATGATCGCCGAGATCGGACAATATGCGCTGATCCTGGCGCTCGCGCTCGCGCTCATGCAGACCGTGCTGCCCGCCTGGGGCGCGCAGCGGGGGGACGCGACCCTCATGGGCGTGGGCGTGCCCGTGGCGCTGGTCCTGTTCCTGTTCGTGAGCCTCTCCTTCGCGGCCCTGGTGGCTCTCTATCTCACCTCCGACTTCTCGGTGGTGAACGTGGTGGACAATTCCCACTCGCGCATGCCCACCATCTACAAGATCACCTCCACCTGGGGGAACCACGAGGGCTCCATGCTCCTGTGGGTCTTGGTGCTGGCCCTGTTCGGGGCGTTGGTGGCCATTTTCGGCGGCAACCTGCCGGACCGCCTGAAGGCCAATGTGCTGGCGGTCCAGGGCTCCATCGCCGTCGCCTTCCTCCTCTTCATCCTGCTCACCTCCAATCCCTTCCTGCGCCTCGTTCCGCCGCCCGCCGAGGGCGCGGACCTCAATCCGGTGCTCCAGGATCCCGGCCTCGCCATCCATCCCCCGCTGCTCTATCTCGGCTATGTGGGCCTCTCCATCGCCTTCGCCTTCGCCATGGCGGCGCTGATCGAGGGGCGGATCGATGCCGCCTGGGCGCGGTGGGTGCGGCCCTGGACGCTGGCCGCCTGGGTGTTCCTCACGCTCGGCATCGCCATGGGCTCCTACTGGGCCTATTACGAGCTGGGCTGGGGCGGCTGGTGGTTCTGGGACCCGGTGGAGAACGCCTCCCTCATGCCCTGGCTGGCGGCCACCGCGCTGCTGCATTCCGCCGTGGTGATGGAGAAGCGCGACGCGCTGAAGGTGTGGACCATCCTCCTCGCCATCCTGGCTTTCTCCCTCTCGCTCATCGGCACGTTCCTGGTGCGCTCCGGCGTGCTGACCTCGGTCCATTCCTTCGCCAGCGATCCGACGCGCGGCGTGTTCATCCTCGCCATCCTGGCGGTGTTCATCGGCGGCGGGCTCGGCCTGTTCGCGCTGCGGGCGGGCGACCTGAAGCAGGGCGGCGTGTTCGCGCCGGTGTCGCGCGAGGGCGCGCTGGTGCTGAACAACCTGTTCCTCACCGCCGCCACCGCCGCGGTGTTCGTCGGCACGCTCTATCCGCTCGCGCTGGAGGCTGCGACCGGCGACAAGATCACGGTGGGCCCGCCCTTCTTCAACCTCACCTTCGGCGGCCTGATGCTGCCGCTCATCTTCGCCGTGCCGTTCGGCCCGCTGCTGGCGTGGAAGCGGGGCGACCTGCTCGGCGTCGCGCAGCGCCTGATGCTGGCAGCGGCCTTCGCCGTGGTCGCGGCGGTGGTGACGGCGGCGGCGGAGGACCGGGGGCCGGTTCTGGCGCCGGTGGTGCTGGGCGTCGCGGTGTTCGTGATCCTCGGCGCGCTCACCGACATCGTCGAGCGCTCCGGGCTCGGGCGGGTGCCCGCGCGGGTCTGCCTCTCGCGCCTCGCGGGCCTGCCCCGTTCCACCTACGGGACGGCGGTGGCGCATCTGGGCGTCGGCCTCTGCCTCATCGGCATCGTGTCCGAGAGCGCATGGAGCACGGAGAAGATCGCAGGCATTCGGCTCGGCGACACCTTCACCGTGGGGTCGCACGATCTGACGTTGGAGCGGCTGGAGAACCGCACCGGCCCGAACTACAGCGCCCGCGTCGCGGTGTTCGCCATCCGCGAGGGCGGCGTTGCCCAGGGCACCATCGAATCGGGCAAGCGCACTTTCACCGCCCGGCGAATGGGCACCACGGAATCCGGCATCCGCACCTTCGGCTTCAGCCAGCTCTATGTGGCGGTGGGCGACGAGACGCCCGACGGGCTGCTGGCCGTGCGCGCCACCTGGAAGCCGCTCGTCACCCTCATCTGGCTCGGCGCGGTGGTGATGGCGCTGGGCGGCGCGCTCTCGCTGGCGGACCGGCGGCTCCGGGTGGGCGCGCCCAAGCCCGCCAAGCGCCGCCGCATGGTTCCGGCGGAATAGGTCATGGGCATGCGCTTCCCCCGCCTGTCCGCCCTCCTGCTGGGCCTCAGCCTTCTGGCATCGCCGGCCTTTGCCGTGCAGCCCGACGAGGTGCTGCCCGACCCCGCCATGGAGCAGCGTGCGCGCGACCTCTCGAAGGAATTGCGCTGCATGGTCTGCCAGAACCAGTCCATCGACGACAGCGACGCGCCGCTCGCCCGCGACCTGCGCATCCTGGTGCGGGACCGGCTGAAAGCGGGCGACAGCAACGCGCAGGTGCTGGATTATCTGGTGGCCCGCTACGGCGAGTTCGTGCTCATGCGCCCGGTCTTCTCCTGGCGCAACGCGCTGCTCTGGGGCTTCCCCGCCCTCGTCCTGGTGCTGGGCGCGGCGCTCGCGGCGAGTGTCATGCGCCGTCGCGCGGCCGCCGCGGCGCCCGCGCCGCTCTCGGCGGCGGAGGAGGCGCGCATGGCGCAATTGATGGCGGGCGCGCCGGCGACGGATCGCGACGGTGCGAAAGGGGAGAGGGCGGAATGAGGCGGGCGACGATCTCCGGACTTGCGCTTCTGGGCCTCATGGCGCCCGGAGCGGCGCTGGCCCAGACGGACATGGAGCGCTGTGTCGGCTGGGGCGCCGCGCCCGGCACGCAGGCCTTCTACAATTGCCTCGCCGCGCTGGAATCCCAGCGGGCCGGACCCGCCCCCGTGGCCCCGGCGGCCCCGCCCAAGCCGCGCCCCAACGTGGCCGACGGCCTTGCCACCCAATTGTGCGTGGAGCGCGCCACCGCCCGGCCGCCCTATCCCGTCGAGCGCCTCGCCACCAATTATGTCTCGGGCAACGATCCGAAGTCGGTGAGCCTGTCCTTCAAAGTGCAGAAGCCCGGCGCCTCGATCGCCTTCTGGAACGTCACCTGCGTGTTCCGCGAGGGGCGGATGGTGGACTTCAAGGCCTCGTGATGCGGACACCCGGCGCGGCTCACGCGCTCGTGACGCACATTACAGGCCCGTAATCCTCCCGCCAGCCGTCTGTAATGGTCCGGTTCATACTCTGTCTCCAAGGCTGCTCCATGGTGGGGCAAAATCCTAGAGAGACGACGAACCAATGACCGGTTTCACCTCCCCCTCGTCCCGTGTCCGCCGTCGCCGTTCCGCCCTGCTTGCCGGTGCGGTCGGTCTCGCCATGACCGGCGCGATCGCCGGCCAGTTCATTCCTCCCTTCAACGCGCCCGCACAGGCGCAGATCGCCACCAACCTGTCGTCCAGCCAGAACTCCTTCGCCGACGTGGTCGAGAAGGTGTCTCCGGCTGTCGTGTCGGTGAAGATCAAGAAGGACGTCAACGCCCGCAACATGGCCTCCAAGGAGGATGGCCTGTTCGGTGAGAACGTGCCGCCGCAGATCGAGAAGTTCCTGCGCCGCTTCGGCTTCGAGAACGGCCCCGGCGGCCCGGGTGGCCCCGGCGCTCCCGGCCAGATGCCCCGCGGCCCGCGCGGCGGTGAAGGCGGCCGCCAGGTGGTGGGCCAGGGCTCCGGCTTCATCATCTCGGCAGACGGCTATGTGGTGACCAACAACCACGTGGTGGACGGCGCCAGCGAGGTGGACGTCACCACCACCGACGGCAAGGACTATGTGGCCAAGGTCATCGGCACCGATCCGCGCACCGACGTGGCGCTGCTGAAGATCGAGGGCAAGACCGACCTGCCGTGGGTCAAGCTCTCCGACGCCCCGCCGCGCGTGGGCGACTGGGTGATCGCGGTGGGCAACCCGTTCGGCCTCGGCGGCACCGTCACCGCGGGCATCGTCTCGGCCCGTGGCCGCGACATCGGCGCAGGCCCCTATGACGACTTCATCCAGATCGACGCGGCGGTGAACCGGGGCAATTCCGGCGGCCCGACCTTCGGCCTCAACGGCGAAGTCATCGGCATGAACACCGCCATCGTGTCCCCCTCGGGCGGCAATGTGGGTATCGCCTTCGCCATTCCCTCCGAGACCGTGAAGCAGGTGGTGAACCAGCTCCGCGAGACCGGCAAGGTGGCGCGCGGCTATATCGGCGTGCAGATCCAGCCCGTGACCGACGACCTCGCCTCCGGCCTCGGCCTGAGCGAGCCCCAGGGCGCCCTGGTGGCCCAGGTGCAGGCCGACACCCCCGCCGCCAAGGCGGGCCTGAAGAGCGGCGACGTGGTCTCCAAGGTGAACGGCGAGACCGTGAAGGACGCCCGCGACCTGTCGCGCCGCATCGGCATGATGAAGCCCGGCTCCACCGTGGCGCTCACCGTCATCCGCGACGGCAAGCCCATGAATCTCGACGTGAAGCTGGAGCAGCTTCCCAACGAGCAGAAGCAGGCAGCGGTGTCCGAGAAGGACGCGGCGGGCACCAGCGTGCCGCGCCTCGGCCTCCAGCTCGCCCCGGCCAAGTCGGTGCAGGGCGCCGGCGAGGAAGGTGTTGTGGTGGTGGAGGTGGAGCCCAACGGCCCCGCCGCCCAGCGCGGCATCCGCTCGGGCGACGTGATCCTCGACGTGGGCGGCAAGGCCGTGTCGAGCGCCAAGGATGTGAGCGACGGCCTCGCCGCCGCGAAGGCTGAGAACCGCAAGGCGGTGCTCATGCGGGTCAAAGGTGAGCAGGGTGTCCGCTTCGTCGCGGTCACGCTCACCGACAAGGCGGGCTGAGGCCCGCTTGGCTCGGCGCCGATCGGGGGAGGGCGCCGAGCCGAAATACGAGGGGATGCGGCGCGGAAGGCCACCGGCCGACCGCGCCGCGTCCGTTTCCGGGCCGGTTTCCCGGCTCCCGCATCGCCATCGGCATTTCGCCGCCTCGTCTGGCGGCCCGGCACGGGATATGGAAGCATGACGCTGATTCAAACTTCGGACGATTGCTTCGCCATGCGCCTTCTCCTGATCGAGGATGACCGGGACGCGGCCGACTACCTGCGCAAGGCCTTCCGCGAGGCGGGCCACGTGGTGGACCACGCGGCCGACGGCGAGGAGGGGCTCGCCCTCGCGCTCGATGGGCACTACGACGTGCTGGTGGTGGACCGCATGCTGCCGCGCCGCGACGGGCTTTCCGTCGTCTCCGAGCTGCGCCAGCGCGGGGAGGCGACGCCGGTTCTGATCCTTTCCGCCCTCGGCCAGGTGGACGACCGGGTGGTCGGGCTGCGCGCCGGCGGCGACGACTACCTGCCCAAGCCCTATGCCTTCACCGAGCTTCTGGCGCGCGTCGAGGCGCTCTCCCGCCGCAGCGGCATCCCCGCCAGCGAGACCCTGTACAAGGTGGCGGACCTGGAGCTGGACCGCCTTGCCCACCGGGTGAGCCGCGCGGGAAAGGACATCCCGCTCCAGCCGCGCGAGTTCCGCCTGCTGGAATATCTCATGCGCCATGCGGGGCAGGTGGTGACGCGCACCATGCTGCTGGAGAATGTCTGGGACTATCATTTCGACCCCCAGACCAACGTCATCGACGTGCACGTCTCGCGGCTGCGCTCCAAGATCGACAAGGGCTTCGACGTCCCCCTCATCCACACCGTGCGCGGGGCCGGTTATATGGTCCGCGAAGGTCTGAAGTGAGCCCGCACACCGGCGGGCGGGGGGCGCCATGAGGCTCCTGCCGCGCGGCCTCTCGCGCCTTATCCGCACCACCGCCTTCAAGCTGCTGGCCGTCTACCTCGTGGTGTTCGCGGTCTTCGCGCTGTTCATGATCGGATATGTGGCGTGGCATACCCGCCAGCTGATCGAGACGCAGGTGGCGGAGAACGTGGCGGGGGAGGTGCGCTTCCTCGCCGAGCAGTACCGCATGGGCGGCATCCAGCGGCTGGTCTTCGCCATCGACCGCCGGACCCGCCGTCCCGGCTCGTCCATCTACCTGCTCACCAATTTCAACGGCGAGGTGATCGCCTCCAACGTCTCCGACCTGCCCCTCGGGCTGCTGGAATCGGCGGGCACGCGCTTCACCTTCTACCGCCGTTCCGAGGAGGCCGGCGCCAAGGAGAACCTTGCTTTCGTCGAGGTCTTCATGCTGCCCGGCGGCTACCGCCTGCTGGTGGGCCGCGACGTGGAGGAGCGCGACACCGTGCGCCAGATGGTGGTGCGCCCCGCCCAGGGCGCGCTGCTGCTCATTCTCGTGCTCGGCCTGCTGGGTGGCTTCTTCGTCACGCGGCGGGTGCTGAAGCGCATCGATTCCATGACCGCCACGTCCGAGGTCATCATGGCGGGCAATCTGGGCGGCCGCCTCACGGTGGACGGCACGGATGACGAGTTCGACCGGCTCGCCCACTCGCTGAACGCCATGCTGGAACGCATCGAGGCGCTCATGATCGGGCTGAAGGAAGTCTCCGACAACATTGCCCACGACCTGAAGACGCCGCTCACACGCTTGCGCAACCGCGCGGAGGAGGCGTTGCGCGGCGCGTCCGGAGAAGCCCAGTACCGGGCAGCTCTGGAAACCACCATCGAGGAGAGCGAGAACCTCATCCGCACCTTCGACGCGCTGCTCATGATCGCCCGCGCCGAGGCGGGGCAGGCGCGCGATACCATGGTGCCGGTGGACCTCGCCGCCATCGCCGAGAACGTGGCGGAGCTTTACGAGCCCCTCGCCGACGAGCAGGGGCTGGACCTCACGGTGGAGGCCGAGAAGGTGCAGGTGCACGGGGTGCGCGAGCTGCTGGCCCAGGCGCTGGCGAATCTCGTGGACAACGCCATCAAATATGGCCGCCCGGCGGACGGCGCCCGAGGGCATATCCGCGTGCGCCTGCACCGGGAGGGCGGCGAGGCGTTGCTCGATGTCAGCGACAGCGGGGAAGGCATTCCGGAGAAGGATCGGGACCGTGTGGTCGAGCGCTTCGTGCGGCTCGATGCCTCCCGCAGCCGTCCCGGATCGGGCCTCGGCCTCTCGCTGGTGGCGGCCGTGGCGCGCCTTCACGGCGGCGCGCTCGCCTTTTCGGACGCGGCGCCGGGCCTCAAGGTGACGTTGCGCCTGCCTGCGCTTCCGCCCGAAGGGCTTGCGTAAGGGGGCGCGCTCGTGCCTTTAGATGAGGCAATGCCCGCACCGACCGATCCCGATCTCCTGGTTCGCGACGGCCTCGCATCCCTGATGCGGGAAGCCCCCGTCGTCACCGCTCCGGACGTCGCGGCCGCGCGGCTCGACGGTGCCTTGGAAACGCTGGATTCCGCTGCGCGGGTGCAGGTCGAGGCCACGTTGTCCGCCCACCCGCTCGCCCGGCAGGTTCTGCTCGGGGTGGCGGAAAGCTCTCCCTTCCTCCTGGAGTTGATCCGATTTCAGCCCGCCCGGCTGGAGCGCGCCCTGCGCGCAGAGCCGCTGCAGCGCGTGCGGGAGTTGATCGAAACCTGTACCACCGCGCTTGAGGCCACGCGCGACGAGGCGGTGGCCATGGCGGCGCTGCGCCGCATGCGGGCCGAGGCGGCCCTGGTGATCGCGCTGGCCGACATCGGCGGCGCGCTGGACCTTACCGACGTTACACGGGCGCTGGCGGACGTGGCGGACCATGCGGTGGCCGGCGCGGTGGACTTCCTGCTGCGGCAGGCGGCCGAGGCGGGCAAGCTTCTGCCGCCGGACCCGGCGGACATCGCGCGCAGCTCGGGCCTTGCCGTCATCGCCATGGGCAAGCACGGCGCGCGCGAGCTGAACTATTCCTCCGACGTGGACCTGATCGTGGTCTATGACCGCGACGTGGCGCCGCTGGCGGAGGGTGTCGAGCCGTCGCCCTTCTTCGTGCGGCTCACCAAGTCCCTGGTGCGCATGCTCCAGGAGCGCACGGCGGACGGCTATGTGTTGCGGGTGGACCTGCGCCTGCGTCCCGATCCGGGCTCCACGCAGGTCGCCCTCTCCACCATCGCTGCCCTCGACTATTACGAGCGCGAGGGCGCCACCTGGGAGCGCGCCGCCTATATCAAGGCGCGCCCGGTGGCGGGCGATCTGGAGGTGGGGCGCGTGTTCCTGTCGGAGCTCGCGCCCTTCGTCTGGCGCCGCATCATGGACTATCAGGCCATCGCCGATGTCCATGCCATGAAGCGCGAGATCCATGCCTTCCGCGGCCACGACGTGGTGGCGGTGGAAGGCCACAACGTGAAGCTCGGGCGCGGCGGCATCCGCGAGGTGGAATTCTTCGTCCAGACACAGCAGCTCATCGCGGGCGGGCGGGATGCCAATTTGCGCTCCCCGCGCACGTTGAGCGCCCTCGATGCGCTGGTGCGCGACCGGTGGATCGCCTCCGAGGTGCGCGACGAGCTGGCTGCCGCCTATGTGTTCCTGCGCCGGGTCGAGCACCGCATCCAGATGGTGGCGGACGCGCAGACCCACACCTTGCCGGAGCAGCGCGAGGCCCTGGCGCAGTTCGCGCGCTTCATGGGCTATGCCGACCGCGACAGCTTCGCGGCGGCTCTGGTGGAGCATCTCCAGCGGGTGCAGCACCATTACGCGCAATTGTTCGAGGACAGCCCGCCACCCTGCGCCCTCGACGGGCATCTCCTCTTCCCCCCGGACCAGGACGACAAGGCCACCGTCGCCGAACTGGCGCGGCTCGGCTTCCGCGATCCGCCGGGCGTCAGCGCCATCGTGCGCGGCTGGCTGGCGGGCAAGCCCCGCGTGCTGCGCACCCAAGCGGCCCTGGACAGCCTCCAGATTCTCATCCCCCTCATCCTTGAGCAATTCTCGCGCGGCGGCGATCCCGACGGCGCGCTGTTCGCCATGGATGCGTTCCTGACGGACCTCTCCGGCCCGCAGATCCTCACCGCGCTCCATCGCCATCCCGACCTCGTCCGCCTGCTGACGACGGTCCTCTCCGCCGCGCCCCGCGTGCGCGAGACCTTGGCCCGGCGCCCCTCCCTGTTCGACGCGCTGCTGGACCCCGCCTTCTTCGACGTACTGCCCGACGGGCCGACCCTGGAACGGCGCCTGGAGGATCTGCTGGACGCGGCGGAGAGCGACGAGGACCAGCTCGACCGTGCCCGCCGCTTCCGCCAGGAGCAGCATGTGCTGATTGGCGTGCGGGTGGTGTCCGGAACGCTTGCGGCCGAGCGGGCGGGCGAAGCCTATGCGACGCTTGCGGAAGTCATTATCCGGGCGCTGCACAAGCGGGTCCGGGCGCGCTTCGAGGAAGCCCACGGGCGCATTGCGGGTGCCGAGACGGCGGTGCTCGCCATGGGCAAGCTGGGCGGGCGGGAGATGACCGCCGGGTCTGACCTCGACCTCATCGTCCTCTACGACCACGACCCGGACGCGGATCTCGCCTCGGACGGCCCCCGGCCGCTCACCGGCGCGCAGTATTTCGCCCGCTTCACCCAGCGCCTCGTCACGGCGCTCACCAGCCTCACCAATGCCGGCAAGCTCTATGACGTGGATTTGCGGCTGCGTCCCTCGGGCCGCGCCGGTCCCGTCGCCACGCGCCTGTCCTCCTTCGAGGCCTACCAGCTGGAGGAAGCCTGGACCTGGGAGCACATGGCGCTCACCCGCGCCCGTGTCATCGCCGCCAGCCCGGCCTTCGGCCGCCGCGTGGAAGAGGTGATCGGCAAGGTGCTGGCCCGCCCGCGCGACCCGCGCCGCATCGCCGGCGACATCCTCGACATGCGCCAGTCCATCGCCGCCGAGAAGGGCGAGGACAAGCGCTGGAACCTCAAGCACGCGGCCGGCGGTCAGGTGGATGTGGAATTCCTCGCCCAATATCTCGTGCTGGTATCCGGGGCGCGGCATCCCGAGCTGGTGGACACCTCCACGGCCCGCATCCTGGCGGTCGCCGGCTGGCTGAACCTGCTTCCGGCCGAGGACATCGAGACCCTCGCGAAGGCCTGCGCGCTCTACCAGGACCTCACCCAGATCCTGCGCCTGTCCCTGGATACCCACGCTTTGTCCGGCGACGTAAGCCCCGCGCTGCGCGCCCTTCTTGCCCGCGCCGGCCAGATGCCGGACTTCCCCACCCTCGACGCCTATCTCGGCGAGATGCAGGCCAAGGTGCGGGAGATCTTCATGCGGGTTCTGGGGGCGTAGCGGCGGGTTCTCACACCACCGCCGTCAGGCGCGGCGGCTCGGGCGTGTTGGCGGCAACGCCCGCATCCAGCGGCAGGCGGATGACGACGCTGGTACCTTCGCCCTCGGTGGAGCGGATGCGCATGGCGCCGCCGTGCAGCTCGGTGAGCGACTTGGCGATGGCGAGGCCCAGGCCCGAGCCCTTGTAGGTCTTGGTGAACTGGCTCTCCACCTGCTCGAAGGGCCGGCCGATCTTGGCGAGCGCGTGCCTGGGGATGCCGATGCCGCTGTCCTCGATGGCGATGATGGCGGCCCCGCCATTGATGCGCGCGCGCACCGAGACCTCGCCGCCCTCCGGCGTGAACTTCACCGCGTTGGAGAGCAGGTTCAGCAGGATCTGCTTCAGCGCGCGGCGGTCGCCGCGCAGCTCCAGGCCCTCGCCCACCTCGGCGGTCATGGTGAGGCTCTTCTCTTCCCCCTTCAGCGCCATGACGCGCATGGCGTCCGCCACGATCTCGTCGAGGCGGATGTCTTCCAGCTCAAGCTGCATGCGCCCGGCTTCGATCTTGGACATGTCGAGGATGTCGTTGATCACGTCCAGCAGGTAGGTGCCCGAGCCTTTGATGTCGTGGCAATATTCCTGGTATTTGGCGGAGCCGAGCGGGCCGAACATGCCGCTCTCCATGATCTCCGAGAAGCCGATGATGGCGTTGAGCGGCGTGCGCAGCTCGTGGCTCATATTGGCCAGGAACTCGCTCTTGGCGCGGTTGGCGTCCTCGGCGCGGGTCTTCTCCTCCGAATATTTCTCCGCCAGCTCGGCGAGCTGCTGGGCCTGGTGCTCCAGGGTCTGCTGCGACTTGCGCAGGTCGGCGACCAGGGCCATCAGGCGCTTCTCGTTGTCCATGAGGCGTTCCTCATGGCGCTTGAGCGGGGTGATGTCGGTGCCCACCGAGACGTAGCCGCCATCCTTGGTGCGGCGCTCGGCGATCTTCAGCCAGCGGCCGTTGGAGAGCTGGGCCTCGAAGGCGCGCGAGCCTTCCTCCGGCTTGTCTTCCGGCTTCAGCGGGGTGCGCGTGACCGGGTGGCGGCCCACCGCCGCGATGGTCTCGAACGGCGTGCCGGACTGGATGGCGTCGTCGGGCAGTTCGTGCAGGGTCTGGAACTTGGAATTGCAGAGCACGAGGCGGTTCTGGCTGTCCCAGAGCACGAAGGCCTCGGAGATGCTCTCGATGGCGTCCCGCAGGCGCATGTCCGCCGTCACGGTGCGCTCGGCCATGTGCTGGGTCTCGGTGACGTCCATGGCGATGCCGATGAGGTGCGGGCCGTCCTCGCCGGTCTGCTGCACCACCTCGGCGCGCATGCGCAGCCATACATAGTCGCCGCGCGCGGTGCGCATGCGGAACACCCGGTCCACCGAGGCGCCGGGGCGCTCGGCGAGGTCCTGGGCGAGCTCGTAGAGGTTCACGTCGTCCGGATGGACCAGGGCCTCGATCTCGCCGAAGGAGAGCAGGTCGTCGCGCCGCTCCAGCCCCAGAAGCTCGAACATGGTGTCGGACCAGTACATGCGCCCGCGCGCCATGTCCCAGTCCCACATGCCGCAGCGGCCGCGATTGAGGGCGGTGTCGATGCGCATGCGCACCGTGTCGTAGATGTGGTCCGCCTCGCGCGCCCGGGTGGCCTGCCAGTGGAAGGAAAAGCCCAGGATCAGCAGCACCGCCCCTGTCGTGGTGAAGAGGGTGACGGTGAGGGTGGTGGTCTCCGACCAGGAGCGCAGCGCCTCGTCCAGCGGCTGCACATAGACGATCTGGCCCAGCGGCGGCGTCAGGTTGCGCACGGTGGCGAGGGTCGGGCGGTCCTTCACCGTGATTTCCAGCACGCCCGCGCGCTCCGCGAACACGGTGAGCGGCTGGGACGGGTCGAGGATGTCCGAGAGATTGGCGACGCCCGCCCCCTGGGACGGCGCGGCCGCGATCACCCGCCCGGCGGGGTCGGTCACGAACACGCGGCGGCCGGTGAGGGTGGCGCGCGGCGGGAGGGCCTCGTTCAGCGCGGCCTGCACGCGCGAGAGGTTGCCGCCCAGCTTCTGGGAGAGCCCTTCTGCGGTGGCGAGGGCGAGGAGGGAGAGGTCGTCCTTGGCATTGTCGAGCACCGCCTGGCGGTGGCCGTGCACCTGGACCATGGCGCCGATGCCGATGACGCCGAGAAAGGTGATGATGAGGGCGGGGACGATGCGGCGCAGGAAAGGCTCGGCTTCGAGGAGCCGTTGGTAGGCAGGGCGTGCGACGGATCGCGCCAATCCACCTATGGCTTGATCGCGCACGCCAGCGCTCGCAGCGTTGGCGCGTGCCATCGCCGGTCTCCTCCGGTGTCCCGGTCGGCGAAGCGGCCCCGCTTCCCCGACTCAACGTCCTCGAAATTGACTGGGAGGGACGTGCCGCATCTCTCCGAATCGTGTTCGATTTGAATCGAATCGGGGCCTTCCTGTCTAGAGTCCGAGGGAGTCAAGCCGCAAAAAAGAGCGGCTCCAGGCTGGCTTCATGCGGTGACGACGGGGCAAATGCAGCAACCCGAGTCGTTCCGCCCGCCCCGGCCCCTGTGGGTAGCCTGTGGGCAAGTCCGAGCGGCCGCCGTTCTCCCAGACAATCCGCCCAAACCCGCCATTCCCAACGGGGAGGGGCAGCATACCTCCCAAAAGCTGGTGCGCCGCAGCAGAAGGCGCTTGACACTCCTTCGGCGGGCGGGACCTGCGCCGGCTGCGCAGCGACATCGGCTTCGTCTTCCAGCAGTTCAACCTCTATGGGCACCTGAACGCGCTGGACAATGTCTCGCTGGCGCTGCGCAAGGTGCGCGGCGTGCCCCGCGCCAAGGCCGAGGCGCGGGCGCGGGACCTGCTGGACCGGGTGGGGCTCGCCGACAAGGCGGGCCATTTCCCCTCCCAGCTCTCCGGCGGCCAGCAGCAGCGCGTCGCCATCGCCCGGGCGCTCGCCACCGATCCCAAGATCGTTCTGTTCGACGAGCCCACCTCCGCCCTCGACCCCGAGATGATCGGCGAGGTGCTCGCGGTGATCCGGGAATTGCCGAAGGCGGGCATCACCATCCTCGTCGTCACCCACGAGATGGCGTTCGCCCGCGAGGTGGCCGACCGGGTCGCGTTCATCGACGGCGGCACCATCCTGGAGCTGGAGACGCCGGAGAAGTTCTTCTCCGCGCCCACCCATCCCCGCACCCGCCGCTTCCTCCAGCAGGTGCTGTCCCCCCTGAGCGCGGCGGAGGCGTCATGAACGGCGTGACCTTCGATTTCGCGGGCGTGCTGACCGGCCAGCCCGGCCAGTGGCTGCTCTCCGGCTTCCTGATGACGATCTATGTGACCGTCGTCGGGGCGCTGCTCGCCACCGTGCTCGCGGTGCTTCTGCTCGGCCTGCGCATCGCCCCCCTGGCGCCGGCGCGGGGCCTCGCCATCGCGCTGGTGGAGCTGTTCCGCAACACCCCCATCCTGGTGCAGTTCCTGTTCTGGTACTTCGCCGCCTACAACCTGCTGCCCCGGTCCGTCCGCGACTACATCACGGCGGAGCATCCATGGGCGGTGCTGCCGGTGGGCAATGTGCTGCTGGCGCCGGAATTCATCGCCGCCGCCTGGGGCCTCGGCGTCTTCACCGCCGCTTTCCTGGCGGAAGAATTGCGGGCCGGGCTCAACGCCATGCCGCGCGGCCAGAGGGAGGCGGCGCTGTCCCAGGGGTTCGGCCATTGGGAGACGCTGCGCTTCGTGCTGCTGCCCCAGGCGCTGGCCAATTCCTGGCAGCCGCTGGTGACGCAATATCTCAACCTGATGAAGCTCTCGTCCCTGGCGAGCGCCATCAGCCTCGCCGAGCTGACCTACCAGGTGCGTCAGGTGGAGAGCTACAACGCCCATGCCTTCGAGGCGTTCGCGGTGGGCACGGTGCTTTATCTGCTGCTCGGGCTGGTTCTGGGGCGGCTGCTGATCGTGTTCGGGCCGAAGCCCGTGGGCGCCCGCGCCCGGCGGGGCGCGCCGAAGGCCAACAGGTCCGCCGCGGCGGCGGCCATCGTGGGAGCGAGCGGCGATGCTTGATTTCTCCGTCATCACCCAGAATCTGCCCTATCTCCTGTGGGGCCGTGCCCTGGAGGGCCAGCCGGGCGGCCTGCTGCTCACGCTCATCATGTCGGTGGAGGCGGGCGTGCTGGCGCTGGTGGGGGGCGTGCTCCTCGCCCTCGTCGCCTGGCTCGCCGGGGGCTGGACGCGCCGCATCCTGTTCGCCTGGGCCGACTTCATCCGCGGAATTCCGCTGATCTTCGTCATCTTCTGGCTCTATTTCCTGCTGCCCTCCCTGTTCCGGATCAACCTGCCCGACGCCGTCACCGTGGTCCTGGCCATCGCCTGGTTCACGTCGGCCGCCGTCATGTACTCGACCCTGGCGGGCCTGGAGGCGCTGCCCAGGGGGCAGGCGGAGGCGGGGCTATCGGCGGGCTTCTCGCGGTTCGAGGTGCTGGTCAACATCCTCCTGCCCCAGGCGCTGCCGAACATCCTGCCCTCGCTGGTGGGCGTGTTCATCAGCCTCATCAAGGACACGTCGCTGGCCTTCATCGTGAACGTGCCGGAGCTGACCACGGTGGCGGGGCAGGTGAACAACCGCACCCAGATCTATCCCACCGAGATCTTCCTGTTCACGGGTGCGGTATATTTCCTCCTGTGCGGCGCGCTGTCCCTGGTGGTCCATCTGGCCCAGGGGCGGCGGGCGCGTCCGGCCTGAGCTATGCTCGCGCCGTTTCCATCATCCTGTTTCGAGGCGTGACATATGAGTGCGGATAAACCGACTCAACCCCGGACGCTTCTCGATTTCGCGGGCGCGCCCCTCACTCCCGGCCGCCTGAAGGATGCCGCGCTGGTGCTCATCGACTACCAGCTCGAATACACGGTGGGCACGCTCGCCTTGCCGGACGCCGCTGCCGCGCTGGAGGAGGCGGGCCGCCTGCTGGCGGCGGCGCGGGAGGAGGGCACGCCGATCTTCCACATCGTCCATCACGGCCGCCCGGGCGGGCGCCTGTTCGATCCGCAGGGACCGTACGCCGCCGTGGCGGACCCGGTGCGCCCGAGGGATGGCGAGGCGGTGATCTTCAAGGGCCTGCCCAATTCCTTCGAGAATACCGGCCTCCAGCAGCAGCTCGCCCAGACCGGCCGCAAGGAGCTGATCCTCGCCGGCTTCATGACCCATATGTGCGTGAGCGCCACCGCCCGCGCGGCGCTGGACCTCGGCTATCGCAGCACCGTGGTGGCGAATGCCTGCGCGACCCGCGACCTGCCGAATCCGCTGGGCGGCGTGGTGAGCGCGGACGCGCTCCACCGGGCGACGCTGGCGGGGCTGGGCGACCGCTTCGCCATCATCGCGCGCGACACCGCCGCGCTGCTCAGCGCGGCGTGACTCCAAGGCTTCGGGACCCTGAGCGGCCCTCGCTCGGGCCCGGCCGATGGCCGGGTCCGACGGGAGGCGTGGGCGTCACGACCAGCGGCGGCAGAGGGCCCGGGCGAGGGCGTCCAGGGCGAAGCCCAGGAGGCCCACAAGCAGCACCGTCGCCATCAGTTCCGAATAGGCCAGCCGGTCGCGGGTATCGAGGATGAAGTAGCCGAGCCCCGCCGACACGCCCAGCATCTCGCAGGGCACCAGCACGATCCACAGGATGCCGATGGCGAGGCGCACGCCGGTGAGGACGTGGCCGGTGATGCCCGGCAGGATGACGTGCCGGATCATCTCCCAGCGCGTCGCCGCGAGGCTGCGGGCGAGCTGGGTCCAGCGGGGATCGAGCTGGCGCACGCCGGCCGCCGTGGAGAGCAGGATGGGCCACACGGCGGCGAAGGCCAGCAGGAAATAGACCGGATTATCGCCGACGCCGAAGATCATGACCGCCAGGGGCATCCAGGAGAGCGGCGAGATCATGCGCAGGAACTGGAAGGCGGGCGTGGTGGCCGCCTCCAGCGTGCCGAGGGTGCCCACCGCGAGGCCGAGCGGAACCCCGATGGCCAGCGCGAAGGCGAGCCCCACCAGGATGCGCCGCAGGCTCACCACCACATGGATGGGCAGGTCTGAGTGCAGCAGCAGGTCCACCAGCGCGGGCAGGGCGCTGGTGGGGGAGAAGCGGCGGGCGAAGCTGCCCGCAGGGGCCAGCAGGTCGGTGCCCACCCACCACAGCGCCAGGAGCACCAAGAGCCCCGCCAGCCCGAGCCCGAGGCGGCGCAGGCCCGGCCCGAACCGGCGCGCGGGCGCGGCGGCCGGGGCCTGCGGGCCGGGCGCCGGCACGGCCCCCTCGATGTCGGCGGGACGCGGCGCGGCGGTCACGGAGCGATGATTTCCGTGCGGGTGAAGCTGTCGGGGAAGCCGAAGGCGGGCAGCCCGCCATTGGCGGCCAGCGCCGTCTTCACGAAGCGGTCGTCCACCAGCTCGCGGGCGGCCTGGGCGGGATCAAGGCTGGCGAGGAAGCCGCGGTCGCCCTCGATCAGCGTGTCCTTCAGGCGCCGCACCAGTTCCTCGGTGTAGCTGGGATAGGGATAGGGCTGGAAGTCGATGCGCTTCTCCTTCCAGTCCGCGTGGCGGATGGCGCCGGATGCCTCGTAGGCGGCGATGTCGCCGGGCGGCGGGGCCAGCACCTTGTCCAGCACGGCCACCGGGTGGGGCGTGTAGCGGTTGGGGCCGTCCTTGGAGAGCAGGCGCGCGGTCTCGGGCCGGTTGGCGCGGGTCCAGAGCTGGGCCTTCACGAGGGCGTTCACCACCTTCTGCGACCATTCGGGACGGCCGTTCAGGTCGCGCTCATGCATGAACACCACGCAGCAGGCATGGTCCTTCCAGACATCGCCCGTGAAGCGCAGGATCTTGCCGATGCCCTGGGTCTCGGCCACCGCGTTGAAGGGCTCGGCGACGATGTAGCCGGCCACCTGCTTGGAGGCGAGGGCGGGGGGCATGTCGGAGGGCGGCATCACCACGAGGTTCACCTCGTTGGCGGCGGGCGCGCCCGAGCGCTTGGTGACGGGGGTGAGGCCGTTCTGCTTCAGAAGGTTCTGGAGCACCACGTTGTGGATCGAATACCAGAAGGGGATGGCCACGGTCTTGCCGCCGAGGTCGGAGACCGCATTGATCTCCGGCAGGACCGTGAGGCCCGAGCCGCTCACATGGTTCCACGCCACCACCTTGGCGGGGGCGCCGCTGCCGAAGCGCGCCCAGACGGTCATGGGGGAAAGCAGGTGGATGACGTTCACCTGCCCCGAGATGAAGGCCTCGATCACCTGCGCCCAGCTCCGCAGCAGGACCGGCTTCTCGGCCTTGATCCCCTCGGCGTCGAAATAGCCGTTGGCATGGGCCACCAGCAGCGGCGTCGCGTCGGTGATGGGCAGGTAGCCGATGCGCACCGGCGCATCCGCCTCCTGGGCGCGGGCCTCGGCGGCGCGCAGCAGCGGCAGGGCCCCGGCGGCGGTGAACAGCGCCGAGAGCTTGAGCATGTCGCGGCGCGAGAAGCCGCGCCGGGTGACGCATTCGATGCACATGGAGCAACTCCGGTCAGTGGCGGCGAACCGCCTGGCGAAGGGTCTGAAGGATGGCGACGCGCATCTCGCCCAGAGCGGCGATGTCGTCGCGGCGGGGCTTGGGCAGGGTCACGGGCCATGAGCCGATCTGCCTTGCGGGCGTGCCGCCCAGCAGAAGGACGCGGTCGGCCAGGAGCAGCGCCTCGTCGATGTCGTGGGTCACGAGGATGGCGGCGGTGCCGGAATCGGCCACCACCTTGAGCAGCAGGTCCTGCATCTCGGCGCGCGTCACCTCGTCCAGGGCGCCGAAGGGCTCGTCCAGCAGCAGCACCTGCGGCTTGCGGGCGAGGCAGCGGGCGAGCGCCGTGCGCTGGGCCATGCCGCCGGACAGGGCAGACGGCGGCAGGCGCCGCGCATGGGCAAGGCCGACTTCCGCGATGGCCGCGTCCACCCGCGCCTGAAGCTCGGGCCTCGGCAGGCGGGGCTGGCGCTTGAAATCGAGGCCGAAGGCCACGTTCGCCTCCAGGGACAGCCACGGCAGCAGGCACGGGTCCTGGAAGGCCACGGCGAGGCGGGGATGGCCTTCCCGCAGCGGGGCGCCCTCCAGCGTGACGCGGCCCGCGCTCGGCGGCTGGAGGCCGCCCAGCACCCGCAGGAGGCTGGACTTGCCTACCCCGCTCGGCCCGAGCAGCGCCACCACCTCTCCGGGCTGGAGGGCGAGGTCGAAGCCGGTGAGGACGGGACCCGCGGCGCCGGGATAGCGCAGCTCGATGCCGGAGGCGGCGAGGAGGGGCGAAGTCATGCCGCGCTCTGCCGCTGGGCCGCGAGCGCGCTCTTCAACTGGACGAGGCTGGGCGTGATGACGGGGATGAAGGCCGCCTCGCGCCACCGCCGGGCGAAGCCGGCGCCGGGCTGGGACAGGTAGGCGCGCCCGCCCGCCGCCTGGAGTTCCAGCCCCACGGCGCTGGTGGCGATGTCGGAGAGGGCGATACGGATGCGGAACAGGGCGGCGGGGTCGGCGAGGAAGGTGCCGGCCTTGAGCCCGTCCGCCAGGGTCGCCTCCTGTTCCGCCAGGGCGGCGGCGAGGGCCGCGCGCGGCCCGGCCAGCACGGCCCGGCCGGGGCCTGCGCACGTCTCCGCCTCGGCCAGCGCCCGGCGGGCGAGGCCCATGGAGAGACCGCACTGGAGGCCGAGGAAGGCCGGGCGCACGCGCGGCAGCCATGCCGCCGCGTCGGGCGCGATGATGCGGTTGGGCGCGATCCGCACGTCCTTCACGGAAATGGCGGCCGTGTTGGTGCCGCGCAGGGCCATCAGGTCCAGGTCGCCGGAGCGCTCCAGGCCCGAGTCGTCCGAGGCGAGGGTGGCGACGAAGGCGCCGCCCTCCGCGCGCGCGACGGCGGCGGCCACGTGGAAAGCCGCCGGACGCAGGTTCGTGACCCAGGGCATGCGGCCGTCGAGCCGCAGCCCGTCGCCGTCCGGCCGGGCCGTGATCTGCAATTCCTCCAGCCCCGACAGGAACTTCATGGCGTTGGAGAGGCCCGTAGCGCCGGCGAGGTGCCCGGCGAGGAGGTCGGGCAGCAAGTGGTCGCGCAAGGCGGCATTTGGGCTCTGCAGCAGGTATTCCACATAGCTGCGATGGCCCCAGAGCACGAAGCCGGCGGCGAGCGATTGCGTGGACGCGGCGGCGATGGCCTCCACCGCGTCGCCCAGCGTGCCCCCGGCGCCACCCTGGGACGCGGGCACGCCGACGGCGACGAGCCCGGCGGCGGCGAGGCGCGGGAGCACCTCGTGCGCGAGCGTGGGCGCCGTGTCGAGCGCGGCGGCGTTGGCCGCCAGCCAGCCCGTCAGGGTGTCGTCGTGCGCCACGGGCGGGCGGCTCATTCGGCGGCCGCCGCGGAGGGGCCGTCCCAGCGATAGGGCTCCAGCTCCGCATTCAGTGGCGGGGCGCCGAGATTGTTGGCGAAATTGCACAGGGTGGCGAGGCTGACGCCGAGCACCACTTCCAGCGCCGCCTGATCATCGAAGCCGGCGGCGCGGAACGCCGCGAGGTCCGCCTCCGGCACCCGCCCGCGCGCGGCGATGACGGCGCCCGTGAAGCGCGCGACGGCGGCAAGGCGGGCGTCGGGCACATGGCCCACGGCCCGCAGCGCCTCGATCGTCACGGCATCGAGCTTCGCCTGCTTGGTGGCGATGGCGGTGTGGCCCGCGACGCAGAAGCCGCAGCCATGGAGCGCCGCAGCCGTGATCTGCACCGCCTCGCGCTCGGCGAGGGAGAGGGAGGCGCGGCCATTGATGGCGCCGAGCGTCTGGTACGCTTCCAGCGCCACCGGGGCGTTGGCGAGCACGCGCAGCAGGTTCGGCAGGTAGCCGCTGCGCTGCTCGGCGGCGGCGAGACGGTCGCGGGTTTCCTCGGGGGCGTCCTCGATGGTGCGCAGGGGCAGGCGGGACATGGCAGGGACTCCAATAAACTCGATAAAACTTATAAAATATCTCGGTCGCCGCGCAAGATGTGTGCAATGCGATTAATTACGTCTCATATATGTGATTATGGGGTGTGCGTGTCGGGCGAAAATTGAGCACAGCTTTAGGCTTGCCGCCGCGCACGGCGCTTGACGCAGCGCAAAGCATCGCCCGGGGCCAGCCGCGACAAGTGGATGCGGGGCCGGGTGATCACGGGAATGCACGCGCGGCGGCACACGGCCCGGATCAGGTCCGGGCCGCCGTGGTGAGTCTGCCAAGGAAGGTCCGCCGAGGGCGGCCGGGGCTCAGCCCAGCGCGCGTGAGGCGATGTCGGCCACGTCGTCGGACAGGTCGGGCGTGTTGGCGACGCGGCGCAGCGCCGCCTCGGCCAGGGCCGCGCGGCCGGGTTCCAGCTGCCGCCACGTCTTGAAGGCGGAGAGCAGGCGCGAGGCGAGCTGCGCGTTCTTGCCGTCGAGGCTCAGCACCACGTCCACCAGGAAGTCGTAGCCCGCGCCGTCCGCCCGGTTGAACTGGGTGGGGTTGCCCGCCGCGAAGGCGCCGATGAGCGCGCGCACGCGGTTGGGATTGGTCATGGCGAACACCGGCAGAAGGGTCAGGTCCTGCACCCGGTCCAGGGTGCCGGGCTCGGCGATCTGCGCCTGGAGGCTCAGCCACTTGTCGATCACCAGCGGATCGGCCTCGTAGCGGCGGTGGAAGGCGTCCAGGGCCGAGATGCGGTGCGGCGTGTCGTGCTGGGCCAGCACGGCGAGCGCGGCGAAGCGGTCGGTCATGTTGTCCGCCTCGCTGAACTGGGTCTCGGCGCGGCCGAGCCCCTCCACCGTGCCCGGCACGGCGAGATAGTCCAGCGCCAGGTTGCGCAGCGCGCGCCGGCCCGCGGAGGCGGCATCCGGCGAATAGCGGCCGCGCGTGGCGAGGGTGCCGTACACTTCCACCAGGCGCGGGGAGAGCGCCTCGCTGACCGCGCGGCGCAGCGCGCGGCGGGCGGCGAACACGGCGTCGGGGTCGACGTCGCGGCCCAGCTCCCGGGCCACTTCCATCTCGCCCGGCAAGGCCAGGGCCTGCGCCTTGAAGGCGGGGTCGAGGTCGTCCGCGTCCAGGATGCGCCGGGCGGCGTCCAGCAGCGCATCCGGGGCGGGCAGGGTGCCCTCGGCGGCGCCGCGCTTCAGCAGGTCGAGCGCCAGGGCCTGGATGGCGTCGAAGCGGTTGAACGGGTCGCGGTCATGGGCCGCGAGGAACACGAAGTCCGCCGCCGACAGGTTGCTGGAGAGGTTGACCGGGGCCGAGAAGCCCCGGTTCAGCGAGGCCACGGGACGCTCGGGCAGGTCGGTGAACAGGAAGCTCTCCCGCTCCCGCGTCACTTCCAGCACGCCGGTCTCCAGCCGCCGGCCGTCCTCCAGCACGAGGGGCATGTCCGCGCCGTCGGAGCCGACGAGGCCGAGGGCGAGGGGAATGACCACCGGCGCCTTCTCCGACTGGCCGGGCGTGGGCGGCGTCGCCTGCGAGACGTCCAGGCGGAAGGTGGCGGCGGCGGGATCGTAGGTGCCGGTCACGGACAGGCGGGGGGTGCCCGATTGCTGGTACCACAGGGTGAACTGGGACAGGTCGCGGCCGGTGGCGTCGGAGAAGCACGCAAGGAACTGCTCCACCGTCGCGGCGTCGCCGTCATGGCGCGTGAAGAACAGGTCCATGCCCGTGCGGAAGCCGTCGGCCCCCAGCAGGGTCTTCAGCATCCGCACCACCTCGGCGCCCTTCTCATAGACGGTGGCGGTGTAGAAGTTGTTGATCTCGCGATAGGTCTCGGGCCGCACCGGATGGGCGAGGGGGCCGGCATCCTCGGTGAATTGCTGCGCCTTGAGCAGCCGCACGTCGGCGATGCGCTTCACCGGGCGGGAGCGCTGGTCGGAGGAGAATTCCTGGTCGCGGAAGACGGTGAGCCCTTCCTTCAGGCAGAGCTGGAACCAGTCGCGGCAGGTGATGCGGTTGCCGGTCCAGTTGTGGAAATATTCGTGGGCGATGATCGCCTCGATATTGGCATAGTCCGCGTCGGTGGCGGTCTCGGGCGTCGCCAGGATGTACTTGTCGTTGAAGACGTTGAGGCCCTTGTTCTCCATGGCGCCCATGTTGAAGTCCGACACGGCGACGATGTTGAACACGTCGAGGTCGTACTCGCGCCCGAACGCGGTCTCGTCCCAGCGCATGGAGCGCTTCAGCGCGTCCATGGCGTAGCCGGCGCGGTCCTGCTTGCCGATCTCCACATAGATGCCCAGGTCCACCGGCCGCCCGGAGGCGGTGAGGAAATGGCCCGGCACCTTGGCGAGCCGCCCGCCCACGAGGGCGAACAGGTAGCTCGGCTTCGGCCAGGGGTCGTGCCAGACGGCATAGTGGCGGTTGGTGCCCTCCACCGGGCCGTTGCGCAGCAGGTTGCCGTTGCCCAGCAGCACCGGCGCCTCGTCGCGGTCGGCCTCGATGCGGGTGGTGTAGACCGCCAGCACGTCGGTGCGGTCGGGGAAATAGGTGATGCGCCGGAAGCCCTCCGGCTCGCACTGGGTGCAATAGGCGCCGCTGGTGCGGTAGAGGCCCATGAGCTGGGTGTTGGCGGAGGGCTCCAGCAGCGTCTCCACCTCCAAGAGGAAGGCGTCGCCGGGCGGGGCGGGAATGGTGAGCCGGGCCGGGCTCGCCTCATAGGCGCCGCCCGCCGCGGGCTGGCCGTCCATGGCGAGGCGCACCAGCTTCAGCCCGTCGCCGTCCAGCTCCACCGGGGCGCCGGCACGGCCCTGCGGGTTGCGGCGCAGCGCGAGGCGCGCCACCACGCGCGTCGCGGTGGGATGGAGCGAGATGTCCAGGTCCACCGTGTCCACCAGCCAGTCCGGCGGGCGGTAGTCCGCCAAACGGATGGGGGCGACATCGGCGTTTCGCATCTTCATCTCTCCGCAGCCGCGCAGACAAACTGCGCGTTCCCAAAATTCGGGCAGGACCGGCGGCACGGGGCCGGTTCAGATTCGGGACATTAAGGGGCCACCCGCCCGGAGGAAAGGCATTCCGCTCCGTTCCGACCCTTTCAACGCTGGTGTTTTGTGCAATGCACGCGCAAGCCTTGCGCCGCAGCATGGATTTCCATGAGGCACGCTTTTTGCGTGTCTTCCTTTGTTCAGTCCCGGGTTCCGCGAGTCGCGTTAGGCGGGCCCCGGTACCGCGTTTTGTTTGTTTCCTTGTTTCATAGGGGCCGCCATTGCATTGCGCGGCCACCCGGAGGGTTCCCATGCACGGATCGCTTCCTTCCTTGTCGCAGGCCGCTGCCGCGGCCGACACCCCCGAACAGGTCATCGCGCTCTCGGACCACGCCCGCAGCATTGCCGCGGGCAAGGCCCGCGCGATCCAGTCCATCACCGCCCAGACCCGCATCCTCGCCCTCAACGCCACCATCGAGGCGGCGCGGGCGGGCGATTCCGGGAAGGGATTCGCCGTCGTCGCCCAGGAGGTGAAGGCGGTGAGCGCCGAGATCGGCAAGCTCGCCTCCGAGATGGAGAGCGAGTTGACCTCGGCGCTCGACGAACTGCGCTCCGTGGGCCGGCGCATGGCGGCGGACCTGCGCGGCCAGCGCCTCGTGGACCTGTGCCTCAACGCCATCGAGATCATCGACCGCAACCTCTACGAGCGCACCTGCGACGTGCGCTGGTGGGCCACCGACGCGGCCGTGGTGTTCGCGGCGGCGGACCAGTCCACCCATGTCCTGCTGGAAGCCGAGCGGCGCCTCGGCGTCATCCTCTCCGCCTATACCGTCTATCTCGACCTGTGGATCTGCACGCCTGACGGGCGGGTGGTGGCCCACGGGCGGCCGGATCGCTACCCGGCGGTTCGCGGCATCGATGTCTCCCACGAGAAGTGGTTCAAGGAGGCCATGGCCTCCGCCTCGGGCGATGCCTATGCGGTGGCGGACGTGGACCTGTGCCGCCCGCTCAACAACGCCCCCGTCGCCACCTATGCCGCCGCCGTGCGCGAGAACGGCGAGACCTACGGCACGCCCATCGGGGTGCTGGGCATCCATTTCGACTGGGAGCCCCAGGCCCACGCGGTGGTGGACGGTGTGCGGCTCTCGCCAGAGGAGGCGGAGCGCTCGCGGGTGCTGCTGGTGGATGCGCGCGGGCGCATCCTGTCGTCGTCGGACCGCCGGGGCGAGCTGACCGAGCATGTGGACCTCGCGCTCGGCGGGCGCCACCAGGGCGTGGCGCACGACAAGACCGGGCGCACCACCGCCTTCCACCTGACCCCCGGCTACGAGACCTATCGGGGCCTGGAATGGGCGGGCGTCATCATCCAGGAGCCGCCCCGGCGGGAGGGCGCGGCCAGCGTCTCGGCCCTGCCGCCCGGACGCAAATAGGCACGGGCGGGCGCGGCGATCTGACCTTGGTCAAAGATGGCCGCGCCGCCGGCGTCCATAGTGGCGCCATGACAAGCCCTGTCTCGCCCTCCGCCGCCCTGCTGGACCATGCCCGGCGCATGGTGCCGCGCTACACCTCCTATCCCACGGCGCCCCATTTCTCGCCTGGGGTGACGGGCGCCGATCACGCGGCCTGGCTCGGCCGGGTGAGGGAGGCGGGCGCACCGGTCTCGCTCTATCTCCACGTCCCCTTCTGCCAGTCGCTGTGCGCCTATTGCGGCTGCAACACCAAGGCGGTGCGCCGGGAGGAGCCGGTGCGGGCCTATGCGGACATGCTCCATCGCGAGATGGCGCTGGTGGCCGCGCATCTCGGGCCGGCGGAGGTCTCCCATATCCATTGGGGCGGGGGGACGCCGAATGCGCTGCCGCCCGACTGCCTGGAGGCGCTGGCCGCGGACCTGCACCGCCACTTCCGTATTCCCCCTGATATCGAGCACGCCATCGAACTGGATCCGCGCCACCTCACGCGGGAGGGCGCGCGGCTGCTTGCCGCCATCGGCATCACCCGCGCCAGCCTCGGCGTGCAGACGCTGGACGGCGATGTCCAGGCCGCCATCGGCCGGGTCCAGCCGCTGGACGTGGTGGCGGAGGGGTTCGCCGCCCTGCGCGCGGCCGGCATCGAGGCCATCAACGCAGACCTCATGTATGGCCTGCCGCGCCAGACGCCGGCCAGCATCGAGGGCACGGTGCGCCACCTCGTGGACCTGCGGCCGAGCCGCATCTCCCTGTTCGGCTATGCCCATGTGCCCTGGATGAAGTCGCACCAGAAGCTGGTGGCCGAGGCCGAGCTTCCCGGCGCGGAGGCGCGGCTGCGCCAGGCGGGCCTCGCCCGCGACATGCTGGTGGCGGGCGGCTATGTGGAGATCGGCATCGACCATTTCGCCCTGCCGGACGACAGCATGACTGTGGCCCGCGATGCCCGGCAGCTGCGCCGGAATTTTCAGGGCTACACCACGGATGCGGCGGAAACCCTGGTGGGGCTCGGCGCCTCCTCCATCAGCCGCACCCCCTTCGGCTATGCCCAGAACGCGCCGGACGTCGGCGGCTGGCGCCGCTCGGTGGAGGCGGGCGTGCTGCCCATCGTGAAGGGGCGGGCCTTCCACGGCGAGGACAGGCTGCGGGGCGATGTGATCGCCCAGGTGCTGTGCTATTTCGACGTGGACCTTGCGGAGACCGCCGCCCGCCACGGGGCGGACCCGGGGGTGCTGACGGCGGACCTCGCCGCGCTGCGCCCCTTCCTGGGCGCCGGCTGGGTGACGTTCGACGGCCGCCGCCTCGCCATCACCACCCACGCCCACGAGATCGCCCGCGTGGTCGCCTCGGCCTTCGACGCCTATCTGGGCCAGGGCGGGCGCCATTCTGTGGCGGTGTGAGGCGTATCCGCGCTCTAAGGCAACGGGGAAGACCGCCGCCGATGCCCGCGTGCTCCCTCTCCCCTCGCGGGAGAGGGTTGGGGTGAGGGGGGCTGTCGGGCGGCGCGTCGGTCGGAATGGGCGCGCCAAGCGGTGCCTAACCCCTCACCCGCCTCGCTGTCGCTCGGCACCCTCTCCCGCGAGGGGAGAGGGAAAGAAAGCCGGCTGTTTCAATCAAAACACGAAGCGCTCTAAGGCAACGGGGAAGAGCGCCGTCGTCGATGACCGCGTGCTCCCTCTCCCCTCGCGGGAGAGGGTTGGGGTGAGGGGGGCTGTCGGGCGGCGCGTCGGTCGGAATGGGCGCGCCAAGCGGTGCCCCACCCCTCACCCGCCTCGCTCCGCTCGGCACCCTCTCCCGCAAGGGGAGAGGGAAAGAAAGCCGGCTGTTTCAATCAAGACATGAAGCGCTCTAAGGCAACGGGGAAGACCGCCGTCGCCGATGCCCGCGTGCTCCCTCTCCCCTTGCGGGAGAGGGTTGGGGTGAGGGGGCCACTGGCACGACCGTCGGAATGGGCGCGCCAAGCGGTGCCAACCCCCTCACCCGCCTCGCTCCGCTCGGCACCCTCTCCCGCAAGGGGAGAGGGGCGCGAACGCTTTGCGCTACATGGCGCCTCGGAAGCGGGCCGGGGGCTGACGCCTGCTCTCCAAAGAAAAAGGGGCGCGGAAACCGCGCCCCTTCGCTCATTCGGATGAAGGCGTCGCTCAGGAGAGCGCGGCCTCGATCTCTTCCTTCAGCTCGGCGACCGTGATGCCGATCATCTTGCTGGCGAAGTCGTCGATGGGCAGGCCCTTCACGCGCTCGTAGGTGCCGTTCGCGCAGGTGCAGGGCACGCCGGCGATGATGCCTTCCGGAATGCCGTAGTCGCCGTCCGAGCGCACGCCCATGGAGACCCAGCCGCCATTGGTGCCCTGGATCCAGTCATGCATGTGGTCGATGGCCGCGTTGGCCGCCGAGGCCGCCGAGGAGGCGCCGCGCGCTTCGATGATCGCGGTGCCGCGCTTGGCGACCGTGGGGATGAAGGTCTCGCGGTACCAGGTCTCGTCGTTGATGATCGCCGGCAGGGCCTTGCCGCCGGAGGTGGCGAAACGCCAGTCGGCGAACATGGTGGGGGAGTGGTTGCCCCACACGGCCATCTTCTCGATGCTGGCCACCTCGATGCCGGCCTTCGCCGCGAGCTGGGAGAGCGCGCGGTTGTGGTCGAGCCGCAGCATGGCGGTGATGTTCTCGGTCGGGAAGTCGGGCGCGAAGTGCGAGAGGATGCCGGCATTGGTGTTGGCGGGGTTGCCCACCACGAGCACCTTGGCGTCGCGCTTGGCGGCCTCGTTCAGGGCGCGGCCCTGCACCTTGAAGATCTCGGCATTGGCGGACAGCAGGTCGCGGCGCTCCATGCCCTTCGAGCGCGGGCGGGCGCCCACGAAGATGGCGGCGTCCACGTCGCGCAGGGCCACGGCCGGGTCGTCCGTGATGACCGTGCCGGCCAGCAGCGGGAACGCGCAATCCTCGAGCTCCATCACCACGCCGCCCACGGCCGCCTGGGCCTGCGGCAGGTCGAGGAGCTGGAGGATGACGGGCTGGTCGGCTCCGAAGATGTCGCCGTGGGCGATACGGAACAGAAGCGAATAGGAGATCTGGCCGGCCGCACCGGTGATGGCGATGCGCTTGGCGGGACGGGTCATGTAAAAGCTCCAAGGCCAGGACTGGCGCGGGACGCGCCCGGTCCTGGCTTATAGGACGGCTTGCGCCCGCTTTCACCCGCCTCGCTCAAGAAAATTGCGGTCACCTGATCGGATCAGGCTCCAGGACGGATCGACCTTCGACAAATGAGCGGTCTCGATCCCGCGCATCGGTCATGCCCGGGCTTGTCCCGGGCATCCACGCCTTCCGCGTTCGCCCCCACAAGGGTGTGGGGGCGGCGGTTCCCGGCGGCGGCCTCGAGCGCGGATGTCGATCCGACCTACCGGCCCGACAGGCGTGCTTCCAGCATCTCGTAGAGCGGATTGTCGGCGGCGAAGACGTATTCGATGGGCCCCACCGTCACCATGGAGGCACCGTGCCCGCGCAGGAACACCGCCAGCGGGTGCAGCGTGTCCGGCGGGCAGTGAAGCGTCAGCATGCCCGAGGAGGTAGGCCCGCCGAACGGGGCGACGCAGCGGAACTCCTGCACCGCCCGCTCCACGAGCCCGGCATCCGCGCGGGTGAAGCGGGTGCGCACCTCGCGCATGGTCCGCGCGCGCCGCTCTGCCGCCATGCGGTCGAACATGGCGCGGGCGGCGGTGCGCGCGCCGATGGTCCAGGGCGCGGTGAGGGAGGCGACGAGGTTCGCCTCCGACTTCAGGATCACCCCGTCATCCACCACCTTCAGCGCATTGGCCGCGAGGGTGGAGCCGGTGGTGGTGATGTCCACGATCAGTTCCGCCGAGCCGGACGCCGGCGTGCCCTCGGTGGCGCCCGCGCTTTCCACGATGCGGTAGTCCACGATGCCGTGGCGCGCGAAGAAGGTGCGGGTCAGGTTCACATATTTTGTGGCGACGCGGATGCGCCGCCCCGTGCGGCTGTGGAAGTGTCCCGCCACGTCGTCCAGATCGTCCATGCAGCGCACGTCGATCCAGGCCTGGGGGACCGCCACCACCACATTGGCATGGCCGAAGCCCAGCTTCTCCAGCAGCGCCACGCGGCTGTCCGCATGGGGAATGTTCTCGCGCACCAGGTCTTCGCCGGTCACACCCACATGGGCGGTGCCGGAGGCCAGGGCCCCGGCGATCTCGGAGGCGGAGAGATAGGCCACCTCCACCCCCTCCACGCCGTTCAGCGCGCCGCGATAGTCCCGCGCGCCGCGCGCCTGGACCAGTGACATGCCCGCGCGGGCGAAGAAGGCGTTCACGTTTTCCTGGAGCCGACCCTTGGAGGGCACGGCGAGGATCAAGGTCTCGCTCATCACGCGCCCTCCACCACGGCAAGTCGTTCCAGCCAGGCGGCGAGGCCCACGGCCGGGATGGGCTGCGGCGCGCCGAGGCGCGGCAGGAGCGGGTCATAGCGCCCGCCCGCCACGAGCGGGCCGTTCACGCGCCCGGCGGGGTCGTGCAGCTCGAACACCATGCCGCTGTAATAGTCCAGCGGACGGCCGAAGGCGGTGGAGAAGGCCACGTCCCCGAGGCTGATGCCCCGGGTGGTGAGGAAGCCGGAGCGCCGGTCGAAGGCGTCCAGCGCCGCGTCGATGGCGAGCCCCGCTTCCTTCGTCAGCGCGCGGATGCGCGCGGATGCGTCGTCCGGGTCGCCGGAAATGGCGAGGTAGCGCGACAGGAACAGGCTGGTCTCGGCGGGCAGGCTGTTGCCCGCGTCCAGCGCCGACTGCTCCAAAAAGCGGGCCGCGATCTCCGACACGCTGCGCCCGCCCACCGTGGTGATGCCGGCGATGGAGAGGAGGTCCGTCACGAGGGCGCGCGCGCCCTCCGGGTCCGTGCCCGCCAGCGCGTTGAGCACGCCCGCATGGCCGGTGCCGTTCCCCGCCCGCTCGGTCGAGATGCGGTGCAGGTCGGCGTCGAGCTGGCCCTGGCCGAAATCCTTCATGAGGCGCCGGCGCCAGGCGGGCGCCAGCGGCAGCGCATCCAGCAGCGCGCCGAACAGGCCCACGTCGCCGAGGCGGATCTGCGGGGCGGGCAGGTTGTAGATGGCGCAGGTCTCAAGCCCGAGCGAGAGGATCTCCGCGTCGGCGGCCTCGGTATCGGCGCGGCCGAAGGATTCCACACCCGCCTGCCGGAACTCGCCGGTGCCCTCGCCCCGGAACCTGAACACCGGGCCGAGATAGCTCACGGACGCGGGCAAAGGCAGGCGGGCGTCCAGCACCTCGCGGGCCACGGGAATGGTGAGGTCCGGCCGCAGGCACAGCTCGGCGCCCTCGGCGTCGGTGGTGAGATAGAGCCGGCGGCGGATGGATTCGCCCGACAGGTCGAGGAACACGTCCGCCGGCTGGAGGATGGGGGGATCGACCCGCGCGAAGCCGGCGTCCGCGAAGCGGGACAGGAGGGCATCGTCCAGGGCGCGCGTGTCGCGCCGGGGGAGGGGGCTGATCGCCGCGGGAGGCATAGCAGGTCCAGACGGGTTCCGGGTGGGTC
>JACESF010000032.1 GCA_013911975.1 Hyphomicrobiales bacterium | reverse complement strand
GCCAATGGCCTGGGCGAGGATGCCGGCCGAATTGATCTCCGATGTGGTGATGTTTCCGGTATTGCCAACAAAGATGCTGGAGCCGCCGCCGCCGTCGCCGCCGGTGCCGCCGATTGTCAGCGAGACGCCCGCCACGAGGGACGCGGAGCCCGACAGGCCGAACCCGCCCGCACCACCGCCGCCGCCGATGGACTGGGCGAGGATGCCGTAGGAGCCGCCCGCCGAATTCGGGGTGCCGGAACCGTTGCAGGCGCCGGTGCAAAGGTCGCCGTAATTGATGACCGCGATTTGGTTGCCGTCTCCGCCATCGCCGCCCGAGCCGCCGAGCGCCACGGCAAGGCCCGGCGCGCCCGAAAATGCCATGCCACCGGACCCGCCAGCGCCGCCGAGGGACTGGGCGAAGATGGCGGCGGCGGAGCCGCCCGTCGTGGTGATGCTGGAATAGTTCAGCACCTCGACGCTTTGCCCGAAGCCGGCCGGTCCGCCCGACCCGCCGAGTGCGATGAGGCCAGCAGCCACGCCTGCATTGCCACCGCCCCCACCCACCGACTGGGCATAGATTCCGTACGCGCCCGCGTCAGACGTGGTGATAGTTGCGGTCGAGTTGTCACCGTTCAAGACCCAGATCTGGCCGCTGTCGCC
Organism: Hyphomicrobiales bacterium; assembly: GCA_013911975.1. Classification (GTDB taxonomy): domain Bacteria; phylum Pseudomonadota; class Alphaproteobacteria; order Rhizobiales; family Xanthobacteraceae; genus Aquabacter. The sequence continues at coordinate 43,004 of JACESF010000032.1, read as the reverse complement.
GCCATAGCCGCCGCCACCGCTGCCACCGCCGAACCATCCGTCCGCGCTTCCGCCGTCGCCTCCATTGCCGCCGATGCTCTGGGCGAAGATGGCCGTAGCCTGAGAGGTGATGGCCCCATAGTTCCAGATTTCGACCTCGTTGCCGGCCCCGCCTGCACCGGCCGCGCCGCCGTTCCCACTGCTGAAGGGGCTGTCCTCGTTGCCGCCATTGCCACCCTGGCCGCCGACGCTCTGCGCCCAGATGCCGTAGGAATCGGAGCCCGTTGTGTTGAGGGCCACATAGTTCATCACGAAGACTTCATTGGCCTCGCCACCCGCGCCGCCGCCGCCGCCTTGGAAGCTCGCCGAAGACGTGCTGCCGCCGTTGCCGCCGCGCCCGCCCTGAGAAATGGCCACGAGCCCGGTATAAGTAAACGTGTAGCTACCGCTCTGGGTATTGGTCTCGACCTGGACGTAGCCGCCTTCGCCGCCCGCACCGCCGGGATAGCCGCCGAAGCAATCAGCGCCTGCGCCGCCATTGCCGCCCGACCCGCCGGTGGCGGTGGCGAGGATCATGGTTTCGGAATAGGTGGTGCCTGAACTCAGGCCGGTGGTGAAATCGATACTGGACGTGTTCGCCGTGCCGCCCGACGCCCCGCTATAGGGCCGGTAGATGCAGTTCACCTCGTCCTGGCCGCTGCCGCCATTGGACCCGGTCTGCACGTTCTTCGAGATGACGCTGGAGCCGATGGAGGGCGCCGTGGACTGCGCGGATGCGGGCCGGGACAGGGCGCCGACCGCTGCGGAGGCGAGGAGAAGGCAGAGAATCCCCGACAGGCCACCCCTCGGATTGCGGGTTGCCGGACGGATTCCGAAGGCGACCGGAATCGCCACGCGCACGCCTTCGCCCATTCGCCCACCGCCCCGAATGATCCGCTGGCACGCTGCCTGAGCCACATGCCGCAAGGATATCTTTGCGTTTCCCGCAACGGTGCAGCAATGACTCTTTTTGGATATGTGAGGCTTGCGTCCGGTTCCGCTCAGGCGGCCATGAGGGCCCGCTGGCGCTCCAGGCCCTGGCGCAGCGCGGCAGGCGTCACCACGCCGCGATGCAGCAGGTGCTCTCCGAGCCGCCCGTCGCGCTCCGGCTGGTAGTCCTGCATGGCCGCCTCGAAGGCGTCGCGCGCCACGAGGCCCTGCTCGATGAGCACGTCGCCCAGCAGCGGGGGCGCCTGGGGGCCGAAGGCATCTGCGGCGCCGGTGCGCATGCGCAGCGCGGCCGCGATCTCCCCCTCGCGCGCGATGCACTGGGCCGGCGCGGCGCCGAACACCGCAGCAAGGTCAGCGACCGCCGCCTCGCTCAGCGGGCCGCCCACGGCGACGCGCGGGCGCCCGTCCGGATCGGGGCCGATGGAGATGCAGCGATGGCGCACGCACAAGGCGAGCGGGATCTCGCCGCCGTGCTGCGCCACGGTTTCGGGCGAGATGAAGACGCGGCGCATGTCCTCCTGCGCGGCGATCGCCTCCGCCAGGGTGTCGTCGTCGAGCCATCCCTTGGCTACCAGCAGGCGGCCGAGGGGAAGCTGGGCCGCCGACTGGGCTTCGAGCGCCTGGTCGAGCTTGTCCTCCTCCACCGCCTGCCAGGAGCGCAGCAGCTCGCCGATGCGCGCCCGCCGCTTCACGAGCTGGTCGGTGGTGGGGAAGGCGTGGGTGGTCTTGTCCCAGGTGACGCGGGTGCCGAACAGCAGAGAGGCGATGAACAGCTTCCAGGCGCGCGCGGCGGCCATGAAGTTCACGGCGTTCGACACCACCATGCGCGGCAGCGAGAGCAGCCCCTGCTGCCAGCCATAGAGCCGCCCCACGAAATAGACCCGCTGCACCACCCGCAGCGACAGGGCGATGAAGTTGAAGAACAGGACGAAGGTCATGAAGTCGTTGTTGACGAACAAGGGCGGGAACCGCTCACGCCCGTAGCCCAGCTCGGCGGCGATGAAGAAGCCGAGGAAGTTCAGCAGCACGAAATAGGCGAGGATCGACACCAGCGAGGTGACGATGGACTTGCGGTCGCGGAACAGCAGGTACTTGGTGGCGAACGACCCCGGCCAGCCGAGCTGCACCCAGCTCTGGAGCGCGATGCCCAGCGTCCAGCGCGCCTTCTGGCGATAGGCCGCGCGGAACGTGTCGGGGAAGAATTCCCGCACGCAGAGCGGCATGGTGATGGTGGTCTGCGTGTCGCCCGCGCGGAACCAGCTCTTGTGGATGACGCGGTACTGCACCGGGAAGCGCACGAAGATGGACTTCATCCCCTGGCGCGTCAGCCTGAGGCCGATGTCGTAATCCTCGGTGAGGCTGTCGGTGTTGAAGGGCTGGTTGTTGGTCTCCTCGCACAGCGCCAGCAGCGCCTTGCGCGAGAAGCAGGTGCCCACCCCGGCCGAGGGCACCATGCCGGACAGGCTCTCGCGCACCGGCAGGTCCTTGGCGTGCCATTCCGCGAACTCGTCCATGTAGGTGCCGGCCACCAGCTCATACCAGTCGCGCTCCAGCGACATGACCGGGATCTGCACCAATTCCTTGCGGTGCACGAGATAGTTGAACAGGTGCAGTTCCAGCGGATGGATCACGTCCTCGCAGTCGTGCAGCACGACGCCCGCGAATTCCATGTCGTTCTGGCGCTCGAACAGGAAGATGGCCTGCACCACCCAGTTGAGGCAGTCCGCCTTGCAGGTGGGCCCGTTGTGGGGCACCTCCACGCGCTGAAGCTGCTTGAAGCGCCGCTTCATGCGCTCCACCTCGTCGATGGTGGCCTGGTCGTTGGGATAGGTGCCGACGAAGATCTGGTAGTTCCGGTACTCCAGCGCCCCCACCATGGTGTCCAGCATCACGGCGATGACATTCGCCTCCATCCAGGCCGGAACCATGATGGCGATGGGCTTCTCGGGCGTCTCCTTCAGCGCCTGGGGCGTGAGCGGGCGATAATGGGGCGCCCGCTTGATGGTGAGCGCGCGCAGCGCCTCCCGCGTCCAGTAATAGGCATCGATGAACAGGTCATCGATGCTGGACAGCATGATGAGGACGGCCACCGCGGCCGCCACCCATTCCAGGGCGCCGTAATAGAAGGCGACGGGATAGAGGAGGACGGCCGTCATGGACGTACGCCCTCCCGCATGTCAGTCCCCTGCATCGGCGCGCGCGGGCTCATCAATGGTCCGACTTGTTGCGGCGCCGCACCGCCCGCGCCCGCAGCAGCAGCAGTAAGAACAGCAGGATCGCCACGCCCACGGCGATGGGACCCCACAGGCCGCGCGCCTGCCAGGCCATGACCACGTAGTCCATGGGCCGGTCGGCCACTTTCGCGAGGGCGCTCTGGGTGTTGATCTGCGCCACCGTCCCGCTGTCGGCGATCACCGCCACGTCGCCGGTTCCGAGCTGGAAGGCGGCGGCGGAGCCGGGGCCGGCGCCCAGCGTGCGATATTCCAGCCCCACCTTTCCGGCGGCGGACACGGCCTGGATCACGGCCACCCGGTCGAGCCCCGCCACGTCCAGCAGGGGCCGGTCTTCATGGCCCGACAGGACGAGCCGGTCGCCCTCCACGCGCACCTTCTGCTGCGCGCCCGTGATGGGCACGTCGAAGGCGAGGAAGTTGGCGGACGGCGTCTGCGCCGCCGCGTCCTTCGCCACCACGAGCCGGGCCTGCTCGGGCGAGACGCCGGTGGCGGTCACCAGCGACACGATGCGCGGCAGGCTGTCCGCCGGGCGGGTGCCGTAGGCGGACGGCACGATCACGTCCACGGCGCCGGGCAGGCGCGCGATCACGCCCACGAAGTCGGTCGAGGTGGCCTCGGTGTCCGCCACGAGGCGGCTCGAAGGCAGCACCGCCACCGGATAGGCCTGGGGCGTCTCGCGGCAGCGGTCGCCCATGGGCTGGCGCTGGAACGACACGCGCAGCACGTTCACCGGCGCCAGCGCATAGAAGGGAACGTCCACCGACAGGCGCTCCGGCGAGCCGTCCGCGTCGAGATTGCGCGCGCCGAGCAGGTAGTCGTTGAGGAACACCGACGCCACCGGCCGCGAGGAGGCCGCTCCCGGCGCCGCCGAGAGGTCCAGGTCGAGCCGCGAAGGCAGGCCGCCGCCCGACACCGCCTTGCCCAGGTCGAAGGTCGCGGTCCAGTCGCCGCGCACCATCACGTCGAAGCTTCCGGGCACGCCGCCGAGGCGCGAGATGGGGATGGAGCGGACCTCGCCCGGAACGGACGGGCGCGCCACGTCCACCTTCACCGCCGCCACCTGGAGGGTGCGGCGCCACGTGTCGGTGAGGATGCCCGCCGCGGGCGCGCCCGCGGATGCGTCCACCGCGATCACCGAGCGCCCGCCGAGCATGGCGATGCGCAGGTTGCGCCCGGTCGGATCCGCCTCGGCGGTGAAGCTGGAGGCGCGCCACGCATCGAAGGCGGCGCCCGCCTCCGGGCCGGCGGCGGCGACCTGCGTGCGCAAGGCATTGCCGGCGGCGGACAGCGCGCCGCGCAGCGCGGCGTCGGAGATGACGATGTCCGCGCCGATGGGCCCGCGCCCGGCGAACATGAGCAGCGCGCCCAGCTCCGCCTCGTCGGCGATCTTGTGGCGGCCGCCGGAGGCGAGCGCGGCGAAGGCGGGCACGGCCTTCAGGGCCGCCGGGATGTCCAGGCCGGCGAGGTCCACCTCGGCGCCCACCTGCGGCAGGGTCACGAAGACCACGCGCTTGCTCGCCCGCTCCAGCACCGTGCCGATGCGCCACGCAGCGTCATAGCTCTGGTCCGGCAGGGCGCCGGGCGCCAGCAGCACGCGGGTCAAGGGCGGCAGCGCCGTCCAGGCGGTGGCGAGGTCGCGCACCGCGTTGCGGTCATAGCTGTAGGTGAGGCGCGTGGTGGGCAGCACTTCCAGCACATTGCCGATGGAACGGTCGTCGAAGCAGAGCTGCTCGGCCACCATGGAGGCCCAGGCGACGCCGAGCTGCACGAAGCCGGAGCTGCGCGGCACGCCCGGCACCGTCAGAGTCACCGAGGCATCGCCCCGGCTGGACGTGGGGGAGGTCGCGGACTGAGGCGCCCCGTCCACGGAGGCGACGAAGGAGGTGCGCCCCCCGTCGCCGCGCAGGTAGCGCGCGTCCAGCGCGATAGTCCCGTCCTGGATGGGCACGCCGGCCGGCACCGGCAGGAAGAGCGTGCGGCGGGCATCGGTGCCCGACAGGCTGATGGGCTGCTGGATGCCGAGATCCGACAGCGCCACCGAGACCGAGACGGCGCCGTCGGACAGCGCCTTCAGCGCCTGCGGCAGCCCCTGGGCGGCGGCCTGCGTGGAAGCGGATGCCGACGCGGCGCCCTGCACAGGAACGGGCTGGGGCGGGACAGGCTGGGCCAGGACGGGCTGGGTCAGGGCCAAGGCGAGGCCGAGAATGGCACATGACGCCGACGCGGCGCTTCCGGCCACGGTTGCACACCCGATGATACGCTTGCTCATGTCCTGCCCCTCACGCCGAGCACCCGCCCGGCGGTTTTCGCGGAAGCCAGATCCCACCGGATTCAGCCGAAATTGCGCCAGCATTCCGGTCATCGGGCTGTTCCCCAGTTTTCAAGCTCACGGGCCCGCAGCGGATCGAACGGCTCTGGCTCCCGCCCGGCAAGGGCCGCCACGATGCGGCCGCAGGCCTGACCATCCCCATAGGGATTGGTGCGGCGAGCGAAATGCGCGTATCGCTCCCCGTCGTCAAGCAGGGCGACTACGGCGTTGGCGATCCGGTCGGCATTGGTGCCCACCAGCTCGACGGTCCCGGCAGCCACCGCCTCGGGCCGCTCGGTGACGTCGCGCATCACGAGAACCGGCTTGCCCAGCGAGGGCGCCTCCTCCTGCACCCCGCCGGAATCGGTGAGGACCAGATGGCAGCGGCGCATCAGGTAGACGAAGGGCAGATAGTCCAGCGGCGGGATGAGGTGGACGTTGGGCAGGCCGTCCAGCAGCCGGTGCACGGGCTCGCGCACATTGGGATTGAGATGGACGGGATACACGATCTCCACGTCGGCCCGCGCGGCGATCCGGGCCAGCGCCTCGCAGATGGCGACGAAGCCGCCGCCGAAATTCTCCCGCCGGTGGCCCGTCACCAGAACCAGCCGCTTGGTGGGGTCGAGGAAGGCGAAGTCCCGGTCCAGCGCGGCGCGCAGGGCCTCGTCCCGGTCGATCCGCTCCACCGCGAGGAACAGGGCGTCGATCACCGTGTTGCCGGTCACATGGATACGCCCCGCGAGACGCTCGGCGCGCAGGTTGTCGGCGGCCACGGGCGTCGGCGCGAACAGGAGGCCGCACAGACGGTCGGCCACCTGCCGGTTCATCTCCTCCGGCCAGGGCTGGGCGAGGTCGTAGGTGCGCAGCCCCGCCTCCACATGGCCCACCGGGATGCCGCGATGGAACGCGCACAGTGCCGCCGCCAGCGCGGTGGAGGTGTCGCCGTGCACCAGGACGCGATCAGGCCGCGCGCTCTCCAGCACCGGATCCAGCGCCGCGAGCACCCGGCCCACGAGGCCGTTGAGGGTCTGGTTCGGCACCATCACATCCAGGTCGTAATCGGGAGCGATCTGGAACAGGGCGAGCACCTGGTCCAGCATGGCCCGATGCTGCCCGGTGACGCACACGAGGGAGGTCAGACCTGCATCCGCTTCGATCGCCTTCACCAGGGGGGCCATCTTGATGGCCTCCGGGCGTGTGCCGAACACCGACAGAATGCGCATCACCTTGCTCCTCCCCCGCCCGGCGTATTCCCGGATCCAAGTTTGTACCATCCAGAATAGAACGAAGATGGCATGACATTTCCTGAACACAGGACCCGGCCCGCCATCACGTCCGCCTCATCTCCGCCCGCATCCCGCGTCCTCGGCCGCCGTGCCCTCCTCGGCGGCGTCGCGGGCGGCCTGCTCCTGTGCCTCGCCGGCTCGGCGCGCGATCCCTGGCGGCTGGCCCGGCCGCTGGACGGCTCCTTCATCCAGCCGTGGCGGGACGACCTGCTGCTGTCCAACACCCAATGGGCCGAGCGGGTGGCCGATGCCCGGCGCCTCGGCTGCCCGGACCTCATCCTGCAATGGACCCGCCACGGCGCCGATTATGCCCTGGACGGGGATCTGCTGGCCCGCCTGCTCGACTTCGTGCTGGCGGCCGGATGCCGCCTGCGGGTGGGCCTGCCCTATGATCCCGCCTATTGGGCGGTGCTGGAAGGCCGGGGCGGACGCGCCCGGGACGCCTTCCTGTCGGACGCCGCCGAGGCGTGCCGCCGCTTCATGGAGGCCGCCCCGTTCCTGGGCCATCCCGCCTTCTCCGGCTGGTACCTGCCCTATGAGCTGGATCAGGCGAGTTGGGCGCGCCCGGAGGACGTGGCGGCGCTGGTGGGCTTCCTGCGCGCCGTGAGGCAGGCGGGCGGGACGGTGCCCATGGCCGTCTCGTGCTTCCACAGCCGCAACGATCCCGGCCGCACGCTGCTCGACCTGTGGCGCGCGCTGCCGCAGGACCTGGGCCTGCGCCCGCTGGTCCAGGACGGGGTCGGTGTGTTCGGCCTGTCCAACTACCGCCTGCTGGCCCCGCTGTTCGCCCATCTGCGCGCCTCCGGCGTCCCGTTCGACGTGGTGGTGGAGCTGTTCGCCCAGAAGCCGACGGATCATCTCCAGCCCGGCGCCTTCGCCGCCGACGCGGCCCCCTTCACGCGCCTGTCCGCGCAACTGGATCTTGCCGCGGCAAGCGGGGCGGAGCATCTCGTCGCCTTCGCCCTCCACCCGTACATGACCGGCCCGGCGCCGGGCGCCGGGCAATTGCTTGCCTCCTACGAGCGCGCGCTGGCTTTGGGTCGGTGAGCGGTCAGCGTCCGGCTCAATAGGACAGGAAAGCGCTCGCGAACACGCCTTGCGCGCGTTCGTCTCCGGCGAGGCGCCAGCGATATTGCAGCGTCAGGTCCACATAGGACATGGGGGCGGTGTATTCGCCCTCCCGGAACCAGAAGCGCAGGTTCGCCCCCGGCCCGGCTCCCAGCGCGCCCGGCGTCGCCAGCACGGAATCATAGGCGCCGCCGATGGCGAGGAAGGGCGTGAAGACGATCCGGTCGCTGATGGAATCGAGCCGGTAGGAGCGGCCCAGGCGCGCCTCGAAATTGCCGATGGTCTCGGGATTGACGGCGAAATAATCGCCTTCCCCATAGACCTGCCAGTAGAGCCAGTCCGGCACGTCCACCCGCAGGTCCGAACCGTCGCCCGTGGAATAGGCGACGCGGAACAGCCAGTCGGTGCGGGCATATTCGCCGATCGGGAAGAGGTGGCTCACCTCGAGCACGAGGTTCTGGTCGCTGAGCGGCTTCCAGCGCGCGCCCACGCTGCCCTGGACGGTGTCCCAGCCCGTGGCCCCGCCGCTCTCGTCATAGAGGGTCTCGAAGGCGCGGAAGAAGACCTCGAACAGCGCGCCGTTGCGATATCCGATGACGGGCGGGCGCCAGTAAAGCTCCACGCCCGCCTGGATGGAATGGCCGACGCCGGGCGGCGGGGCGAAGACCGAGCTGGGCATGACGCCCACCGCGCCGTAGCTCACCGAGGCATAGGCGCCCCAGGAGCGCTCCATGTCCGCCACCTCGCGCTTGATGCCGAACTGGGTCTGGGGCGGCAGGGAGAGAGTGCCCGCGCGGTTGGCGTCGAGCGCGTCCTTGAAATAGGCGATGGCCTCATCGTTGGCCACTTCGCGCTTCGCCACATAGGCGGCGTCCAGCAGCGCGGGGCCGCGCAACTCGCCGAACGCCTTGGCCCGGTCGAAATAGGCGAGCGCCTCCCGGTCCGCGCCCACCTGATTGGCGAGATAGGCCACGTCCAGCGGCGGGAAGGGGGAGAAGTCGCCTGCCGAAAGGTCGCCGAGGAAGCGCTGGCGCGCCTCGTCCTTGCGTTTCAGTGCCACCAGTTCGCCGATGGCGCCGCGCTCCATGGTGGCGCGGTCGGAGGCCGAGCGCGCGGTCGCGGCGCCCAGGTCGAACGCCGCCAGCGCGTCCTCGTGGCGCTCCAGGGCCTGGAGGGCGAAGGCGCGGCGCGCGGCGACGTCATAGCTGCGCTCGCGCGCCAGCGGCGCCAGCGCATCCAGCGCCCGCTGCGGGTCCTTCCCCGCCTGCGCGGCGTCCGCCAGGGAGAGCCGGACATTGCGGACCTCGGCGGGCGGCAATCCTCCGTCCCGCAGCGCGGCGGCGAAATCCTGGGCCGCCAGCGCCTGACGGCCGAGCTTCTGATAGGCATAGGCCCGCTGCACCAGGAGCTGCGCCTTGCGCGGGACGCGGGCCAGCGCCTCCCCCGCCGCCTGGACGGCATCGGCGAAGCGGCCCGAGGCGGACAGCGCATTCACCAGCAGAAGCCGATAGGATTCGTCCTGCGGCGCCGCCGCCACCGCCTCCCGGGCGGCCGCCACGGCGGCGGGATAATTCTTGGCCGCATAGGCCTTGTAGGCCTTGTCGGCGGCCGCATAGGCGGCCTGATCGGGGGTCTGCGCCGCGGCAGGGGGCGGCGGCGGAGCCGTGAAGTCCACGGTGGGCGGGCCGGCGGGCGGCGCAGGGACCGGCGCGGGCGCGACCTTGGCCTCCGGCGCCGGGGCGGGAGGCGGTGCGGGCGCGGGCGGCGGCTTCAGCCGGTCGGCGATCTCCCCTGCCCTCTGGGCCAGCAGCGGATCGGTGATGCCCATGGCCTGGGCCTGCCGCACGGCGGCCTCCGCCTCGGGAAGGCGATCCGCCGCGATCAGAACGTCGATGAGAAGCAGGCGCCAGCGGACCACGTCCGGGTTGAGCGCGAGGGCCGCGCGCGCCTTGTCCACCGCCAGCGTGTAGTCCCGCGCCGCGAACGCCCGGTACGCCTCGTCGGCCAGGGTCCAGGCGGGCCCGCTCACGTCCTGGGCGCGCCCGGGCCCGGCGGGCAGCAAGGCGAGCGCCAGCACCAGCAGGGACGCCCCGGCGCACTGGCGCAGACGTGCAACGGCGTGACGGGATACGGCGGGTCGAATCGCGACGGTCATGGATCCAACCGTGCGCGAAGCCAGTTAATCGCCGGTTAAGGTTAACCGGCTGTTTTTCCAGCAACGCCAACGCCTGGAGCCCCCTTCCGGCGCCCCGGCGCGCGTTCTTCCTCTTGGGCCTCAGGCCTCGGGCCGCCGCGTGGTGGCCGCGAGGCCACCGTCCACCAGCAGTTCCGTGCCGGTGATGTAGGACGCCCGGTCAGAGGCGAGGAACAGGGCGGCCTCCGCCACGTCGAAGGCGGTGCCCATGCGGCCGAGCGGACATTGGGCGGCCCGGCGCGCCTTCATGGCGGCGAGGTCCGCGCCCGCATAGGCGCCCGCCACCGTCTTCTCGATGCGCGGGGTGTCGATGAGGCCCGGAACGATGGTGTTGGCGCGGATGCCGAACGGCGCGTTCTCCACCGCCAGCAGGCGCAGATAATGGATGAGCGCGGCCTTGGTGGCGCCGTAGGCGAGATGGGGATAGCCCACCTCGCGCATCCCGGCGATGGACGAGGTGGCGAGGATCACGCCCGCGTGCTGCTCGCGCATGGCGGGTAGGACCGTGGTGGCGGCCACATGCAAGGCGGTGAGGTTCGCGTCGCTGATGCGGCGCCAGTCCGCGCCGGAGGTCTCCACGGAGGGACCGGCCTTGCCGATGCCCACGTTGAAATAGAGCACGTCGATGCGGCCGAACGTGTCGAGGGTGCGCTTCAGGCAGCCGGTCAGCGCGTCGTCGTCGGAGACGTCCACCGCCTCGGCCGTGGCCGCGCCGCCGTCCTTGGCGATGAGGTCGCGTGTATCTTCCGCCGAGGACAGGTCGCGATCCGCCACCACCACCCGCGCGCCTTCCTTGGCGAAGGCGGCGCAGATGGCCTTTCCGATGCCCCAGCCCGGCCCGATGGAGCCGCCGCCGAGGACGACCGCGACGCGATCCTGAAGTTCACCCATCACCTGTTCCTTAGCCTTGACCGCAAGATCGCCCTCCCGCGCGGGAGGGCGAAGGGTTTCTCTCGACCGCCGAGGGGCTCGGCCGAACGCCCGCGAGCGAAGCCCACGGGCGTTCCAGCGATCACTCCTTGGGAATCTTCGCCTCTTCGATGACGGTCTTCCACTTGGCGAGCTCGGACGTGACGTGCTTGGCCAGGGCGTCCGGCGTGCCGCCTTCCACGATGCCGCCGCCGTCGGCGATGAACTTCACCATTTCCGGCTTCTTCAGCAGGTCGTTCACGGCCGTATTGACCTTGGTCACGATGTCCTTCGGCGTGCCGGCGGGGGCGAACAGGCCGAACCAGGCGGTGGCCTCGAACTTGGAGAGGTCGGCGGACTTGGCGGCCTCGGCGATGGTGGGAAGGTCCGGCGCCAGCGGCGAGCGCTTCTGCGTGGTCACGGCCAGCGCCTTCACGCGTCCGTTCGTCACCTGCGGATAGGCGGACGGCATGTTGTCGAACATCAGGTCCGTCTGCCCGGAAACCACCGACACCAGCGCGCCCGAGCTGCCGGGATAGGGGATGTGGGTCATCTGGATGCCGGTCTGCGCCTTGAACATCTCGCCCGACAGGTGGGTCGAGGCGCCGATGCCGGACGAGGCGAAATTGAGCTTGTCCGGGTTCGCCTTGGCATAGGCGATCAGCTCGTCAACCGAGTTCACCGGCAGGTCGTTGCGCACCACCAGGATGTTCGGGATCGAGTCGATCCACACGATGGGCTCGAAGCCCTTCACGGGATCGTACTTGGCGGCATTGCTGAGATTGGGCGCGATGCCGTGGGAGGAAACCTGTCCGAAGAACAGGGTGTAGCCGTCCGGCTTGGCCGAGGCCGCCACCGTGGTGCCCAGGATGCCGCCCGCGCCGGCGCGGTTGTCCACGATGACCGGCTTGCCCAGCTCGTGGGTCAGCCCTTCCGCGATCTTGCGCGCCAGGATGTCCGTGGCGCCGCCGGCGGAATAGGGAACGATGATGGAAATGGTGCGCGTGGGCCAGTTGGGCTCCGCCGGGGCGGCGGTGGTCTGGGCCGCGGCGGGCAGGCTCAGCCCGGCGGCGAGGAGTGCGCCCATGGCGTATTTCAGGCGACGAAGCATGCTTTTCCCTCCCTGGGATTGTGGTTCGCTTGTTGGAAGAAGGTGGGCCTCAGGCGAGGCCGACGGTCATGCCCCCGCACACATAGAGGACCTGGCCGGTCACGAAGCCGGACCGCTCGGAGGCGAAGAAGGCGACCGCCTCCGCCACGTCCTCGCCGGTGCCGAGGCGCCCCACGGGCACGCCCTCGATGATGGCCTTGGTGCGGGGGGAATCGGGCGGGTTCACCGCCTCGAACAGGCTGGTGCGGATGGGGCCGGGGCCGACCGCGTTCACGGTGATGCCGTGGCGCCCCAGTTCCAGCGCCCAGGTGCGCGTCATGCCGTGCAGGCCCGCCTTGGTGGCGGCATAGGCGGTGCGCAATTCCTTGCCGAGCGCGGCCCGGCTGGAAATGTTGACGATGCGCCCGAGCCCCGCCGCCTTCATGGAGGGCAGGACCGCCTGCGCGCACAGGATGGGGGCCTTCAGATTGATGGTGGAGACCGCCTCCAGGCTGTCGGTGGTGGTCTCCTCCAGGCTCGCCGGATTGACGATGCCCGCATTGTTGACGAGCCGCGTCACCCGCCGCCCCTCCACCGCCTTCGCCAGAACGGCGCGGGTGGCGTCGAGGTCGCGGAAGTCCGCCTGGAAATGGGCGTCGAGCGCGTCATGCTCGGGCGGCACCACGTCCACCACGAGGACGCGCAGGCCGTCCTGCGTGAGGCGCCGGGCGATGGCGGCGCCGATGTTCCGGCTGCCGCCCGTGACCAATGCGAAATCGCTCATGGATCAGGCCTCGTAGGGGATGGTCTTGTCGACCAGGTCCCAGATGAAGCGGGCGCTGGGGCGCTCGCGCTCCTCCGCGATATGGGCGACGAGCCCGGCGGTGCGGCCGAGCACCGAGAAGCCGCGCATCAGGTCCACCGGAATGCCCATCTCGCCCAGAAGCGCGGCCACCGCGCCCGTGGCGTTGATGGTGATGTGGCGGCGTGCCTTCTCGTCCACCACCTCGGACAGGAGCCGCAGCGCCTTCAGGTAGTCGCCGTCGAGGCCGTTCTCCGCGCCGATCTCCAGCAGGCGGAGCGCGCGCGGGTCATCGGGCTTGTGCAGGTGGTGGCCGAAGCCCGGCATGAACACCTTGCGCGCCTTGTGGTCGTCCACGATCGCCTCGGCGAGCGCGCGGCGCTCTCCGGCGGGGGCGGCGACGATCTGCGCCAGCAGGCGGGCATTGTTCTCCACCGTGCCGACGAACTGGCTGCCCACCGCCATCAGGCCCGCCGCCACCGCGCCCTGGAGGTTCTCCGGCGCGCTCATGTAGATGGAGCGGGTGGCGATGGCGCTCGGCGTGAAGCCGTGTTCCATCATGGTGATGAGGATGACGTTCATCACCCGCAACTCGCCCTCGCCGATCTCGCGGCCGAGGATGTGCGCCATGGCCTCGCGCACGAAGTCCGGCTGGGTGCCGGGCTTCAGGATGTCGTCCACGAGGCTCTTCTCGCGGTAATAGACGGCATCCAGGGTGTGGTGGCTGAGGGCCGTGGTGGGCGTCTTCATGCTGGGGCCGGAGCTCATGGGCGCACCTTTTCCTCTTGCTGTCCTTGCGCGGTCTCGCGGGCGACGTGGTCATCCACCAGCGCCTGCTTCTGGAGCTTTCCGTAATTGTTGCGGGGCAGGCGGTCGTAGACCGCGATGGACTTCGGCGCCTTCACCGAGCCGAGCCGGTCCTTCACGAAGCGGATGATCTCCTCCGTGTCGGCGGTCATGCCCTCGCGGAGCTGGATGGCGGCGTGGACGGACTCGCCCCACTTGTCGTCGGGCACGCCGAACACGGCGCAGTCCGCCACCGCCGCGTGCTCGGCGATCACTGGCTCCACGTCCACGGGATAGACGTTGAAGCCGCCGGTGATGATCAGGTCCTTCGAGCGGCCCTTCAGGTAGAGGAAGCCGTCTTCATCGAACTGGCCAAGGTCGCCGGTGTGGAGCCAGCCGTCGATGATGGTCTCGGCGGTCTTCTCCGGCTGGCGCCAATAGCCGGTCATGAGCAGGTCGCCGCGGATGACGATCTCGCCCAGCTCGCCCTGCGGCAGGATCGCGCCCGCCTCGTCCATGACAGCCACGCGGGTCAGGATGGTCTCGCGGCCCACGGAGGCGCGCTTGTCCGGGTCGGTCAGGTCCTGCGCCGAGATCATGGTGGCGATCTGCGGGGCTTCCGTCTGGCCGTAGGTGGAGGCGATGCGCGGGCCGAACACGGACTGCGCCTCGGCGATGGCATCCGGGCGCATGGGGCCGGCGCCGTAGACGAGGTTGCGCAGGTGGTCGAAATTCGCCCGCCGCGCCTCGGGAAGCTGCATCATCATGTAGATGACGGTGGGCGGCAGGAAGGTGGTGGAGATGCGATCCTCGGCGAGGGTGCGCAGCACGTCCTCCGGGCGCGGCTGGTCCTTCAGAACCAGCGTGCCGCCGGTGGCGAAGGTGGGCAGGAGATAGGTGGAGGTGCCGTGGGTGATGGGGGCGCTCGCCAGCAGCCGGTCGCCCACCTTCAGGCCCCAGGCCAGGATCTGGGTGATGATGTTGGTGTTCCAGGCGCGATAAGGCTGCATCACGCCCTTGGGCTTGCCCGTGGACCCGCCGGTGAACTTGATGGCCTGGGTCGCGTCCAAAGGCAGCGAATGGAAGCGCGGCGCGCTGCCCGCATGGGCCCGGGCGAGGCCGCCCGTCGTGTCCGCGCCGCCCGTGGGATCGCTCACGATGAGGCGCGCGCCGGTGCCTTCCACCAGGTGGCGCGACTTGGCGTCCACGATGACGATGCTCGCCTCGGTGAAGGTGACGCTCTCGCCGATCTCGGCCGCCTTGTTCTTCGGATAGAGCGGCACCCACACCTTGCCGGCGGCCAGAACCGCCAGCCAGCAGACGATGTGCTCCACATGGTTCAGGCAGCAGATGCCCACCCGCGAGCCGGGGGTCGGGTCCAGCGCCTGGAGGCCGGCGGCGAGCGCGGAGGCGCGGGCGAGGAGATCGCCGTACGCGACGCTCTCCTCCCCGAACTCGACCGCGATCCGGTCCGGGGTCCGGGCGGCTTGGCGATAGAACAGGTCGATGGGGTACATCAGTCTATGTCCGTGGCTGTGAAACCGGCCGCGCGAACGGCCGAAAGGAGGACCCGGGCGACATCCCTGCGCCGCTCGGGGTTGAGGCGGGAAATGGTGTTGGTGAGCGAGACGGCGCACACCAGCGCCCCGCCCTCGGAGAACAGCGGCAGGCCCACCGCGCCGATGTCGGGGATGATCTGGGCGTTGAACACGTAGCCGGTGCGCTCGTACTCGGCGCAGCCCTCGCGCACGAAATCGGCGGTGAGCGTGCCGTATTTGCGGTAGCGCTCGGCCTCGCGCCGGATGATGAGCTCCCGCTGCTCCCGGCCCTGGGCCGCGAGCAAGGCGAGGCTGGCCGCCCCCGCGCCCAGCGGACGGCGCGAGCCCACCTTCAGCGTGTTGAGGAGGATGTCGGATTCCCCCTCCACCACGTCCACGCACAGGGCCTCGCCCCGGGAAAGGACGGACAGGGTGGCGATGCAGCCCACTTCCGCCTGCACCGCCTCCAGCACGGGATGCAGCGCCTTGCGCAGGGTGAGGAATTCGAGGTCGCTGCCCGCGCGGGCGACGATCTCGTAGGGCATGATGCCGAGATAATAGAGCTTCGTGTAGGGATCGAAGCTGAGGAAGTCCTCTTCCACCAGGATGGCCATGAGGCGATGGGCGGTGGCGACATGGATCCCCGCCCGCTTGGCGGCGGAGCTCAGCGTGACGCCGTTGCGTCCGCGCTCGGCGATGACCGTGAGCAGGCCGAGGGCCTTGGACAGCGACGAACGGGCCGCATCCGGTGGCATCTTTTCAGCCAGGGACGACACATTCACCTCCCGGTGGAACGTTTTCTTTTGGTTGCGGCAACCATAGCGCCGCCGCCCTGCCTGTCCACGGAGTTTTATCGATGTGCGATATTTTGTTTTTCACAGAACGAGAAACATCGCGGTAAGCGAGCACGCGCGCGGATGCGCGCCGTCACACGCTGGGGCGGGATTTTCCGGCGATGATGTGAGGACGGCGCGCGGGTGAGGCTTGTCCCAACGGCGGCGATTTTGACGGGCGCCGCGCGGGCTTAAACAGAGACCCAGGGGTGACGCACACGGGCCCCTGGGTCAGAAGCCGCTCTTCAGGTCTTCCGCATAGGCGCGGTCGATGGGCTGGTCGACGGACTTGTTGATCCGCTCGAAGCCCTTCTTCCAGTCGTTGATGTGCCGCCGCATCCAGAGGGCCGCATCCGCCTTGTCCCGGCGGCGCAGGGCGTCGAGGATGGCCGCATGGGCCTCCACGTTGCGCCGGGGCGCCTCGGCATTGCGGCGGAACAGCATCTCGGTGGTGGGGAAGAACAGCTTGTTCTCGGGCTCGCGGGCGAACTGGAGCACGCGGTTTCCGGCCTCCTTGGACAGGAGGGTGTGGAACTCGATGTCCAGCAGCGCGAGCTGGGCGGGCTTGGCGAGGGCGGCGCGCGAGCGCTCCAGATTGTCCTCCAGCCCCGCGAGGCCCTCGGCGGAAATGCGCTCCGCCGCCAGTTCCGCCACCGCCGTCTCGATGGCCATGGTGGCCTCCCACAGCTCGCGGAAGGTGATCTCGTTCAGCACGAAGGCGCGGCTCACGTCGCCCACGAAGCTGTCGTAATGGGGCACGGCGGCATAGAGGCGGCGCTTGGAATCGCGGCGGATCAGCCCGCTCTGCTCCAGCAGGCGGATGCCCTCGCGCACGGTGGAGCGGTTGACGCCGAACTGCTGAACCAATTCCGCCTCGGTGCCGATGGCCTCGCCGGGCCGCACCTCGCCGGAGACGATCTGGCGCTCGATGGCGTCGGCCACCAGCTTGTATCCCGGCGCGATGGTGATGGGCTTGAACACCCCGGAGCGGGACGGTGCGGCCGTGGCCTTTCCGCCCTTGGCCGTCCCGGCCTTGGCTGCCCCCGCTTTGTCCTGCCCGGCCTTCGCCTGCGCCTTCATCGTGCTGACCGCCCTCCCTCAGGCCGAAGACGCCCTGGACCGATTTCCGTCTAATCCGCCTGTCGGACAATGTCGAGCCGCGCTCATGCTTGCGCGCCGCCCAGGGCGAGGCTGCGAAGTTCACCCTTCAGGACCTTGCCGTTGGGATTGCGCGGCAGGCCGTCGGGCAGGATGGTGATGCGGTCCGGCACCTTGTAGTCCGAGAGGCGGGTGGCGCAGAAGGCTCGGATGCTGTCCGCCCCCACCCCCTCCCCCGCCTTCACGAAGGCGGCGACGCGCTCGCCCAGCACCGGGTCGGGATAGCCCACCACCGCCGCCTCCGACACGCCGG
The DNA here is from genome assembly GCA_013911975.1 of Hyphomicrobiales bacterium. Taxonomy (GTDB): domain Bacteria; phylum Pseudomonadota; class Alphaproteobacteria; order Rhizobiales; family Xanthobacteraceae; genus Aquabacter. The sequence goes on along the minus strand of JACESF010000032.1, from coordinate 25,576 downwards.
GATGGTCCACGATCACGCTCTCCACCTCGGCGGAATAGACCTTGTATCCGGCGCGGTTGATCATGTCCTTCTTGCGGTCGAACACCTTCAGGTAGCCTTCCGCGTCGATGGAGCCCACGTCCCCGGAGCGCCAGTAGCCGCCGGTGAAGCCCGCCGCGTCCGCCTCCGGGTTGCGCCAATAGCCCGGCACCACGGAGGCGCCCGCGATCCATAATTCCCCCGCCTCTCCCGTCGCCACCTCGCGCCCCGCCTCGTCCATCACCCGGATGTCGGCGCAGGGCAGCACCTTGCCCACGCAGTTCAGCCGCTCCAGGGGCGCATCGGCGGGCAGGATGGCCACGGGCGAAGTGGTCTCCGTGGAGCCGTAGACGTTGAACAGGGTCAGGGCCGGGCTCTTGGCTTTCAGCTTCAGGGCCACCGGCTCGGGCATGGGGGCGCCGCCGAACGCGCCGATGCGCCAGGAGGACAGGTCGAAGCGCTCGAACTCCGCGTCCAGCAGGCACAGGCTGTACATGGCGGGCACCATGAGCGTGGCGGTGGCCCGCTCGCGCTCCGCCAGTTCCAGGAAGGCGCGGGCCTTGAACTGCCCCATCATGACGAGGCAGGCGCCCGCCGACAGCGTGGTGTGGATGACGCCCACCAGCCCCGTCACATGTGCGCAGGGCACGGCGAGGACTACCTTGTCCGACCCCTCAAGGCCCCAGGCGCCGCGATAATGCAGGCACGAATGGATGACGCCGAAATGGGTCAGGACGGCGCCCTTGGGGCGCCCCGTGGTGCCCGAGGTGTAGAGGATGCAGAACGGGTCGTCCTCCCCCACCTTCTCGACGGGGCCGCTCTCGTCCGGCTCGCGCGCCAATGCCTCGTATCCGTCCGCTCCGGGGGTCGAAGCACCCACCACCACGACGTGGCGCACGCTCTCCCTCTCGCCCGGCGGGGGCACCTGGTCCGCGCAGCTCTCGTCATGCAGCAGAAGGACCGCGCCGCTCTGGGTCAGCGCATAGGCGATCTCCCGGCTGCGCTGGCGGATGTCCAGGGGCACATGGATGGCGCCGAGCCGCGCGCAGGCGAGCGAGATTTCCACCACCTCCACCCGGTTGCCGATCAGCGTCGCCACCCGGTCGCCCTTGCCGATGCCGCGCGCGCGCAGCCCGCTCGCGAGGCGCGCCACGCTTGCGTCCAGAGCGCCATAGGTGATGCGCCGCTGCCCCGCCACCAGGGCGGGCGCTTCCGGCGTCGCCGCCACGCAGGCGCGGAACATGGCGTCCACATTGGCCGGGCGCTCCGCGAAGGCCGGCACGACGCGGCCGAAATGGACCTCGCGTCTGATCATGGTTTCCTCCCTCGACATCTTCTTGTCCCCGGCGCATGCGAGGCGCCGGGGTGATTGCGCGGTCAGCGATCCACGAACCGCGCCAGGCCCTGGTCGATGACCAGGCGATCGTCCACAAGGGCGCGGAACCGCGCCTCGCCTTCTTCCGACCAGACCTCCGTGCGAACGGTCTCGCCGGGAAAGACCGGCGCCGTGAAGCGTGCCTCCATGAGGGTGAGGCGCTCCGGGCGGCCGCCCGCAACGGTCTCCACCACCGCCCGGCCCGCCACGCCGTAAGTGGCGAGCCCGTGGAGGATGGGCCGGGGAAAACCGGCCGCCCGCGCCGTTTCCGGGTCCGCATGCAGCGGGTTGAAATCGCCCGACAGGCGGAAGATGAGCGCCGCGCGGGGCGATGTCGTCCGCGTCACCACATGATCCGGCGCCCGCGCGGGAATGATGGAGGGCGGACGGGGCGGACGCGGGGGCGGCGCGGCCTCGAAGCCGCCATTGCCCCGCGCGAGGGCTGTCTGCGTCACGGTGGCGAGGAGCGGGCCGCCCTCAGCCAGGCGGATGTCCCGGCGGCTCGTCACCTTCGCGCCGCGCTCACGGCCGAGATCCTCGACGCCGATCACGCCCCCCTCCGCCATCACGCGCCCCGCGGGCGGCAGCGGCGCATGGATCTCGATCCGCTCCGCCAGATGGACCACGCCGCCCGCGTCGAGCCCCGTATCTAGGTCGCGATACCAGAAGCCCGGATAGGCCATGAAACTGGCGAAGGTGTGGGCCACCTTCAACCGATCCTCCTGGAGGAAGGCCAATTGCCCTTCGTCCAGAGGATCGTCCCCATAGCCGACGCCCAGCGCATAGAGGATGCAGTCGCGCGCGGTGTAGGCGTGGGCGAGCGGGGGAAACCGCAGGGCCCGCAGCCGCTCGGGGTCGAAGCCCTGGCTCACGGCTCCAGCACCACCTTGCCCACCGTGCGCCGCTCCGCCAAGGCGGCGAGGGCGCGGGGCGCCTCGGCGAGGGGGAAGACATCGCGCACCAGCGGCGCGATGGCGCCCTGGCGCTTCAGCTCGAACAGGTCCGCGAACACCTCGGCCACCCGCTCGGGATGGTGGCGGCGATAATCGCCCCAATAGACCCCCATGGCGGCGGCGTTCTTCAACAGCAGGCGATTGGACGGCAGCTCGGCGATGGCGCCGCCCGCGAAGCCCACGATCACCAGCCGCCCGCCCCAGGCGAGGCAGCGCAGGCTGTCCAGGGCCACCTTTCCGCCCACGGGGTCGATGACCACATCCACGCCCGCCCCGCCGGTGATCTCGCGCACCCGCTCCACCAGGGGCTCGACGGCATAGTCGATGACATGCTCCGCGCCCATGGCGCTGCACAGAGCGAGCTTCTCCGCGCCCGCCGCCGTGGCGATGACCCGCGCGCCCCAGTGGCGGGCAAGCTGGATGGCGGCAGACCCGACCCCGCCGGCGCCCGCATGGACCAGCACGGTCTCGCCCGGCTTCAGCCCGGCGCGGTCCTTCAATGCCAGGTGGGCGGTGGGATAGATGACCGGCAGCGCCACCGCCTCGCGGATGGGGAAGTCGTCCGGCACCGCCTCCGCGCCCAAGGCAGGCACGGCGGCGAATTCGGCGAAGGCGCCCTTGTCCAGCAGCGCGCAGATGCGCTGGCCCACGCGGAAACGGCCCTGGGCGCCGGTCTCCACCACGGTCCCCACCACCTCGATGCCGGGAATGAAGGGCGGCAGCGGCTTCACCTGGTATTTGCCGCGGATCATCAGCGTGTCGAGGAAGTTCACCCCCGCCGCCTCCACCCGCACCACGCACCCCTCGGGAGAGGCGACGGGAATGGGGCATTCCGTGAAGGACATGGCCCCGTCCTCGGTGATCTCCTCCACCAGCCATCCGCGCATCGCCATCTCTCCCTTCCCCCGTGCTCTCACGGGCGCGCCGCATGCGCGGCGGGGGGCACCAGATAGGCCGCCCCCTCGCCCCGCCGGGCCTTGGCCTTCTTCATCTCCGCCCGCGCGATGGTGCGCAGGTGGACCTCGTCCGGGCCGTCAATGAACCGCAGCGCGCGGCCCCAGGTCCAGAGGAAGGACAGCGGCGTGTCCGGCGTCAGGCCCATGGCGCCGAACACCTGGATGGCCCGGTCCACCACCTGAGTCTGCACCCGCGCCGCCGCGACCTTGATGGCGGAAACTTCCACGCGCGCCGCCTGGTTTCCCGCCTTGTCCATGAGCCACGCGGCCCGCAGCACATAGAGCCGCAACTGGTCGATCTCGATGCGCGACTGGGCGATCCAGTCCTGGATATTGGCATAGTCGGCCAGCACCCGCCCGAAGGTGCGCCGCTCCTGCGCCCGCTCCATGAGCAGTTCCAGCGCCAGTTCGCACTGGCCGATGGTGCGCATGCAATGGTGCACCCGCCCGGGGCCGAGCCGGGCCTGGGCGAGCGCGAAGCCCTGCCCTTCCGCGCCCAGCAGGCTTTCCGCGGGCACGCGCACATTCTCGAACAGCACCTCGCAATGCCCCTCCGGCGCGTGGTGATGCATGATGGGTACGTCGCGCACCACACGCACGCCGGGCGTGTCGAACGGCACGATGACCATGGAATGGCGCGCATGGGCATCCGCGTCCGGCCTCGGATCGGACAGGCCCATCACGATGACGAACCGGTTGTTGGGATGCTTGGCGCCGGTGGTGAACCATTTGCGCCCGTTGACGACGAAATCGCCGCCCTCGCGGATAATGGTGGTCTGGAGGTTGGTGGGGTCGGAGGACGCCGTATCCGGCTCGGTGATGCCGACGCAGGAGCGGATGCGCCCCTCCAGCAGCGGCACCAGCCAGCGCTCGCGCTGGTCGGGCGTGGCGAACAGGTGCAGCAATTCCATGTTGCCGGTGTCGGGCGCATTGCAGTTGAACACCTCCGCCGCCCAGGGCACGCGGCCCATGATCTCGGCGAGCGGGGCATATTCGAGGTTGGTGAGGCGGGTGCCGGGCTCGTCGTCGCGCAGCTGGGGCAGGAACAGGTTCCACAGCCCGTCCTCATAGGCCTTCCCCTTCAGCCGCTCGATGATGTCGAGGGGATAGCGGCCCTCCTCGCAGGCCCGGTGCCACGCCGTGTTGGCGGGCAGGACATGCGCGCGCATGAAATCCTCAAGCCGGGCGCGCAGCGCCTCCACTTTCGGGGAATAGGCGAAATCCATCCTGCGATCCTCTCCTCGTATGGGATCAGCGCGCGCCGGCGTCGATGAGCGCCACCGCGTGGCGCGCGAAATTCTGCGAAAGGCGACCCACGGCGGCCGCTTCGCTGGAAGCGGCATTGCCGTTCTGGGCGCGGGCGGCGATGCCTTCGAAGATCACCGCGTAGCGGAACAAAGCGAAGATGCGATGGAAGCCGCAGAAGCGTTCCGCCCGCCCCCCCGCCGCCCCGTACCAGCTGAGGAAATCCTCGCGGCCCGGCAGGTCGAGCGCTGGCAGGTCGAGGCCCAGAAGCCCGCCATATTCCTCCGGGCGCGTGTCCCAGGCGACGCCAAAATGGGCGATGTCGGCCATGGGGTCGCCGATGGTGGACAATTCCCAGTCCAGCACCGCCACCACGCGCGGCTCGGTGGGGTGGATCATCAGATTGCCGATGCGGAAATCGCCATGGACGATGGTGGCGCCGCCCGCGTCCGGGAAGTGGCGCGGAAGCCAGTGGATGAGGCGGTCCACCTCCGGCAGGTCGCGGGTGCGGGACGCCTGCCACTGGCGGGTCCAGCGGGCCACCTGCCGCTCGAAATAGCCGTCCGGCCGCCCGTAGTCGCCAAGGCCCGCCGCCCGCCAGTCCACCGCATGCAGGCGCGCCAGCGTCTGCGCGGCGGAACGGTAGATGGCGCGCCGCTCGTCCTCCCCCGCATCGGCGAGGTCGCAGGCGGCGAACACGCGCCCCTCCACCCGCCCCATCACATAGAAGGGCGTGCCGATGACGGAGGGGTCCGCGCAGAAATGCACCATGGGCGGCACCGGCACGTCGCTGCCGGCGAGCGCGGCCTGCACGCGATGCTCACGGTCCACCGCATGGGCGGAGGGCAGCACCTCCCCGCCCGGCTGCTTGCGCAGCACGAGGCGATGGGTGGGGCTGTCCACGAAGAAGGTGGGGTTGGACTGCCCTCCCGAGATGTAGTCCACGCAGATCGGCCCGGCGAAACCGGGCACGGCGGCGGCGAGGTGGTGCTCCAGCGCGGGAATGGCGAGCCGGGGCGCGGGGGCATGAGCCGTCATGGGGAGAGGCGCCGTCATGGGATCTCTGGGGTTGGGGCCGGTCGCCCGGCCGCGCGGGCCGGGCGACCGGCAGGTCACGTCTTCACCGGCAGGTCACGTCTTCACCGGCAGGTCACTTGTTCACCGGCAGGTCACTTCTTCACCAGCGGGCATTCGCTGCGCGACAGGGGACGGAAGGCATCGGCCGCCGGGATGGTGCGCAGGATCTTCAGATAGTCCCACGGCCCCTTGGATTCCTCGGGGGTCTTCACCTGGGCGAGATACATGTCGTGGATCATGCGGCCGTCCGGGCGGATGGAGCCGTTGCGGGCGAAGACATCGTCGATGGGCAGTTCGCGCATCTTGGCCGCCACCACGTCGCCCTCGGTGGAATTGGCCGCCTTGGCCGCGCGCAGATAGTGCAGCACCGCCGAATAGACGCCGGCATGCAGCATGGTGGGCTTGCGCCCCCCGCCCACCCGCGCCGACCAGCGGGCCGACCAGGCGCGGTTGCGCTCGTCCATGTCCCAGTACCAGCCGTCCGTGAGCAGCAGCCCCTGCGCCTGCTTGAGGCCGAGGGCATGGATGTCGGTGATGAAGATCACCATGGCGGCCAGGCGCTGCTTGCCGCTGCTGAGGCCGAATTCATTGGCCTGCTTGATGGAGTTGATGAGGTCCGCCCCGGCATTGGCGAAGGCGATCACCTCGGCGCCGGAGGCCTGGGCCTTGAGCAGGAAGGAGGAGAAGTCCGCGTTGTTGAGGGGGTGGCGCACCGAGCCCAGCACCTTGCCGCCATTGGCCAGCACCACCTCGGTGGCGTCGGCCTCCAGCGAGTGGCCGAAGCCGTAATCGGCGGTGATGAAGAACCAGGTCTTGCCGCCCTCGGCCACCACGGAGCGGGCCGTGCCGTTGGCCATGGCGTAGGAATCATAGACCCACTGGAAGGAGGTGGGCGAGCAGGCCTTGTTGGTGAACACGGTGGAGGCGGAGCCGGTGTTCAGCAGCACCTTGTTCTTGGCGCGGGTGATCTCCTGCACCGCCAGCGCGATGGCCGTGTTGGGGGTATCGACGATGGTGTCGACATTCTCCTCGTCGATCCATTTGCGGGCGATGTTGGCGCCCACGTCGGCCTTGTTCTGGCCGTCGGCGGAAACGATGGAGATGGGCTTGCCGTCCATGGTGCCGCCGAAATCCTCCACCGCCATCTTCGCGGCCTCGATGGAGCCGACGCCCGTCAGGTCGGTGTAGACGCCGCTGAGATCGGTGAGCACGCCGACCTTGACGCCGCGCGCGGGAATCTCGGCCGCCGCCGGCACGGCCACGACCAGCGCGGCGCCGAGGGCGCACGCCAGGATTCGCTTCATGTTTTCCTCCCAGACCTTGTTCTTTGGGCACGCTCGCGTGCCGTCCTATTGTCGGACAATAGGATTATCTGTTTCTCCCTCTTCCCCTGTCAACCCGCTTCCTGCCACGGGCCCTCGGCGCGCTGATCCTGGCGGGAGACGAAGCGATGCGCCGCCGCCGCGCGCCGGGCGCCGAATCGCGGGTCCGGGACCGTCCCCTGGAGATTGGCGCGCAGGCACGGTGACGCGCGTGCCCCGGGCGCACCCGATTTCGCGCCGAAACCCCGCGACGCGCTCCGGGGCCCGGTGAAAGCTCGGCGCCCGGCTGGTCCGCGACGTGCTCCCGTGCTTCATTCGCGCAGCGCCAATGGGAGTGGAACGTGTCGGGCAGCAGCGAGCAGGTGTCGCAGGAGGCGGGGCAGGAGGTGCGGTTGAGCGGCCTGGAAGCGGGGCTGCCGCTCTCGGAGGCGGTGTTCCGCAGCCTGTGCGAGGCCATCCGCACCGGCGTCTACCAGCCGGGCGACCGCCTGCGGGAAGAGGAGGTGGCGCAACGGCTCCAGGTCAGCCGGACGCCGGTGCGCGACGCGTTCGGGCGCCTCCTCACCAAGCGCCTCGTGGAGCCGGGCGGCGGCCGCGGCCTGACCATCCGGCGCCTGAACACCCCGGAAGTGCTCGAACTCTACACCATGCGCGAGATCCTCGAAGGCGCGGCGGCGCGGCTGGCGGCGCAGCACATCTCCCCAGCGGAAATCGACTCGCTGCAAGAGATCGAGGAAGCCTTCGAGGCCAATGCCCGCTCCCCTGACGAGATGGCGCGCCTGAACCGCCGGCTCCACGACACGGTGATCGGCGCCGCGCGCAACCGCTACCTGGATCACGCGCTCCAGGAATTGCAGGACGCCATCGCCCTGCTCGGCCGCACCACCTTCAGCGTCGAGGGGCGCCCGACGACCGCCGCGCAGGAGCACCGGGACATGGTCGCGGCCATCACCTCGCGCGACCCCGCGCGGGCGGAAGCCGCCGCCCGCGCGCACATCCAGGGCGCGCTCAAGGCGCGGCTTCGGCTGATCCAGCGCTGACGGGTTTCCGGTCCGACTGGAGGAAACCGGCGCCCGTCGGTGATCTCTCAGAAGGTGAACACCCCCGCGCCGCTCGGACGCTCAGCAACGGAAACCGGATGGAACGGAATCAGACGCCCGGCATTGTTCCTTTGAGCCGATCCTGGCTCGTGGTCCCGGGAGACCCTGCAGATGGCCGACGCCCAGTGGCTTCGCCATGACGCCGGCCTTGCGGATGCCGTGTCCTCCCATCCCGAACCCGCGGCGGCTGCGCCGGGCACGGACGACGCGGCCGGCGGCTTCGGTGCACCCCGGCCCTGGCCGTGCTTCGCGCCGGCCCGGGTCCCGCGCAACGAGCCGGGCCACCGGGTGCGCCCCGCCGTGGCGAATGCGGTAGACACTCGTGCGCGCGCCGGCGATCCCCCGAGCTGGTGGATGTGGCGCGTCATCGCCCTGAGCCTGCTGGTGCTGAGCGGCGTCGCGGCGGGGCTTTCCACCTGACGTTCGGGCACGACGCGCGCCCCTTGACGCCCCTCAGACACTCGCCCGGGCGAGACTTCCCTTGAGACCCACGGCGGCAGGCGCCCCTTGCCGCTTTTCACGCCATGCCGGCCCAGGCGCGCCGGCTGTTCGCCCCCAAGAGCCATAGGCCCCACCCTCTCGCGGCGGCGACATGCTGCGCGGGAGACCCGCGCTTGTGCGACGCGACCTTGACACCGCACATCAAATACGGAATGGTTTTCTGAAATCGGAACGAAAATAAGGGGCGCGCCGGACGCGCCCGGGTTCCGGGGCGCATCGCGCCTCTGGCCCTGCATCCGGCACAACAAGGGCGGACGACCAAACCGGCGGACCGCCCGCCCCGCAAACCGGGAGGAAGCCAATGGTCCTATTTCGCCTCAAGGCGATCGCTTTGTCATGCGCTATCGCCGGCGCCGTCGTGCCCGCTCATGCGGACGATCTCAAACTGTCCACGCTGCTGCCGCTGACCGGCCCCTATGCGAACTATTCCGTCGAGTTCCGCCTCGGCATGGAGATCGCCAAGGAGGAGATCAACGCGGCGGGCGGCGCGGGCGGCCGCAAGATCGACCTCGCCGTGCTCGATACCCAGAGCAATAACGGGCAGGTGGTGAGCCTCGTGCGCCAAGCCTGCGGCAACTCGTTCGCCGTGCTCGGCCCGAGCATGTCCAACGAGGCGCAGGTGGCCTTCCCCGTGGCCAACGGCCTCGGCTGCCCCTCCATCTCCTCCTCGGCGGCGGCCTCCGGCCTCACGGACAAGAACCGCCCCTGGACCTTCACCTATGCGAGCCCCGCGCCCATCATCGCGCCGCAGGCCGTGGAGCTTCTGGTCTCGCGCCTCAAGGCCAAGAAGGCCGTGGTGGTGGTGGACCGGGGCGATGCCGCCGCCAACGACCAGGGCACCATCGCGGAGCGCACGCTGAAGGAGAAGGGCGTCGAGACGCAGACCTATTCCATCAGCTCGGCGGACCTCGACTTCAGCCCCGTCGTCACCCGCATCCGCGGCCAGGAGCCGGACCTCGTGGTGCTCTCCACCACCGACAAGGGCGCGCTGAGCGTGCTGAAGGAACTGAAGCGCACCGGCTCCACGGCGAAGGTGCTCATCACCCAGTCCGCCTTTACGCCGCTCGTCAGCTCCGCCGGGCCGGAGACCCTGGAAGGCGTCTATCGCTACACCGAGTTCGACCCGACCTCCTCCACGGACCCGCGCGTGGTGGCGTTCGTGGAAGCGTTCAAGGCGCGCAACAACGGCCGCGCGCCCACCCAGCTCGCCACCCAGGCCTATGACCTCGTCTATCTGGTCATGGACATGGTGGAAGAGGGCAAGCTCACCGGCAAGGACCAGGCCGCCGACCGCAAGGCGCTGGCGGACCGCCTCGCCGCGCTGAAGGACTGGAAGAGCATTTCCGGCCCCATGTCCATCACGCCCCAGGGCTATGCGGTGAAGCCGGTGACGGTGCTCGTCTTCCGGGACGGCAAGCCGCAGAAGGTGGCGGCCGACTAGCCGCCCGCCCTCCGACGAACGCCTTGGGCGCCGGCCGGGCCATGCCCGGCCGTGCGCGCCCGCACCTCTCGTCCCGAGCGGATTGATTGTCTCGATGCAGATCCTTCTTCAGCAGTTGGTCAACGGCCTGACCATCGGCGCGGGCTACGCGCTCGTGGCCGTGGGCTTCACCCTCATCTTCGGCGTGCTGCGGGTGGTCTATCTCGCCCACAGCGCGGTGCTGGTGGTGGGCGCCTATCTCGGCCTGTTCGCCCTGGAATGGAGCGGCAGCATTCCGCTCGCCTTGGTGCTCGGCACCGTCGGTGCCGCCCTCCTCGGCCTCGTGGTGGAGCGCGTCGCCCTGCGTCCGGTGGCGGGCCAGAACCACCTCATCACCCTCGTCACCACCATCTCCATCGCCACGGTGATCCAGGAGAGCCTGCGCCTGTCGATCCATCAGGGCCAGCCCATCTCCTATCCCTCGGGCATGGCCGCGACGCTGCTGCGCTTCCATCTGGGCGGCATCGAGCTGCACCTGACCGTGGGCCAGCTCGCCGTGATGCTCGTCACCCTCGTCCTCGTGGTGGCGCTGACCGTGCTGGTCCAGCGCACCTGGATGGGCCGCTCCATCCGCGCAGTGGCCGACAATCCCACCATCGCCGCCATGCTGGGGGTGCGGGTGAAGTCGGTGTCCGCGCAGACCGTGGCCATCGCCTCCGCCCTCGCGGGCGCGGCGGGCGTGCTGCTGGGCCTGACCCTGCCCGCCATCGACCCCTATGTGGGCGAGCACCTCCAGTTCAAGGCGCTGGCCGTGGTGCTGTTCGGCGGGCTCGGCAGCGTGCCCGGCGCGGTGCTGGGCGGGCTGCTCCTGGGCCTCGTGGAGGCCATGGCCGCCGGATATCTCGAAACGTCCTACCGGGATCTGTTCGCCTTCGCGGCCATGGTCCTCATCCTCACCTTCCGCCCCGCCGGCCTGCTGGGGCGCCGCCCGGTGGAGCGCGTGTGATGGGTACCGGATCCCTCGAAGCCTTCGCCACGATCCAGCTCATCTACCTGATCGCGGCGCTCGGCCATTACATGCCGCTCTCCATGAAGCAGCTCGACGTGGGCATCGCGGGCTATTTCGCCCTCGGCGCCTATGTGAGCGCCATCCTCACCCGGGACTTCGCCGTGCCCTTCGAGCTGGCGCTGGCGGCGGGCACGCTCGCCGGGGCGCTGGGCGCGGTGGCTGTGGACGCGCTCGCCACCCGCGTGCGCCTCGCGGGCTTCGCCTACGCCATCTTCAGCCTCAGCTTCGCGGAAGCGCTGCGCATCATCCTCAACAATGTGAGCGCGGTGGGCGGCTCGGGTGGCCTCGTGGGCATTCCCGCGCACACCACGCTGCCGCTGGTGGCGGGCCTCGCGGTGCTGATCCTCGTCGGCTTCTGGGTGTTCGACCGCGCGCGGCTCGGCCAGCTCAAGACCGCCATCGGCGATGACGAGTTGATCGTGCCGGTCATGGGCGTGAAGCTGGTGGCGACGAAGCTCACCATCTTCGCCATCGGCGGCGGGCTCGGCGGCCTCGCGGGCGGGCTCTATTCCCACTATGTCCTCTTCATCCGCCCGGACGATTTCGGCTTCGCGCTGCTGATCGCCCTCCAGCTTCCCATCGTGTTCGGCGGGCTGGACCGCTTCTACGGCGCGGTGGCGGGCATCCTGATCCTCGGCTGCGTGCCCGAGATGGTGCGCGGGCTGGCGGACTACCGGCTGCTCTTCATGGGCGCGGCGACGCTGGCGGTGCTGGCGGTGCGGCCCTCCGGCCTCATCACCCACGACACCATCGCCTGGGTGAAGCGCCGGGTCGGGCTCGGGCGCGGCGGCGTGCCGAAGGCGGCCGCCCTGCCCGTCCCGCAGGTGCCGCCGACCAGCGCGGGACCGCTGGAGGTGGACGGCATCTGCGTGCGCTTCGGCGGCATCGCGGCGCTGGACGGGGTCAGCCTGTCCATTCCCACCACGCCGGGCATCAGCGCGGTGATCGGCCCCAACGGCGCGGGGAAGACCACCTTCTTCAACGTGCTCACGGGACTGATCCGCCCCGGCGCGGGCCGCATCCGCCTGGACGGGCGCGATCTTGTGGGGCTGCGTCCCGACCAGGTGTTCAAGGCCCGCATCGCCCGCACCTTCCAGGGCGTCCGGCTGTTCGCCCACCTCTCGGTCTATCGCAACGTGATGGTGGCCGCCCGCTCGGCGGCACCGGACGCCGCAACCGCCCGCGCCCGGGCGGAACAGGCGCTGGCCGAGACCGGCCTCGACCGGTCCGCCTGGGCGCTGCCGCCCGACCGCCTCACGTTGCTGGACCGGCGGCTGGTGGAGATCGCGCGCGGCCTTTCCGCCCGCCCCGCCCTGCTGCTGCTGGACGAACCCGCCGCCGGCCTCAACAGCGCCGAGAAGGAGCGCCTCGGCGCGCTGCTCGGACATCTGGCCGAAACCTTCGCCTGCCGCATCGTGATCGTGGAGCACGACATGAAGCTGGTCATGTCCATCGCGCAGACCATCTGGGTGATGAATTTCGGCCGCGTTCTGAGCCACGGCACCCCCGACGAGATCCGCAACGACCCGGCCGTCATCGAGGCCTATCTCGGCAGCGAGGCCGCCCATGCATGACACCACGCCCCTGAGCCGCCTCGCCGTCCTGGACGTGGAGGGGCTCACCTGCGGCTATGGCCGCACCGAGATCATCCACGGCGTGGGCCTGCGGGTGCACAAGGGAGAGATCGTCTGCCTCATCGGCAATAACGGCGCGGGCAAGTCCACCCTCATCAAGGCGGTCATCGGCGCCATCCCCACGCTGAAGGGGCAGGTGCGCCTGCGCGGCGAGGACCTCGCCCGCCAGGACATGGCCGCGCGCATCGGCCGGGGCATCGCCGTGGTGCCGGAGGGGCGCGGCGTGCTCGCCCAGCTCTCGGTGGAGGACAATCTGCTGATGGGCGGCTATGTGCGCCGGGGCGCGCCCTGGCTCGACGCGGAGATGGCGCGCATCTACGCCCTCTTCCCCATCCTCGCGGAGCGCCGCCACCAGGCGGCTGGCACGCTGAGCGGCGGCGAGCAGCAGATGCTGGTCATCGGCCGCGCCCTCATGAGCCGGCCCGAGCTGCTGATCCTGGACGAGCCCTCCTTCGGCCTCGCGCCCAAGATCGTGGACTCCATCTTCGCGGTCATCGAGCGCCTGCGGGACGCGGGCAACACCGTGCTGCTGGTGGAGCAGAACGCCCGCATCGCGCTGCGGGTGGCCGATCGCGGCTACGTGCTCGCCTCCGGCCGCGCCATCCTCGACGGCCCGGCCGACCGGCTGAGCGAGGACACCACGGTGCGCGACATCTATCTCGGGTCCGGGTGAGGCACCCGTCCCGGCCCCCTCAACGGCAAAGCGAGACGACAATGACCACAAGCCATACGCCCGACCTCGTCCTGGTGCTCGATCCCATCCACGAGGACGGCATCGCGCGCCTCGCCCGCTCCTTCCGGCTGAAGCTTCCCGGCGAAAAGCTGACGCAGGACGACCTCTCCCAGGCCACCGCCGCGGTGGTGCGCGCCTTCGAGGTGAACACGCCCTGGCTCGACCAGACCCCGCGCCTGCGCATCGTCACCAAGCACGGCTCCGGCGTGGACAATATCGACGTGCCCGCCGCCACCGCGCATGGGGTGATGGTGGCCAACACGCCCGGCGGCGCCAATTCCACGGCGGTCGCGGAAGGGGCGGTGGCGCTGATGCTGGCCGTTCTGCGCCGCGTGCGCGAGATGGACGCCGTGGTGCGCGAAAACCGGTTCGGCGAGCGCTGGAAGCTGCGGCTCGGCGACCTCACCGGCGGGCGGCTCGGCCTCGTGGGCTTCGGCCAGATCGCGCGCGTGACGGCGCGCATCGGCGGGGCGGGCTTCGGCATGAGCGTGTCCGCCTTCGACCCCTTCGTCTCCGCAGAGGACATGGCGCAGGTGGGGGTAACGAAGGTGGAGAACCTCGTGGACCTGATGGCGGGCTCGGACGTCATCTCCGTCCATGTGCCGCTGAGCGCGCGCACGCGCCACCTCATCGGCGCGACGGAACTGGCGGCGATGCCTGCCCACGGCATCATCGTCAACACCTCGCGGGGCGGGCTGATCCACGAGCCGTCTTTGGTGGAGGCTCTTCGGGAGGGCCGCATCGCGGGGGCGGGCATCGACGTGTTCGACGTGGAGCCCCCGCCCGCCGACGACCCGCTCTTCAGCCTGCCCAACGTGGTTCTGAGCCCCCATGTGGCGGGCGTCACCAATGGCAGCATGCGCGACATGGCGCTGAACGTCGCCAAGGTGGTGGAGCACGCCTTGGCGGGCGGGCGCCCCGCCACGCTGCTCAATCCCGATGTGCTGGCGGGCGCCGCCTCCTGACGGGCCGGAGCCGGGCTCCGGCCCGGCGTCCTCAGGCGTGGGAATAGAGCGCGCGGCCCGCCACGGGCAGGTCGGCGCACAGGATGGTCCCGGTCTTCGATTCGGTGATGAAGATCGTCTTATTGTCGGGGCCACCGAACGCGCAATTGGTGGTCAGGAGCCCCTCGGGCGCCTTGATGCGCAGCAGCGGCTCGCCGAGATGGCTGAACAGCCAGACGGAGCCCAGGCCCACATGGCAGACCACCAGATTGTCCTCCGCGTCGATGGCGAGCCCGTCCGGCCCGCTGCCGCCGGACATCTGGATGAAGGTGCCCACCTTGCTCGCGGTACCGTCGCGCATGAGCGGCACGCGCCAGATGGCGTTGGCGCGCGTCACCGCCAGCAGGATAGCGCTCTCCGCCTTGTTGAGGACGAGGCCGTTCGGGCTCGGAATGCCCTTCAGGATGCAATCGAGCGTGCCGTCCGTGCGCAGCCGGTAGAGGCAGCCGGACGGGTCGTGCAGGCCGGTCTGGCCCTGGTCGGTGAAATAGAGGTCGCCGTTGGCGGCGAAGATCAGGTCGTTCACGCCCTTGAAGCGCTGGAGCATGGTGCGCTCCAGAAAGGGTTCCACGCGGCGCGTGCGCGGATCGAACACCATGATCCCGTTCTTATGGTCGGTGATGAAGGCGCGGCCGTCCTTGTGGAACTTCAGCCCGTTGGGCTCGCCGTCATATTCCGCCTCCACGCTCACCTTGCCCTGCGGCGTCACCTTGATGAGCCGGCCCCAGGGAATGTCCACGACCCAGAGATTGCCCGCCCGGTCGAAGGACGGCCCCTCCAGGAAGGTGGGCACCGGCGCGCCGCCGAACTGGACATCGGCCCATTCCGAGCGCCGCCCGGAGACCTTGATCTCCTCCGGCATGACCACGAACGGGCGCGCGACGACGGTGGGCGGGGCTTCGTACATGCGTGTTCTCCTGCGCTGCGATCCTCGGCAGCGAACCTGTTGATCTTGCTTCTTTTCCGCATGCCGCGGGAGCGGCGGCGGCCCGGGTGCGGCGGACTCACGCACCGCCGTTGACACCCTATTTTGGAACTGTATTCTTATTTCGGAACAAAAACGACAACAAACTGCTTCGGCCGATCCCGCAGGGACGGCCGGGAGGATTGCCTTCGATGCTCGTCCAGTCCCACCTCAAGGAAGCCATGTCGCGCTATCCGAGCGGCGTCGTGATCGTGACGACCCGCGACCGCGACCACACCCCGCGCGGCTTCACGGCCTCGTCCTTCACCTCCGTCTCCATGGACCCGCCCATGGTGCTGATCTGCCTCGCGGAAGGGGCGGAATGCCATCCGCATTTCGTGTCCGCCGAGACCTTCGCGGTCAGCGTGCTGCGGCCCGAGCACAAGGACCTGGCCCTCACCTTCGCCAAGCGCGGCGAGGACAAGTTCGCCAACGAGGCCCTGCGCCCCAACGCCCACGGCCTCGACGTGGTGGAGGACGCGGTGGCGACCCTGGTCTGCCGCACGCGGGATGCCATCCCCTGCGGCGACCACACCGTGATCCTCGGCGAGGTGCAGGAGACCGCCCTCGGCGATCCCGGCCCCACCCTCGCCTATCACCAGCGCGCCTTCGTGGCCGTCGGCTGAACGCGCGTCCCGCTTCCCCCAGAGACAGAACAAGAAGGCCACACGCCATGACCCGGCAGATGCACCTCACCGGCTTCTACATCCACAGCCCCATCAACCACACCATTTCGAGCTGGGCCGACCCCGCCGACGAGCGTCTGGAGGGCATGAAGGGCTTCGCCCATTGGCAGGACCTCGCCCGCACGCTGGAGCGCGGCTGCTTCGACGGCGTGTTCTTCGCCGACACGCCCGGCGGCTTCGACCGCTACAAGGACAGCATGGACAGCGCCATCCGCTACGGCGTGTGCTGGCCCTCCCATGATCCCCTCGCCCTCGTTCCCGCCATGGCGGCGGTCACGGAGCATCTGGGCTTCGGCGTCACGCTCTCGCTCTCCGGCATCCCGCCCTATCTGGCGGTGCGCACCTTCTCCACCCTCGACTATCTCACCGGCGGGCGCGTGGGCTGGAACATCGTCACCGGCCACCTGCGCGGCGAGCACCGCGCGCTGGGCCTCGACCAGTTGGAGCATGACGAGCGCTACGACCGCGCCGAGGAATATCTGGAGATCTGCTATCGGCTGTGGGACGGCTTCCCGCCCGAGGCCGTGGTGGCGGACCGGGAGAGCGGCGTCCTCGTGGACCCCTCCAAGGTGAAGATCGTCAATTTCGAGGGCCGGTACCTGAAGTGCCACGCGGCGCCGCCCGCCTTCCCCTCGCCCCAGGGGCGGCCGGTCCTGTTCCAAGCGGGCACCTCGGGTCGCGGCCAGCGCTTCGCGGTGTCCCACGCGGACGTGGTTTTCTCCATCCAGCCGCAGATCCCCGGCATGCACGACTTCATGAAGCAGGTGCGCGCCACCGCCGCCGCCGCGGGCAAGGACCCGGACGTGAAGGTGACGTTCGGCATCCAGCCCATCATCGCCGGAACCGAGGCCGAGGCGCAGCGCCTGCGCGACGAACTCCTCGCCCGCGTGCCCATCGAGGGGGCGCTGGCCCGCGCCTCGGGCACGCTCGGCATCGATTTCAGCAAGTTCAACATCGACGAGCCCATCGAGCATATCGAGACCCAGGCGTCCCAGGGGCTCATGTCGGCCATCACGGCGCTGTTCGGCGATCGCCGCCTCACCTTCCGCGAGGCCGCGCTGAAATGGGGCTGCGCGGCGGGCATGCTGCAGATCGTCGGCACCCCCGAGCAGGTGGCCGCCCAGATGGAGACCATCTGGCGCGAGACCGGCTGCCACGGCTTCAACGTCACGCCCACCACCAATATCGACAGCATCCGCACCTTCGTGGACGAGGTGGTGCCGATCCTCCAGAAGCGCGGTGTCCAGCGCACCGAATATGAGGGCAAGACCTTCCGCGAGAACCTCGCGGGCCGCGCGGCGGCCGGTGCGCCCCGCGAGCTGGCGCCCGCCTGACATGACCGCGCCCTGCCGGCCGCCCGATCCCGCGCCCCGCCCGCCGCGCCTCACCGCGCCGGCGGGCGCCACGGACTGCCACATCCACATCTTCGGCCCGCCGGACGCCTATCCCTATGTGCCCGAGCGTGCCTATACCCCGCCGGACGCGAGCCCGGCGGCCTTCCGCCATCTGGCGGACACTCTGGGTATCGAACGGGTGGTGGTGATCCAGGCCAGCGTCTACGGCCTGGACAATTCCCGCCTCCTCGCCGCTTTGCCCGAAATGGGGCGCCCCGCCCGCGCGGTGGTGGTGGTGCGCCCTGATGTGCCGGACGCGGAACTGGACCGATTGCACGAAGCGGGCGCGCGGGGCGCGCGCGTCATCGCCACCCATCCCGGTGGCCCCGGCCTCGACGGGGTGGAGGCGCTGGCGCACCGGCTGGCGGAGCGGGGCTGGCACCTGCAATTCATGCTGTCCCCGGCGCAGATGGTGGCGCTGGAGGACCGGCTCGCCGCCCTGCCCTGCCCTGTCGTGATCGACCATTTCGCAGGGATCCCCGCCGCCGGGGGCATCGGCCAGCCCGCCTTCCAGGCGCTGCTGCGGCTCATGCGCTCGGAGCGGGCCTGGGCGAAGCTCTCGGCGGCCTACCACTGCTCCGCCTTGCCCCCGCCCTATCCCGACCTCGCGCCGTTCGCCCAGGCCCTGATCGAGACGGCACCCGACCGCCTGGTCTGGGGATCGGACTGGCCGCATCCCCATTTCCAGGGGGAGATGCCGAATACCACCGTGCTGTTCGACCGTCTGGCGGACTGGCTCCCCGACGCCGGGCTGCTGCACCGGGTGCTCGTGGAAAATCCGGCGCGTCTCTACGGCTTCTAGGCTGACGTAGGCTCGCTTCAGCGGTCATGCCGGGCCTTTGACATGACCGCCCGGCGGCACCGCGTGGATGGCCGGATCAAGTCCGGCCATGACGATGTCCTTGCCTATCCGCGCGCGGCGCCGGATTTCGGGCGGCCGCGCTTGCGCGCCGTGGGCTCGGGCGGTGCTTCGGGCATCACCGCTGCGCTGCCGGGCGGGAACGGGCCGCGATAGTTCAGGATGCGGGACAATTCCTCGGCGGCGGTGCGCACCAGCCCGGTGAAATGGTCCAGATGGTCCCGCAGGCGGATGGTGGGCCCGGCGATGGTGATGGAGCAGCGCACGGTGCCGCTCTCGTCGAACACCGCGCCGGCCACCCCGCTCGCCCCGTCGATCAGTCCATCGATGTCGAACACCACGCCGGTCTGCCGGATCTGGGCGATGCGCTCGTCCAGCTCCGCGCGATCCACGGTACGCGGGGTAAAGCGGACGAAGGGCGTCGCGTCCAGATAGGCGGCGCGCTCCGCGTCGGTCATGAAGGCCAGCAGCACGTTTCCGGCGGCGGTGCAGTAGAGCGGGCGGCGGTTGCCCACCCGCACCGCGAAGCGCAGCAGCTTCTCGGATTCGATGACGTCCACATACGTCACCTCGTGGCCGCTCTCGGCCAGCACGCCCAGAAGGATGGTCTCCTCGGTCTCCGAGGCGAGCCATTCCAGGGTCGGCCGCGCGCAGCGCGGGAAGGCGCTGGCCTGGCGCAGGCTGGATCCCAGCTTCAGGGCCTCGGCCCCGAGCAGATACCGCCCCGCCGCATTACGGATATAGCCGCCGGCCTCCAGCGCCTTCAGCAGGCTGAACAGGCTGGTCTTGGGCAAATCGAGCTGGTCGCTCAGGGCGGCCAGCGTCTTGCCCTCGGTGCTGTCGGCGAGCATGGCCAGCACATTCATGACCCGGAGCACGGAACGCGGGCCGGACTGCTTGTCGTCGTTCTCCTGCACGCCTTTCCGCCTCTCCCCGAGCCCGGCGCCCGCACGCGCCGAACCCTTCGGCATATAGAGGGAAATCGAGCGGCGCGAAAGCGTTCCCCATGCTGCGACGCAGCCTGTCAGCCGGCGAACAGGCGGGGCACCACATGGGTGAACCAGGGCACGAAGGCGATGGTGAGGACGCCGGCCAGAAGCGTGAGGAAATAGGGCGTCATGGCCTGCGACGTGCGCTCCACGCTGGAGCCCATCACGGCGCAGGAAATGTAGAAGCCGATGCCGATGGGCGGCATGAAGATGCCCACGCCCATGGCGAGGATCATGACGATGCCGTAGTGCACCGCGTCGATGCCGAGGCCCGTGGCGATGGGCAGCAGGACCGGGCCGAGGATGATCAGCGCCGGCAGGCCCTCCAGCAGCGCCCCCACCACCATCAGCAGCAGGATGGAGCCCAGCATGAAGATGGTGTGGTTGTTGCCGGCGAGCGCCAGCAGGTCGATGAGCTGGGTGTGCAGGTCGGCCGCCGAGAGCGTCCAGCCGAAGGCGCCCGCCGCCGCGACGATGAACAGGACCATGCCGGACAGAACCCCGGCATTGATGCCCACCCGCACCAGCATGCGCACGTCCAGCGCCCGGTAGACCAGCAGCGCGAGCACGAGGCCGTAGGCCACCGCGAAGGCGGAGATCTCGGTGGGCGTCGCGAAGCCGAACTTGATGCCCAGCACCATGAAGACCGGCATGGCCAGCGGCAGGATGGCGGAGGCGGCACTGCGGCCGAGCGCCCCGGCCGAGACGCGCGGCGAGGCCACCTCGCCCCGGCGCCGCGCCAGCGCGTAGATGAGCACCATGAGGAACACCGCGATCACGGCAGCGGGCAACAGCCCGGCCATGAACAGGGTGCCGATGGAGATGGGCGTCACCGAGCCCAGCACCAGCATGGCGATGGAGGGCGGGATGGTCTCCGCCATGGCGGCGGAGGCGGACAGCACGGCAGCGCCTTCGCGGGCGGAATAGCCCCGCTTCTCGAGCTCCGCCTTCATCACCGAGCCCACCGCCGCCACATCAGCCGCCTTGGACCCGGAAATGCCGGAGATGAGATAGATGGTGATCACCACCACCTGGAGCAGCCCGCCGCGCAGATGGCCCACCAGCGCCATGGCGAACTGCACGAACCTCACGCTGATCCCGCCCTGCTCCATCACCGCGCCTGCCAGGATGAAGAAGGGCAGCGAGAGCAGGATGAAATTGCTGTTGGCGTCCAGCATGTTCTGCGGGAGCGCGATGACCGGGATGTCGGTGGAGGCGAGGAAGGCCAGCGTCGTCAGCATCAGGGCAAGGCCCACCGGCATGGAGAGCAGCACCGCCAGGGCGAAGATGCCGATGATGAGCGGCAGCGCATGGTCGGAGGCGAAGATGTCCGCCCAGATGTCCCACACCGCCCAGAGGCCGAGCGCGGCGACGGCGAGCACGCCCACCGCCGCCAGCAGCGCCGCGCGCCCGTAGCCGGTCAGCCGCTCCAGCGCGGTGAGCGCCACCACCACCATGCCCAGCGTGAAGGGCACCACGGACCAGGCGCCGGACAGGCCCAGCATGGGCAGCACCTCGCCCAGGCGGCTGCGGAACAGGCCGATGGAGGCGAGGCCCGCCGCCACCGTCACCACCAGAACCAGATATTCCACCAGCACTCGGCACACGTCCTGGCCGAACGGCGGCAGGGCCGAGATGCCCGCCGTGATGGAGGCATGCTGCCCGCGCCGATAGGCCACCGCGCCGCCCAGGAAGGCGACGACCGGCAAGGTGAGCTTGGCGCTGTCGTCCGCCCACAGGATGCTCGTATGGGTCAGCGCCCGCAGCGTGACGCTGGCGAGCGTGATGCAGAGCTGGGCCACCAAAGCGGAGAGGACCACCAGATCGAGGGTCGCGTCGAACAGTCGCGGCAGGCGCAGCGTGGCGGCCGCCGGGGACGCGCCGTGCCCCTGCGAGAGGGATTCCATGTGGGACATGACCGGAGCCTTCCGCTGAACGGCGCGCGGCGCGCCCGTCCGGGCGCCCGCATCGGGACGGGTTGCGGGATGCGCGGACGCGGGTGGCCGGAGGCCGCCCGCCCGCCGGAATGCGTCAGGTGGCGGTTTCCTTCAGCACCATGTCCACAAGGTCGGCGCCGAGCACGGGGCGGAACTCGTCATAGACGGGCTGCATGCGCTCGCGGAACGGGCGGTGGTCCACCGTGTTGAACTTGATGCCCTTCTCCTCGCACACCTTGCGGGCGGCATCCGAGCTTTCCGCCGCCACCTTGCGCCAGGTGACGGAGAGCCCGCCCGCGAGCTCGCGCAGGATGGCGCCGTTCTTCGGCCCCAGGCTGTCGAACTTGGGCTTGTTCATGAGCAGCGCGGAGGCGTTGTAGACGTGGTTCGTCAGCGAGACGTAGGATACAACCTCGTTGAGCTTGGAGGCCACCAGGGACGCCAGCGGGATTTCCATGCCCTGCACCGCGTTCTGCGACAAAGCGAGATAGAGTTCCGCCACATCCAGCACCACCGGCACCGCCCCCACCGCCTTGAACATGGCGGCGAACATGGGGCTCTGCTGGATGCGGATTTTCATGCGGTCGAGGTCGGCGGGCTGGACGATGGGCTTGCCGTTGGTCTCCATGACCCGCCAGCCGTGATGCCCCCAGCACAGGCCGGTGACGGACTTCTCGTCCAGGCTGGCGAAGATGGCCTTGCCCACAGGCCCTTCCAGCACGCGCACCGCCACGTCCCCATTGGGGAACACGAAGGGCAGGTCGAGGATCTGCATCTTCGGATAGTAGGATGAGAAGAACCCGGCGGTGTGCACCACCATGTCCACGGTGCCCGTGCTGACGCCGGAGACGATGTTGGCGGAACTGCCGAGCTGGCCGCCGCCATAGACGCGCACGCGGACTTCGCCGCCGGTGCGCTCCTCCACCGACTTGCCGAACTCCTCGAACATCTTCTGGAACGGGTGCTGCACGCTGTCCGGCTGGGCGAGCTTGAGCGTAACGCCCGCCGCCTTCGCGATGTGCGGGCGGCCGATGACGGTTGCGGCGACACCGGCCGCGAGGCCCGCGCGCAGCAGAGCGCGCCTGTTCAGCTTGAGATCCATGGTTTCCTCCGGCTTGGCTTTTGTTCGGCGACTTGATGTCGAGCCTTGGGGCCCCGCGCGACGGGCGCGCGGGGGCATTCGGGGCGGGCGCACCTGCCCCGCTGGAGCCGTCTTCGGCCGGCCGCGACGCCCTCAGGCGGCGGCGATCATGACTGGGTCAGGCGTCGGTCCAGACGGCGTCGCGCACGCTCACGCCCGCCGCTTCCACGTTGCGGCCCATCTGGAGAAGCTCGAACAGCGAGGCGCCGTCCTGGAGCTTGCGCCGCAGGCCCATTTCCTTCTCGTTGCGCTCGCGCGCGCCCTTCACCGCCCGCTCCAGGGAGCGCAGCGGAATGGCGAGCACGCCGTCGTCGTCCGCCACGATCACGTCGCCCGGGTCCACCCGCACGCCGTCGCACACCACGGGCACATTCACCGCGCCGGGGCCGCGCTTCTCGGGATGGCTGGAGGAGATTGAGGTGGACCAGGTGAGCGAGCCGATCTCGCGCAGCGCGCCCGTGTCACGCGCCGGGCCGTCCACCACGATGCCGGCGATGCCCTTCTGCTTGGCGAAGTTCGCCGCCACGTCGCCCCACAGCGCGCCGTGGGTGCCGCCGCCATTCACCAGCACCAGCACATGGCCCTTCTGGGCGATGTTCAGGGCGGCGTGGATCATGAGGTTGTCGCCCGGGAAATTGTAGGACGTCACCGCCTGCCCCACCACCTTCTGGCCGGGCGCGATGGGCCGCATGCGCGGGCTCATGAGCTGCATGCGCCCCTCCACGGGACCGAGCGCCTCGTGCAGGTCGGAAACGGGATATTTCGCCACTTCCTCCAGCAGGTCCGCAGGGCATTCGGGCACGCGCGTGTAGATCACGGAATCCATTTTTCCTCCCATTCGGAGCGGGCGCTCCGTTGCTTTTCCGGGACGATAAAACACCTATTTCGGAAAAGCATTCCTTTTTTCGTACAAAATTCCTCAGGCGTGGAGCGCGTGGCCGAGCGCGCCCAACGCCGCCTCGTGGAAGGCTTCGCCGAGGGTGGGATGGGCATGGATCATGCCCGCCACGTCCTCCAGCCGCGCGCTCATCTCGATGGCGCTGACGAAGGCGGCGGACAGTTCGCTCACATGCACGCCCACCGCCTGCACGCCCACCACCACATGGTCCTCCCGCCGCGCCACCACGCGCACGAAACCGGCCTCCGATTCGAGCGTCAGCGCGCGGCCGTTGGCGAGGAAGGGGAAGGTGCCCACCAAGGCGCGCTCCGGGCCGCCCGCCTCATCGGGCGACAGGCCCACGGAGACGATCTCGGGATCGGTGAAGCAGACGGCGGGAATGGCGGCGGGGTCGAAGCGTCGGCGATGGCCGGCGACGATCTCCGCCACCATCTCACCCTGGGCCGTGGCCTTGTGGGCCAGCATGGGCTCGCCTACCGCGTCGCCGATGGCGAACACGCCGCGCATGGAGGTGCTGCATTGGTCGTCCACGAGGATGCGGCCGTCCTTCACGTCCACCGCCATGGCCTCCAGGCCGAAGCCTTCCAGCCGCGCGCGGCGGCCCACCGTGCTCAGCACCTTGTCGGCGGGAATGTCGAGTTGGGCGCCGTCCGCCGCCTCCACCCGCAGCACGCCGCCGGAATGGCCGAGCGCGCGGGCGGACAGATGGAGGGACACGCCCAGCCGCTCCAGGCTGCGGCGCACGGGGTCGGTGAGCTTGCGGTCATAGAGCGGCAGGATGCGGTCCTGCCGCTCGACGATGCTCACGGCGACGCCGAGCTTGGCGAAGGCGATGCCCAGTTCGAGGCCGATATAGCCCGCCCCCACCACGGCGAGGCGCGCGGGAAGCTCGGGAAGCGCGAGCGCCTCCGTGGAGGAGAGGACATCGCCGCCGAACGGCAGGCCCGGCACCTCCACGGGCACTGAGCCGGTGGCGAGCACCACCGTCTCCGCCGACACGGTGAAGGTGCCCTCGGCCGTCTCCACGGTGCAGGTCTTGGCGTCGCTGAAGACCGCGCGGCCCGAAAGGTGCCGCACCTTCGCCCGGCGCAGCAGCGCGCCGACGCCGCCCGAGAGGCGCGCGACGATGCCGTCCTTCCAGGCCAGCGTCTGCGCGAAGTCCACGCTCGGCACGCCGGTCCGCAGCCCGGCGGGGTCCGTGCCCGCCGCCGCCGCCCGCAGATGGGCGAAGCGGGACGCCACCTCGATGAGCGCCTTGGAGGGAATGCAGCCGCGCTGGAGGCAGGTGCCCCCGAGCCCGCCCTCGTCCACTAGAATGGTCTCGATGCCGAGCTGGCCCGCGCGGATGGCGGCCACATAGCCGCCGGGCCCGCCGCCCACCACCAGCAGGCGCGCCGTCAATGCCGTCGTCATCGCTCACTCCACGAACAAGGTGGCAGGCTGCTCCAGCAGGGAGCGCAGGCGCTGCACGAATTCCGCCGCCACGAAGCCGTCCACCACGCGGTGGTCGAAGGAGGAGGAGAGGTTCATGATCTTGCGGGGCACGAAGCCGCCGCCCTCCACATAGACCGGCCGCACCGCGATCTTGTTGACCCCCACGATGGCCACTTCCGGCGCATTGATGACGGGCGTGGTCGCGAGCCCGCCCAGCGCCCCGAGACTGGTGATGGTGAGGGTGGAGCCGGAAAGATCCTCCCGCCCGCTGCGCCCCTCGCGCGCCGCCTCGGCAAGCGCGGAGATGCCGGCGGCGCAGGCCCACAGGTCGAGCCCCTCCGCATGGCGCAGCACGGGCACCACGAGGCCGGCGGGCGTCTGGGTCGCGATGCCCACATGCAGCGCGGAATGCTTGCGCAGCACGCCCGCCTCGTCGTCATAGCGGGCATTGAGGCCCGGGAATTCCGGCAGCGTCCGCGCCAGCGCCCGCACCAGGAAGGGCAGGAGCGTCAGGCGCGGGCGGGCCTTGCCGTGGCGCTCGTTCAGCGCCTTGCGCAGGTCCTCCAGCGCGGTGACGTCGACTTCCTCGATATAAGAGAAATGGGGGATGCGCCGCTTGGTGTCCTGCATGCGCTCGGCGATCTTTCGCCTGAGGCCGATGACCGGCATGTCCTCCACCAAGTCCGCCGGCTGCGCGGCGGGCCGAAGGGCTTCGCCCCCCGCCAGCATGCGGTCGAGATCCCCATGGGTGATGCGCCCCTCCGGCCCCGTGCCGCCCACGAACTGGAGCGGCACACCCGCCTCATAGGCGCGCCGCCGCACGGACGGCGCGGCCAGCGGCCGCGCGCCCGGCGCCCGCCGCCAGGG
>JACESF010000031.1 GCA_013911975.1 Hyphomicrobiales bacterium | reverse complement strand
GCAGGGGCCGGGGCCGGTTCGGCCGTGGGGCCGAAAACGGCGGGGCCGAGATCCTGCTCGACTGCGCGGATCAGCGACAGTTCGAGGCCAGGATGGGGGATGAAGCCCGCCGACTGGAGAGCCGCCGCGACGATGCCGCCCACCCCGAGCACCGCGCCCGCGAGGCGCAGGCTGAGGCGAGGGGCGGGCTCGGCCTGGAAAACGCCGGTGGGGAGCCGGACGGCCTGTACGGTGATGCTGCTCATGGATCCCCTCACGCCTGACGCAACCAGTAACAGGAGGTATCGGATACCCGCTCGCCAGATCCCGCTCCAAGACGGCGCGCGCGACACCTGCCCTTGTCCGGTGTGCCGGGCAGGGGGTCGTGTCCGAAGCTTCCGAAAGGGAGGCCCCAATTTGCGCGTTGCTGTCTTGGCTGAGGAGGATTTCCGCCAAAGGCGACGAAAAAGCGTCCAAAACCAGCAGATCTTCAGATCAACATCTGCTGGAGGGTACGTTAGGCGATGATGGTAACCATTTCCTTGACGCGCGGCGGCTTCGGCCGGACCCGCGCATTCATTCGATCACGATCTTGACCTTCTCGCCGTATTTCAGCTTCGAATCCCGGTCGAGACCGTTGAGGATCAGGAAGCGCTCCAGCGGCCGGTCCGGCACCTGCATGCGGGCGGCCATCTTCTCCACCGTGTCGCCCAGCCCCACGCTCACGCTACGCAGGCGCAGGGGCTTCACGGATTCCGCCTCGTCGCTGGAGACCCGCCGGAACGTGTCGGCGGCGGCGCGGAACTGCTTGTCCAGCTCGGGCGTGAGGGTGCGGGCGGCGAAGATCAGCCGGTACACGTCCGAGCCGAAGCGGATGGCGAACATGCGGAACGACCATTGCTCGCCGCGCGCCACGGCGGTGGCGGCGGAAAAGCCGTTCACGCTGAGGCTCTCCACCGAATTCACCTCCACCCCGTCGATCCAGCCGGAGGCGAGATATTGGCCGAGCGACTGGTCGCCGGACACGCGCACCGCATCGAGCCGCAGCGCCTCGGTGCCCGAGCCGTTGGCTCCCAGCACCGCCTGGGAGGTGTTCTCCAGCGTGAAGCCCTCGGGCGCGAGGAAGGTGAAGCCCAGCTTGGGGTGGAAGAATTTCCGCCCCCGGACGAAGCCCTCCTTCGGGTCGTCGCCATAGACCATGCCGTCGATGGCGGAGAGATAGGCGTTGCGGTCCTTCTCCCCGCTGGAGGCGGCGGCGGCATATTGGCGGGCATTGGCGATGGCGATGGAGATGCGCTCGGGCGTCGCCGGATGGCTGGAGAGGAAGTCCATGTCCGGCGTGGTGGTGGACATGCCGCCCCCGCCGACGGAGGCGGTCTTGAGGGCCGACTGGCGCCCCATGTCGGAGAGGAAGCGCGAGGCGCCGTAGGGGTCGAAGCCCGCGCGCGCCGCGATGCCGACGCCGATGGCGTCCGCCTCCAGCTCCTGCCCGCGGGAGAAGCTCGCCAGCGACATGCGCGACTTCTGCATGGCGAGGGCGCCCAGGTCCGGGTCGTTGACCACGTCGGAAATGACGCGGCTCACCAGCACCGCCTGCTTCACCTGGTCCTCGCGGATGGAGGCGTGGCGGGCGATGACATGGGCCATTTCGTGGGACAGGACGGAGGACAGTTCCGACGTGTCGTTGGCCAGCGCCAGCAGGCCGCGCGTCACGTAGAGGGACCCGTCGGGCAGCGCGAAGGCGTTGATGGCGGCGGAATTCAGCACCGTGACGCGGTAGCGCAGGTCCGGCCGCTCCGAGGCCGCCACGAGCCGTTCCACCACCTGCTGGATCAGCGCCTTCAGCTCGGGGTCGTCATAGGCCCCGCCATAGCTCGCCACGAGCCGCTCATGCTCGCGGCGCTGGGCGGGCGACATCATGTCCATGTCGGAGGCACGCAGGGCGGCGGGCTGGATGCGGGCATCGGTGCTCGGCAATGTGTCCGCGTCGAGGCCCGCGCAGCCGGCCAGGGCGAGCGCGCACACGGCCAGCATCACGGCGCGCGCACCCCAGGCGCCGCCGCTCCCGCCGGTCATGGTCCCCCTCAGCCGCACCGCCTCGCCTCCGTTCGCGCCGGCGAGCGACGCCGCGCGTGTCCGTGCGCGAGAGTGCGCGTCATCGTGGCGGGAGCGAGGCCGAGGCGCGTTTTCGCCATGGCCGGCCGGCCGCGCGCGGCATTGGGGCGCCGCCCCGCATCCCTGCCGCGGCCCGGAGCCGCCGGGCGGCAAGGCCCGCGGCGGCGCGCAGGAACCAGGGTGGCGGCAGGGGCCGCACTTCTGGACGATGGGGCGCGCGCGAGAAATGGCATCCGCTCGGTTTGGACCAAAAGGAATAAGGACAGTTTACCCGGCCGGCCCTCCCGAAAAAAGCCGCCGGCCATCACCTTGCGTTGCGTCGCTTTACCCGGCCTGTCGCACGGGCGGGGCGCGCGGGTGGCGATGCCCCTTTCGTCCGGAAGCGAGCCCCTTTAAGAAGGTGCGGCGTGTCCCGGTAGCTCAGCAGGATAGAGCAGCGGTTTCCTAAACCGCAGGTCAGGGGTTCGAATCCCTTCCGGGACACCATTTGCGTGGTGCATGACATCTCATTGAGTCTCATTTCTCAGTAAAATCAAAGCGTTGATCGTGTCTCAACGCCTCATGCGCGCGCGTTAGCTGCCGTTGCATCTCATGAATTTGTAGGCATTTTTGTAGGCATCGCGGCCATTGGCCGATTTGAGATGCCTACACATGCCGCTGACCGACATCGCCATTCGGAACGCCAAACCGAAAGAGCAGGCCTACAAGCTCTTCGATGGTGGCGGCCTCTTTCTGTTTGTGACGCCCACCGGCAGCCGCCTATGGCGGCTCGCGTATCGTTTCGCCGGGAAGGCGAAGCAGCTCTCTTTCGGACCCTATCCCACCATCTCGCTCGCAGATGCCCGGCAGAAGCGCGACGAAGCCAAGCGGGCGCTCGCCAACGGCGAAGATCCATCGGTGGTTCGTCAGATGGCGAAGATCGAGGCAGCCGCGACGGCTGAGAACACGTTCGGTGTCATTGCGGCGGAATATCTTGAGCGCTTGCAAGCGAAGGGATCAGCCGAGGCCACGATGGCCAAGAATCGCTGGTTTCTCGAAAAGCTCGCTGGTCCCGCCTTGGGCAATCGCCCCATTGCGCAGATCACGCCCGTAGAGGTGCTGAGCGTCCTGCAAAGCGTCGAGCGTAGCGGACGCCTCGAGACGGCGAAAAAGCTGCGCGGCGCTATCGGCAGCGTGTTTCGCCTCGCCATCGCGACCTTGCGTGCCGAGACGGATCCCACAGGCCCCCTCCGTGGCGCCCTTCGTCCACCGAAGGTGGTTCATCGGGCGGCGCTCACCGACCCGAAGGAGGTCGGTGCCCTTCTCTGCTCCATCGACACGTATACCGGCTGGCCGTCGCTTCGCGCCGCTCTTCTGTTCAACGCACTGACCTTCTGCCGGCCAGGCGAAGTGCGCGGCGCACTTTGGGTCGAAATTGACCTTGAGAAAGGGATCTGGACGATTCCGGAGCATCGAACGAAGATGCGTCGGCCGCATCTGGTGCCGCTCTCGCGGCAGGCGGTTCAGGTTCTCAAAGACCTGCACCCCATCACGGGAGCCAGCGACCTCGTGTTCCCGTCAGTTCGCTCCCACAAAAAGATGCTGAGTGAAAATGCCTTCAACAGCGCCTTGCGCCGCATGGGCTTCACGCAGGACGAAATGACGGCACACGGTTTCCGCGCCACGGCGAGCTCCATTTTAAACGAGCGCGGCTTCCCTCCGGATGTGATCGAAGCCGCCTTGGCGCACGTGGAGCCGAATGCTGTACGCCGTGCTTACAACCGGGCCACCTACTGGCCGGAGCGTGTCGCCATGATGCAAGCTTGGGCGGACATGCTGGATGAATTCCGTAAGATAAAATGAAAATATCCAAAAATGAAAGAGATTTAGACATGAACTCAATAGATTTAGTCCAAGTGATAAATGAAAATGACCAGATACTCCTTTATTGCAAGATGCAATATTGGACTCTTGAAGAGTGCTCGCGCATCATCTGTGGCGTGTCTCCGATGGCAGAAATGGATAAAAATCACGAGAAATATGTTGAGATCCATATAATACAGAAAATGCTCGAAAGAATAAATGACTCAGAAATATCTGCTTTATTTTCCCCTTTGGTGTTAATTGATCAGTTGAAGGCGTTGCAAATCACCGTTCCAGATATTTTAGTTGAAGAATGCGCCAAGTATGACAATAAATACAAATCTGATGATTATCTTCGCGATGTAAATAAACTAAAAAAGAGAATTCGAATTCTTAGGCGTAAAATTAGGATTCTAGAGCCGCAGACTACTGATGAAAATGGCAAAAGAAGACGTACATTGCAGTATATTACGTATTGCGCCATTTCTCTTAAGTACGACAATGTGCAGGATTCAAAAGATAAGATAATCGATAATATTATCGTCGAATCTACAAAATTTAAAAACCCTCCGAAGGAGAGAAGCCTGAAGGCGGCCCTAGAGGATACTTTTGATTACATGCTTGAAGAGGCAAGGAGAAGCACGCCCAGGACCGTTGCCACACGGAGCACAAAAACGGTCATATAATACCATTTTCTGCAAATGCATAGAAAGCAGGTGCATTTGCAGCACGTCGTGCTGGAAGGGGTAAATCGAGTGTCTCCTCGAACCAGGACGACACATGAAACAACATTCCCCTTCACCCTCCGGGTCCCATTCGGACCCCAAACCTTTCCTCTCTCAGGCTGGCCTGCTTCGGCAGGATCAAGTGCTCAAGCTCTATCCGGTGTCCCGCTCCACATGGTGCCGTGGGGTGCGTTCCGGTCGTTATCCCCAGCCGGTGCGCCTTGGCCTGCGAGCCGTCGCCTGGAAGGCGTCTGACATCGCCATCCTCCTTGAGAAGGGGGTCGCGTGATGTCCACCCTTCTCTGCATCATCGAGAACCTTGTCGGCCTTCGGGTCGACAAGGAAGTCCAACGCCAGATGAAGAAGCGCGGCTTTCAGAGCTTCGAGCCACTGACGAGGGTGATACAGAAGCAGGCCTCACTGCATCACCGCAACACGCACCAAACATCGGTGGCCTGGAAAGCCCTTCCACTTTGCCTGCCCCACAGCATCTGCAGCGCCCCCGAGACCTGCCGTGAGGTCTGCCTCCTCGGCAAGTGGAAGCACCGTGCCGACATCATCGCGAAAGCCTACGACAAGCTCATCGATGAGGCCGACACCGCGCTCCTCCTGACGGTCGTCCGTGAGAGTTGGGGCCAAGAACTCGGCAACCTGAACCGACTCAAGCCCGAGACCCTTCAGCGATGGCTTCAGCGTCGATTGGAGCACCTCCCCTACCTCCGGGGCATCGCTCATGTCGACGTCAGCCTGAATCGAAGGCTTGACGGATTTGAACATTGGCAAGGTCACATTCATGCGGTGCTGACGGGAGGGACACCAGAAGAGATCAAGGCGGCCCTGAAGATCCGCCCGACCTCTGCGGTGCCCAAGCCCGTGCTGTTGAAGCCGATCCGCGAGGGAGATCTCGCTCGCACGTTGGCCTACGTGACCAAGCCGCTGCCTGAAGGCCGTGTGGCCTATGTGGCAGCAACAGGTCGTCAGCGTCAGCGCTATGTGAATGTGCCGAACGGCCATCTTCGCGAGCACGATGAATGGCGCATGAGCATGCTGATGCCAGCGCGCCTCATGATCATCGGCATGCGTCTTGGCCGAAATGGCACGAGCGAATGTCGCTGAAGCCTTGGGTGAAGTGGGCCGTTTGAGGCGCAGAAGCGCCCTGTAGGCCCGTCAACACCGCCATCTAGCTGAAACTGCCACACAAACTGCACGCGCGCCCATCGGCGCGCGCGCTGCCTCTCAATCTCTCACTCCGGTGAGGCAGGAACGCCTCACATTCAACAGGGAATCTGACATGACGCGCGCGAAGAATGAATGGATGGTCCCCATCCGGATGTATCAGGACCTGACAACACGCGAGTTCTCGATCGAGTTGCAGTACCAAGATCTGCTCGGCACTACAGGCAGCATCCGAGTGTCTCGCGATGAAGCTGATGATCCACGGGGAGCCAAAAAGCGACTTCTGGCTTTGGGTGTTCCGCTCCCGGCAACGTGGCTGAATGATCTCCGCGCGGCACTTTCGCGGGTAGATTTGCCCGTTGTTCAGACGACCTCGGTCGGTGGATGGTTCGGCAATGCCTACGTGCGCGAGCACGCCATCCTTGGCGACCGTGGCACCATTCGCCCCCTTCATCCCGAGCTGAAGTCTGAAGCGGTCGGCGGGACGGCCAAAGCGTGGAAGTCAGGCCTGACGCCGATCTGTGAACGATCGCACTACCTCACCTTCGCGATCGCAGTCGCTTTTTCCGGCCCGTTGCTGCGCAAGCTCGGGCACGACGAAGGCAGCATCTTCCACCTGTATGGGGAAACGTCGACCGGCAAGAGCACTGCACTCTTGGCGGCCATGTCGGTCTACGAAAAGACGGGAAGAGATCGGCTGCGCACATTCGACATGACGCCTCGCGGCCTCGAAGAGCAAGCGGCGGCCTCGAATGACGGGCTGTTCGTTGTGGACGAGGCAGGTCGCATTGGTGGGGAGGGCAAGGCGCGCAAGAAGCACTTTTCTGACGTCGCCTTCATCGTCGCCGGAGGGCAAGGCCGCATTCGGTCTGAAAAGGCCACGGCGGACGCGACACTCCGGAACCTCCGCTTCCTAGTCATGGGGCTGTCGACGGGCGAAGAACCCATCGATGGGAAGGGAGAAGCCGCGCGTCGCGGTGGAGAACAGGTGCGCCTGATCTCCATCCCCCTTCCTCGCCAGCATGGCCTCTTCAACCTTGAGCCGGAGGATACCCGCCGCGCCGCTCTTTTTGCCGCTGTCCAAGAGGTCGTCGCGCGAAACTACGGTGTTGCCCTGAAGCCGTTCGTGAACGGCCTGGTGTCGGATGATCAGGCCGTCGTTCGCGCTCAGAAGCGGGTCGACAGATTCATGCGATGGGCCATGCCGCAGGCGAACGCTTTCGGGGAGCGGTTCGCGCGCAAGTTCGCGGTCGTCTATGCGGCCGGACTGCTTGCGGTCGATCTCGGCATCGCCCCTTGGTCCAAGAAGCACCTGGGGGACTCACTTCGCGAGGTCTTCGCGGCCGCCTGGAAAGAGGTGCGACCCGCAGATGTCGAAGCTGGCGACTTCGTCCACGACCTTGTCCGCAAGGCCGAGGACGAGCGGTATTTCCCCCTCGTCGAGAAAGGCGAGCGCTTCCCCTCAACACCCTCAGGCGACGAATGGGGCATCCGACGGACCATCAAGGGCCGCATGACCTTGGCGGTGTTTCGCGAGGGCTTCTCCGACCTCGTGTGGTGCTCGGCACCGGAGATCCTGAACATCCTGGCCAGCCGTGGCTTGATGCTGCCGGGCCGCGAAGAGCACCTCTACGTGACCCAGCTTCGAATCAAGGGGCGCGGCGCGGGGCGTGCGAATGTCCTGATGTTCGACCTCGAGACCTTGCAGAATGAGCTCCCTGGCACCACGCGGGCAGCGGCCGAGTAGCCTGTGTATAGTGGGCCCCGCCCAGGAGGCCCACTGACATGGCGTGGCGCGGGGTATACCGCGTCACGCTTTTCGAGCTTCATCTCACGTCCCGAGATATTATCCATAGTTTTTATGTGAAATCTTCGATATCGTTGCGCACATGCAATGCGGCTATGCGCGTGTCTCGACCGATGGGCAGTCTCTAGAGAGCCAGATCGAACACCTGCGGATCGCCGGCTGCCAATTCATCTTCTCGGAAACGGCCAGCGGAGCCAAGACCGAGCGCCGCGAGCTGAGGAAGTGCCTCGCAAAGCTCAAGCCAGGCGATGTTTTGATCGTCACGCGCCTGGATCGCCTCGCCCGCTCGACGCGCGACCTTCTCAATGTCCTCGCAGAGGTCGCGGACAAGGGCGCCGCCTTCCGCTCTATCTCCGATGCCTGGGCGGACACCACCACCCCCCACGGGCGCCTCATGCTGACTATTCTCGGAGGCCTCGCCGAGTTCGAGCGTGAACTGATCCGCACACGCACGGGAGAAGGCCGTACACGGGCAAAAGCACGCGGCATCAAGTTCGGACGCAAACCCAAGCTGTCGCCCGACCAGCAGGCCTATGTGGCCCGCCTGAAAGCCGAGGGCGAAAGCGTGAGGCACATCGCCCGGATCATGGGGGTGAGCAAGGCGACAATCTCACGGGTTGGAGCGGCCTGAACCGCCCCTCTCGCCGCAATGCGCCGAGCGCCGATTGTGTATGAATAGGACGCATCCCTTGACGCCACAACGCTGCGTAGCCCTACTGGCAAGAACTGAAACGTGAGCTTGGGGAATCGCATTGGATAGGGATGAGCTTTTTTCATCTTCCGGTGGGGGGAAATTTGCGTCACAGGCCTATTGGAATGCGCTGCGCAAATTGCAGACGGCCGCGCGCGATGCATTCGGTGATGAGCTGGAAACGCACGGGTCTCGTGCGATGGAGCGCTTTGACAACGCTGTAAACACTCTAAAAGAGCGCCTGAAGAAAGAACCCGGTCAAGCTCAAGATTTCCTTGAAAAATTAGATATCCAACCGGGCGAAGACATTCGAGAAGTTCTGCTCGGATGGGCCAACATGGATGATATTGCCCCAACGACGGTTACTGCGGCCATGTATGCCGAGTTCCACAAGAGAGGAAAGGGGCGGTTCGAGCTACGATCTATTTTGAGGAACGTGCTCGATGAACTTTTCGCGGACGCAAAAACTAGACGTCCTCGCGTTGGCCCAAATCGCCATTGGCCAAGGCTGCTTCAGTATCTTCGCGAAATCGAGGAAGAGACCGATTGGACTCCTGATGGCAGAGGAATTCGCCTTGCAAACAAGGGAGGCCGTGGGCCGATAGCTCGCGATCCGCAGAATCCAAACTTGCTCAGCATCATCATCGATCCAGAATTTTTCTGAACGGTCCACCATCCGGGATGGGGGGGCGTATGCAATAGGAGCGGACGTTACCAAATGCATGTCTGAACGTCCGGTATGGGGCCGGTGGCTGACTGTCCGCTATTGGGGACTTCAAACGAGAAGAGGACATATCGCCGATGAATGTCCGAAGCCGAAACTGACCCATTCCAGGCGTCAATAATTTCCGCTGTGTGGCGTCTCGATTCATGTGCCAATCCACGGTAGCCCGTCAGCATGGCCTCCTACGCCCTAGCTGCCTGATACGCGAGCAATGGCAACTTTCCGTATGCCGGCACGTGGGCTAAGCTTCCACCTCATCTTGGCGTCCCCCACTCGTAAGTTCGACTTTTGCCCTCATGAATGCGCTGTCGCTATTTATCCGATTATCTCAGTCTGCACTCCTTGATGGTTATCCGATAAAAGACGTCGCACCCGCGTTCGCGTGAATCTTAGAGCGTGGAATAATTGTCATGTACTTCATGTCCGATGCCGAGGCGATTAGATGACTTCACTGCGTGGAGATGTAGTAAATCGTGTAAGGCGGCTTCCGAAGCCTACGCAGGCCGCTGAAGCCCTCCAGCCCGTCTTTGAAGCCATCAGCAACGCGTTGCACGCGGTCGAGGACAAGTTCGGGGAGAACTATCAAACACGCGGCCGGATTCTCGTAACGATGTCATCGGTCAGAGACGCGGATGCGATCACGATGACCGTGGCGGATAACGGTGTTGGCCTTCAGCCCTCTCGCTTTGAGGCCTTCTGCACCACCGACACAGACTACAAAATCGAGCGCGGCGGCAAGGGAGTCGGCCGTCTTCTGTGGCTTGATGCGTTCGAGCGAATCAACGTCGCAAGCATCTACGAGCATGAGGGGCTTCTTATGAGCCGCTCGTTTTCATTCAGGCTGCAGCCCCAAGATCAAATCACAGATGAGCGAGACGAGCCGATCACAAGTGTAGCGCCCACCGGCACCGTGGTTACGTTTGTCGGTCTTCGCGGCACAGCCTATCGCGGCAAGTTTCCGATCCAACCCGCGACAATCGTTAAGCATTTCGGCTCGCATTTTTTCGCCGACTTTATCCTTGGAAAGTCACCAGAGGTTCTGCTCGACATTGACGGCGCCGCGACGCGATTTCCTGACCAGATTCAAGGCCTCATGGTCGAGGACCGCGGCGTCGCCGAGATCGAAACAGCCGAGTTCGGTTCGCTGCGCCTAGCGAGCTTCATATGCGAGAAGGCTGCCAGCGCGAATTTTGATGGCCTTCATCAGATTCACTTGGTTGCCAACGGTCGCACCGTGACAACCAGAAAAATAGATGGCCTTTTGGGCATCGGCCGGTTTGGATCAGAGAACAACTGCGTCTACCACGGGTGTGTCACGGGTGAGTTTCTGGACGATCGCGTCAATCAGGAACGCACACAATTCAACTTCGACGAGACCATCGTGGAGCTGATCGTCAGAGAGTGCGCTGAGCACGCCCGCCGAAATGCTATGGCAGGCGAGATTGTCGAGTTTGATAATCAGCGACTCGGCACGATGAAGGACTTTGTCGAAGAGTATCCCACCTTCGGCTTCGAAGAGGCCGAGGCCCTTCTCGAACGCACGCCCAAGAACGCGATTAAGCCTGAACAGTTCGCTCAGGCACTCATTCCCATCCGCATACGCCGGGACAAGGACCGCAATGAAAAGGTGCAGCGCATAATCACTGAACTTGGCAGCGAGACGGGAATTCCGACCGATCTCGTGGCCGCCGTCCAGGCCGCCGCAAACGAGGTTCGCGCAGAAGAACAGCGTCAGCTGGCGGAGTATGTCCTGCGGCGCAAGATCGTGCTCGATGTCCTCGCGGTCCTGATCCGGCGCATTCGTGAGCGGGCTGACGGCTCTCAAGACTTCCAGCTTGAAAGCACCCTTCATCAGTTCATTTGTCCGATGAGGGTGAGGGGCGATGATCCCTCCAAGATTGAGCAATCCGACCATGACCTCTGGATTGTCGATGAACGTCTAACCTTTACGAAGTATTTTGCGTCTGACGTTCCATTTACCCAGATCATTGCCGAGAGTGAAACAGCGACGCGCCCTGATCTTCTTATCTACGACCGGCTGCATGGGCTGGGGGCAGATACCGAAGACCCACTGCGTCGCGTCATGCTGGTGGAATTCAAGCAGCCAGGGCGACGCGATTACTCCGAGCGCTATTCTCCGATGAATCAGATTTCAGAGTACATCACGCGCCTCAAGAATGGCGAGATCGAAGATTTCCGCGGCGGACGTGTCCGCATCGCTGATGACTGCATCTTCTACTGCTACGTTATCGCTGACATTGTCGGCAAACTAGACATTCACACAGGCGCTTGGCGCACGACCTCCAACGGACGCGGGCGCATCCAGGAGCTCAGTGGAAAGTTCCGAGGCGTTATCGAAATTGTCGAATGGGCAGACCTGCTTGGCGATGCGCGCCTACGGAACCATGCATTCTTGCATGCAGCAGGCCTGCGCTTTGAAAGGCATCCGAGCTAGGCAGACGACATGTCTGAAGACGATCTCACCGACAATCCAGACACGAATGAAACTGAAAAACCCAAGAGAGCCTCGGCGACCTTTTTATCGCGCCACGTACTGGCCTCGGATAGTCATAGATTCGTGGGTCGCGTATACGATCTTGGAATCATCTCGCTTCATTTTGATACCTATGAAGCACTATCTAAGTATCCAGATTGTAAATATGCATTCGATATCGGCTATCAGGTTCAGGTCATGGTAGAACGGGTAGAATCTCTCAATTTTGCGGGCGCCTTGTTGTGGCCAAACCCGATGCCAGACAATTTTGGTCAGTTTCCCGTGTCGAGATACGATTGGCTGAAGGCCTCGGCGGACGTGTTTCTGATGCGATATATATCGGTTGTTGATTGCGCGATTATCCTCGTCAACGCTGTGTACGAGGTGGGGCTCGATGCAAAAAAATGCTCAATCGCTAACTTACGCAAGGCCAGAGTACCTGAGCTTGTTCTCGGTCG
The DNA here is from genome assembly GCA_013911975.1 of Hyphomicrobiales bacterium. Taxonomy (GTDB): domain Bacteria; phylum Pseudomonadota; class Alphaproteobacteria; order Rhizobiales; family Xanthobacteraceae; genus Aquabacter. The sequence goes on along the minus strand of JACESF010000031.1, from coordinate 32,120 downwards.
ACTTCAAGCAATGCAGGATGATCAAGGCGCTCTCAGAATCGAACGTAACGCTCGCTTTCACCATGGCCGCGAGCGCTCATTCACCCAGGATGATGTGAGTTTCAGAACGGCATCGCTGTTCGAGCGACTCGGGTCACCAATGGTCGGCCACGATCGATATGGCCGAAAGCTGGATTTAGTGCGGTCGTTCAAAGAGGGACTGGTAGGACTGCAAAGAAATTTCAACAGCTCGACCCGGCGGTTGGCTCGCCATCTTGATAAACTTTATGATCCTCTTGGCGAAGAATTCGAGGGAAGATTCGCGCCACTCATTGCAGCCGCTACGCATGGGCTCAATGCAAAGAGCCGAGTACGGCCTGAAGGCTGAGGAACATGGAGCACGATTTCGCGCCCGCAACGTTACGCAGACAGATCAATCTGCTCTCCGATCTAGATCTAGTAAGAACACGGTACTGTTACCAAATTGGCTCGACGTTTGTTGCGTGCGCCTTGCTTGAGGACTCGGTTATAACTTCGATGCTTGTTTGCGACCGAGTGAAAATAGCGAGCACTCTTCGCGAAGACGCTCCTAAATGGGAGGAAATGTTAGAAAAGCATAAGAATCTTCAGGCCTCAACGCTTGGATCACTCATATCACTGCTCGCAAAGCACAGCATCACACCAGCCGATCTCAATTATCTCCGCTGGTTAAAGGCCAAACGGGATTTCTTCATTCATCGGTTCTTTCACACTGGACCTTGGCCTGGTGAACTTGATGAAAGGCAAATCGACCAAGTCTGTCGCACATTGGGTGCTCTGGAGATTTTGTTTCATCGAGGAGCACGCCGTATGGTCCCAATCCTCGGGCGGGCCGGGCTCATGAGAGTAGAAACTTTGGCTGAAGGCTATCTGGCATTCAATACAGACGTATTTGACCGCTTGAACGAGTGATACACCCACGCCGAACTGGAACGTTTGTACGACGCCGGCTTCATGGCCGTGAACATGGGGATATTCGACCCTTTGGACGCGCAAGTCGCGGGACCGATGAGTCTGAGAGCTGAAAAGAAGGTCGCCGGCTCTATCAACCCACTGAACAAAGATATCTGCCTGATGGTGGTGACGTTTGATCACTGGTGCGGCAGCTTCAGCTACGGCCGCTTTTGAGCCGTAGCCGTCGCCAGAGCAATGGCCGAGAAGGGGGCGCTTTGCTGACAGACGGCTCCGGGGCCGGAAGCGGACGGTCGGCTTCCGGGTTGCGAATGCCGTTTAGCTGCCCTCTTCAGCCCACCATCCCGGCCGTTGTTCTGCGATGGGAGTAATCCTGAATGCCAAACTAGCGATTTTGAAGCAGATGACCTGGGTCTCGCGATAAGAACGTATAACAGCACTTAGATCCGGCTAAGACCGGAATGCGCCGCTGGTGCTGTCACCACTCGCGCGAGAGCGGTTGACCCGACCGATCGCCATCCATATTGAAGTTGCGAATCGGTCAGTCGAGCCTCTCGTCGGCGTTGATCGCGGCGCGAGAACGCCTTCAACCACAAACATGAACTCGTCATCGATGACCGTGACGCGGCAGCTGTCGTTGGTCCGTTCAGCCATCGGCCGGCTGCCAACTGGAGCGAGGTGCCGCATGACTGTTGTCCTGGCTGCTTCCTGTCCACACCATGTGCTGGAGAGCATCGCCTTCGTCTTCCGCGTTGCTGCAATCACCTTCGAGTAGACCGGCGTGCATTTGGTAGGCCGCGGATATCGTAGCCCCGCCTTTTGACTATTGCCCACTTGATCCGCGGCGACATGCGACGTGGTGCGGCGCGACCCTATTTGCGCGCCTGCACCTCGTTTAACGCCTACGGCTGTTGATTTCCGTCGACAAGTGACCCTGGATTTCCACTGAGAAGTGACCCGGGCTCAGGTCATGGTCTTGGGGTCACTTCTCAGTGGAAATCAACAGCGGGGCGCTTCCCGACGCCTGAAGGGCTGCCGGATCCGTTCGACGACGTCTTGAAAGGCCTCCTCGAGATCGGGCCAGCTCCGGATCGGCTTGCCGCGATTGGGCGCCGCCAGCAGCTTGCCGAACGCCGTGAGCTTTCAGTCGCAGGCCCGCAGGATAATCGGGATTACGCGAGCCTCGCCGCGGTCATGCCGTTCGAGCGCGCGCCATTTCGATGTCGTGGCAGTACTCGGACGCTATGAAGTCCGGCGACGCGAGCAGTAGGATCACGTCCGCACATTCGAGTTCCGTCCTCACGCCTTTGTCGAAGTCGTCACCGACCGACAGCCGTCGATCATGCCAAGCGTCGACCTGTCCGTTCCGCTTCATCCCGGAAAGGGCGACTTGGAGCCGGTCGCGAAGCTCCTCGTCCTTGTGCGAATAGGAGAAAAAACCGTCATCATCCATACCTCCGATTGCGCCGACGAGGGGGGCACGAGGGATCCGGTCCAGAGGGGAGCCGCCCTCCGCCAAGACTCCTGTGGAACTTGTGGCGGGGGTGTTGAACGACCACCGTAAGACTCGTGACGTCCCGTGACCCGACGCTCTAGGATGCAACCGGGCGTCGAGGCCCGAGAGGCACGAGGACCGTCAAATGCGCCTGAAGCAGTTCAACGTCACGAACTTTCGCTCGGTCCTCGACAGCGGCTGGATCGAAGCCGAGGACGTTACTGCGCTGATCGGCGCCAACGAGTCGGGCAAGACGAACCTCCTCGCGCCGCTGTGGAAGCTGAACCCGGCGCGCGAGGGTGAACTCGCTCCGACCTCGGACTACCCCAAGTCGATGTTCGCGGACATCAGGGCGAAGCCCTCGAAGTACCGCTTCATCTCCGCCGACTTCACGACCGAAGGCTACACGGCGTCGATCGCGCGCGAGGCTGGTATCAGCGCAAATGAAGCGGCGGTGGTCCGCGTCAACCGCTACTTCGACGGACGTTTCGAGATCGAGTTTCCCGAACACAAGCGGGAAAAGGAACTGCCGGGCCAGACGCTCATCGACCTAATCGAAAAGGTTGCCGGAGAGATTAAGGGGATTACACCGCTCAAGACGGAGGAAAGCGTTCACGACGCATTGGTGGCCAACGTACGCGACCTCGTCTCCGACCTCGACCCAGCGGCCAAGCTCACCGCGGTCAACTTCAAGTCTGCAGCCGCCAGCGTAGCCGCGTTGATGCCCGAGACCGTCGCGAAGACGAGTTCGATTTTCCCGCGGACCCAGCAGCTTGCCGACGAGTTGCTCGCTATCGAAAAGCGCCTGTCGACGCCGCAGCCGGGCTCGCGGCCGGAGGTTGAGGCGCTTGTGCTAAAACGCCTGCCCAAGTTCGTCTACTACTCGAACTACGGGAACCTCGACTCCGAGATCTACCTCCCCCACGTCGTCGAAAACCTCCAGCGGTCCGACCTCGGCGCCAAGGAGGCCGCGAAGGCGCGCACGCTGCGCGTCCTCTTCAAGTTCGTGACGCTGGAGCCGCAGGAGATCCTGGACTTAGGTCGCGACTACGTGCCGGGCAGCAATGGTCGCAAGCCGACCCCGGAGGAGATCGACGAGATCGCCGAAAAGAAGCGCGAGCGTTCGATCCTTTTGCAGTCTGCAGGGACGAAGCTGACGGGTAAGTTCAAGGACTGGTGGAAGCAGGGAGACTATCGCTTCCGCTTCGATGCCGATGGCGACCACTTCCGGATCTGGGTGTCCGATGACAAGCGTCCCGAGGAGATCGAGCTTGAGAGCCGGAGTACGGGCCTTCAATGGTTCCTGAGCTTCTATCTCGTGTTCCTCGTGGAGAGCGAGGGCGAGCACGACGAGTCGATCCTGCTTCTGGACGAGCCGGGTCTCTCTTTGCACCCGCTCGCGCAGCGGGACCTGTCGGCGTTCTTCGACAGCCTCTCAGAGACGAACCAGATCCTCTACACGACTCATTCGCCGTTCCTCGTCCACGCAGATCGCCTCGAGCGCGCCAGGAAGGTCTACGTCGACGTAGACGGCACGACGAAGGCCACGCCGGACCTGAGAAAGGGCTCCGACCCGAAGCAGCTGGGGGCGGCGTACGCAGTGCACTCGGCGCTGAACATGAGCGTGGCGGAGAGCCTGCTGCTCGGTTGCCAGCCCGTGATCGTCGAAGGCCCATCCGACCAGCACTACCTCACGGCGATCAAGTCCCTGCTCATCGGCGCCGGCAAGTTCACCCCGAAACGCGAACTGGTGTTCCCGCCGTCGGGAGGCACGAAGAACGTCCGACAGATCGCTGGCATCCTGTCGGGGCGAGATGAGGCGCTGCCTTACGTCGTGCTCGACGGGGATGCGCCGGGTCGCAAGCTTGCCACCGAGTTGGGCACCTCGCTCTACATCAACGACCGTGATCGCATCGTGACGGTCGACACCATCACCAACATGGAGAACTCGGAGATCGAGGATCTTTTCCCGGTCGAGTTTATGGCGAAGGTCGTCGACAAGTGGGAGCGCAAGCCTGAAGAGGACTTCGCCGACGTCGTTGAGCCTGGCAAACCCATCGTCGACCAGATCGAAGCGTGGGCGAATTCGGCGGGCATCGCTCTGGAGCTTGGCTGGAAGGTGGAACTGGCCAAGCGCGTGAAGCAGCAAGTGCTGGCCAAGGGCGCCAAGCAGTTCGACGACGACGTGATTGATCGGTGGGTGACGCTTTTCGAGAAGATCAGCGAGATGCCGGCTCTCTGAACAGAAAGGTCCCGTCCGCTCGGTGGCGACGGACGGGGCCTGGTCTGGGTGAGCTCTCGGGGTTGCTCGCTGTACGAATCCCGCGGCGACCGCTCCGTTTCGGCAGGCCGATGCCCAATCCAGCGCATCGGCGTCGCCTCATCGTCCCTTGGACGCTCTCGCCGCAGCCTTCGCCTGCGCCACGAAGTTCTGGCCAGCCCCGACCTCTCGTCGCGCCTCGCCGCGACGTCGGCGCGAGCGGGGGCGCCTTGTCCTTCAGCGACCAGAACGTCACGCCGACGACTCCGATCTGGCGCATCGAAGCCGGGATGATGGCCAGGCCGAACTCGGCACCGACCAGTGACAGCATGGTTGCAACCGGTCCGGGGCCGAGAGCGGACTGACGGGTCTTTGCTGTCGCTAGACAGATGGCTGCCATCCGCACCCGACCAGTTAAGGTAGTGTGCCGCTCTACAGCCACCTGACACGCGCGATTCGGAAGTGCGCATGGATTTCTGGTTGATCAAGCGTTGCTTGGCTGGAGCCCTTCGGAACAGAAGGCCTGTTGCGTAGCAGCCACTCAAGGTTGCAGCCGGTGCACTGGTGCCCTCGCTCATCCGATTGATGCCTGCAGTGCACCGCCTCGATATTCAAGTTCACGTCGTCGCGCTTCGATGTCACTCGATACAGTCGTGTCGCCCTTGTATCTGCCGATCTGCCTCTCCATACCTTCGAGCTTCCCGAGCATTCGGCTCAAAATCATGCATGCCGTATAGTCTGCGACCGGACGCCTCTCGACGTCGTCCCACCACACTTCGAGTGCATCAACTCCCTTTTTTAGCAGATCAAGCAGGACTACATCCGCTCCAGCCAGACGCGCAACGGCTTCGAAGACCCTAAGCCTGTCGCCCGGACGCGGATTTTCCTGATCAACCGCATCAATAAAGGCGCGAGCGAAATCGAAGCGCTGAGAGATTAAGCTCTGAAAATAGAATGGTTCAAGCCGTGCTCTCCGCAGTTTTGCGGTAATACGTTCAACAGATTCGATTGACAGCTCTGCGACACGCCGACGATCACCACGTATACGTGCGGTTTTGATAAGCTCATTATTAGCTTGTAAGTGAGCGGCCAGAGCGATGTCTCGCCCGGTGTCGTTCGAAATGCGTGTCCGGGCAAACTCGCGCAAACCCGCCCAATCTTCAAGCTCGGCCTTCGCCTTAATGATGTTTGGTAACAGCTCGAACTTGGTGCTTCCGAGCTTAATAGCTCGTTCGAGTTCGCGGTCAGCATCGCGATATCTTGCGGGCCTCACTCGCAGATAAGCTGATCCAAGAATACTTGCTGCATCACCGTTTTCTTTGAACTTCCTGGATAGTTCTTGTGCGACAATTAGAGCTTCTGCCGACTGGTCGATTGCCCACAGTCTTGCAATCGTTCTAATCCCGGCGCCAACCTGCCGCTCCTGATTTCCGCTCTTCTCATTAGCTCGGGCAACTGCTGTCTCGACAACTTGCGCTGTGGGACCGAGCTGATCCTTGACCAAGTCTATAACCGTCTGCAGTTCGCTCGGTACGCTGATAGCCGAATCGCCCTGTGTTCGGGTTATCGTGGAAATGAGGTGGTAGGCCTGTAGCTCAGATACCTGATCTCGAACCGTTCTGGTGGACATTTCGAGAACTTCTGCGATGTCGTTGAGCGTAGTGTCGCCAAGTAATATAACCGCATAAAGCACGCGGGATGCAATCGCGCTGAGGCGAGCTAACTCGCGCTGAAATGCGAATCTCCGAACATCCTCGCCATCTGCGCCTCTCCATTTCTCTATTACTTCGCGTCGGTCCTCCCCGAGCTTCACCAAGCGTACGATTGACGCCGCAAACAATGGCGAACCCGAGGACGCATCGTATGCATCTTCAAGATATTTGCGTGCATAGGGCGAGATCCCGAACGCATCGCACAAATTCCTCATGTGTACTTCGAATGCTTGACGCTCTAGCCCAAGGATTTTGACGATCGCGGTCGGCGGTAATCCTTGATCTAGCCGCGAAGTCATAAGGATTCGGGATGGCGGCTGGTCGCGCCCAACGGTCCGCAGTGCCAAGCTGTTCAACGCGGACACCGTTTCCCTCTGCTCATCCGGCGATAGCGTGTCGAGATCATCGACTACGACTAGTGAGGGTATAATGAGTAATCCCTCGACAAGTCGGTCCATGATTTCGGCAATGCTTGGATCTTCGTCAGAGACCGGCAACTCGAAGTGCAGTGCCTTCAGAATTGCGTTGAACAGCGAACTGAGGTCGAAGAAGTCAACTCGCGAGGTGGGCACCATTTTCCCCCTCAGCGCCGAAAAGGTTTGTTGCTTCGCGGTTAGCCAAATAACGGCCTCGACCTGGCCTGCACCGGTGTCAATAACTTCTTCCGCAAAGCGGTATGCCAGAGAGGTCTTTCCCAGACCGCCGATCCCGGTGATCAAACGCACGGGGCTGCGCGTATCACCGATCCATTGGCGAAGGCTTGCTAGTTGGTAGTCGCGCCCAACGAATTCAATGAGGTCGTCGTCGCGTGCGGGTAAGTGTGACTGGACCGGCAACGACGCCAACCCTGGAATTTGCTCGGGCGGGAGCCGGTCCGAATGCAGGAACTTCCAATCTTCGTGCGTGTTCGACGCGGCTCTACATTCATCGCGTACTCGGATATATACCTCGTCATAGAAACAAGGCTTTCCGTCTTGTTTTTCTGGTCCCTTCCGAAGCATCTTCACTGGCGGCGCGCCGGCGGAACGGCGCGGTATTAGCAAAAGTCCCAGTGTCAGCGGATCTGATTTCCCTGGAAGGACAATGTCGATACTATTGTAAAGGCATTCAATGCTGACTCCCGCATACCTCTGCAGTGACTTATTGAAATCTGCGCAATTGAACGAATCATTAATTCCAATTATCCGACTCTTTCCCTTGTCGCTCACGCCAAAAAGTATGTATCCGCCGAACGCATTATGGAAGGCGACGGCGTCCTTCACTAGTTCGCCAATCGACAAACGGTGAGCGTGCTTTGCCACATCACCGGGTTCATTGCCCAGCACCGGAGCCTTAACTTTGTAGTCCCATAGCTGCCCCTCGCACTCGTAAGGCCTGCCGGACGGAAGCAAGAGATTGACCACATCTTTGGTAAGAGCCCGATTTTCCACCGCGATTTTCAGGCTGTCGATCATATTCTCGATAATCATGCGGGGCTCCCCTAGCATCGCTAGTAAGCCTCGGTATGCACGTCCCCGTCTATCCGATTTTCGTCAAACGACCCTGCAGATCTTGTGTTAAGGGCACCATTGGATCATGCTCATAAGAGGGTCTTTGATGCCGACTGCCATGGGCGCTTTAAGGTCGAGATCGGTTAGCCGGGTAAATGCCCGCTTTTTCGGTTCACCAGTTTCGACAGTCGCGCGTTTCGCTGCAATTCTATACCTGGACATAGATGACGGGTAAGCGCCCATTCGCTCGCACATACTTAGCGTCGGCTTTAGAGTCGCGGGGGATCGGCCGTAACGATCGATATGGGTGGCGACGGTGACGTGGTGCCCCAATCTGCGAATGTCCGCTTTTTGGTCGCGGCCCGTCGCCAGATCAATGGCCGGGATGGGGGCGCAAAGCGGACGCCGCTGAGAGCGGCACTTGAGTGGGCACGATGGGTCAACTGCGGCTGCCGCACCAACGTCGAGCTCGCCATTTCGAGACTAAGATATGAGACGTGTAACCGCTTGAATTTTCACACGCCGCCAAGCGTCTCAAAACTTTTGATTTTTGCGCCGCGCTCGCCGCTCCTGACCAAATGGTCATAACTCGACCTGCGCTTGCGCCCTGAGGTGACCGAAAAGCAGAAGGTCCCACTACGACAACCACAACCAGCTCGAACGTCACCTCAGGACTACGCTCAGCCTCCAATTTCGGCAACCGCTTGAAGACCCTCCAAGGCCTCACGCCTTGCGAGTGGATCTGCAAACGCTGGGCTTTAGAGCCGGAACAGTTCACGCTTAATCCAATCCATCAAATGCCGGGACTAAACACCTGGCCGGAGCTTGTCGCCCTGACAGAAAAACACGGGCCACCCGGGAGGATGCTGACATCCTGAGCGGTATGGCGATTGAGGATCAAACCGCCAACCCGCTGTCCCATGCGTGATCCTCGGCAGCCCGGGACTACCGCTCCTTCGCAATGCAGTTCCCCGTCCCACCAAACGCGATGGGACGGGGGCTACGATCATCCCTTCAGGAGCTTACGAGCGATGAGGACACGCTGGATCTCGCTCGTTCCACCACCGATCTGCGCGTGGCGCAGATAGCGGTAGAATAGGGTGAGCGGCAGTTCCAGCGCCTCGCCCATGGCTCCGTGAATCTGAATGGCCTCGTTGACGCTCCGCGCGCCCCATTCCGTCGAGACCAGCTTCACGAGCGCCGCCTCGGCCCGCACGTCCTCGCCCGCATCGGCGCGCGCGGCGACGGAATAGGTGAGCGCCCTCAGGGCTTCGATATCGATATGGATGTCGGCCAGCTTCCATTGAATGGCCTGGCGCTCCGCGATGGGGCGGCCAAAGGTGACGCGCTGCTTCGCCCATTCCACGGACATGTCGAGGGAGCGCTGCATCTTCCCCAGCGCATAGGGCCCCCGGAGCAGGCGGTCGTGAATGGTCAGCCACCGCTGCCCCATGGAGAAGCCGCCGCCCACCTCGCCGAGAACGTCTTCGTCCTTCACACGGCAATTGTCGAAATGGACCACATATTGGGACGGCTTCGGGCCGAGCCAGGTGCGGATTCCGCCTTCCTCGATCTTCACGCCGGGATTGTTGCGGTCCACCAGGAACATGGTGATGCCGCCGCGCTGGCGCTTCTCGGGATCGGTGACGGCCTGGACCATGATGATGTCCGACTCCGCCGCCATGGAGATCCACATCTTGGTCCCGTTGATGACCCACCCGTCGCCATCGCGCACCGCGCGCGTCTGCATCATTCCGCCGGGGTCGGAGCCTGCATTGGGCTCGGTCTGGGCGAAGCAGGTGGTCTTCTCGCCGGAGATGACCGGGTTCAGATATTTCTCGATCTGCGGGCCGCTGCAGAAATAGAGGATGTTGGGAACATTGGCGAAGGGGAACGGCACGGGCGTGTAGTTGAACTGCTCCAGGATCGCCACCTGCGCCAGCATGGAGAGGCCCGCGCCGCCGTGCTCCTCCGGCACCATCAGGTTCCACAGGCCGGTCTCCTTGGACAGGTCCGTGAGCCGGTCCACCACCTTGGGGCCGAAGACATTCTTCAGGTTGATGGTCTCCTTGACGCCATAGGCGTGGTTGGAGCTGGCGAGATATTCCTGCTCCAGCGGCAGGAGCTCGTCCCGCACGATCCGGCGGGCGACCTCGCAGAATTCCTGGATGTCGTCAGGCAGGCGATAGGCATTGTCGGTGGTGGCGGCGTGATGCACGGCGAAGTCCTCGGTTTAGGCACGCGCCGACCGGCCCGCAATGCGGACTGGTCGGACAACGTGTTCTTTTTCAAAACGTTAGAGGCGATGGGTCAGGGGTGAGACGGGCCCCAGGGCGCCAATTGCTCAAGGAAGGCGGCCATGGAGAGATCGTCTCCTGCGGGCGCGAACAGGGCCTCGGCGCAGGCCGCGCCCTTGCCGGCCGGGTGCCCGCACTGCGACATGCGGCGGTCGAGGACCTCAATGGCGCGGGGGGCGTCATGATAAAGCCAGGTGCGCGGCGCCTCGGACGCCCGGCGGGTGCGGGATGTGCCGTCCGCGAACGTGACGGTCAGGGTGGAGGCCAGCTTCCCGCCCTCGTCGCTGGGCAGCACCTTGGTCTTGGCGATCAGGTCCAGCAGGGCCGGATTGGTGCGCTGGTCGAGGGAGACGTCATATTCGAGATCGCCCAGCATCAGCATGGCGGCGGTGGCGAAGGCGGTGCTGGCGAGCGCTTGCACCGGCAGGTCGAACGGGCCCCGATACGACGTGCCAGGATAGTCGAAGAAGGCCCGCCAGATATAGACCTCCACGGAGGTTATCGCGGCGGGATCGATGCCGTCTTCTACCATAAGGCGGGCCGCGCGGACGGCTGCCATGTTGTCGCCCAGCGTCGCCCAGGGCTTGGCGTAGATGTCCAGAATCGCCTCTTCCCTTAGGGGCGATTGCCAGCCCTCGGGGATGTCGGAAAGCCCGGCCAGGGCCTGGAGCAGCCCCTTCGGCCCTTCGAGGGCGCCGGCCGCGCCCACCACGCCGCGCTGCGCCAGTTGGGCCGCCAGCAACCCGCCCCGGGCGGCCTGCGCATTCTGCACCCGCCATTCGTCCGATCCGGCGCGCAGGGGCGCCAGGGTGCCCCCGGTGATGCTGGCGGCGATGGAGATGGCATTGGCGCTCTGGACCGCGTCGAGGCCGAGACAGACCGAGGCCGCCGCGGCGGCGCCGATGGTGCCGAAGCACGGGCTGGTGCGCACGCCCCGCTGGATCAGGGCATGGGCCACATGCTCCTTGTCGCCCAGCCAGTTGAGCACGGAATAGCCCGCGATGAGCCCGCGCAGGGCCGTGCCGACGGAGGCGCCGTTGGCCTCCGCCAGGCCCAGGGCCACGGGGGCGATCAGCGAACCGGGATGGCACCAGGAGGCGGGGTCGGAATCATCGTGGAAATGGCCGTGAACCGCGACCGCGTTGGCGGTGACCGCCTCCGATAGCGGCGCGCGCTTTCCATAGGGCCAGATGCGTCCCGCCGCCGCTCCCGGGGCGGCGGGCGAGACGAGATCGGCCATGGCGCGGGTGGTGTTCTCCTCGCGGGCGATGGCCGCGAGGCCGACGGAATCCAGAAGGCAGGCCTTGGCCTTCTCCCAGACGGCCGGCGCGAAGTCGGCATCCGCGAAGCGCGCGAGATCCGCGCCGAGGCGCGTCGCGGCAGGGGGGATCAGCGCGGTTGTCATTGGCTCGCCCCGCTGTTCACGACGATGGAATTCCACTTCTTGACTTCATTGGCGATGAAGTCGCTCGCGGCCTGACCGGTATAGTTCGCGACGATCATGCCCTGATCGATGAGCTTCTTCTGGACCTCGGGGTCGCTCATGATTTCCGTGGTCTGGGCCGAGAGCCACTGGAGCGCGGCCGTGGGCGTCCCGGCGGGGGCCACGAGGCCCAGCCAGCCATCGATGCGATAGCCCTTCAGGCCGGCCTCTTCCATGGTGGGCACGTTGGGCAGAAGCGGGGACCGCTCGATGCCCGTCACCGCCAGGGCGCGCACGGCTCCGCTGCGGATGTGCGGCTCGGCGGTGGAGATGGCGTCGAACATGATGGGCACGTTCCCGCCGATCACATCCACCATGGCCGGGCCCGCGCCGCGATAGGGGATGTGGGTCATGTTCACGCCGGTCATCTGCTTGAACAATTCGCCCGACAGATGCGGCGTCGTGCCGTTGCCGGAGGAGGCGAAGGTCAGGTTGCGATCCTTCTCCTTGCCGTAGGCGATCAGCTCCTTGACGGAGTTCACCGGCAGCTTGTTGTTCACCACCAGCACATTGTTGGACAGGGTCAGGATCGAGATGGGCGTGAGGTCCTTGACCACGTCGTAATTGGGCTTCGGCGGCATGGTCATGTTGATGGCATGGGAGGTGATGATCATGCCGAGCGTGTAGCCATCGGGCGCCGAGCGGGCGACCGCTTCCATGCCGGTATTGCCGCCCGCGCCGGGCCGGTTATCCACCACGAAGGGCTGCCCGCTGCGCTCCTGAAGGCGCTGGGCGATGATGCGGGCGAGAATGTCCGTGAGGCCGCCGGGGGCGAACGGAACGATGATCTTCACCGCCTTGTCGGGATAGCCGGCGGCCTGGGCCGAGGGCGCCAGCAGACCCAGGGCCATGGCGCCCGCCGTCACGGCGGTCAGTAGCGTCTTTTTCATCATGTGTTTCTCCTCCCTGTTATTCGAACGGCGCGCGATGGGCCTGCGGCGCATCGGCATCGGGTGTTTCAGTAGGGGCCGGCCGGTGCGGGCGCGGTCTCCGGCCGGCAGCCGAACCGCGCCGCGAGGGTCCGAGCCGCATTGGCGAGCAAGGTGACGTCGGTGCCCACGGCGACGAAGCTGGCGCCCAGATCGAGATAGTGCTGCGCCAGCTTGTTATCGGAGGTCAGGATGCCCGCCCGGTTTCCGGCCGCCTGAATGCGGCGCAGGGCGTCATCGATGGTGCCCTGGACGTCCGGGTGAGCGGGATTGCCGGGATGTCCCAGGGATGCGGCCAGATCGGCGGGGCCGATGAAGATGCCGTCGATGCCGTCCACCTTCGCGATGGCCTCGATATTCTCCAGGCCGAGGGCGGATTCCACCTGCACCAGCAGGCAAATTTCCGCGCTGGCGCTGTCCATATAGCGGGTCCGCGCGTTGAAGGCGGAGGCGCGGGCCAAAGCGAGCCCGACGCCGCGCACGCCGTGGGGCGGAAAGCGGGTGGCCGCCACCAGTGCCTCGGCCTGCGCCGCGCTCTCCACCATGGGGATCAGCAGCGACTGCGCGCCGATATCCAGCAGGCGCTTGATCATCCAGGTTTCGCCCACCGGCGGGCGAACCACCGCTGCGCTGGCATAGGGGGCGATGGCCTGGAGCTGCCCGAGGATGGAGCGCAGGTCGTTGGGGGCGTGCTCGGCGTCCACCAGCAGCCAGTGAAAGCCGGCGGTGGCGAGCAGTTCGGTGACATAGGCATCCGCGAGGCCGGCCCACAGGCCGATCTGCGGCTGTCCCGAATAGAGCTGGCGCTTGAAGGCGTTGGCCGGTGCGTGGAGGGCTGCGTTCGACGGGTCCATCGGGGCCTCCTCAGGCGTGGCCGGCGATGCGCTGGCGGAGCGCCGTGAGGCTCCCGCCGATCTTCACGCTGCCGGGGAGGGGATGGCCCACAATGTCTTCCGCGAGGCGCGCGGCGTCGTTCAGCCGTTCCAGGTCGATACCGGTTTCGATGCCCATTTCGTGCAGCATGAAGACCAGGTCCTCCGTGCAGACATTCCCGGCCGCGCCCGCATTGGCCGCGAACGGGCACCCGCCGAGACCGGCGACCGCCGCGTCGAATGTATCGACGCCCATTTCAAGGCCGGCATAAGCATTGGCGATCCCCATGCCGCGCGTGTCGTGCAGATGCAGGGCGATGCGCAGGTCGGGATGGCGCTCGCGCACCGCGCCCACGGTGCGGCGGATCTTGTCCGGCGTCGCCCAGCCCATGGTGTCCGCCAGGGAGACGATGGAAATGGGCAGGTCGTGACGGCCCGCCACCTCCAGGATAGCTTCCACCTGCCGGAGCACGTCGGCGGGCGTGATCTCGCCCTGATAATTGCAGCCGAACGCGGCCATGATCGCGCCCCGGTCCACGGTCACGCCATTAGCCTTGAAGATCGCCACCATGCCGTCCTGGGCGGCGATGTTCTGTTCCATGGTGCGCTGCTGGTTGCGCTGGAGGAACGCCTCGGAGGCCGTGAGGGAGATGGAGCCGCGCACGAACAGCTTGCCGCTCGCGATGGCCCGCAGCAGGCCCTTGTCGTTGAGCCACAGGCCCGTATAGCGCACGCCCGGCTTCGCGGTGAAACCGGCCACCACCGCCTCGGCATCCGCCATGCCCGGCACGCGGGCCGGATTGACGTAGGACACGGTCTGGATCTGCGAGAGCCCGGTCTCGGAGAGGGCATCGATGAGGGCGATCTTGCGATCGGTGGGGATCGGCCCCTTCTCGATCTGGAAGCCCTCGCGCGGGCCTTCCTCGTTGATCTGAACGAATTTCGGGAAGCTAGGCATAGTCGGCTCCGGCTGCGGCGGGGTGGCCCCGGCGGAAAAGCGGATCGGGAAGCGGCATGCGGGCGTGTCTCATCCCGCGAACAGGGGTTCGCGCACGCCGCGCACCCCCAGCCCCTCGATGGCGAGCACCGCACCGGCCAGCGGCTGGCGCGCGCGGTCCTCCTCGGGCACCAGGACCGAGGATGTGGTGACATAGAGGGTGCCGAGGTCCGGCCCGCCGAAATTGCACATGGTGGGGTGCGTGACCGGCAGCAGGACCATGCGGTCCAGGCGGCCGAGCGGGTCGAAGCGGCCGACGGCGCCATGGCCGATCAGCGCGCACCAATAATAGCCCTCGGCATCGAAGGTGGCGCCGTCCACCCGCCAGGGAAGCCCGGCCGTGGACAGATAGAGCCGCTTGTTGCTGAGCGCCCCGCTGTCCATGTCGAGGTCGTATTGCCAGATGGTGTCGCCCCGGCTGTCGCCGAACACCAGGGTCCGGTCGTCCGGGCTGAAGGCCATGCCGTTGGAGACGATGAACCCGCTATCCATGCGGGTGACGGAGAAGTCCGGGTCCAGCCGATAGAGCGAGCCGCCGGGATTGTCGTTGCCGGGATCGCGCGTGCCGCACCAGAAGCGGCCGCGACGGTCGCAGCGCCCGTCATTGAGGCGGTTCTCCGCCAGATGCGGCTCGGGATGGAGGAGGGTGGCCACATCTCCGGTTTCGAGGTCCACCGTGCAGAAGCCCTGCTTCAGGCCCGCCACGATGCCGCTGCGGCTGCGGAAGACGAAAGACCCGATATTGCTGGGCATGGGCCAGGAGGTGATGCTGTTGTCCGCCTCAAGCCGCCGCAAGGCGGGTCGGCGCGTATCGACCCAGTAGAGGCGCTCTTCCACGGGGTGCCACATGGGGCATTCGCCCAGCATGTCGATCTCGGCGCAGGCGACCCGCACCTCAGAAGTGAGCTTGGTCATGCGCCTGCCGCCTCCGCCGATGGGAGGACGGGAGGAACGAACGGGTAGGGAACCGCCGGTCCGTCACGGTAGGGCAGGGCCACTACGGCGCTGCCGGGGGTGGATTCCTTGCCCTCCCCGTTGCGGACGCCCAGTTCCAGATGCACGAGGCCGAAGGCCTCCGCCCGCTCCAGCCTGGTGACGCGCGCCCATAATTCCAGGCGCTCGCCGGCCA
Organism: Hyphomicrobiales bacterium; assembly: GCA_013911975.1. GTDB lineage: Bacteria > Pseudomonadota > Alphaproteobacteria > Rhizobiales > Xanthobacteraceae > Aquabacter. The sequence continues at coordinate 16,526 of JACESF010000031.1, read as the reverse complement.
GGTTCATGGCGCGGAACTGGAAGGCGATCTTCCAGGCCCAGCCGTCCGGTCCCGCCCAATCCTTCAGGAACTGGGCCACGAACTGCTGCTTCAGCGACCCGTTGATGAGCAGGCCCGGCAGCTTGTCGTGGCCTGTGGCGAACGGCAGGTCGTAATGGATCTTGTGCCAGTTTTCCGTGGCGGCGGACCAGCGCATGAGATGCGCGGTGGTCAGCGGTCCCTTGACCAGCACGGTCAACTCGTCGCCGGCCAGGACGTCTTCAAAATTGCGTCGCATGATGTCCATCATCTCCGGATCAAGGTCTTGCGGACCTTCAGCAGCACCTCGCCGGCCTCGGTCTCGTAGGTGGTCTCCACGATGACGAGCAGCATCGGCCCCGCCTTGGACTGTCGTTCCGTGATGTCGGCGTAGCGGGATTTCTGGAGCACGCGCTCGCCGTGGCGGGCGTAGCGGAACAGCTCGATCTCGGCGCCGCCATTGAGCAAAGCGAGGCCTGGCAGCGGCAGCTCCGGCAGGCCACTGGAGACCGATGTGGCGAGGCCGTCGAAGTCCGGGTTCTCCGCATTCTCCGTCAGATAGTCCGGCGAGCCGAAGGGCAGCCGGAACATGAAGGCGGGATAGAGCGGGGGCGCCACCGGCCCGCCGAAACGGTCGCGGCCCTCACCGGCATAGGCCGGGTCGGGGTCCATGATGGCCTGCGCATAGCGGCGCACGGCTCCCGCTTCGATGGCGTCGCAGGCGAACCAGGGTTCGCTCGTCCGGCCGATATAGCTGCGCACGTCGTCAGTCAGCAGTGCCATTCTGGCGTTTCCTCATCAGCCCCCGTCATGGGGCAACGTGGTTATTGGGCGGCCTGGGCGGTGGAGGCGGGCGCCAGCCAGCCGGCATCGAGGCCGACCACGCCGCTGGCCGCGAGGCGCGCCACGTCCGAAGGGGAAAGACCAAGCTCCTCAAGCACCTGGGCGGTGTGCTCCCCGAGCCGGGGCGGATGGCGGCGCACGCCGCCGGGGGAGGCGGACAGCTTCACCGGCAGCCCCGCCATGCGCATGGGGCCGAGGCCGGGCAGGTCGATGTCCTGGATCATCTGGCAGGCCGCCACCTGCGGCTCGGCGACCATGCGGTCGATCTTGTTGACCGGCGAGCACGGCACGCCCTCCTTCACCAGCCGCTCTTCCCATTCGGCGACGGTGCGCGGAGCGATCACCGCCGTGATCATGTCGATGAGCAGATGGCGGTTGGTGGAGCGCAGCCCGGCATCCAGGAAACGCGGGTCCTCGATCCATTCTTGCCGTTCCAGCGCGCGGCACAGGCCCTGCCACATGCGCTGGTTGAAGGCGGAAATGACGATCCAGTCGTCGCTGCCCTTGTAGGCGCGGTAGATGGGGCTGCTGAGCGCGCCGCTGCCGCTCGGCCCCGGCACGTCGCCGCTCGCGAAATAGCGGGTGATGAAATGGGCGAGCATGGCGATCTGCCCCTCAAGGAGCGAGGTATCGACCCTTTGGCCGCGCCCGGTCTGCCGGCGCGCCTCGATGGCCATGAGGATGCCGATGACGGCGAACATGCCGGCGCCCACGTCCGCCACCGACATGCCCATCTTGGCGGGTGAGCCGCCGGGCTCGCCGGTAATGCTCATGCCGCCGGAATAGGCCTGCATGAACAGGTCGTTGGCGGGCTTGGCGCTGAGCGGACCGGAGGCGCCAAAGCCGCTGATGGCGCAATAGATGAGGCGCGGATTGCGCGCGGACAGCGCCTCCCATCCCAATCCCAGGCGTTCGAGCACGCCGGGCCGGAAATTGTGGACCAGCACGTCCGCCTGATCGATCAGCCGGGCTGCGATCTCCACCCCTTCCGGCTGCTTCAGATCCAGGGCGACGGCGCGCTTGTTGCGGTTGGCGGAGGCGAAATAGTAGCCGAGCGTGTCGTGGAAGCGCGGGGTCCAGCTCCGGCTGTCATCGCCTTCGACGGGCTTCTCGATCTTGATGACATCGGCGCCGTAATCGCCGAGCGTCATGGTGCAGAAGGGACCGGCCATGGCGACGCCGATTTCCACCACCTTCAGTCCGCTGAGCGGGCCGCCGGAAACACCGCTCTGGTGTTCCGCGCCGACCGCGTCCTTCGCTTCGCTCACATCATCACCTATTTGCTATGCAAATTGATTATTCATAGTATGGCCAGCAGAATGTCAGGCGGCTCCGCGCGGTTGGTCGCTGCCGGCGAGCCATGTGGAGGAGCGGCGCGCGAAGCCCGCACGGGCGCGCTTTTCCAGCCAATAGCCATAGTTGGGAGGCACGGTGGCGAAGACATCGGCCCGGCCCAGCTTTTCCGCCGCGTCCAGTGCCCAATTGGGGTTGTGGAGCAGTTCCCGTCCCAGGGCCACGAGGTCGGCCGAGCCATCCGTGAGGATGGCGTCCGCCTGATCGGCATGGATGATCAGGCCGACCGCCATGGTCTTCATGTCCACGTCCTGGCGGATGCGGTGGGCGAACGGAACCTGATATCCCAGCACCGGCACCGGCCCCACCTCGGTAACGGATGCGGGCGTCATGCCGCCCGCGCTGCAATCCACGACATCGACGCCGTGCTCCTTGAGCAGACGGGAGAAGGCGACGCTCTCCTCGATGGTCCAGCCGCCTTCGTCCACTGCCGAAATGCGCACGAACAGCGGCTTGTCGGCGGGCCATGCGGCCCGCACGCGCTCCACAACATCCAAAGGAAAGCGGGCGCGATTGAGGAAGCTGCCGCCATAGGCATCGGTGCGGGCGTTGGCCATGGGGGACAGGAATTGGTGCAGCAGATAGCCGTGGGCGCAGTGGATTTCGAGCACGTCAAATCCGGCCCGGTCGGCGCGCACAGCGGCGAGGCCCCAGGCCTCCACCTGTTCGGCGATGTCATCCACCGTCATGGCGCGCGGGACGCCGGCCTGGGGGGAATGGGGGATGGCGCTCGGGCCGATGAGTTCCCACTCTTCTCCGTGATCGACCCCCGGCGCCGAGGCGAGCGGCGCGCGGCCGAGCCAGGGAAGGGAATTGCGCGCCTTGCGCCCGGAATGGCCTAGCTGAATGCCCGCCGCCGCGCCCTGGGATTTCACGAACTGCGTAATGCGCTGGAGCGGCGCGATGAAGTCGTCCTTCCAGATGCCGGGATCGTTGGCTGTGGTGCAGCCGCGCGGATCGACCTTGGTGGATTCCAGAAAGACGAGGCCAACCCCGCCGGCCGCGAACTTGCCGAGATGGGCCATGTGCCAATCGGTGACGTAGCCGTTGCGCGCGCCATAGGTCAGCATCGGCGCAAGCGCGATGCGGTTCCGAAGCGTAACGCCCCTGATGTCCAGCGGCTGGAAAAGCCTTGGTTCCATGTCCTCTCCTCGGACCGCGTGTACCGCGGAAGATTTCCTTTTAATTCGCTATGCAAATATATATATTGCTTAGCGAATATTTATGTCATGCTTGATGGTGCAGCACAAGTGGAGGTCATGGTGAGCACGCAGGATGGAGCCCCCCGTCGCCGTGGACGGCCACCTTTGCCCTTGGCCACGCACCCTGTCGGGGGCGAGGCCCAAGGCGCGGCTGGCGCGGCGGCGGATGAGGCAGGGGAGAGCGGCAAGGACCGGCAGTTCGTGACGGCGCTGGCGCGGGGCGTGATGATTCTTCAGTGCTTCAGCGTGAACCGTCCGGAGCTGAGCGGCTCACAGATCGCCAAGATCACCGGCCTGCCGCAGCCCACCGTCTGGCGGCTGTGCCATACCCTGCTGGAACTGGGTATGCTGACCATGGTGGCCAACGAGCGCATGCGCCCGGGCCTCGCGGTGCTGCGGCTGGGATATAGCGCCCTGTCGGGAATGAGCGTGATCGATCTCGCCCGCCCCTACATGCAGGAACTCGCCTCCAAATACGGCGCGGCCTGCGGCATCGGCGTGCGCGACGGCCTCGACATGGTGTTCGTCGAGCGGTGCGAGGGCCAGAACCAACTCCTCATGAATTTGCGCGTCGGCTCCACCGTCCCGCTCGCCACGTCCGCTTTGGGCTGGGCCTTCATCGCGGGCCATGGGCCAGATGGGCGGGCGCGCATCCTGAACGAGCTCACCGCGCAGGATGAAGCGCGGTTCAGTACGGCGCGGGCCTGCCTCGAAGAGGCCCTGCTGGATTATGGGCGCACCGGCTTCGTGCTGAATATCGGCGTCTACCACAAGGCCTATAACACGGTGGCGGTGCCCCTCGTGATGCCCGATGGCACGGTCCCCTATGTGTTGAATTGCGGGGCCCCGGCCGCCAGCCTGTCCACGTCCGTGCTGGAAACGCAGATCGCGCCCCAACTCGCGAACCTCGCGCGGTCGCTTCAGAAATCGCTCGGCCCGCAAGCGGATCCGCCATGTGGCTCGCGTTGAAATCTCCTCTTCCATTTAACAATGGCGGCGGATGGCGGACCATGACGTGATCTCAGATCAAAGCGTGCATATGGGCGAAGGATTCACGCCTATTGTTCGCCTCGAAACATTCGGACAGACCTCAGGCCTGCCGCATCTCTATCTGAAGGACGAGCCGATCGATCCCACTCGTAGCTTCAATGCATGTGGTGCGTCCATGGCGCTCAGCCGGTATCGCGAACTCGGCGTGACCGGGTGGCTCTTCTCAGCTCTGGCAACGCTGCGGCCGCCTGATGCCTGTACGGGCAACGTGGTAGCGTCCATGTTTATTCCGCCCTGCACGATGATGGTATCCGCGCCACCGTGCTGGAATGCTTGGCATCCGGCGCAGAGATCGAATTTTTCATGGGCCGAAATCCGTCGAGCGCAACCTCGTTGAGCCTCTCAGGTGCGATAGAGATCAATCATCATTTCAGCGACGCTACGTTCCTACGACTTCACGTCGCGATTATCGGCATCGAGCCCGAGCTGCCGGCGCAGAGATGATTGGATACTGAGACGATCCAGCATTTCGCCTTCGATTGCGCTGGTCTTGACGGCCTCGTTGCTGAGGGATTCGATCCGAAGCAGATCGCGTTCTCCGTCGCTCACATGGCGGACAGCCCCGATCACCTCCCCGGATAGCAGAAGAAACTGCCGCTCCATCGCCTCGAGAGCGGCCATATCGTAGTGAAGCGTGGCCATCCGCGCTGGGCCCAGTTCCATGCCGTGAGCTATAGAACGCCTCTTTATAGCTCTTATTTTAGCAAGTCTGTGATTTATAGATAACCCTTCTATCGCTCATGAGGATCGTGGAAAATCCTTTGCGCATAAGGGCCCAACCCCCTGACGTCACCCGCCCCGGTGCGCGATAGTCAACGGGCAAGCGGCAGCTTGGCTTCAAAACAAGCCGGTGGTCGAAGGAGACACTCACATGAGCCTCCATTTGTGCTTCGCGAACTGCGTCTCAACGGCCTCTGGATGGGCGAATTTCCAGCCCTTTTCCAGCAGGTTCTTGGCCGTCAGCTCATTACCCTTGATGGCGATGAAGACGTATAGCCCAAACTGGATGAGCACACTGAATAGGTAGGTCAGCACGATCACGGCCTGCTCGCCTTTGTCCTCGGGTATCTCGGGCGCAAAGCTGAACATGAGGGGCAGGATCAGGAAAAACAGCCCCCAGTAATAGAGCTTGCGAAGGAACAGGGGCAGACCGAAGAAGCCGCTGAAAAAGAACAATGTCCAGCTCCAGCCGATCTTCACGGCCTTTAGCTCGCCGCTGTTTGGATTGTGCAGAAGAACTTTCATGATACCCCCAGGTCTTGAAATAGGGAGGGCGGCGGCCTGACTCGCCGCCTTGTGCTGCTGTGACGAGCGAGCCGCCGCAAGGCCATCGCAGCAGGCGGCCCGGTTATTTCGTCGGAAAAGCCACGAACTTGATGCACCCGCCATCGGCCCTGGCGAGCGTGTCCTTCTCGGCGAAGATGGATTGGGTCAGTTCGGCATTGTCGCCCGGGTTCACGACATCGAAGCTCGGGCGAGCAGATATGGCGAACAAGGAGGTGGCGCCCGCTGAACCGATCATCTCCACCGAAGCGACGACGCGGGAGCGACTGCGATTGGCGATGGACGCCTTGAACGTGATCTTCGAGACGCCGGAGATAAGATCGGGCGCCTCTCGGATCGAAATGTTGTTCAGCCGAATGGGACCCTCGGTTTCGAAGGCCCTCAACTGCTCCATGTTGTCGAAGCACTGCCAACCGGTGCCTGAATCCCGGCTCTGAGCACTGGCCGGCGCCACACCCGCAATGGCGGCGAAAAGAGCGACGAACGTGACACCCTTCATCGCGCCAGCCTTCCCATGATGTGGCCGAGGCCAAGCAGGATGAAGCTGCCGATGAAGGCCGTCAGGCTCATGCCCAGTTGGATGTCTGAGCGCATGGACACGACCGAGAGAATGCCGGCGAGAAAGGCCAGCACGGCCACGGCATACATGATGAAGCGCATGAAGTTCGTTCCTCCGGACATGTGCGGGATGCGGGGCATTCGGATGGCCTGCGGAGGGGCGCTGGCGGGGAGGGTTGCCTCGGCGAGAAAGGCGGCTTCGTTGAGCACGAAAGGCGCTGCCATGCTCGGTCTCTCGGAAGGAGCCTCGACGGGCGGGAGGTCCCACTGAGCCCGCGCCATGCGGGCATCCAATCCATCGGGGTCGGCAAACCGCCAGCCGCGTAGATACATCGACTTCCCAAGGCGGCGGTGTGTTATGAAGATGCTGAAGGCCGCCATAGGGGCCCAGATGATCCTGAGCATGCTGCTATACGAGGGCGGCTCGAAGAGCGTCAGCACGATCAAGCACACGGCCAGCACGGCCCACACAGCGAGCGTTGAGTGAAGCGATGAAGCCTTGACGGGCGCGTGCTTCAACGCGCCCGTCTTCGGGTTGATGAGCCAGACTTTCATGGATGTCGCGACCTCTAGCGGCTGGCTGTCTGATGGCTACCGACAGCGCTTTCGAGGACGAAGCCTTCGCGCCCTGTCTCGAGTTTCGCCGCAACCGCCTTGGTGGGCGCCTCGCCGATGGGGGTGACCGTCAGAAGGTCGCCATGGGGATAGAGAAGCGTGCCGGGCTCGAGCACCAGGCAGACGCGTCTCGCCATGAGGTCATGAAGCAGCTTGCGGCGTTGGGGGCCCGCCGGCTTCGCAAGCACGGCCTGCATCTGGCCGAGCGTCTCGCAGAAGATCGTCTTCGACAGAATACTGCACCGCTCCCCGGCAAAGCACATGGAGGGATCGCCGGGCTGGGCTTGCGCTTGGGGCTGCGCGGGCGTGGCAGGCGTGCCATTGGCGACCTGTGCGAGATGCGCCTTTAGCGTCTCACGGTCGGCAATGACCCCCTTCAGATCAGCCTTCGCGCGCGTGACCTGGTCCTCGAGAAACGCCGCCACCCGTGCGGCCGTACTTGTGGGGTCCGGATTCAAGCGGGCTCGCATCGCCGCGTTTTCGTATTCCTCTGTCTTGCCCTTCAGGTACCCTTCGGCACGCGCTACGGCGTCGTCCGCTTCTCGGAGCAGCCGAGCGGCATACGCAGCCTGTTCCCTCTCCTTCCTGGAAGCGGCATCTTCCGCTTGAAGGCGGGGGAGACGTTGAACAGCGTCGTTCTCCAATGACGTCAACCGCGCATCCACGGGGTCGTAGCCTTCGGCGTCGGCGAACTTCGAAAGCCGCAGGCTGAACGGACCGCTCTCAAGTTCGGAGAGAATATCAGCTGCGCCGGAAACCCCTTTCCGCTTCAAGAGATCGGCGCGAAACCACAGGGTTGCGAATTTCTTTAATGACGGCAAAAGTCGCGCATCTTGGATACGGTCAATCATGACCCAATCATCTCGGAACCGCTCCGGGATGTAGCGTGCCAAATCGTCGAGCTGGCGATCGGTAGAAGCAGGATCTGCGCTTGCCGCTACAAAATATAAAACCTGGGCATTGCACGTGACCTTGATGAGCCGATCCGGCATCGGATCGAGGGCATCCGGCATTTTGGCAAGTGCACGCTGGGCGTCCGTCATGGGCCCCGGCGCAAGTCTTCGCAGAAGAATGACCCCGCACTCCCCCTGAAGCTGGCGCCTCAATACGTTCGGATCGGTCACAACCGTGGCCGTTGTCGGGTTTGCCATGGCGATAGCCACGAGAGCTAACGCCACTTCATTCAATCTCGAAGCCGGAATCTCCTCGGGCAGAACGTATTGCTGCTTGAAGATCCGATCCTTGTAGCCGAACTCGAATGAAGCCTGAGCTGCGGCGGGCGGACCGCCCATCACAACCAGTGTCGTGGCGAGGCAGGCAAGGCCAGCTGCCGGCAATCCTCGAAATTCCCCCATCTGCAATGCTCCTCACCCATAACGTGCATTATAGTGCGTAGCACAAGAGTGCACAATTAGGCCGTTTCCACCCCATGGTGGATGCGCGGCAACTTGTCGGGACGAATGTCAGAAGGCTGCGGCTCGCCGCCGGGCTGTCCCAGGAGGACGTCGCCGCCCGCATGGGCGTGGACCGCGCCTATATCAGCAGCCTGGAAGCCGGCCGCCGCAATCCAACGGTGGTGACGGTCTGGCATGCGGCCGAGGCCTTGGGCGTCAGCATCAAGGCGCTGTTCGAAGAGGATGAAGACGCCCGTCCGCCGCTCACGGAGCGCAAGCGCGCGCCACGCCTCAAGCCGAAGTGACGTGGCGCGGGCTTATCACCGCCACTGCTCGAATGACGGGCCCGGGACAAAGATCGCGCCTTGCAGGCAGAACTCGATGTCGAGAAGGAGAGCCGTCATGAAGGCCTCCACCTCCGCCTCGAGTGCGCCATGTCCATCGGCGATCAACAGGGCCGCCACCCTGGCCTTCCCCCTCAGCTCATCCGGTGTGGCGGCTTCGGTCTGAGTAAGGCGCTCAAGTGCCCGGGCGCCCCGCTCGCGCAGATGCTCTGCGTGATGGGCGGCGTATCGGCCCTCCGGATCAGGATCCATCTCGTGCGCCGCCTTGAGCGCGGCGATTGACTGGGCATAGATCAGGCAATCGCGAACAATCGTACTCGCCGGCCGCCAACCCGCGCGACGGCGCCTTTGCGTCCTGCTCATGGATGTCCTCCGCATGCGAGACATGAGAGAGAGGCGCCGCAAAGCGGCGCCTCCTTCGGCTCAGTCCTTGTGAGCGGGGTGCATGAGGCTCAGCGCGCTGAGCGGCTTGGTGAAGCGGCCCATGCTCTCGTAGCCGAGGAACTCGCAGGTGACGAAGTCGCCGGAACGCGAGATGACCTTGGCCGGCCACCATCCTTGAAACTCGCCATCGCTGTTGTCGGCGATGAGGACGACCTCCCCGGCGGCGACGGCCTGCCACGGCCCGTCCTGCCAGGCCGTCTTAGCCGCAGGCGCAGCCGGCACAGCGGCAGCCTTCACCTTGGCGCCACCGCCAGCGTCCGAGGCGGGCGCAGAGGCCGCCACGGCCTTCGGCTCGGCAGAGGCGACAACAGTGCCGACTTTGCCGCTGGTGGCCTTCTCCGTCGATTTGGCGGCAGCGAGAGGCGTGACGTTCGACTTGTCGTTCATAGGGGAGCTCCTTCGAGAAGGAGGCGGCGCACTCCGCCCCTATGAGAATATCATATTACCGTCTAAATGTCAATAATGCATTGAAAAACCGTGATTTTCACTTGATCGGACGCAGTTTAAACGCCTCCGTAATAGGGATGTGAAATGAGCTCCACGCAGGCGACATGATGCCTCGCGCGCGTACGCCGGCCATGTGTAGGCATTTTTGTGGGCATGCTGGCAGAATGAAAAATATTATTCATACTTTTCATTGAAATAGAACTTCAGATTGATTCCCTTCCGGGACACCATTTGCGCGTGGAGCATTCGTCCGGTTTCAGCCCTCGGACGTGTCGCGGGATGCGACTGACGCTCACGCTCACGCCGTCTTGGCCGGGCGCGCACTGAGTGGCGGAGGAAACTCTGGTCCTTCGCCTCAAACCTGCCGGTAGACTGGGCCACACAGGGTGCGATTTATCGGGGGATCGGCCGGGATCAGCCGTTGCCACGCCCATGGAAAGGACCTGTGTCATGCCGAGCAAACCGGACGGGCGCCTCGATCGCCGCGACTTCATGATCGCGTCCGCTGCAACGATCGGCGCATCCGCTGGGCTCGTCGCCAATGCCGGTTCCGCCCAAGCCCAGGCGGCGCCGGCCCCTGCAGCCGCGCCTGCGGGCGGCGCATCGTTCGCCACGGTCTATACGGGCGATGTCATTCAGGGGAAAAAGGTCGTCAGCGCGCTGGACGTGGACGATTTGGAGCCGGGGCGGACGCATCGTCTTTATTTCCAGGGCGTGGAGATGCCCACCGGGCAGCACTGGTACGTGTCCGTCACGGTCGCCAAGGGGGCGAGGCCCGGCAAGCGCGTCGTCCTGGTCAGCGGGGTGCACGGCGACGAGATGAGTTCCGTCCATACAGTCCAGTCCGTGATGAACCAGCTCGATCCGGCCCGGATGTCGGGCACGGTCATGGCCGTCACCGACGTGTCCCGCGCGGCCATGGAAGGCATGCAGCGCCGGTGGCCCAATGCGGGCCGGGGCGCGGACCTGATCGACATGAACCGGGAATGGCCGGGCAACGAGAATGGCCTCACCGCCCCCAGCCGCCATGCCGGGCTGCTGTTCAACCGGCTGCTGCGGCCGAATGCGGATGCCGCCATCGACTTCCACACCGGGACGACCGGGTTCGAAGTCACCGCCTTCAATATTGCCGGCATGGATGTGCCGGAGGTCCGGGCGATGGTGGAGCTTTTCCCCGTCGGCCAGGTCTTTGACAATCACGTGTATCCTGGCGTCCTGCACAATGCCTTCATGGACGTGGGCATTCCCGCCTTCACCCCGGAGATCGGGGAGGCCCGCGTCCTGGACCGCGAGATGATCGGGTTGTTCGTCGAAGGCACCCTGAACGTCCTCAAGCACCACGGCATCGTGGCCGGGCCCATGGGGCGGACGGGCAAGGACGTGACGGTGTTCGTCGGCAACAGCGCGCTCCCCATCCTGGCGACCGAGGGCGGCCTCGTGGAGCATCTGGTCCGGCTCAACGACAAGGTGGAGCCGGGACGGAAGGTGGCCATCCAGCGCAACAGCTTCGGTGAAGTGGTCGCCGAGTACACCAGCAGCGTGGCCGGAGAAGTGACGGGCCAGCGCAGCGACGCGATGGCCGAACCGGGCAATCCTTTGGTGTTCATCCTCTTCCGCAAGGACGCGCCGGATCGTGGCGAGACATACCCGGAGTGACGATCCGGCAATTGATGCCTGCCTCCGGGCCGCAATTTACTGCACGCACTATGCCGCCCCGCGCAAAGGGGAGGGTTGAACCCAGTGTTGAACGATCTCGCATCGGCTGCGCCCGGGGGGAGTCGGCTCACCCCCTGTCTGTGGGGCGCAGGTGGCTCAAGGATTGATCCCGGCGCAAGTCAACGCACGCGCCAGAGAAAACCCAGGGATATTCCCGCTGCCAGCCATAGGGCAATGAGCGCGTGCAGCACGGTTGCCGAACCGCTCTCAGACAACAGGTAGGCAGCGCCAATGGGTGCGAATGCCTGTGCGAGAAGCGCCGGACGGGCGAGGCGGCCGGCGAGGACGGGATAGCGCTCTGCCCCGAGCACGGCCAGCGGCACCGTGCCTTTGGCGATGGAGAAGATGCCGTTGCCGGCGCCATAGGCCACGAGAGCGATGGCGACGATTGGGAAGCCGGCCGCGAGCAGGATGAGCCCCAGGCCCACGAGTGCCACGGCCCAGCTCATCGTCCAGAGTGGATGATGCCGCCCGCCCGAAACCTGCTCGATGATCCGCGCGAACACTTGCGACGGCCCGATGAGGGCCCCGGCGGCGACCGCCTCGGCGAGGCTCAGGCCGCGCGCCTGCAGCAGAGCCAGAACCTGAACCGACATGGCGGACGCGATGGTGCCGACCAAGGTGACGATGCCGGCCATGAGCAGGAAGGCGATCCGCTCCCGTCCGGCGAGCGCCACCGGCCCGGTCCGCGCCGTCCCACCGGCGCCCTCCCGAGGAGCGAGCGCGGGCACGAACGCCAGCACCAGCGGGATCGACACCCCCACATGCAGCCCGGCATAGACGAGGCAGGTGGACCGCCAGCCGAGATGCGCATCGAGGAAGGCCGAGATGGGCCAGCACACCGTGCTCGCGAAGCCGCCCCACAGGGTGAGCAGGGTGATGGCCCGCCGTGCGCCTGCGCCATACAGGCGGCCCAGAGTCGCAAAGGCGGCATCGTAGAGGCTCGCCGCCATGCCGGCACCGGCGATGCACCAGCCCAGGGCGAACACGATCGGCCCCGGCGCCAGCGCCAGCACGGCGAGACCACTCGCCAGCAGGGCGCAGCCGCCCGCCAGCACCGGCCGCCCGCCGCGCGCATCGACCAGCGCGCCCACTTTCGGCGAGACCAGCCCGGCGACCAGAAGCCCGAGCGAGAGGCTGCCCATGATCCATGGCAAGGGCCAGCCGGTGTCCGCGGCGATGGGCCCGGCAAGCACCGTGAGCAGGTAGAAGGATGATCCCCAGGTCAGGATTTGAACCACGCCGAGGGCCGCGATGACCGAGCGTCCGGCACCAGGGCCACCTGCGGGCGATGAGACCCCGCCCGCGCTCACCGCACGGCCACGCCGAGGGAGAGGCGCGCCTCCAGCGTCTCCGCCGCTTCCTTGCGCTCGCTGTAGCGGTCCGTGAGACAAGGGGTGATGTCCCGTGTCAGCAGGGTGAACTTCACGAGTTCCTCCATCACGTCCACCACCCGGTCGTAATAGGAGGACGGCTTCATGCGCCCGGCCTCGTCGAATTCCTGGTAGGCCTTTGCCACCGACGACTGGTTCGGGATGGTGAGCATCCGCATCCAGCGGCCGAGGATGCGCATCTGGTTCACGGCGTTGAACGACTGCGAGCCGCCGCAGACCTGCATCACCGCGAGCGTCCGCCCCTGGGTCGGGCGTATGGCGCCGAGCGACAAGGGAATCCAGTCGATCTGCGCTTTCATCACCGCGCTCATGGCGCCGTGCCGTTCCGGGCTGCACCAGACCTGCCCTTCGGACCACAAGGTCAGCTCGCGCAGCTCGGCCACCTTCGGATGCTCCACCGGCGCGCCGTCCGGCAGGGGCAGGCCGTCCGCATGGTAGATTCGGGTCTCGGCGCCGAGATGCTTGAGCAGCCGCTCGGCCTCCAGCGTCAGCAGCCGGGAATAGGAACGTTCCCGCAGCGAGCCATAGAGCAGAAGGATGCGGGGTGGATGGCGCGACGGCGTTGCGGCCACCAATTGCCCGGGCGTCGGAACCTTGAGGAGGGTGTTGTCCAGATTGGGCAGGGCATCGTCGGTCACGGGCGGCTCCCCGCCGCGCCGGGCTTCGCTGTTCCGTTCTCGTACCAGCCCTTGGAGCGGTTCACGATCCACACCACCGAGAGCATCACGGGCACCTCGATCAGCACGCCGACCACCGTGGCCAGGGCCGCGCCCGAGGCGAAGCCGAACAGGGAGATGGCCGCCGCGACCGCCAGTTCGAAGAAGTTCGACGCGCCGATGAGCGCTGAAGGGCCGGCGACGCAATGGGCCTCCCCCGTCATGCGGTTCAGCACATAGGCGAGGCCCGAGTTGAAATAGACCTGGATGAGGATCGGCACCGCCAGCAGGGCGATGACGAGCGGCTGGGCGATGATGGCCTCGCCCTGGAACCCGAACAGCAGGACCAGCGTCGCCAGCAGCGCGACGAGGGAAAGCGGGCCCAGCCGCGCGAGCAGTCCGTCCAGCGCAGCCGGCCCGCCTTGCGCCAGCAGGCGGCGGCGCAGCATCTGCGCGACGATGACCGGAATGACGATGTAGAGAATGACCGAGAGCACCAGGGTGCCCCACGGCACGGTGATGGCGGAAAGCCCCAGCAGCAGCGCGACGATCGGGGCGAAGGCCACCACCATGATGGCGTCGTTCAGCGCCACCTGCGACAGGGTGAAATGGGGCTCGCCCTTGGTGAGGTTCGACCAGACGAACACCATGGCCGTGCAGGGCGCTGCGGCGAGGATGATGAGGCCGGCGATATAGCTGTCGATCTGGTCCGCCGGCAGGAGCGGACGGAACAGCCAGCCGATGAACAGCCACCCCAGCAGCGCCATGGAGAAGGGCTTCACCGCCCAGTTGACGAAGAGCGTCACGCCGATGCCGCGCCAGTGCCGGCCCACCTCGCCGAGCGCGGCAAAGTCGATCCTCAGCAGCATGGGCACGATCATCAGCCAGATCAGCACCGCCACCGGCAGGTTCACCTGCGCCACCTCGATGCCGCCGATGGCCTGGAAGACGGACGGCGCCAGGTGGCCGAGGAGCACGCCCACGACGATGCACAGGCCGACCCATAGGGTGAGATACCGCTCGAACAGGGACATTTTTGATCTCCGTGCTCAGCCGGCGATGCGCCGGCCGACCTCATCCACCCGGCGGTTCAGGCCACGTCGGGCCGCGGATGGGTGCCCCCGTCGAGGCGGCCGATCTCGCGCAGCTTGGTGCCGAGGGCGACGCGGTCGAGCTTTGTGACGGGCAATGCGGCGAAGACCGAGATGCGGTTCTTGAGATAGCGAAAGGCGGCGTTGAAGGCCGCTTCCTTGGCGATGTCGGCGCCGTCCACGGCGGCGGGGTCCTCGATGCCCCAATGGGCCGTCATGGGCTGCCCCGGCCAGATGGGGCAGGCTTCGCCCGCCGCGTTGTCGCAGACGGTGAAGACGAAATCCATCACGGGCGCCCCGGGCTCGGCGAACTCAAGCCAGCTCTTGGAGCGAAAGCCGTCAGCGGGATAGCCGAATGCCTTCAGGGTCTGGAGGGCGAACGGATTCACCTCTCCCCTGGGGGTGCTGCCGGCCGAGAAGGCACGGAAGCGGCCGCCCCCGTCCTTGGCCAGGATGCTCTCCGCCAGGATGGAGCGGGCGGAATTGCCGGTGCACAGGAACAGCACGTTGAAGATGTGGGCGGGGCTCGCGTCAGGCATGGGCATCCTCGGACTTGGGTTCGCAGACGCAGGACAAGGCGGCGACGGCGGGGGCGCAGACCTCGGGGTGCCCGTTGCAGCAATCGCGCATCAGGAAGGCGATGAGGCCGGAGAGGGCGGGATAGACGGCGCTGTAGACGATGGATCGCCCTTCCCGGCGTGAGTGCACCAAGCCGGCCTGCTCCAGATGGTTCAGATGGAAGGACATGCGGGAGGAGGAGGCGCCGCCCATCGCTTCGCCGATGGCGCCCGCTGCCAGCCCCTCGGGCCCGGCCTGCACCAGAAGGCGCACCACGCGGAGACGCGTTTCCTGAGACAGGGCGGCGAAAGAGGCGAGGGCCTTGGCTTCGTCCATGAGTCAATATCTCAAGATATGTTGAGATATTGAATAGCCCAATCGACCGGAACCCGCAACCCTATCGTCAGCGGAACCGGCCCGAGGCCTCGGCGCCGGTCCCGCCAGCGGGCGTGAAACCACCTGCTCTTCGATGATTTAAGAGGTCAGCGCATGCCGGACGTGCGCGTGGACGCGGTGGCGTCCGGTGACGGTGCAGACGCTCACGGAGACCGCCGTTCCGACCGCGGGGGCGAAGGCCCCGTTCAGGTCATCTCGACTGCGACCCGCGCCATTTGCGGCGGGTCGGCCAACACAGGTGCCTCCCCGTTCGAGGCGCCCTTTCGGGGCCTCGAACGGGAAAACACATCAGGGATAAGAGCTTGCCGGGTCCGCCCTCAATAGTGGACGGACCGGGCCTCGATGCCGGCCACCTTCGGCGGCGCGAACTTGGTCAGGTCGATGCCTTCCACGGCCGCCTTGTACTCGTCGGTGCTGGGCGTGCGGCCGAGGATCGCCGAGAGAACCACGACCGGGGTCGAGGCCAGGAGGGATTCGCCCTTCTTCTCGCCGGCATCCTCCACGACGCGGCCCTGGAACAGGCGGGTGGAGGTGGCGAGCACGGTGTCGCCCTTCTCCGCCTTTTCCTGGTTGCCCATGCAGAGATTGCAGCCCGGGCGTTCCAGATAGAGGATGTTCTCGTATTCGGTGCGCGCCGTGTTCTTCGGCTTCTCGTCATCGAACTCGAAGCCCGAATACTTCTGCAGGATCTCCCAATCCCCTTCGGCCTTCAGCTCGTCGATGATGTTGTAGGTCGGCGCGGCGACCACGAGGGGCGCCTTGAACTCGACCTTGCCCTGGGCCTTCTCGATGTTCTTCAACATCTGGGCGACGATCTTCATGTCGCCCTTGTGCACCATGCAGGAGCCCACGAAGCCGAGGTCCACCTTCTTGGCGCCGCCGTAATAGGACACCGGGCGGATCGTATCGTGGGTGTAGCGCCGGGACACGTCGGCGTTGTTCACGTCCGGGTCGGCGATCATGGGCTCGTCGATCAGGTCCAGGTCCACCACGACCTCGGCGAAATACTTCGCGTTGGCGTCGGGGGTCAAAGCCGGCTTCTCGCCTGAGCGGATCTCGGCGATGCGCGCGTCGGCACGGGCGATCAGGCCCTTCAGGGTGCCCGCCGCGTTGTCCATGCCCTTGTCGATCATGATCTGGATGCGCGACTTGGCGATCTCCAG
>JACESF010000030.1 GCA_013911975.1 Hyphomicrobiales bacterium | reverse complement strand
GGCGGACCATCGCCCTGCGGGCCGACATGGATGCCCTGCCGATTCGTGAGGTCACCGGCGCGCCCTATGCCTCCAAGGTGCCTGGCGTGATGCATGCCTGCGGCCATGACGGCCACACCACCATGCTGCTCGGCGCAGCGCGGCACCTGGCGGAAACGCGGGCCTTCGCGGGCACCGCCATCGTGGTGTTCCAGCCCGCCGAGGAAGGCGGGGCGGGCGGCAAGGCCATGCTCGAGGACGGCCTCATGGAGCGCTTCGGCGTCGAGGAAGTCTATGGCATGCACAATCTGCCGGGACTTCCCGTCGGGCGGTTCGCGCTGCGGCCGGGCCCGATCATGGCATCGGCCGACCATGTTGAAATCATCATCGAGGGCAAGGGCTCCCACGCCGCCAAGCCCAATGAGGGCGTGGACGTGGTGCTGACCGGCGCCGCCATCGTCACCGCGCTCCAGCAGGTGGTCTCGCGCAATGTGGACCCGCTGGCCTCCGGCGTCGTCTCCATCACCATGTTCCATGCGGGCGAGGCGGACAATGTGCTACCGCCGCGCGCGGAGCTGACCGGCACCATGCGCAGCCTGGGCGCCCATATCCGCCAGCAATTGCGCGACCGCGTCACTGAAGTGGCGCAGGCCGTGGGCGGCGCCTATGGCGCGCGCGTCACCGTGAAGATCGTCGAGGGATATCCCGCCACTGTGAACCACGCTGCCCAAACGGCGTTCGCGCAGGAGGTGGCGGAGGACGTGGCGGGCGCCGCGCAGGTGGACCCCGCCGCGCCGCCGCTCATGGCGGCGGAGGATTTCGCCTACATGCTGGAGGCGCGGCCCGGCGCCTATGTGTTCATCGGCAATGGCGACAGCGCGGGCCTGCATCACCCGGCCTACGACTTCGCCGACGCGGCCCTGCCGCTCGGCGCGTCCTACTGGGTGCGCCTCGTGGAGCGGGCGCTACCCCTGGTCTGAGGCCAGGGGGCGGCGCAGCAGGCGGAAGGTCAGCACCCCGTCCTCAAGGCCCCGCTGCTCCAGCAGGTGGCCGGTCTCGTGGGCGAGATGGGGAATGTCGATGGCCGCCATGGGATCGGTGCAGCGCACCACGATGCGGGTGCCGGGCGCCGCCTTCGCCAGGGCCTTGCGGGCATGAAGCACGGGGAGGGGGCATTTCAGCCCCCTCAGGTCCAGATGGACCGTCTCGCCGGACGCTCCCGCGTCGGTCACGCCGCCTGGTCCCGCAGCCGCGCGAGGCTCTCCTCGCGCCCGAGCACGATCAGCACGTCGAAGATGGGCGGCGAGGTGGTGCGGCCGGTCAGGGCGGCGCGCAGGGGCTGGGCCACGGCGCCGAGCTTCACGCCGGTTTCCTGCGCATAGGTGCGCACCGCCGCCTCCGTGGCCTCCTGGGTCCACTCGGCCGCCTCCAGGGCGGGCAGCAGGGCCTTGAGGTGCCCACGCGCTTCCGGGGTCAGCAGGGCAGCCGCCTTCTCCTCCAGCGGCAGGGGCCGCTCGGCGAACAGGAACTCGGCATTGTCCAGCAGTTCCACCAGCGTCTTGGCGCGCTCCTTCAGGCCCGGCATGGCGGCCAGCAACTGGGCGCGGCGCTCCGGCGTCAGCCGCGCGAGGCGCACCTTGCCGTCCGGCAGGTGGGGGATCAGCGCCTCGACGGCCTCAAGGAGATCCGCATCGGCGGCGGCGCGCATATACTGGCCGTTGAGATTCTCCAGCTTCTGGAAATCGAACCGCGCGGCCGAGCGACCAACCCGGTCGAGGTCGAAATAGCGGATCATCTCCTCGGTGGAGAACACCTCCTGGTCGCCATGGCTCCAGCCGAGGCGGACCAGATAATTGCGCAGGGCGGCGGGCAGGTAGCCCATGTCGCGATACGCATCCACGCCGAGCGCGCCGTGGCGCTTGGAGAGCTTGGCGCCGTCCGGCCCGTGGATCAGCGGGATGTGGGACATCACCGGCACGTCCCAGTCCAGCGCGCGGTAGATCTGGGTCTGGCGGGCGGCGTTGGTGAGATGGTCGTCGCCCCGGATGATATGGGTGACGCCCATGTCATGGTCGTCCACCACCACGGCGAGCATGTAGGTGGGCGTCCCGTCCGAGCGCAACAGGACGAGGTCGTCCAGGTCCTTGTTGGGGAAGGTCACGGTGCCCTGAACCAGGTCCTCGATGACCGTCACGCCCTCCTGGGGCGCCCTGAGGCGGATGACGGGCTTGCGGTCGGTGGGGAATTCGGACGGGTCGCGGTCGCGCCAACGGCCGTCATAGCGCGGCGGGCGACCCTCCTTGCGGGCCGTCTCGCGCATTTCCTCCAGCTCTTCGGGCGTGGCGAAGCAGGGATAGGCATTGCCCCGCGCCAGCATCTCCTCCACCGCCTCGCGGTGCCGCTGCGCCCGGGCGAACTGGTAGATCACCTCGCCGTCCCAATCGATGCCGATCCAGGTCAGGCCTTCGATGATGGCCTCGATCGCCTCCTTGGTGGAGCGCTGCCGGTCGGTGTCCTCGATCCGCAGCAGCATCTTCCCGCCCTTCGCCTTCGCATAGAGCCAGTTGAACAGCGCGGTGCGGGCGCCGCCGATATGCAGGAAGCCGGTCGGGGAGGGCGCGAAACGGGTAACGATCTCAGACATCTCGGTCCAGTCGTGCGGGTCGGGAAACGGGATCGCCATGGGGGCGCGCTTGTCGCGCGGCGGCCCATGGCGCTCGGGCGGCGCCCATGTAGCATAGGAGCCGCCTTGAAGGAACTTGATGGGTGGCCGAGCCCCGCGACAGTCCCGCCCCGAAAGCGCGCGCCCTGGCGACCGGCGCGCAGGCGGGCGCATGGGCGCCTGCGGGGCCGGCGGCGCTGCTGGACGAGGCGTTCGCTCGCCTCGCCCGGCGCATCGCGGCGGATGCCCGTGCGGAGGCGTTGTCCGGGCGGCTGATCCTCTGGCTTCCGGTCGCCTTCGCCTCCGGCATCCTCGTCTACTTCTCGGCTCAGCAGGAGCCATCGCTGGTGGCGGCGCTGCTCCTGGCGGGTATCGTCAGCGCGGCGACCTTCGCCGCGCGCGGGCGCCCGCTGACCTTCGGCCTGCTCCTGGGGTTCGCGGCCCTCACCTGGGGGTTCGCCATCGCCACCCTGCAGACCGCGCGGCTCGACCGGCCGGTCCTCATCCCGCCGAGCGGGACGGTGCGGCTGGTGGGCCATGTGGAAGGCCTGGAGCGCCGCCCCAATGCGGACCGCATGCTGCTGCGCGTCACATCGGCGGAGGGGCGCGGGCTCTCCCACGTGCCGGATCTCGTCCGACTGTCGGTGCCCAAGGGCAGCGCGCCGCAGCCGGGGGCGGCCGTGTCCCAACTCGCACGCCTTCTGCCGCCGCTCGTGCCGGCGGAGCCGGGCGCCCATGATTTCGGGCGCGGGCCCTGGTTCGACGGCATCGACGCCGTGGGCTTAGGGCTGGGGCGGCCGAAGCCGGCGCAGATCGAGGGAACGCCGCCCTGGAGCGTGCGGCTCGCCGCGTTCGTGGGGCAGGTGCGGGCCGGGCTCGCGAGCCGCATCCGCGCCTCCCTGCCCGAGCCCAATGCCGGGATCGCGGTCGCGCTCGTGACCGGCGACCGCTCCGGCGTGTCACCGGCGGTGGAAGACAGCATGCGCAGTTCGGGCCTGACCCATGTGCTCTCCATTTCCGGCCTGCACATGGCGCTTGTGGCCGGAACGCTGTTCGCCCTGGTGCGCGCGCTCCTCGCCCTCTCGCCCCCGCTGGCGCTGGGCTTTCCGGTGAAGTCGCTCGCGGCGGCGGTGGCGCTCGCGGGCAGCGCCTTCTACCTGCTGTTGTCCGGCAACGACGTTCCCGCGCAGCGCTCCTTCATCATGACCGCCCTGGTGTTGCTGGGGGTGATGGTGGGACGGCCGTCTCTCAGCCTGCGCACCGTAGGCGTGGCGGCTCTTGTGGTCCTCACGCTGGCGCCGGTCTCCGTCCTGGAGGCGGGGACGCAGATGTCGTTCGCGGCGACCCTCGCTTTGGTGGCGGCCTATGAGCGGATCCAGCCCGCGCGCGGCCGCAAGCCCCCGGAGGGCGTGGCGGCGCGTCTTGCCTACAAGGTGGCGATCTTCTTCGCCGCCCTGGCCCTCACCTCTCTGGTGGCAGGGCTCGCCACGGCGCCGTTCGGCGCGCTGCATTTCCAGCGCCTCGCGCCCTATGGCCTGCTGGCCAATCTCGCCGCCATGCCGGCGGTCTCATTGCTGGTGATGCCGTTCGGTCTGCTGGGGGTGCTGCTGATCCCGTTCGGCCTCGACGGCTTGGCCTGGCCGGTCATGGGGCTCGGGCTCACCATCATGACCCTGGTTTCGGACCATGTGGCCGCGCTGCCGGGGGCCTCATTGCATTTAGCGGCGGTGGGCGTTCCCACCGCCCTCGCAGCGGCGCTGGCGCTGTTCTGCCTCTGCCTGTTTCGCGGAAGCCTCGCATTCCTGGCGCTCGTGCCCGCGACCCTCGCCGTGCTCCTGGCGGGCGCGCCGGCGCGCCCGGACATCCTCGTGAGCGCGGACGGGAAGACGGTCGCAGTCCGCCAGCAGGACGGCCGCTTCGCGGTGGCCGGCGCCTCAAGCAACAAGATGGTCGTCTCGCAATGGCTCGGCCGGGACGGGGACGCGCGGAAGCCTGACGATCGAACGCTTGGCGTCGCCTTCCCCTGCGACCGTACGACCTGCCGCACGACCGCGCCGGGGGGCGCGGCGGTCACGCTGCTGCGCAAGCCGGGAGGATTGGTGCGGGACTGCGCGGCAGGGGGGATCCTGGTCACGTCCGGCCGCGAGGCCCCGCCGTGCGACGGGCGGGTCTATGCGCCCGCGAGCCTCGCCCGCACGGGCGCGGTGGCTTTGTACCGGAGCGGGGAGGGATGGCGCGAGGTGCCCTCGCGCGATCCCCGCGTGCAGCGGCCCTGGATGGCGCCTCTTCCAGAGGCAGCCGGAGACGGGCCGGAAGGCGACCCGGCCGCCGACGCCGCCGAATGATGCCGGCCTGTCAGTCGTCGTTGCGGCGCTCGCCCGTGCCGTTCTTCAGGTAGGGCGGGCGCGGGATGGACGCATGGGCGGCCCGCAGGGCAGCGGACCAGCGCTCGCGCAGATCGTGGAAATAGGGCTCGCCGGGCTCGATCCGGTATTTCAGCTCCGCCTGGAGCGTATCGGGCACCACCACCATCACGTCGATGGGCAGGCCCACGCCCAGGTTCGAGCGCATGGTGGAATCCATGGAGATCAGGCTGGCCTTGAGCGCCTCCGAGATATCCATCTCGTAGTTCACGGCGCGATCCAGCACCGGCTTGCCGTATTTGTGCTCGCCGATCTGGAGGAACGGCGTGTCGGTGGTGCATTCGATGAAATTGCCCGCCGAATAGATCATGAACAGGCGCAGGGGCCCGCCGGCGATCTGCCCGCCCAGCAGGAAGGAGACGTCGAAGCTCACATTGCTCTGCTCCAGCGCGCCCGCATCCACCTGGTGGACCTGCCGGATGGCGCGGCCGACCAATTGGGCGGCCTGGAACATGGTCTTCGCGTCCCGCAATTGCTGGCGCTCGCCCGCCGCATGGTCCTCGACGCCTTCATGCAGCAGGCTGATGACGGACTGGGAGACGGACAGGTTCCCGGCGGAGGCGATGGCCATGATGTAATGGCCCGGCTCCTCGAAAATGTGGAGCTTGCGGAACGTGGAGATGTTGTCGAGCCCCGCATTGGTGCGGGTGTCCGCAATCATCACCAGGCCATTTCGGACCAGAACCCCGCAACAATAGGTCATCGCCATCCCCTTCGCTCGGCGCGATTTATACCGAGCGGAAGGCCCTCGCCGCAATCGCGGGGGTCCGTATTGCAGGCGAAATTCCGCTTTGCGGGAAAGCGGGTGCCGTTGGTCCTAGTCCTGTTCCTCCGGGGCACTGCCGCGCCGGAACGGGCCCAGTTCCGCCAGTTCCTCGCCCATTCCGCGCACATGGGCCCGCTCGCGCTCCAGATAATGGGCGACCGCACGCCGCAGGTCGGCATTGGCGATCCAATGGGCCGAATAGGTCTGGCGCGGCAGGTAGCCCCGCGCCAGCTTGTGCTCGCCCTGCGCCCCCGCCTCCACCACGGCGAGGCCGCGGGCGATCGCATAGTCGATGGCCTGATGGTAGCAGACCTCGAAATGCAGGAAGGGATGATGCTCGACGGCGCCCCAATAGCGGCCATAGAGCGTCTCCGCCCCGATGAAGTTCAGCGCGCCCGCGATCGGCCGGCCCGCCCGCTTGGCCAGGATCAGGAGCACCTGGTCTGCCATCCGCTCGCCCACCAGCGAGAAGAACGCCCGGTTGAGATAGGGCTGCCCCCATTTGCGGGCGCCGGTGTCCATGTAGAAGGCGAAGAAGGCATCCCAGGCCGCCTCGGTCAGGTCGGCGCCGGTCAGCAGCTCGATGGTGATGCCCTCGCTGAGCGCCTCGCGACGCTCCCGCCTGATGGCCTTTCGCTTGCGGGACGCCAGCGCCTCCAGGAACGCGTCGTAGGATCCGTAACCCTCGTTGATCCAGTGGAATTGCTGGTCGATCCGCTGCAGGAAACCCAGATTGCCCAGCGCCTCCCATTCCGCCTGCGTCGCGAAGGTCACATGGGCGGACGAGGCCTCGCGCTGGCGGGCGAGCTGGACGAGGCCCGCGCCGAGCATGTCGGCCGCCGCCGTGTCCGCAGGGTCCCGGGTCAGGAGCCGCCGGCCGGTGACGGGCGTGAAGGGCACGGCCGCCTGGAGCTTGGGATAATAGCGCCCGCCCGCGCCCTCGAAGGCTTCCGCCCAGCCATGGTCGAACACGTATTCGCCGCGCGAATGGCTTTTCAGATAGGCCGGGGCGACGCCGGACGGCGCGCCGGCCACGCCGGCAAGGACGAGATGCTGGGGCAGCCAGCCCGTGCGCCGCCCCACGCATCCCGCATCCTCCAAAGCGGAGAGGAAGGCGTGGCTGACGAACGGTTCGGGCCGGGCCGCGCCTCCCGCGGCACAGGCATCCCATGCGGCGGCGGGAATGTCCGCGATCCGGGCGAAGACCTGGAGTTCGGCGGCGGGGCGTGGGGTTTCGCGCATGCGAATTCAAAGATGGGCCGCGCCGCCCTCCCGGACAGCGCGGTGGAAGGTCGCAGCCTATTTGGGCTGCGGCTTCAGGATGAGGATGCCGAGGTCGTTTTCGGGCAGGAAGTCCTTGGCCTTCATCTGGAAGGTGGTGGGGCCGATCTTCTTTACCCCCGTGCCGCAGAAGCTCACGAGATTCTCCGGCGCGCCCTTGTCCACGGTGAGGGTGAAGTCCGAGATGGCGCCGCTCCAGTTGGCGCCGGTCTTGAGGATGTAGCCGATGCGCGCCTCGGAGAAGGGCGGCAGCGGCGCATCCTTCGGGCGCGGCGCCTTGGCGACGGCGGCCTTGAAGGCGCCGTCCATGCAATAGGCCTCGTCCATGCGGCGCAGTTCGCGCTTGATGTAGGAGTCGGGGTTCGTGTCACCGACGAGTGTGCCCAGGGACAGGCCGACGCTCGGGGAGTAATGGTGCTCCACCTTCAGGTCGCTCTTCGCGGGGAAGGTCTGGGTCCAGTAGTAGGTGGTCTTCAAGGTCCAGTCGAGCGGCGCCAGATGGTGCTCCCAGCCCTTGCCCGCGTCGTAATCGTCCGGCCGCACGAGGCCGATTTCCAATAGCTTGCGCTTGGCATCGTCCGGCAGCGCGTCCAGCGCCTTCACCGTCTGCTCCCAGGTGGGCGCGAGGGGGATCTTCAGGTCTTCCAGCAGCTTGGTGCGGTCGAGCCCGAGGCCAATCACGCGCCGCTCCATGCGCGTCTCCACCGGCTTGCCGTCCACCAGGGTCTTGAAGCCCAGGAAATTGTCGGCGTCCGGGAAGGGAATGGAGATCGGGCTTTCCGAATGGGCGAGGTCCGGCATGGGGAAGGCCACCAGCAAGGTGACGTCCTTGTCCGACGGGTTGCGGAACAGGTAGCGGACCCGCACCTCCTTCTCAGAGATGAACAGGTCTTCCGAGACCATGGAAATCACGTCGTTGGCGACGAACACGAGGCCGCCGGCGCGCAGTTCCGCGCTGGAATCGTTCGCCCGGGCGGGCAGGGCGAGGCCGCCCGCCAGCGGCGCGGCCAATGCGGCCGCCAGTGTCGCCCCCCGGAACCAACGTGCCGTCCGGTCCTTACTCATGCCCCGCATGGCTGTCTCCTCAATGGGGCGTCACGCCCGGGACGAAACCCTCGAAAATGATCTGGTCGGCCAGCGTGCTTGCCCGCGCCCGCTCCTCCGGCGTCCGCACCGTCCAGGCGAGCACGGGAATGCCGAGCCTGCGCGCCAGCCGGGTCGGCGCGTTGCCGATATCGCGCACCCGATAGGCGACGAAATCGAAGCGGGTGCGCGGCCAGTGCAGAAGATAGGGCAGGGTGCGCCGCTGGGTGGGGGAGAGATCCGACCATCCCTTGCGATCATAGCGGCCCTCCGCGACGATCCCGCGAATGATGGCGGGCGCCGTGCGCCTGACCCGGGCGACGAGGTCGGGATCGAAGGACATCAGCGCGACCGGACCCGGATAGTCCGCCACCAGGGCGGCGCAGGCGTCCGCGAGCCGCATGTCCCCGTCGAAGGCGCTCTTCAACTCGATGAGGAGGGGCGCGCGGCCCGCAACAAGCTCCAGCACTTCCCGCAGCTTCAGGATGTGGTCGGGGGTGCCCATCAGCGCCATGCCCTGGAGCGCGGCGGCGGGCTGCGCATTCACCGCGCCTTGCGCAGCGGTCAGGCGGTCGAGGCTGCTGTCGTGGAACACGACCACCTTGCCGTCGGCGCTCAACTGCACGTCGATCTCGATGCCATACCCGCCCGCGATGGCGGCGGATATGGCGGAGCGCGAATTCTCCACGATGCCGCGCGCGGCATCGTGGAGGCCGCGATGGGCCACCGGCTGACGCGTGAAGAGGGTCAGGTCGCGCATGGCCGGTCCGTTCCGGCGGAAGCGTCAGGCGATCTCGACGATCGCCTCGACTTCCACGGCAGCGTTGAAGGGCAGGGACGCGACGCCCACGGCGGAGCGCGCATGGCGCCCCTTGTCGCCGAACACTTCCACCAGCAGGTCCGAACAGCCATTGATGACGGCGGGCTGGTCGGTGAAGTCGAGGGAGGAATTCACGAACCCGACCACCTTCACAACGCGCACCACCTTCTCCAGGTCGCCGGTCGCGGCCTTGAGCTGCGCGATGACATTGATGGCGCACAGGCGCGCGGCGGCCCGGCCGTCCTCGATGCTCATGCCCGCGCCCAGCTTGCCGCTGGTCACGGTGCCCGCGCTGTCCACCGAGACCTGGCCCGAGACGAACAGGAGGTTGCCGGTCCGGACCACGGGAACATAGTTCGCGATGGGCGGCTTGGGGGTTGGCAGGGCGATCCCGAGGTCGGTGAGCTTCTGGTCAATGGACATGCGCATCTCCTGCGAGAATGAGGAAAATCGGACGTCAACACGGGAAACGCCATGGAAATGGCATGAAAATCCGCCCAATTCTCTTGGCCGAACACGACTCGGCGCGCAAGTCGCCGGGCCGTGGGGCAGGGCAGATGAGCACAGTTTTGCTGGGAGGTCAGGAATGATGCGGATGCGGCGGAACCTCGTTCTCGGACTGGCTGCGGGACTGGCCGTGCTGGGCTCGTCCGCGTCCGCCCAGGCGCCCGCGCCCGCCACCCCCCTGCTGGCGCATCGCGCGAGCTACATGCTGGGGCTCGATGCCTCCAAGCCCAGCGTGAAGCTGGAAAGCGCCAGCGGGCGCATCGACTACGAGCTCACCGGCGACGCCTGCAAGGGCTACAACGTCAAGCTGCACCAGGCGAACGAGGTGGATACCGGCGAGGGCGCCACCTCGAAGAGCGATATGCTCTCCACGAGCTGGGAGGATGGCGACGGCAAGTCCTATCGCTTCCAGACCGTGAACCGCACCGGGAGCCGGGTCAGCAGCGACGTGGCCGCCACCGTGAACCGCGTGCCGGACGGCCTCTCCATCGACGTCACCAAGCCGCGCCGCGAGCTGGTGGAGCTGAAGGGGCAGATCCTGCTGCCCACCCAGCACGTCACCAAGGTGCTCGAAGCGGCCCGGAAGGACGAGACGACCTTCGAGGCCCGTGTGTTCGACGGCTCGGACGACGGCGACAAGGTCTATGACACGCTGGCCGTCATCGGCCATGCGGCGAAGGACGCCAAGAACCTGCCGCAGCAGGCGAGCACCATTCTCTCGGGCATCACCTACTATCCTGTCACCGTGAGCTATTTCGACTCGGGTTCCAACAGCCAGACCCCGGCCTATGTGATGTCCATGACCCTCTATGAGAACGGCGTCATCGGCGACATGAAGATCGACTATAACGACTTCATCCTGCGGGGCCGCATCGACACCCTGGAGACCTTGCCCGCCTCGGAGGGCTGCAAGCGGTGAGCGACATCCGGATCGTTCATCTCACCGTTCGCGGCCGCGTCCAGGGCGTCGGCTACCGCGCCTGGTGCGCGCGGGAGGCCGAGGGGCTGGGCCTGCGCGGTTGGGTGCGGAACCGGCGCAGCGGATCGGTGGAGGCCGTGATCGCGGGCCCTGTGGCGGATGTGGAGGCCATGACCGAAGCCTGCCGCTCCGGCCCGCCGGGGGCGCGGGTGGATGACCTGCTGGCCCATGAGGCGGCGGACACGGCGCTGGCGGCGAGCGGCGGCAAGGCGGGATTTCACATTCTCGAAACCCTTTAGCCGCCAAAGTCGGCGCTGCCGCCCGGCGAATGGTGTATCCCTGGCGCTACGCTCCTGGGCTTCCTGCGTCAGCGACCGGGAGCGATGTGGCGGTCCGCCCGGCGCGGCGATATAGAGAGAAAGCCCTGGCTTCCGGAGTGAGACGTGCCCGCGACCGTTCCGGCCGAGCGGAGTCTGCTCCGGCCCCCCGTATTCCCCAAGTCCTGGGGATATCAAGAGACAGTCCCCCCGGCGCCCTGGTGGGCGACGCAGGCGGGCGTGGCTGTCATCGTCGGCCTCTGGGCCCTGATCCATGGCGCCATCTCGGTGTTCATGGAAGGCGCCATCAACGTCGATGATTCCATCGAGAGCTACTTCGTCCAATCCTTCGAAGTCAGCTACGTGCCGCGCAATCCGCCAGTCTTCGACTGGCTGCTGTGGGGCATCCAGCAGGTCACCGGGCCCGGGCCGCTCTCATTCGCACTCCTGCGCTACGGGCTGCTGTTCGCCTGCGCCATGCTGGTCTATCGCGTCGCGCGCCATGCGCTGACGGATCCGCGGCTCCAGGCGCTGGCGGTCTTCTCGCTCTCGGCGCTCTGGGTGGTCGGCTATCACAGCCACCGCATCCTCACCCATTCCAACGTGATGATCGTCGCCATCGCGGGCTTCATGCTGACGCTGATGGCCATCGCGCGCGGCTCCCGCTCGCCCTGGCTCTATGCCGGCCTGGGCGTGTGGATCGTGGTGGGCGTGGTCGGGAAGTTCGGCTTCTTCGCCTTTTTCCTCGCCCTGTTCCTCGCCTCCCTCCTGGAGCCGAGCTTCCGGCGCGCCTTCCTCAATCCCCGCTTCGGCATCACGCTGCTGGTGGCGGCGGTGCCGATCGGCCTTTATGCCCTCGCGCTCCACCTGCTCAAGCAGGACGTGGTCGCCGCCACCGCCGACGTGGTGGCGGGCGATCCTGCCGCGCGCATGTTCAAGGTGCTGGACACCTTCATCGGCGCCTGGGTGGGCTACCTGCTGCCGTTCCTCGGCCTTGCCGCCCTCGTCTTCCTGCCCCTGAACCGCGGGGAGGGCGCCCGCGAGGCGAGCACAGAGCAGGACTCGATCCGCCATGTGCTGCGCTCGCTGATCATCATCGGCACCGTCGGCACGCTCATCGGCGTGCTCGCCATGGGCTCCACCAGCCTGCGGGACCGCTACTTCCACGTCTTCTTCCTGTTCGCGCCGGTCTATGTGTTCATGGAGCTGGAGCGGCTCGGCGGCTGGCAGGACCGGGTGAGGATCTACCTCACCCTGCTGTTCCTGGTGGCGCTGGGCGTGGTGGTGACGCGCGCGGCCATCACGCTGTGGCCGGACCCGCGCCTGTGCGGGCGCTGCGTGGCGGCGGAGCCCCTGGCAGCGCTGCGGCCGGTCGTGCTGGAGAAGCTGGGCGCCAGGCCGACCCTCGTGGCGGCGGACCGCAATTCGGCCGGGCGGCTGCGCGCCGCCATTCCCGAAGCGCGGGTGGTCATCGTCACCGAGCACGCCTACCGGCCCCCGTCCCGCGCCGCCACCGGATGCGGGCAGGTGACGGGCGTCATCAACGGCTCGGGCGCGCTCGCCCCGCCGCGCATGGAAGGCACGGCCATCGACGTGTGGGCCAAGTGGTGGGCGCCGCTCATGAAGCCGAAGCGCGAGAGCTTCTGGCAGATCACGCCGCTGCCGGCCGAAAGCGAGCTGTGCCGCTAGAGCTTTCAGAGGGGTGACGGTCCATGAAGTTCGTCGCGATCGTCACCCGCACGCTGAAGGCCGGAAAGAGCTACGACGATTATCGGAAAGCGTGGTTCCACAGCCGCGGTTTCGGCGTGCCCACGCAGATGTATACCGTCGTCAACACCTTCAATCCCCGCGAGATCATCTCCATCGGCATCATCGACTGCACGCTGGAGGAGTTGACGACGGGGCTGGAGATCGAAGTCGCGGACCGGCTCGGCAAGCCCATGGATGACGTGATCGAGGCGACCATCGTGCGGACCTTTGGTCTGGTGGCGGCGGTGGACGATTTCTCGGCCAAGGGGGAACTGACCTATGTGCCCCCGTCCATCGACGGCGTTCCGCAGTCGTTCGACGAGATCGCCGGGCTGCTGGAAACCGTGGCGGGCGAACTGCGCGCCGCCAGCGCACGCCGGGACGAACTGAAAGCGCGTCAGTCGCCGATCCCATAGAAAAAGGGCGCGGCTCGCGCCACGCCCTTCTGTATGGATCCCACCGAACCCGGCTCGCCGGGTTCGGCCTTTGGGAAGTGCTGGGCGTATGGACGTCCTCAGAAGTCCATGCCGCCACCGAACCCGGCTCGCCGGGTTCGGCACTTGGGAACTGTTGGGCGTATGGACGTCCTCAGAAGTCCATGCCGCCCATGCCACCGCCGCCGGGCATCGCGGGAGCGGCGCCCTTCTTGGGCAGCTCGGCCACGAGGGCCTCGGTGGTGATGAGCAGGCTGGACACGGAGGCCGCGTCCTGGAGCGCGGTGCGCACCACCTTGGCCGGATCGATGATGCCGGCCTTCACCATGTCCACATAGGCGCCGTTCTGGGCGTCGTAGCCGAACGCGTAGTCGGTGTTCTCGAGCACCTTGCCGACCACCACGGAGCCGTCATCGCCGGCATTCTGGGCGATCTGGCGCGCCGGAGCCTGGATCGCCTTGCGGACGATCTCGACGCCGGTCTTCTGGTCCGCGTTGTCGACCTTGATGCCGTTCAGGGCCTTCACGGCGCGCAGGAGGGCGACGCCGCCGCCGGGCAGAACGCCTTCTTCCACCGCCGCGCGAGTGGCGTGGAGGGCGTCGTCGACGCGGTCCTTCTTCTCCTTCACCTCGATCTCGGTGACGCCGCCGACGCGGATCACCGCGACGCCGCCGGCCAGCTTCGCGAGGCGCTCCTGGAGCTTCTCACGGTCGTAGTCGGAGGTGGTCTCTTCGATCTGCGCCTTGATCTGGGCGACGCGCGCCTCGATCTCGGACTTCTCGCCATTGCCGTCGACGATCGTGGTGTTCTCCTTCTCGATCACCACCTTCTTGGCGCGGCCGAGCATGGAGAGGTTCACGTTCTCGAGCTTGATGCCGAGGTCTTCGGAGATGGCCTGACCGCCGGTCAGGATCGCGATGTCCTGCAGCATGGCCTTGCGGCGATCACCGAAGCCGGGGGCCTTCACGGCCGCGACCTTCAGGCCGCCGCGCAGCTTGTTGACCACCAGGGTGGCGAGCGCCTCGCCTTCCACGTCCTCGGCCACGATCACCAGCGGCTTGCCGGACTGAACGACGGCTTCGAGAACCGGCAGCAACTCCTGGAGGCCCGAGAGCTTCTTCTCGTGGATCAGGATGTAGGGGTCGTCGAACTCAACGCGCATCTTCTCGGCGTTGGTGACGAAATAGGGGGAGAGGTAGCCGCGGTCGAACTGCATGCCTTCCACGACATCCAGCTCGGTGTCGGCGGTCTTGGCTTCCTCGACGGTGATGACACCCTCGTTGCCGACCCGCTGCATGGCCTCGGCGAGGAACTTGCCGATCTCGGCATCGCCGTTGGCGGAGATGGTGCCGACCTGGGCGATCTCGTCGTTGGACGTGACCTTCTTCGCGTTGGCGGCGAGGTCCTTCACGATGGCGTCCACCGCGAGGTCGATGCCGCGCTTCAGGTCCATGGGGTTCATGCCGGCGGCAACCGCCTTGGCGCCTTCCTTGACGATGGCCTGGGCCAGCACCGTGGCGGTGGTGGTGCCGTCGCCGGCGAGGTCATTGGTCTTGGACGCGACTTCGCGAACGAGCTGGGCGCCGAGATTCTCGAACTTGTCCTCAAGCTCGATTTCCTTGGCGACCGTCACGCCGTCCTTGGTGATGCGCGGGGCGCCGAACGACTTCTCGATCACCACGTTGCGGCCCTTGGGGCCGAGGGTCACCTTCACCGCGTTGGCGAGGATGTCCACGCCGCGCAGCAGCTTCTCACGGGCATCGCCCGAAAATTTTACGTCCTTGGCAGCCATGTGCCTTAGCTCCTGTCTGGAGGATTAGGTGGGAAGGAAGGAGGCTCAGGCCGCCTTCTTGGCGGAGGCGCTGATCTCGACGACGCCGAGGATGTCGCTCTCCTTCATGATCAGGAGGTCCTGACCGTCGATCTTCACCTCGGTGCCGGACCACTTGCCGAACAGCACGCGGTCACCGGCCTTCACGTCGAGGGCGACCAGTTCGCCCTTCTCGTTCCGGATACCGGGGCCCACGGACACCACTTCGCCCTCCTGGGGCTTTTCCTTGGCGGTGTCGGGGATGATGATGCCGCCGGCCGTCTTCTGCTCGGCTTCGATGCGCTTCACGACGACGCGGTCGTGGAGGGGGCGGAAACCCATCGGGAAACTCCGGTTTGGTTGTCTCGTTGCGGCGCCGTCTCGCAGCGCCCGCCGGGCATCTAAGTGCGCACGCAGGAGGCCGCAAGGGGGGCATCCCAATTATTTGGCACTCAGAGGAGGGGAGTGCCAGCGTCGGGAACGGCTGAAACATGCCGGCTTTCAAACGCTTTCCCACGACCTGTCAGCACTGTCACCCCATCGCTGCTAACGCATTGTTTTTAAACGATGAAACTAATTTTTCATCTGGCGGTTGGAGGATTTGGAGCCGACAATCGATCTGTCCTTCCAAGA
Organism: Hyphomicrobiales bacterium; assembly: GCA_013911975.1. Taxonomy (GTDB): domain Bacteria; phylum Pseudomonadota; class Alphaproteobacteria; order Rhizobiales; family Xanthobacteraceae; genus Aquabacter. The sequence goes on along the minus strand of JACESF010000030.1, from coordinate 28,855 downwards.
AGGGCAGCGTGTCGCGTGAAGCATGGAGGTCGAAACATGGTTTCCGAAGGCTTCGTCAAGCAGATGTCCGGCTACGGTCTCGCCACCGCGCGTATCCTTTACCACTTGCCCGACCATCCCCGCTTCCTTCAGGCCTATGTCTGGCAGGACTATGACCTGTGCCCGCACTTCCCTGAACTCAGGAAATTCCTGGAATTCTGGCAGCGGGAACTGGAGGGCAAGCTTCATTCGGTGGCCGTCGCCCACAATCAGCTCATCAAGCCTGCGGAATTCCGTGCGGTGGAGGGCCTCGTCAGCCTGCATTGACGGGCGTCCGGGCGGGAGAGCGCGGGCGCGCGTCACTCCCGCCCTGACAGCGCCGCTTTCTCGGTGCTAGAAGGGGGCGAGCACCGAGGATCGACGTGGACCATCGCACTCCGAGAACTTCCGAACTTCTCGCCGCCGTCCTGGCTGCCCAGGAGGGGGACAAGGTCGCCATCGGCGATCTCGTCAACGCGCTGCGCAACCGCGCCTTCGGCATCCTGTTCCTGATCTTCGGGATCCCCAACTGCATTCCCATGCCGCCCGGCATCCCGGTCATCTGCGGCATCGTGCTGATGCTCATCGGCCTTCAGATGGCGGTGGGGCGGCAGGAGCTGTGGTTGCCAGAGCGCATCGCGCGCCAGACCTTCTCCCGCTCCATGCTGGAAGCCATCGTCACCCGCTCCCGGCCTTATATCGAGAAGCTGGAGCGGCTCTCCCGTCCGCGCCTGGAGCAGTTCGCCGGCCCGGTCGCGCGGCGCGTCGTGGGCGCGACCGTGGTGCTGCTGGGCTTCATCCTGCTGCTGCCCATTCCGTTCCTCGGCAACCTGCCCCCCGGCTTCGCCGTGTGCATCTTCGGCCTCGGCCTTGTGGAGCGCGACGGCGGCGTCATCCTCGCGGGCTTCTTCGCCACCGTCCTGGGCCTGCTGATCACGGCGGCCATGAGCTGGGCCATCTGGCAGGGCGCCATCGCCATCTTCTGACAGTGCGCGGCAGGACAGCCATGCGCGGCGAGGCTTCCTTCGCCGGGCGAAGCCCTTTAGGACGGCGGGCACACACACAGCGCCCGCCGCAGCCGGGCGAGCCCGAGGTTCCATGCGCGTCGACGCGTTCGATTTCCACCTTCCGCCCGAGCGCATCGCCCTGCGGCCCGCCGAGCCGCGCGAGGCCGCGCGCCTGCTGGTGGTGCGGCCCGGCCGGGAGACGGAGCTTGAGGATGCCCGCGTGGGCGACCTGCCGTCCTTCCTGCGCCCCGGCGATGCGGTGGTGGTGAACGACACCAAGGTGATCCCCGCCCGCCTCGACGGCATCCGCACGCGGGACGGCGGCACCGAGGTCCAGATGGAAGCGACCCTGGTGCGGCGGCTGGGTGAGGACCGATGGACGGCGCTCTGCCGCCCCGCCAAGCGCCTCGCGCCGGGAGACCGCATCCTGTTCTCGAAGGGCGGCGCCACCCTGTCCGCCGAGGTGCTTGCCAAGGGCGAGGAAGGGGCCGTGGACCTGGGCTTCGCCCTGTCAGGACCCACCCTCGACGCCGCCATCGATGCGGTGGGCCACATGCCGCTGCCGCCCTATATCGCCGCCCGGCGCGCGGAGGACGAGCGCGACCGGACCGACTACCAACCTTTGTTCGCCCGCGTGGAAGGCTCCGTCGCGGCGCCGACCGCAAGCCTGCATTTCACGCCCGCCCTCATGGCGGCGGTGGAGGCGGCGGTGGTCAGCGTGCACAAGGTGACGCTCCATGTGGGCCTCGGCACCTTCCTGCCCGTGAAGGCGGAGGACACCGCGGACCACCGGATGCATGCGGAATGGGGCGAGGTCTCGCCGCAGACCGCCGCCGCGCTGAATGCCGTGAAAGCCCGGGGCGGGCGCATCCTCACCGTGGGCTCCACCTCCACCCGCCTCATCGAGGCGGCGGCGGCCGGCGGCCCCATCGCCCCCTATCGCGGCGAGACCGACATCTTCATAACGCCCGGATACCGGTTCCGGGCCGTGGACCTCATGATGACCAACTTCCATCTGCCCAAATCCACCCTGGTCATGCTGGTGGCCGCCTTCGTGGGACACGAGGCGCAGAAGCGGGCCTATGCCCATGCCGTCGCGCAGGACTACCGCTTCTATTCCTACGGCGACGCCTGCCTTCTCGAACGCGCGGGAGAGGCGACATGAGCGAGGGCTTTTCCTTCCGCCTGAACGCCACGGACGGCACGGCGCGCACCGGCGTCGTCTCCACGCCGCGCGGCGACATCCAGACCCCGGCCTTCATGCCGGTGGGCACGGTGGCGACCGTGAAGGGCGTCTATCCCGAGCAGGTGCGCGCCACGGGCGCCGACATCCTGCTGGGCAACACCTACCACCTCATGCTGCGTCCCGGCGCCGAGCGCATCGCGGCGTTGGGTGGACTGCACAAATTCATGCGCTGGGAGCGGCCGATCCTCACGGATTCCGGGGGCTTCCAGGTCATGTCCCTGTCCGAGCTGCGCAAGCTGGACGAGAACGGCGTCACCTTCCGCTCCCATATCGACGGGGTGATGCACCAGCTCACCCCTGAGCGGGCCATGGAGATCCAGGGCCTGCTGGGCGCGGACATCCAGATGCAACTGGACGAATGCGTGAAGCTGCCCTGCACGGACGAGGAAGCCGCCCGCGCCATGCGCCTGTCGCTGCGCTGGGCGGAGCGCTCCAAGCGCGCGTTCGAGCAGCAGCCGAAGGGCAGGGCGGTGTTCGGCATCGTCCAGGGCGGCGCGGTGGAGGCGCTGCGCGTGGAATCCGCCCGCGCCCTCGCGGACATGGACTTCCCCGGCTATTCCATCGGCGGCCTCGCGGTGGGCGAGCCGCAGGAGATCATGCTGCGCATGATCGAGACCGTGGAGCCCCACCTGCCCACCACCAAGCCGCGCTATCTCATGGGCGTGGGCACGCCGGACGACCTCATCGAGGCGGTGGGGCGCGGCATCGACATGTTCGACTGCGTCATGCCCACCCGCTCGGGCCGCCATGCGCTGGCCTTCACGCGGTTCGGGCGCATCAACCTCAAGAATGCGCGCCACCAGAACGATCCCCGCCCGCTGGACGAGGAGAGCGACTGCCCGGCGCTGCGGGACTATTCGCGCGCCTACCTGCACCACCTCATCCGCTGCGGCGAGATGCTGGGGGGCATGCTGCTCTCCTGGGCGAACCTGCATTACTACCAGGACCTCATGCGCGGCGCCCGCGCCGCCATCGCGGAAGGGCGGTACGACGCCTATCGCGCCGAGACCAAGGCGGGATGGGCGCGGGGCGACATTCCTCCTGTTGAATAAAAATATTTTCTCTTTAAGAAACTTATCGGACCCGAACCTGCGCGGAGGCATGCGTGACCGAGACACGGATCATCGACGGTAAGGCCGTGGCGGCGGAACTGCGCCGGGAGATCGCCCAGGAGGTCGCTGGCCTGAAGGCGCGCGGGCTGACGCCGGGCCTCGCCGTGGTGCTGGTGGGCGAGGATCCCGCGAGCCAGGTCTATGTGCGCAACAAGGGCGCCCAGACCCTGGAGGCGGGCATGGCCTCCTTCGAGCACAAGCTGCCGGTGGACACCGCCGAGGCGGACCTCCTGGCGCTGGTGGAGCGACTCAACGCTGATCCTGCCGTGCATGGCATCCTCGTCCAGCTTCCGCTTCCCGCCCATATCGACAGCATGAAGGTGCTCTCCACCATCGATCCTGCCAAGGACGTGGACGGCTTCCATGTGGTGAACGCCGGCCGCCTCGCCGTGGGGCTCGATGCGCTGGTGCCGTGCACGCCGCTCGGCTGCGTCATGCTCCTGAAGCGCGAACTGGGCTCGCTGGCGGGCCTGAAGGCGGTGGTGGTGGGGCGCTCCAACATCGTGGGCAAGCCCGCCGCGCAGCTTCTCCTGAAGGAGGACTGCACCGTCACCATCGCCCATTCGCGTACCCGCGACCTGCCCGGCGAGTGCCGCACCGCCGACATCCTGGTGGCCGCGGTGGGACGGCCCGAAATGGTGCGCGGCGACTGGATCAAGCCCGGCGCCACGGTGATCGACGTGGGCATCAACCGCATCGCCAAGCCGGACGGCGGCACGCGCCTCGTGGGCGACGTGGCGTTCGCGGAAGCGCAGGGCATCGCCGGGCGCATCACCCCCGTCCCGGGCGGGGTCGGGCCCATGACCATCGCCTGCCTGCTCCAGAACACGCTGACCGCCGCCAAGCGCCAGGCGGGCCTCGCGTGATTCGCCGCGCGGGATGACGGCCGCGTGAATTTTTCGTTCACCGCCCGCGGCTAGTGTAAGCTCTGGCGCGCTCTTCCAAAGGGTGCGCCCCAGCCGACCGCCGCCTCAATACGAAAACGCTTTGAAGCGGGGCGGCGGCGATCTAGAAAGCCCGTTCGCCGCGCGGGAGGAAAAGACGCGGCCATTGGAGCTCGAGTGAGATGACCGATTTTCACCGTATTCGCCGGCTGCCGCCCTATGTATTCGAGCAGGTGAACCGCGTGAAGGCCGCCGCCCGCAACGCCGGGGTGGACATCATCGACCTCGGCATGGGCAATCCCGACCTCGAAGCGCCCGCGCATGTGATCGAGAAGCTGAAGGACACGATCGGCCGTCCGCGGACCGACCGCTATTCCGCGTCCAAGGGCATCACCGGCCTGCGCCGCGCCCAGGCGGGCTATTATGAGCGCCGCTTCGGCGTGAAGCTCAATCCCGACACGCAGATCGTCGCGACGCTCGGCTCGAAGGAGGGCTTCGCCAACATGGCGCAGGCCATCACGGCGCCCGGCGACGTGATCCTGACCCCCAATCCCTCCTATCCCATCCACGCCTTCGGCTTCCTCATGGCGGGCGGCGTCATCCGCTCCGTGCCGGTGGAGCCGGGGCCGGGCTTCTTCCATGCCATGGAGCGGGCGGTCCAGCACTCCATCCCAAAGCCAATCGCGGTGGTGCTGTGCTATCCGTCCAATCCCACGGCGACCGTGGCGAGCCTGGATTTCTACAAGGACGTGGTCGCCTTCGCGAAGAAGAACGACCTCATCATCCTGTCCGACCTCGCCTATGCGGAACTCTATTTCGACGGCAACCCGCCGCCCTCCGTCCTCGAGGTGCCCGGCGCCATGGACGTGACGGTGGAGTTCACCTCCATGTCGAAGACCTTCTCCATGGCCGGCTGGCGCATGGGCTTCGCGGTGGGTAACGAGCGGCTGATCGCGGCCCTCTCTCGGGTGAAGTCCTATCTGGATTACGGCGCCTACACGCCCATCCAGGTGGCGGCGACCGCCGCGCTCAACGGCCCGCAGGACTATATCGGCGAGATGCGCGAGACCTATAAGCGCCGCCGCGACGCCATGGTGGACAGCTTCAGCCGCGCGGGCTGGACCATTCCGGTTCCCAGCGCCTCCATGTTCGCCTGGGCGCCCATCCCGGAGCCCTACCGGGAGATGGGCAGCGTGGAATTCTCCAAGCTGCTCATCGAGAAGGCGGAAGTGGCCGTGGCGCCGGGCGTCGGCTTCGGCGAGCACGGCGACGACTATGTCCGCATCGCCGTGGTCGAGAACGAGCAGCGCATCCGACAGGCGGCGCGGAATATCCGCCGCTTCTTCGACACGGCCGGCACCACGCTCCACAATGTGGTTCCCCTGAGCGCCGCCCGCTGATCCCAATCTGACGGTTCGACAATGCGTGAAATGAAAGTTGGGCTGGCTGGCCTCGGAACGGTCGGGGCCGGCGTGGTCCGGATGCTGGAACGGCAGGCGGCATTCATCGCCGCCCGTACCGGCTGCACCATCAAGCTGGTGGCCGTCGCCGCGCGTGACCGCAGCCGGGACCGGGGCATCGACCTGTCCGGCGTGCGCTGGTTCGACGATCCGGTGGCGCTGGCGCGCGATCCCGGCATCGACGCGTTCGTGGAGCTGATGGGTGGCGACGGCGATCCGGCGAAGGCCGCGGTCGCTGCCGCGCTCGAAGCGGGCAAGCCCGTCGTCACCGCCAACAAGGCGCTGCTCGCCAAGCACGGCGTCGAGCTGGCGGCCATCAGCGAGACGCGGGGCGCGTCCCTGCGCTTCGAGGCGGCCGTGGCCGGGGGCATCCCCATCGTCAAGACGCTGCGCGAGGCGCTGGCGGGCAACCGCATCTCCCGCGTCTCGGGCATCCTGAACGGCACCTGCAACTACATCCTCACCCGCATGGCGGACGAGAAGCTCTCGTTCGACGCCTGCCTCGCGGACGCCCAGCGGCTCGGCTATGCGGAGGCCGATCCGACCTTCGACATCGACGGGTTCGACACCGCGCACAAGCTTTCCATCCTCACCAGCCTCGCCTTCGGCACCAAGGTGGATGCGGACGCCATCTATGTGGAAGGCATCCGCTCCCTGACGCTGGCCGATCTCGAGGCGGCCGACGACCTCGGCTACAAGGTGAAGCTGCTGGGCGTGGCGGTGCGCACGGACGAGGGCGTCGAGCAGCGCGTGCACCCCACCATGGTGCCCAAGCACTGGCCCATCGCCCAGGTCTCCGGCGTCACCAATGCCGTGGCGGTGGACGGCGACGCGGTGGCGCTGACCCTGGTCGGCCCCGGCGCGGGCGGCGACGCCACCGCCTCGGCCGTGGTGGGCGACCTTGCGGATCTCGCGGGCGGCAGTGGCGGCTTCGCGTTCGGCGCCCCGGTCTCGGCGCTGGCCGCCGCCGAGCGGGCGCCCATGCAGCACCATGAAGGCGGCTACTACATCCGCCTCGCCGCCGTGAACAAGCCGGGCACAGCCGCCACCATCGCCCGTCGCATGGCGGACGAGGGCATCTCGCTGGAATCCATCGTCCAGCGCCGCCCCGAGCGGAGCCGGAACGACCAGCCGGCCACGGTGATCCTCATCACCTACGCCACCACCGAAGCGGCCGTGCGCCGCGCCGTGGCCGCCATCGACGCCGACGGCGTGCTCGCCTCCCAGCCCCAGGTCATCCGCATCGAAAAGGACTGAGCGATGGAGACCCGCCCCGCGCCTGTGCTCGACCGCCGCCTCGCCATCGACGCGGTGAGCGTGACCGAGCGCGCGGCCGTGGCCGCTGCGCGCTGGCGCGGCCGGGGCGACGAGCCGGCGGCCGACGAAGCCGCCATCCAGGGCGCCCATCGCGACCTGCTGCGGGCGGTTCTCTCCGGCTGCATCGTCATCGGCGAAGGCGGGCAGGGGGATGCCGAGCGCCTGCATGTGGGCGAGACGGTGGGCGTCGGCGGCATCGAGGTGGACATCGCGGTCGATGCCCTCGAGGGCACCACGCTGTGCGCCAAGAACATGGCGGGCTCCATCTCCGTCATCGTCATGGCCGAGCCCGGCTCCCTGCTTAAGGTTCCCGCCGTCTACATGGAGAAGGTGGCCATCGGCCCCGGCTATCCGCCGGGGACCATCTCCCTCTCCGCGACGCCGGAAGCCAATATCCAGGCCCTGGCGGCGGCGCGGGGCGTGCCCGCCTCGGACATCACGGCGCTGGTGCTGGACCGCCCGCGCCACGGGCGGCTCATCGAGGCGATCCGCGCCACCGGCGCCTCCGTGAAGCTGATCACCGACGGCGACGTGGCGGGCATCATCCACACCACCAGCCCGCAGGTGAGCGGGGTCGACATCTATCTCGGCATCGGCGGCGCCGCGGAAGGCGTGCTGGCGGCGGCGGCGCTGCGCTGCCTCGGCGGCCAGATGGAGGGACGCCTCGTCCTCGATACCGACGCCAAGCGCAAGCAGGCCAAGGCGCTGGGCATCACGGATCCCTCTAAGATCTACGGGCTCGCGGACATGGTGCGGGGTGACTGCCTCATGTCTATCACCGGCGTCACCGACAGCCCGCTCCTCACCGGCGTCCGCCTGATGCGGGACGGGGTGGAGACCGATACCCTTCTCATGCGGGCCGCCACCGGCACGGTGCGGCGCATCGCGACCACCCACCGGGACCTCGGGCGCTTCATCTCCGAGTGACGATCTCGACGGCGCCCCCTGCGTCTGGCTTCATGCGGCCGTGAACGTGCATTCTCCGAATCGCTTTTTCCTCGGCGTCTCCGCGTCCGCCACCGGGCGGAGCTGGAGCGACCGGCTCGACGCGCGCGCCTCCCAGGCCGCGCTCGCCATCGCCCAGCGCCACAATGTCCCGGACATCCTGGCCCGCGTGCTCGCCGCGCGGGGCGTGCCACTCGAGGATGTCCCCGCCTATCTCGACCCCTCCATCCGCGCGCTCCTGCCCGATCCCCTGGTCCTCACCGGGATGGCGGACGGCGTGGAGCGCATCGCCCAGGCGGTGCGCAGCGGCGAGCGTGTGGCGGTGTTCGGCGACTATGACGTGGACGGGGCCACCTCCACGGCGCTTCTCGTCGGCTTCCTGCGGGCGGCGGGGCTCGATCCCCTGTTCCATATCCCGGACCGCATCTTCGAGGGCTACGGCCCCAATGTGGGCGCCATCGAGCAATTGGCGGCGAAGGGCGTGAGCCTGCTCGTCACGGTGGATTGCGGCACCACGAGCCTGGAGACCCTGGCCGCCGCCAAGGCCATGGGCGTGGACGTGGTGGTGCTGGACCATCACCAGGCGGGCGAGCACCTGCCGGACGCCGTCGCCGTGGTGAACCCGAACCGCGCCGACGACCTGTCCGGCCTTGGCCATTTGTGCGCGGCGGGCGTCGTCTTCATGACCCTGGTGGCGCTGTCGCGCCGCCTGAGGGACCTCGGCCACTGGACGGATCGGCCGGCGCCGGACCTGCTCCAGAGCCTCGATCTCGTCGCCCTGGGCACGGTGGCGGACGTGGTGCCGCTGCGCGGGCTCAACCGGGCCTTCGTCGCCAAGGGGCTCATCGCCCTGCGTCGCCGCCAGCGGCTGGGGCTGACGGCCCTCATGGACGTGGCCCGGCTCGACGGCCCGCCGCGCCCCTGGCATCTCGGCTTCCTGCTGGGGCCGCGCATCAATGCCGGCGGGCGCATCGGCGACGCCGCGCTCGGCGCCCGCCTCATGCTCACCGATGACCCGGTGGAGGCCAAGCGCATCTCCGCCGAGCTGGACCGCCTCAATACCGAGCGCCAGGAGGTGGAGCGTGCCATCCTCGCGGCGGCGGAGGGCGAGGCGCTCGCCGCCGTGGGGCTGGAGGATGCGGGGGCCACCGTGGTGGTCACGGGCGACGGCTGGCATCCGGGCGTGGTGGGCCTCGTCGCCGCCCGCCTCAAGGAGCGCTTCAACCGCCCGGCCTTCGCCATCGCCTTCAACGGCGAGACCGGCACGGGCTCTGCCCGCTCCATTCCCGGCGTCGATGTGGGCCGCGCCGTCCATGGCGCGGTGGACAGGGGATTGCTCAAAAAGGGCGGCGGGCACGCCATGGCTGCGGGCCTGACGGTGGAACGCGGCCAGCTCGGCGCGCTGCGGGCCTATCTTGAGGACACGCTGGCGGATGCGGTCACGAAGGCGCGGGCGGATCGCAGCCTTTCGGTGGACGGCGCCCTGACGGCGGGCGGCGCCACCGTGGCGCTGGTGGAGCAGGTGGCGAAGGCCGGTCCCTTCGGGGCGGGCAACCCGGAGCCCGTCTTCGCCTTCCCCAACCACAAGCTCGCCTATGTGGAGGCATTCGGGACCGGGCATGTGCGCGGGCGGCTCATGTCCAATGACGGCACCGCCCTCAAGATCCTCGCCTTCCGCTGCGCCGACGAGCCGCTCGGCCGGGCGCTGCTGGGATCGCGCGGGCGCATGATCCACCTCGCGGGAACGCTCGACCTCGACCACTGGCAGGGCGAGACGAAGGTGTCGGTACGCGTGCGGGACATGGCCGAGCCGAACGGGTAGGGGCCTTCGCGCGCTTCCATCGCTGCCGGGGATAACCGGCATGTGCCCTGCCGCCGGGCCACGCTTCGTTTCCCGTTCCCCGCACGCGGGCGCGCGGGTTTAAGGCGGATCGCCCTTCAAGGACCCGGCGATCTCGATCCTTCACACCGGTCATGCCCGGGCTTGTCCCGGGCATCCACGCCCACCCGTTTGTCACCACAAGGCAGCGCCCCCTGGATGGCCGGGACAAGCCCGGCCATGACGGTTTTTCCTCGGCCGTGATGTCAGGACGGGGAACGCGCGATGTCCGCGTCCCACTGCAAAATCCCTCACTCGCGCGCCGGACGGCCCCTCTTTCCCGTGCCCAGCAGGATGCCGCGCGCCACCGCGCCGTCGCCGAACTTGGCGCGCAGCGCCTCCATGGCCTGTTCCGTCGCCTTGAGCCGGGGCGTGCGGGTGTCCAGCAGGTCCGCCCGGTCGGCATCGGCGGCATCGCCGAGATCGGAGACGCCCACCCCCACGAGGCGGAAGAACGTCCCGTCCGCCTCCCGGACCAGCAGGTCGTGGGCCGCCTCGTAGATGCGCCCGGCGAGCTGGGTGGGATCCTCCAGGGTGCGCGCCCGCGTGCGGGTACGGAAATCCTGCGTCTTCAGCTTCAAAGTCACGCTGCGCCCGGCGATGCCCTTGCGCCGCAGCCGCCCGCTCACTTCCTCGGCCAGGGCATAGAGCGCCTGTTCCAGCGGGCGAAGGTCGCGGATGTCGGTGTCGAACGTGGTCTCTGCGGACACGCTCTTGGCCTCCCGCTCGGGGTTCACGCGACGCGTGTCGATGCCGCGCGCCAGCCGCCAGAGGCGCATGCCCTCCGCCCCGTAGCGTCGGGCAAGGTCGCTCTCGCCGGCATTCTGGAGGTCGGCGATGCGGTGGTAGCCATCCTTGGCGAGCCGGGCCCCGAAAGCGGGTCCGACGCCCCAGATGAAGGTGACGGGCCGCTCCGCGAGGAAGGCGGCGGCCTCCTCCTGCCCGAGCACGGAGAAACCGCGCGGCTTGTCCAACTCGGAGGCCGTCTTGGCGAGGAACTTGTTGGCGGCGAGGCCGACCGAGACGGTGATGCCGATCTCCCGCTCCACTTCGGCGGCGAAGCGGGCGAGGCAGCGGCCCGGGGAGAGGCCATGCAGCCGCTCGGTGCCGGAGAGGTCGAGGAAGGCCTCGTCGATGGAGAGCGGCTCCACCAGGGGCGTCAGCGCCTGCATCCGGGCGCGCACCTCCCGGCCCACCTCCGCATATTTGCGCATGTTGGGCTTGACGATGACCGCCTCCGGGCAGAGCGCGCGGGCCTTGAACATGGGCATGGCGGAGCGCACGCCCTTGATGCGCGCGATATAGCAGGCGGTGGAGACCACGCCCCGCACCCCGCCGCCGATGATGACGGGCACGTCCCGCAGGCGCGGGTCGTCGCGCTTTTCGATGGTGGCGTAGAAGGCGTCGCAATCCACATGGGCGATGGAGAGCGTGTCCGCCTGCGGGTGGCGGACCAGGCGGGGGCTGCCGCAAGCCGTGCAGCGCGGCCCGGCGCCCGCGTCGGCCAGGCAGTCGCGGCAGAAGCCCGTCTGCGGCCGCCCGTCCATCTCAGTCCCGCCGGCGCACGGGGGCGTCGGGGTCGAAGGGAGGCTCCAGCACATAGAGCGCATGCACCACGTCCTGCGGACGGAGCTTCGCATGAGCCACGAAGTCCAGAAGCTGGGCATCGTCCGACAGGATGTAGCCGAGGATCGCGGCGCCGAAGGCTGGTTCCTGCGCGCGGCTGCGCAGATCGCCGGGCCCCAGACCGCTCTGGGCGAGGAACCCGCCGATTCGCTCTATATCCTGCGCCAGCCAGGTCAAAGCCTGGACGGCGACGGCGCTCGCGGCTTCGCGGGCACGGGCTTCAGACGGGGTCTTCTCTCGGATCGGCATTTGCGCTTCCGCAAGGAATGGTCACTAGTGAACTGGGGTGCATCATGTCCGATCCGCGCGCGCCTGCGAAGCGGTTGCGGACGGCGGGGAAAAGCAAATGCCCAAGACGGTGATGATCGTTGAGGACAACGAACTCAACATGAAGCTCTTCCACGACCTGCTGGAGGCGCACGGCTACCGCACCGTCGAGACGCGCAACGGCATCGAGGCCATGGGGCTGGCGCGCGAGCACATGCCCGACCTCATCCTTATGGACATCCAGCTCCCGGAAGTCTCGGGCCTGGAAGTCACCAAGTGGTTGAAGGCGGACCCGGAACTGAAGGGCATCCCGGTGGTGGCCGTGACCGCCTTCGCCATGAAGGGCGACGAGGAGCGCATCCGGGCCGGGGGGTGCGAAGCCTATCTGTCGAAGCCCATTTCCGTCGCGAAGTTCCTGGCGACGGTAAAGGAATATGCGGGATCCTGATTCTCGTGATTTGATTTCGGGCGCCTTTGGGATACCTTAAGGGCATCGGGAAATGAGCTTTGGCGCGCCGGAAGGCGCCCGGGTTCGCGACAACCCTACGGGGTGCTCAGGTCCGCCGCATCTCCTGGGTCCGTGGGGTTCGGCCGGCGGTGGGACGCAGTCGGGAGGCCTCCCCGCGCATCCCCCGCCGGCCACCCGCTCCCCCGGACACAGGCGCGGGACACGCTCCAGGCTAGTCATCCCGGCCGGTTTCCCCCTATAAGCGCCGCTCCAGAGCCACGTGCCTGGACGAGAGCCGAAAGCTCCCGATCCGCGTCCCTGCCGCCGGAGACGCCATATGGCGCCCTCTCCCGCGCACCCGCGCGAAAGGAAGTCGAGACCATGACGGGAACCGTGAAATCCAGCGCCGGCCTCGATGTGCGGCGGCGGCGCATCCTGTTCCGGGCATGGCACCGGGGCACCCGCGAGATGGATCTCCTCATGGGCCGGTTCGCCGACGCGATGATCGAGGACCTGACCGAGGAGGAGGTGGAAGCCTTCGAGGTGCTCATCGAGGTGCAGGACCCGGACCTGTTCGCCTGGATCAACGGCTCCGCGCCCGTGCCACCCGACATGGACACCGCCATGTTCCGCAAGTTCAAGGACTGGCATCTCTCCGGCGTCGGCGTGCCCGACTGAGTCCCGCGCCACTCTCCTTGCCCGTACCTGGATCGCCCCCGTGAAGCGTCCCCGCCTCGTCGCCGCCGACATCGCCCCCAAGAGCCCGCTCACCCTGTCCCGCGTGCCCGACGGCATGGAGGGGCTGGTGGTGGCCGACCTCGCCCGCACCGTGGCGGCGCGCAAGGATGCGCCCTGGCCGAGCGTCGCCGTCATCTGCCGCGACGGCCAGCGCATGGCGGCCCTGGAGCGGGGGCTCGCCTTCTATGCGCCCGAGATCGAGGTGCACGGCTTCCCCTCCTGGGATTGCCTGCCTTATGACCGCGCCTCGCCGAACGCCGCCATCACCGCCCAGCGCATGACCACGCTCGCCCGCCTCGCGCGGGTGAAGGGCGGGGCGGCCAGCGTCCTTCTCACCACGGTCAATGCCAGCGTGCAGCGCGTGCCTGCCAAGGGGCTGGTGGCCGCCCAGTCCCTGTCCGCCGCGCCGGGCAACGCCATCGCCCTGGACGGCGTGGTGGAATGGGCGGAGCGCAACGGCTATTTGCGCACCCCCACCGTGCGCGACACCGGCGAATATGCGGTGCGCGGCGGCCTCATCGACCTGTTCCCGCCCGGCCTGCCGCAGCCTATCCGCCTGGATTTCTTCGGCGACACGCTGGAAAGCATCCGCTCGTTCGATCCCGAGACCCAGCGCACCTCCGGCCAGCTCCGGGCGCTCGACCTCGTGCCCATGGCGGAGTTCCAGCTCACCAGCGACACCATGCGCAAGTTCCGCATGGCCTATCTCGCCGAGTTCGGCGCCAACACCAAGGGTGACACCCTCTACGAGGCGGTGAGCGAAGGCCGGCGCCATCCCGGCATGGAACACTGGCTGCCCCTGTTCCACGAGGGCCTCGACACGCTGTTCGATTACATCGAAGGCACGCCCCTCGTGGTGGACCCGCTGACCGAGGAGGCGGCGGGCGAGCGCATCGCGCAGATCCGCGACTATTACGACGCCCGCCGCGAGGCGCTGGCCCAGGCGGGCACGCAGCCGGGCTCCGGCTCGGTCTACAAGCCGCTGCCGCCGGACCGGCTCTACATGACGGGCACGGACTGGACCGCGCGTCTCAAGGAGGCCGCCCTCGTCCGTGTAAGCCCCTTCGCGCTCCCGGAATCGGGGCAGGGGAAGCTGCTGGACCTCGGCGGCGTGCAGGGCCGGTCGTTCGCGGCAGAGCGGGCGGACCCCGAGGCCAATGTGTTCGACCTCGCGGTGGACCATATCCGCGCGCTCCAGAAGTCGAAGAAGGTGATCCTCGCGGCCTGGAGCGAAGGCTCGCGCGAGCGGCTCGGCACGGTGCTCGCCGACCACGGGCTGAAGGAAACCACCCCCATCTCGCGCTTCCAGCTTCTGGACGCGCTGCCCAAGACCCAGGTGGCGCTGGCGGTCTATGGCGTGGAGACCGGGTTCGAGACCGACGACTTCGCCCTCGTGGGCGAGCAGGACATCTTGGGCGATCGCCTCGTGCGGCCCAAGCGCAAGGCGCGCCGCCCGCAGGACGTCATCTCCGAGCTGACCGCGCTGACGGCGGGCGACCTCGTGGTCCATGTGGACCACGGCATCGGCCGGTTCGTGGGGCTCAAGGCCATCGAGGCCATGGGCGCGCCCCATGACTGCCTGGAAATCCACTATGCCGGTGGCGACAAGCTGTTCCTGCCGGTGGAAAACCTCGAACTCCTGACGCGCTACGGCTCCGAGGAGACCGAGGCGCAGCTCGACAAGCTGGGCGGCACGGGCTGGCAGACGCGCAAGGCGCGGATGAAGAAGCGCATCCGCGAGATGGCGGGTGAGCTGATCAAGATCGCTGCCGCCCGCCAGATGAGCGAAGCCCCGCGCCTCGTGCCCACCGCCGGGCTCTACGACGAGTTCCGCGCCCGCTTCCCCTACGAGGAGACGGAAGACCAGGAAGCCGCCATCGAGGCGGTGCTGGACGACCTCTCCGCCGGGCGCCCCATGGACCGGCTGGTCTGCGGCGACGTGGGCTTCGGCAAGACCGAGGTGGCGCTGCGCGCTGCCTTCGCGGTCGCGCTGTCCGGCAAGCAGGTGGCGGTGGTGGTGCCCACCACGCTGCTGGCCCGCCAGCATTTCAAGACCTTCTCGGAGCGCTTCCGGGGCCTGCCGGTGAACATCGCCCAGGCCTCGCGCCTGGTGACGGGCAAGGACCTGTCCGCCATGAAGGCGGGCCTCCAGGACGGCAGCGTGGACATCGTCGTGGGCACCCATGCGCTGCTGGGCAAGGGCATCCATTTCAAGGATCTCGGCCTCGTCATCGTGGACGAGGAGCAGCATTTCGGCGTCGCCCACAAGGAGCGGCTGAAGGCGCTGCGCGCCGAGGTGCATGTGCTCACCCTCACGGCGACGCCCATTCCGCGCACCCTGCAACTGGCCATGACCGGCGTGCGCGAACTGTCCCTCATCGCCACGCCGCCGGTGGACCGGCTGGCGGTGCGCACCTTCATCACGCCGTTCGATCCGCTCATCGTGCGCGAGGCCCTGCTGCGCGAGCGCTATCGCGGCGGCCAGAGCTTCTACGTGGTGCCGCGCATCGACGACCTCGCGGAGGTGCGCGAGTTCCTAGAGAAGAGCGTCCCCGAGGTGAAGGTGGCGGTGGCGCACGGGCAGATGAGCGCGACCACGCTGGAAGACATCATGTCCGCGTTTTACGACGGGCAATATGATGTGCTGCTCTCCACCACCATCGTGGAGAGTGGGCTGGACGTGCCCAACGCCAACACGCTCATCATCCACCGCGCGGACATGTTCGGCCTCGCCCAGCTCTACCAGTTGCGCGGTCGCGTGGGACGCGCCAAGGCGCGGGCCTATGCCATCTTCACGGTGCCCGCCTCCAAGCCCATCACCGCCCAGGCGGAACGGCGGCTCAAGGTGCTGCAATCGCTGGAGACGCTGGGCGCGGGCTTCCAGCTCGCGAGCCACGATCTGGACATTCGCGGCGCCGGCAACCTGCTGGGCGACGAGCAGTCCGGCCACATCAAGGAAGTGGGCTACGAACTCTACCAGGAGATGCTCCAGGAGGCGATCACCAACCTGAAGGCGGGCATCACCGACCTCGCCCAGGACAAGTGGTCGCCGAACATCACCATCGGCATGCCCGTGTTGATCCCGGAAGACTATGTCCAGGACCTCCATGTGCGCCTCGCCCTCTACCGGCGCCTCGCGGACATCGACGACGACCAGGCGCTGGACGCCTTCGGGGCCGAGATCGTCGACCGCTTCGGCACCGCGCCGCCGGAGGTGGACCACCTGCTGCGCCTCGCCCAGATCAAAGCGCTGGCCCGCAAGGCGAACGTGGAGAAGGTGGATGCCGGGCCCAAGGGCGTGGTGCTCACCTTCCGCGAGAACCAGTTCGCCGATCCGTCCGGCCTCGTCTCCATGATCAATGCGGAAGGCCCGCAGGCGAAGGTGCGCCCCGACTTCAAGGTGGTGTTCCTGCGCGACTGGCCGAGCGCGGAAGCGCGGCTGAAGGGCACGCATGCGGTGCTGAAGAAGCTCGCCGCCCTGGCGGAAAAGCGGAAGGTGCTGGCCTGACCGCGCGTCGGAGAAGTCCGGCGCGCCCTCATGCGAACCGGACGGCATTTCGCTCGAACGCGCGCTACGGCGCCGGCGCCCGCCACCACGTGTCCGGCAGCGTCCCATAGAGGGAGAGGGGCCCCGGGCGGCGGATGTAGCTCCAGCGGGCCAGCCATTGCCCGGGCGCGTAGAAGAGCGGCACGCCATAGGCGCCGGAAATCAGCACCCGGTCGATGGCGCGGGCACCGGTTTGCAGGTCTTGGCGGGTCACGGCGCCGGCCATGGTTTCGATGGCCGCGTCCGCCGCCGCATCCCGCATGCCCATATAGTTGCGCGTGCCCGGCGTGCCGGCGGCCTCGGAGCCGAAATAGAAGGCTTGCTCATTGCCCGGCGAGAGGGACTGGACCCAGGTGAAGGGCACCATGTCGAAGTCATAGGACGCCCGTCTCGCATCGAACTGGACCGCGTCCACCATCTGGATTTGGGCATCTATGCCCGCCCGGCCCAATTGGCTGGCAAAGGCGATGGTCAGCCGCTCCTGCTCGCGGGTCGTGACCATGATGGTGAAGCGGAACGGTGCTCCGGTCTCGTTGCGCAAGGCGCCGTCCTTGGGCAGCCAGCCGGCTTCGGCGAACAAATCCAGAGCGCGCTTGAGCTGTGCGCGGTCCCGCCCGCTGCCATCAGCCTCCGGCGACACATAGGTGCCCTCCATCACGTCGGGCCGAATGGACTGGGAGGCGTGCGCGAGAATCGTGCGCTCCGCATCCGAAGCCGGGTGCTGGAGGGACGACAATTCCGAACCGTCGAAGAAGCCCGTGGTGCGGGCATAGAGGCCGTAAAACAGATTCTGGTTGATCCAGGGGAAGTCCAGCAGCTCGATGATCGCCCGCCGCACGCGGATGTCCCCGAAGACGGCACGGCGGGTGTTGAAGACGAGGGCATAGTGCGGCTTGGGCAGGGCGGTGGGCAGCGTCTCCTTGATGACCGCGCCGTCGCGCACCGCCGGAAAGTCGTAGCCGGTCTCCCACCGGGTGGGGTCGGTCTCGAACCGCGCATCCACGAGACCGCGCTTGAAGGCCTCGAACTCCGTGTTGCCGTCGCGAAAATACTCGTACCGCAGCTCGTCGAAATTATAGAGGCCCCGGTTTACCGGTAGGTCCGCGCCCCAATAGGCCGGGTTGCGGGTGAGGGTGACCCCGGCGCCCGGCTGGACGGACGACACCACATAGGGACCGGACCCCACCGGCGGCGTCAGGCTGGTGGAATCGAACGCCGCCGCATCAGTGGCATGGCGCGGCAGAACCGGCATGAGGCCCATGATGAGCGGCAGCTCGCGATCCGGCGCCGCGAAGGTGAAGCGCACCGTGCGCGCGTCCGGCGCTTCGGCCTTCGCGACCTTCGTGTAGTAAAATCGGTAATTGGGCCGCCCCTTGTCCCGCAGCAGCGTGAAGGAGAAGAGCACGTCCTCGGCGGTGACGGGGGTGCCGTCGGAGAAGCGGGCGCGCGGATCGAGCGTGAAGGTGACGAAGCTGCGCGCCTCGTCCGTGTCCACGCCGGACGCCAGCAGACCATACAGGGTGAAGGGCTCCGCATAGCTGCGGGCCAGCAGCGATTCCGTCACGGTGCCGCGTAGGAAGGGCGTCGCCGAGCCCTGCACGATGAACGGGTTGAGGCTGTCGAACGTCCCCGTGAGCGAAAGGGTGAGCCGCCCGCCTTTCGGGGCCGCGGGGTTCACGTAAGGGAAATGATCGAAGCCATCGGGATAGGCGGGCGCGCCATGCATGGCGATGGCGGGCGCGGCGTGCGACATGTGCGCGCCGGGGGTCAGAACCGCCAGGGTCTGGAGCGCCAGGCTCAGAATCGCCGGTGCCGCCGCCCGGATGCTCGCCATGCCTCGTTTCACACTGTTTCCCCCGCCTCAGGCCACGCTGTCTCGCGACGGCCGCAATTTCAAGCGATTCAGGGGTTCCGGCGCATCGAAGGCGACGTCACCGTCTCGCCTCATTTGACACGGAAACAGCCGTCGCTAAGACGTGACCTGGCTCGCCTCCGCGTTTTTCTGCCCGGCCTGTCGTATCGCATCACGGGGATCGTTCCGGAATGACCAAAGCCACCATCTTGCGCCGCACGAGCGGTTTGGCCGCTGTCGTGGTGGCCCTCGGATTCGCCGGAGGCGCGCTGGCGCAGACCGCTCCGGCAACGCCTGCCAAGCCCGCGCCCGCCAAGCCCGCCCAGGCGGCCCCGGCCCAGGCGGCTCCCGCCCAGGCCCAGCAGCAGGCCCAGGGCGCCGCGCCCGCGTCCGTCGCCGTGCCCGGCATCAGCACGCCCTGGACCAAGGTCTGCGGCAACGACCAGGCGGCCGGCAAGCAGATTTGCATGACCACGCAGGACTTCACCGCCGAGACCGGCCAGCCGCTCGCCTCGGCCGGCATCCGCGAGGTGAAGGACGATCCGACCAAGAAGTTCATCGTCTCCGTGCCGATCGGCATGCTGGTCCAGCCCGGCACCCGCGTCATCCTCGACCAGCAGCCCCCGCTGGCGCTGAAGTACGAGATCTGCTTCCCCAATGGCTGCTTCGCCAGCATGGATGTGAATGCGGACTTCGTGAACAAGCTCAAGAAGACGCAGACCATCACCATCCAGGCCCTGCAGATGGGTGGCCGCACGCTGAACTTCCAGCTTCCCGGCAAGGACTTCGCCAAGGCCTATGACGGCCCGCCCTCCGACCCGAACGCGGTCGCGGCCGAGCGCCAGAAGATGGCCGAGGAGCTTCAGAAGCTCGCGCAGAAGAAGGCCGAGGAGCGCGCCGCCGCCGGT
This sequence comes from Hyphomicrobiales bacterium, assembly GCA_013911975.1. Lineage (GTDB taxonomy): Bacteria > Pseudomonadota > Alphaproteobacteria > Rhizobiales > Xanthobacteraceae > Aquabacter. The sequence goes on along the minus strand of JACESF010000030.1, from coordinate 9,601 downwards.
GGCGCCCCCGCTCCGGGCGCCGCGCCCGCCGCTGCTCCCGCCGCGCCCGCCAAGCAGTGACACCCGGCGCAGCCGGTCACGCATAAAAAAGGGCGGCACCCCAGGGTGCCGCCCTTTTCGTTTGTGCGCCTCGTGTCAGAGCTTGAAGGGCACCACTTTCTGGGTCTGGACGCCCAGGCCCTCGATGCCCACGCGCATCACGTCGCCCGCCTTCAGGTAGCGCGGCGGCTTCATGCCGAGGCCGACGCCGGGCGGCGTGCCGGTGGTGATGAGGTCGCCGGGATCCAGGACCATGAACTGGCTGATATAGGAGACGAGGTGGGCGACCCCGAAGATCATGGTCTTCGTGGAGCCGTTCTGGACCTTCTCTCCGTTCACTTCCAGCCACATCGCGAGGTTGGAGGTGTCGGGCATCTCGTCGGCGGTGAGCAGATAGGGACCGATGGGGCCGAAGGTCTCGTTGCCCTTGCCCTTGGTCCACTGGCCGCCGCGCTCGATCTGGAAATTGCGCTCCGACACGTCGTTGCAGATGGCGTAGCCCGCCACATGCTTGAGGGCGTCCGCCTCGTCCACGTAGCGCGCGCGGGCGCCGATGACGATCAGCAGTTCCACTTCCCAGTCGAGCTTGGTGGAGCCGCGCGGGATCATCACGTCATCGTCCGGCCCGACGACGCAATTGGGCGCCTTGTTGAACAGGACCGGCTCGCTCGGGATGGGATTGTTGGTCTCGGCCGCGTGGTCGGCGAAGTTCAGGCCCACTGCGACGAAATTGCCCGGACGGGCGACGCAGGAGCCGAATCGCACGCCCGCGGGCACCACCGGCAGGGAGGAGGGGTCCACGGCGCGGATGCGGTCGAGGCCCGCAGGGGTCAGCACATCGCCCGCAATGTCAGGAACGACGCCCGAAAGATCGCGGATCTGGCCGGTTGAATCGATTAGGCCGGGCTTTTCCCGTCCATTCTCGCCGAATCGGACGAGTTTCATGAGGATCTCCCTGGGGGTCGTTGAGAGCTGCGGGCGCGAATGCGCTCGGGGCCGCAAGCTCGCGCGCGGGGCGCGCAAGGTCAATGCCCCAGGCGCAGGAATTGCCGGACGGATGAGGGCCGAACGGACGCCCGTTGCTGGCGGCGGCCAAGCAAGGGGGCGTTGTGCGGTGCCGAAAGGCAGGACGATCGTCCTCGCTTTGCTTCACGGCGGGCGCGGCGGGGGACGCATTCGCGCCCGGGCTCGGGCACTTGGACACAAGAGCGACGCTTATCCCGCGACATCAACGCATTATTGCGCGCCCACCTACTTTCGTCGGGCGGCCTCTGATCTTCCGGCGGCAAGGCGCCGGTGCCCGAACCCTGTCATTTCGCGGGCGCGTCATAAAAGGGATACACGACTCCGGCTAATTCCGACAGAATGCTCCCGGTAAGCATGGCTTCGAGAAGGGATGGCACGTGAGCGAGACCCCTGAGCACAAACACTACCGCTCGTTGTTCATCTCCGACGTCCATCTCGGGACGAAAGGCTCCCAGGCCGACCTGCTGCTGGATTTCCTGAAATACAACGATTCCGACACCCTCTACTTGGTGGGCGACATTGTTGACGGATGGCGCCTGCGCTCGTCCTGGTACTGGCCTCAGCAGCACAACGACGTGGTGCAGAAGCTGCTCCGCAAGGGCCGCAAGGGCGCCAAGATCGTCTATCTGCCCGGCAATCACGACGAGTTCCTGCGCGACTATTACGGCACCCATTTCGGCGGCATCGAAGTGGTGGAGACCTGCATCCACGAGGCGGCCGACGGGAAGAAGTATCTCGTCATCCACGGCGACGTGTTCGACGTGGTGGTGCGCCATGCCAAGTGGCTCGCCTTCCTGGGCGACGGCGCCTATACGCTGGCGCTCGGCATCAACACCTACATCAACCTCGTGCGCCGCAAGCTCGGCCTCACTTACTGGTCGCTCAGCCAGTGGGCGAAGCTGAAGGTGAAGAACGCCGTCAATTATATCGGCAAGTTCGAGGAAGCGGTGGCCGACGAGGCCAAGCGCAACGGCGTGGACGGCGTCATCTGCGGCCACATCCACCACGCCATGATCCACGACCAGTTCGGCGTCCGCTACATCAATTGCGGCGACTGGGTGGAGAGCTGCACCGCCGTGGCGGAGCATGAAGACGGGCGCATGGAAATCATTTGCTGGACCCGGCGCCAGCCTATGCTATCGCTGGCCCCACCCGATGTGGAGACCGCACGCGCGGCAGCTTGATGCGCATACTTGTGGCCACCGACGCGTGGCATCCTCAGATCAACGGCGTCGTGCGCTCGCTGGAGCACACGGCCCGGGAAGCCGCCAATCTCGGCGCACAGATGGAATTCCTGACCCCTCAGGAATTCCGGACGGTTCCCCTTCCCACCTATCAGGAAATCCGGCTCTCCCTGGCGACGCCCCGCATGATCATGCGGCGCATCGAGGCCATGCAGCCGGACTTCGTCCATGTGGCCACGGAAGGCCCCATCGGCATGCTGGTGCGGCGGGCCTGCATCGCGTCGAAGCGCACCTTCACCACCTCGTACCACACGAAATTCCCGGAATATCTCTCCGCGCGCGCCCCCGTGCCGGAGCGGCTGACCTATGCCTGGCTGCGCAGCTTCCACAATGCGGGCGGCGGCGTGATGGTCTCCACCGCGACGCTGGAGCGGGAACTGGACCAGCGCGGCTTCAAACGCCTGATGCGCTGGTCGCGCGGCGTGGACGCCGACATGTTCCGTCCCCGACCCGAGGTGGACCTGGGCCTCCCCGGGCCGGTCTTCCTCTATGTGGGCCGGGTGGCGGTGGAGAAGAATATCGAGGCGTTCCTCGCCCTCGACCTGCCGGGCTCCAAGGCCGTGGTGGGCGGCGGGCCGGCGCTGGCCAGCCTGAAGGAACGCTTCCCAGAGACCCGCTTCTACGGCCCGCTGGAAGGCGAGGCGCTGGCGGAGGTCTATTCCGGCAGCGACGTGTTCGTCTTCCCGAGCCGCACCGACACGTTCGGCATCGTGCTGCTCGAGGCCATGGCCAGCGGCCTGCCGGTGGCGGCCTATCCGGTCACCGGACCGAAGGACGTGCTGGCCGAGGCGACCGAGCCCGTGGGCGTGCTGGACGAGGATCTGCGCACCGCCTGCCTCAAGGCGCTGGAAATCTCGCCGCGCGCCGCGCGGGACTTCGCGCTGCGCTACACATGGCGCGAATGCGCCCGGCAATTCCTGGACAACGTGCTGATCGCGCACGATTTCGGGCCTGTTGCACGAAGGTTTCGCCTGTTGCGGCGGTCTAGGCTAGCTTCCCTCGCATGACCGACCGCACCACGCCCCCCACCGCCGCCGATGTTGCCGCCGCCGCCGCCCGCCTCAAGGGCGTTGCCGTGCGCACGCCGCTGATCTCCTCGCCGGTGCTCGACGAAGTGACCGGCGCCCGCGTGTTCCTGAAGCCCGAGACGCTCCAGCGCACGGGCTCCTTCAAATTCCGCGGCGCCTATAACCGCATCATCCAGATCCCGGCCGAGCGTCGCCCCGCCGGCGTGGTGGCCTGCTCCTCCGGCAACCACGCCCAGGGCGTGGCCGCCGCGGCGCGGCTGCTGGGCATGCCCGCCGTCATCGTGATGCCCAGCGACGCGCCCGCGCTGAAGCTGCGCCGGACCCGAGAACTCGGGGCCGAAGTGGTCGAGTACAATCGTGTGACCGAAGACCGCGATGCCATCGCCAATGCCATTGCGGCCGAGCGCGGCTCCGTCTTCGTGCCGCCCTATGACGATTTCGACGTCATGGCCGGGCAGGGCACGGTGGGCCTGGAGATCGCCGAGGATCTGGCCGCCCTCGGGCTCGCGCCCGACATCGTCAGCGCCAATGTCTCCGGCGGTGGTCTCATCTCCGGCATCGCGCTGGCCGTGAAGGACCGTTTCCCCCAGGCGCGGGTGGTGGCGGCTGAGCCGGAAGGCTTCGACGACCATGCCCGCTCGTTCCGCTCCGGCCAGAGGGAGCGCAATGCCGCGCCGTCCGGCTCGTTCTGCGACGCGCTTCTCGCGCCCACCCCCGGCATTCTGACCTTCCAGGTTTCCAGCGTGCTGGTGGGCGAGGGGGCGCAGGCGAGCGACTCGGAAGTGGCCAAGGCGGTCGGCTTCGCCTTCCGCGAACTGAAGCTGGTGGTGGAGCCGGGCGGCGCCGTGGCGCTGGCGGCCTTGCTGAACGGCCGACTCGATGCGGTGGGCAAGACCGTGGTGATCGTGCTGTCCGGCGGCAATGTGGACCCGGAGACGTTCGGGGCCTGTCTGCGCGCCTGATCGCGCCGCCATGACCACGCTTCCATCTCTGTCCGAACGGCCGGTCAAGGCGGCGCTCGCCGCCGCCTACGGCACGCTCTTCTTCTCCCTCGGCGTCTACATGCCCTTCTTCCCGCTCTGGCTGACGGAGCGGGGCATGACGCCCCAGGAGATCGGCGCGGCCATCGCCGTTCCCCTGTTCACGCGCCTCGCGGCGACGCCGCTCCTCGGGCTTCTGTCAGACCGCATCGGCCGCCCGAAAGCCGTGCTCGCCACGCTCGCGCTGGTGGCCGCCGTGCTCATGGGCGTGCTCGCCGCCTGCCGCTCGCCGCTGGCCATCTATGTGGTGCTCGGCCTCGCGGCCATGGCGTGGAATCCCTCCTTCGCCCTGCTGGATGCCTATGCGACCCGCCAAGCGCGCGCGGGGCGGGTGGATTACGGCCGCAGCCGCCTGTGGGGGTCCGCCACCTTCATCGCCGCGAATCTGGCGGGCGGATTCCTCATCGCCGAGGCCGGCGCCTCCATGGTCATGGTGCTCATGGTCGCGGGACAGGCGAGCTTCGTGCTCGCCATGCTGGCCCTGCCGGAACTGGCGCGCCCACCCATCCACGCGACACCTCATCTCGCCTTGCCGCGCGCGCGGGCGGTGTTGGTGCTCGGCGTCTTCGCGGCGGCGCTCATCCAGGCGAGCCACGCGACCCTCTATGCCTTCGCCTCGGTCCATTGGGCGGAGGGGGGCCTGTCCCTGTCCGTCATCGGCGGGCTCTGGGCCCTGGGCGTGGTGTCTGAGATCGTCCTGTTCCGGTTCGGCACCCGTATCGTGCGGCGCATCGGCCCGTTGGCGCTGCTGGCGGCGGGCGGGCTTGCCGCGCTGGTGCGCTTCAGCGCCCTCGCGCTCGATCCGCCCCTGTGGCTTCTGCCGCCGCTCCAGGTGCTCCACGGGCTCACCTTCGGCGCCACTTATCTGGGCCTCGTGGACCTCGTGGCCCGCACTACGCCGGAGCATCGGGCGGGCACGGCCCAGTCCGTGGCGGGGTGGACCGTGAGCCTCGCCATGTCGGTGGCGAGCTTCGCGGCGGGGCAATTGTGGGTGGCCTACGGCCATTGGGCGTTCCTGGCCTCGGCGGCCCTGGGCCTTGCCGGGGCGACGCTGGCGCTGACCGCCCGCCTCGTTCAGCCCCAGAGCGCGGGCGGAGCGGGGAAGACGGTGGCGCCCTCGTAGCGCAAGCCCCCCTCACGGTCCCGGGCGAGCAGCAGCGGGCCGTCCAGGTCCACCACCTGCGCGTCCTGCGCCACCAGGAGCGCGGGCGCCATGGCGAGGGAGGTGGCGAGCATGCAGCCCACCATCACCGCGAACCCCTCCGCGCGGGCCAGTTGCGCCATGGCGAGTGCTTCCGTGAGGCCGCCCGCCTTGTCGAGCTTGATGTTGACCGCGTCATACTTCCCCACGAGGCCGGGCAGGCTCGCGCAATTGTGCACGCTCTCGTCGGCGCAGATGGGCACCGATCTGTGGATGTGCCGCAGGCGCTCGTCATTGGTGGCGGGGAGGGGCTGTTCCACCAGTTCCACGCCAGCCGCCGCGCAGGCCGCGAGACGCGCCGCCAGCGTGTCCGGCGTCCACCCCTCGTTCGCGTCCACGATCAGCCGGGCGGCGGGCACCGCTGCGCGAATGGCCGCGAGGCGCGCCTCGTCCTCCTCGCCGCCACCCAGCTTGAGCTTGAGCAGCGACCGACCCGCCGCCCGCGCCGCCGCCGCCATGGCCTCGGGCGTGTCGAGGCTGAGGGTGAAGGCCGTGACCAGAGGGCGCGGCTCGGCGATGCCGATGCGCTGGTGCACCGGTACGCCGCTGCGCTTCGCCTCCAGGTCCCAGAGCGCGCAATCGAGCGCGTTGCGGGCGGCGCCGGGGGGCAGGCGCGCCTGCAGCGCCACATGGTCGAGGCCGGCGGCGATGTCCGGGGCCAGGGCGGCGATGTCCGCGCGCACCTCCTCCGGCGTTTCTCCGTAGCGAGCATAGGGAACGCATTCGCCGCGCCCCACGAGATCACCGTCTCGCAATTCCGCGACCACCACCACGGCCTCGGTCTTCGAGCCGCGCGAGATGGTGAAGGTGCCGGATATGGGAAAGCGCTCGATGCGCACGTCGAGGGAGGTCATTTGCTTAAGGTGTGATAGGTAGAGAGGAATCGTCGCGGGCGCTGCATGGCGAGGATGGACTTGGTTCCGGCCTCGACGCATCGGTGAGCCGCGAGTATGACCATCGCGTGCATCGCACTCAAGCCATGCACGCACCGGCGGGAGTCGTTCGTGGCGGAAGCCTCGCTTCTCGATGTCAGACGTGACGGCGATGAGCTGAAGGCCGTCGGCGCGGGTGTCTGGACGTCGGACAATGCCGATGCGCTGGAGCGCCTCGTCACCGACGCGAGCCGCGCGCCGCCGCAGACCCATTCCGCCCAGATCGACCTTTCCGCCGTTGAGCGCATGGACACGTTCGGCGCCCTGCTGCTGGAGCGGCTGCGCCGCGCGTGGACGCAGGAGGGCATCGAGCCCCGCGTCGTCGGGCTGAAGCGCCGCTACGGCGTGCTGATCCAGGAAATGAGCCGCACCGGGCGCGAGCCGCACCCGGCTGCCCGCCGCCAGGAACGCACGGTGGAGCGGCTCGGCCACAATATGGTGGATATCGGCAAGGACGCCCGGCTCCTGCTGAATTTCGTCGGCGCCACCGTCGCCGCCATCCTGCGCACGGCCGGCCGGCCGCAGAAATTCCGCTTCACCTCCATGGTGAACCAGATCGACCGGGTCGGCCTGCGCGCCGTCCCGATCATCATCCTCATCACCTTCCTCATCGGCTGCATCCTGGCGCAGCAGGGCATCTTCCACTTCCGCCGCTTTGGCGCCGACATCTATGTCGTGGACATGGTCGGAGTGCTCGTGCTGCGCGAGCTGGGCGTGCTGATCGTCTCCATCATGATCGCCGGCCGCTCCGGCAGCGCCTATACGGCGGAGCTGGGCTCCATGCGCATGCGCGAGGAGGTGGACGCCCTGAGGGTCATGGGGTTCGACCCGGTCGAGATCCTGGTGATCCCGCGCCTGTTCGCGCTCCTCGTGGCGCTGCCCCTGCTCACCTTCATCGGCTCCATGTCGGCGCTGTTCGGCGGTGGCATCGTCTCCTGGTTCTATGGCGGCATCCAGCCGGGGGTGTTCCTGGACCGGCTCAAGGACGCCATTTCCATCGACCATTTCCTCGTCGGCATGATCAAGGCGCCCTTCATGGCCGCCGTGATCGGCATCGTCGCCTGCATGGAAGGCCTGCGGGTGGGCGGGAGCGCGGAATCGCTCGGCTCCCACACCACGGCGTCCGTGGTGAAGGCCATCTTCCTCGTCATCGTGATGGACGGCCTGTTCGCCATGTTCTTCGCGTCCATCGACATGTGAGGGAGGCATGGACGCTTTGGCAGGACTGGCAGACACGGAAACCGACGGCAAGCGCGAGGTTCTCATCTCGGTGCGCGACCTCGTGGTCGGGTTCGGCGACCGGACCATCCTCGACCACCTGAACCTCGACATCTATCGCGGCGAGATCCTCGGCTTCGTGGGCACGTCCGGCGGCGGCAAGTCGGTGCTCACCCGCACCATCCTCGGTCTGGTGCCCAAGCAGTCGGGGACGGTGGAAGTGTTCGGGCAGGACCTGGACGATTTGAACGAGGAGCAGCGCTCGGCCGTGGAGCGGCGCTGGGGCGTGCTGTTCCAGCAGGGCGCGCTGTTCTCCTCGCTCACCGTGAAGCAGAACATCCAGTTTCCCCTGCGCGAGAACCTGAAGCTGTCCCAGGCGCTCATGGACGATATCGCCTACGCCAAGATCGAGATGGTCGGGCTGAATTGCGATGCGGGCGAGAAGCTGCCCTCCGAACTGTCGGGCGGCATGATCAAGCGCGCCGCTTTGGCCCGCGCCTTGGCGCTCGATCCGGACATCCTGTTCCTGGACGAGCCCACCTCGGGCCTTGACCCCATCGGGGCGGGCGACTTCGACGAACTGATCCGTACGCTCCAGCAGACTTTGGGCCTGACGGTTTTCATGGTAACGCACGATCTGGACAGTCTGCACACGGTCTGTGATCGAATCGCCGCGCTCGCCGACGGCAAGGTGATCGCTCAGGGCACGATCGAGACGATGATGGAATCCCACCATCCTTGGCTCCGGGCCTATTTCCACGGAACCCGCGCCCGCGCGGTCCGGTCCGAACGGTGAGGCGAGGAAAGGGCGCATGGAGACACGGGCCAATTACACCATAATCGGCGCCTTCACTCTTCTCGTCCTGGCGGGTGCGTTCGGCTTCGTCTACTGGTTCATGCGCCCCCTGACGTCCGACAACCGCCGGGCGTACGAGATCGTCTATGAGGGCACGGTCAGCGGCCTGCGCCAGGGCAACAGCGTCACTTTCAACGGCATCCCCGTGGGGCAGGTGGCCAGCCTCGGCCTGCTGCCGGACCGGCCCAACGAGGTGCTGGTGCGCGTGGACGTGGACGCCAACGTGCCGGTGCTCTCGGATGTGCGGGCGGGCCTGGAATCCCAAGGCCTGACCGGCATCGTCATCGTCTCCCTGCGGGGCGGCGAGCCCGGCGCCAAACCGCTTCCCCTCGGCCCCAACGGCATTCCGCGCATGGAGGCGGAGGGCGGCACGGGCATGGCCGGGCTGATCTCGACCGTGCAGGACGTGGCGCGCCGCATCAACGGCATTCTCGACGCCATCGACCCGGACCAGGTGAAGCAGATCGTCTCCAACGTGAACGGCTTCACCCAGGCGCTGTCGGATCATTCCGAGGACGTGGGCACGCTGCTGAAGCGCTCCAACGAGATCGCCGGACAGCTTCAAGACCTCGCCACCAAGGCGGATTCCATCGTCGTCGACCTCAAGCGGGCGTCCAGCGAGCCGAACGGCCTGCTGAACCAGGCGACGGAGGCGGCCACCTCGGTGCGCAAGCTCGCGGACAATCTCGACGCCCGCACGGCGGAACTGACAGACCAGCTCAAGCATTTCACCGGGCCAGGGCTGCGGCAGTTCGAGGCCCTTGCGGTTGACGGGCGCCGCACTTTGTCGGACATCGACCGCACCTTGAGAAATTTCGAGCGCAATCCGCGCCAGTTCATTTTCGGCGGCAACTCGGTGCCGGAATATAGGCGGTAGGCAAACATGAGTCGTCAGGGGATGGGTGCGAAGGTGCGCCGCTTTCCACGTGTCACCGCCTTCGCTCCCGGCGCCGCCTTGGCGGCGGCGCTTGCGCTCGCGGCCTGCGGCTCCACGCCCACCCCCACCTTCGACCTCTC
>JACESF010000003.1 GCA_013911975.1 Hyphomicrobiales bacterium | reverse complement strand
GGGGCAGGGGTGGGAACCGGCGCGGCCTCGGCCACTTCCGTGGCCTTGGGCGCGGTGCGGCGGCCCGCATAGGCGCGGCCCATGTTGCCGGTGATGAGGCTCGCCATGCGGCTGTCGCGGGAGGCCGCGCTGGCGCCGCCCATCACGACGCCGATGACGAACTTGTCGTCGGTGTGGACCGAGGTCAGCAGGTTGAAGCCAGAGGCATTGGTGTAGCCGGTCTTGATGCCGTCCACGCCCTCGATGCGCCCGAACATGCGGTTGTGGTTCGCGATCGCCTGGCCGCGATAATAGAAGGTGCGCGTCGAGAAATACTTGTAGTAGCGCGGGAAGCGGTCCTGGATCGCGATGCCCAGCGTGGCGAGGTCGCGGGCCGTCGTCACCTGCCCCTTGTTGGGCAGGCCCGAGGCGTTGCGGAACTGGGTGTTGCTCATGCCGATGGAGCGCGCCTTGCGCGTCATCATGGAGGCGAAGCTGGATTCGTCGCCGCCGATGGACTCGGCGATCACCACGGCGATGTCGTTGGCCGAGCGCGTCACCAGCGCCTTGATGGCGTCCTCCACCTCGATGGTCGCGCCCGGGCGCAGGCCCAGCTTGGAGGGCGACTGGGAGGCGGCGAAGGCCGAGACGGTCATGGGCGTGTCGAGGCGCATGCGCCCGGCCTCGAGCTGCTCGAACAGCATGTAGAGCGTCATCACCTTCGTGACCGAGGCGGGATGAAGCTGGTCGTCGGCATTGTCCTCGTACAGGACCCGCCCGGTATTCGCGTCGATGATGATGGCCGACTGCCCGCGCTGCCAGCCGGTATCGGCAGCCACCGCGCGCGTGGCGGCGGGCTTCGCCTTCGCCTGCTTCTTGGGCTTCGCGTCCGCCGCTCCGGCGGAGAGGCAGACGGAGACGGCAACGGCCGCCGCGAGGATCTTGGCCGGGAGGGTGCCGTGTGCCAGCGCCAATCGCATGAAGAAAGGTCCCGTGTCAGCGCGGGTGAGACGCTCACGCTTTGACCATGCGGCAGTGCAAACCGGCCGCAACGATCGAGCGCGTGGAAAGGTGACTGGGACAGAGCCTAGAAACGTGCGGTTACTAAGCCGTAAATCCCGGCACCTCCGTAATTGTGCAGTGCACAAAAATGTTGACGGAAATGCTGCAGCGCATATTATGCAACCTGGGCGGGGAAAAAGGCACCCTCTCGCCGGGCTGCGGGCCCGCGGGAGGCGCTTCATTCAGGAAAGGGACACCCAATGGTTCAGGTGCAGACGGTCGAAGAGATGCAGAAGCTCGGCAAGGACAACATGGACCTCGCCATGAAGAGCTTCGGCGCGTGGTCGAAGAGCGCGCAGGCGATCGCCATCGAAGTGGCGGACTACACCAAGAGCTCCTTCGAGCTCGGCACGTCCACCCTCGAGCAGCTTCTCGGCGCGAAGACGGTGGAGCAGGCGCTGGAGATCCAGCAGAGCTACCTCAAGACCTCCTATGAGGGCCTGGTGGCGGAAGCGACGAAGCTCGGCACGCTGTATTCCGACCTCGCCAAGGAAGCCTACAAGCCGTACCAGGGCTTGTTCGCCAAGACGCACTGAGCGTCCGCCTCGGACGCTGCGCAGCGAGGGCGCGTTGAGCCCTCGCCGCTTTCACATGACCGAAAGCGGGCTCAGGCGGGCCCGCTTTGGCGTATCCGCGCCGCCGCAACGGCGCGGAAATCATTTCCGCCATTCCCTCCGGCGGCCTGGATTTCGGTGGTGCGCGGCCGTGGGCCGGACGCATCCCTGCCGGTTCGGCAGCGAATTTCCTGCCGCCTCGGCGGAGGCAGGCTGGCATACTGCCGCCCGGCTTCCTATTATTTTGGCACGTGCCGGGGTGGCGCGGCGATGGGCCGTGCCGCTGCCGATCCGGCATTCAGAATTGCCAATGATCCAGACTGACCGATCTTCCGCTTCCTCTCATCCCTTGCCGCGCCTGTCCGGCGAGCCGGGAAAGCCGCGCCGTTCCGGCGGCGGCCCCGGCACGGCGGTCATCACCCGCGCCAAGCCGCAGACGAAGCGCCCGAGCCTCTATCGCGTGCTGCTGCTGAACGACGACTACACCCCCATGGAATTCGTCGTGCACATCCTCGAGCGCTTCTTCAACAAGGGGCGTGACGAGGCCAACACCATCATGCTCCACGTCCACAATCACGGCGTGGGCGAGTGCGGCATCTACACCTACGAAGTCGCGGAAACAAAAGTGACGCAGGTGATGGACTTCGCGCGCAAACACCAACATCCTCTCCAGTGCGTCATGGAAAAGAAATAAGCCCGCCGCAAGCGGCACGCAGGTGTGATGGGGGAGAACGGGGAGGGGCTTGCGCGGGGCAAGTGCCGGTACAAAGTTTAAGGGAACGCGTGCACGCCGGGCCGGCTGGGGCGTCCAGTCCCGCCGGGCGAGGCACGGGATAGAGGTGTAGATGCCAACGTTCTCTCGCAGTCTCGAGCAGTCGCTCCACCGGGCCCTGGCCCTCGCCAACGAGCGCCACCACGAATACGCGACCCTCGAACATCTGCTCCTGTCCCTGGTGGACGACCAGGACGCTTCCGCGGTGATGCGGGCGTGCAATGTCGATCTCGAAAAGCTCCGGCGGAACCTCGTCGAATACGTGGACGGCGAGCTGGAAAATCTGGTCCAGCAGAGCGGCGACGATTCCAAGCCCACCGCCGGCTTCCAGCGCGTGATCCAGCGCGCGGTGATCCATGTCCAGTCCTCCGGCCGCGAAGAAGTGACCGGCGCCAACGTGCTGGTGGCCATCTTCGCCGAGCGCGAGAGCCACGCCGCCTATTTCCTGCAAGAGCAGGACATGACGCGGTACGACGCGGTGAACTACATCTCCCACGGCATCGCCAAGCGGGCCGGCATGTCCGAGAGCCGTCCCGTGCGCGGCGCCGAGGATGAGACCGAGACCAAGTCCGGCGAGGACGGCAAGAAGAAGGCCGACGCGCTGGATGCCTATTGCATCAACCTCAACCGCAAGGCGGCCGAGGGCAAGGTCGATCCCCTGATCGGGCGCGACAAGGAAATCCAGCGCACCATCCAGGTCCTGTGCCGCCGCCAGAAGAACAATCCCCTGTTCGTGGGCGACCCCGGCGTGGGCAAGACCGCCATCGCCGAAGGGCTGGCGCACCGCATCATCAACGGCGACGTGCCCGAGGTCCTCGCCACCGCCACCGTCTTCTCCCTCGACATGGGCTCGCTGCTTGCGGGCACCCGCTATCGCGGCGACTTCGAGGAGCGCCTGAAGCAGGTGGTGAAGGAGATCGAGGCCTATCCCAACGCCATCATGTTCATCGACGAGATCCATACGGTGATCGGCGCGGGGGCGACCTCCGGCGGCGCGATGGACGCGTCCAACCTGCTGAAGCCGGCGCTGGCCTCCGGCACGCTGCGGTGCATGGGCTCGACCACCTACAAGGAATACCGCCAGTATTTCGAGAAGGACCGGGCCCTGGTGCGCCGGTTCCAGAAGATCGACGTGGCCGAACCCACGGTGCCCGACGCCATCGAGATCCTGAAGGGGCTCAAGCCCTATTTCGAGGACTATCACAAGCTGCGCTACACCAACGAGGCCATCAAGGCCGCGGTGGAGCTGTCGGCCCGCTACATCCATGACCGCAAGCTGCCCGACAAGGCGATCGACGTGATCGACGAGAGCGGCGCGGCCCAGATGCTGGTGCCCGAGGCGCGGCGCAAGAAGATCATCGGCCTCAAGGAGATCGAGGCCACCATCGCCACCATGGCGCGCATTCCCCCCAAGACCGTCTCCAAGGACGATGCGGAGGTGCTCTCCGCCATGGAGACCACCCTGAAGCGGGTGGTCTACGGGCAGGACAAGGCCATCGAGGCGCTCGCCGCCTCCATCAAGCTCGCCCGCGCGGGCCTGCGGGAGCCGGAGAAGCCCATCGGCTCCTACCTGTTCTCCGGCCCCACCGGCGTCGGCAAGACCGAGGTCGCCAAGCAGCTTGCCTCCACGCTGGGGGTGAACCTGCTGCGGTTCGACATGTCCGAATATATGGAGCGCCACACGGTCTCCCGCCTCATCGGCGCGCCTCCCGGCTATGTGGGCTTCGACCAGGGCGGCCTTCTCACCGACGGCGTGGACCAGACACCCCATTGCGTGCTGCTGCTGGACGAGATCGAGAAGGCCCATCCGGACCTGTTCAACATCCTGCTGCAGGTGATGGACCACGGGAAGCTCACCGACCACAACGGCAAGTCGGTGGATTTCCGCAACGTCATCCTCATCATGACCACCAATGCCGGTGCGGCGGATCTCTCCAAGGCGGCCTACGGCTTCACCCGCTCCAAGCGGGAAGGGGACGACATCGAGGCCATCAACCGGACCTTCGCCCCGGAATTCCGCAACCGCCTGGACGCGGTCATCCCCTTCGCCCACCTCACCCCCGAGATCATCGGGCAGGTGGTGGAGAAGTTCGTGCTCCAGCTCGAGGCCCAGCTCGCCGACCGCAACGTCACCATCGAACTCTCCGACGAGGCGACCGCCTGGTTGGTGGAGCGCGGCTATGACGAGCAGATGGGTGCCCGCCCCATGGCGCGGGTGATCCAGGAGCACATCAAGACGCGGTTGGCGGACGAGGTGCTGTTCGGGCGCCTGAAGAATGGCGGGCATGTGCGCGTGGTGGTCGAAGAGGCCGAGGCGGGCACGAAGCTCGGCTTCTCCTTCCCCGAGGGGCCCGTCACGCCCAAGCCCGACAAGATCGTCCCCGCCACCAAGCGCGCCCCGCGCCGCAAGAGCGAGGCCACCCGCGCCAAGGCCGCTCGCCCCGGTGCCCCCAAGGGGCGCGGGGGCACGAAGCCCGGCTCAAAAGGCGGCCCGAAGGACGGTGGCCCGGGTGGCTCGGGCGGCGGCCGGCATGTGCCGAAGGTTCCCCTGGTCAAGGCGTGACCCGCGCCGGGCGCCCCCGCGGGCGCCCGGTTTGCCCGTGTCATGCCTGCCTTGCTCCCGGCGGCCTCGACGCGCGGCGCCTCGGACGCTAAATCATCCCTTCGATGCGCCCGATGCGCGAGAACGGCATTCCCATGGTCACGGTCGTCAATACGCTGAACAGGCCCCGCCATCCCGAGAAGGCGCACCGCCCCGAGAACGAGGTGCTGCGCAAGCCGGACTGGATTCGCGTGAAGGCGCCCGGCTCGGCGGGATGGTCGGAGACCGCCGGCATCGTGCGCGCCAATGGCCTGCACACGGTGTGCGAGGAGGCGGGCTGCCCCAATATCGGTGAGTGCTGGGAGAAGAAGCACGCCACCTTCATGATCATGGGCGACACCTGCACCCGCGCGTGCGCCTTCTGCAATGTCCGCACCGGCCTGCCGGGCCCGCTCGACCAGGACGAGCCGCAGAAGGTGGCGGACGCGGTGGCCAAGCTCGGCCTGTCCCACGTGGTCATCACCTCCGTGGACCGGGACGACCTCTCGGACGGGGGCGGGGAGCATTTCGCCCGCACCATCCGCGCGATCCGCGCGGCGAGCCCCGGCACCACCATCGAGATCCTGACCCCGGACTTCCTGCGCAAGCCGGGCGCCCTCGAAGTGGTGGTGGAGGCACGGCCGGACGTGTTCAACCACAATCTCGAGACGGTCCCCGGCCGCTATCTCAAGGTGCGCCCCGGCGCGCGCTATTTCCATTCCCTGCGCCTGCTCCAGCAGGTGAAGGAACTGGATGCGTCCATCTTCACCAAGTCCGGCATCATGGTCGGGCTCGGGGAGGAACGGAACGAGGTGCTCCAGCTCATGGACGACCTGCGCTCGGCGGAGGTGGATTTCATGACCATCGGCCAATATCTCCAGCCCACCCGCCGCCACCACAAGGTGGAGCGCTACGTGACGCCGGACGAGTTCAAGGCGTTCGAGACGGTGGCCTATGCCAAGGGCTTCCTGATGGTGTCGTCCAGCCCGCTGACCCGTTCCTCGCACCATGCGGGCGACGACTTTGCGCGGCTGCGCGCCGCGCGGGACGCCAAGCTCGGCCGGGCCTGACATCGTGCCGTCCTTTTCCAGCGCCCGGGTGGTCGCCCATTCCCCGACCGACATGTTCGACCTCGTGGCCGACGTGGAGCGCTACCCGGAATTCGTGCCGCTCTGCAGCGCGCTGCGCATCCGCCGGCGCAACCGCAGCGACGAGGGCGTGGAAATCCTCGTGGCCGACATGACGGTGGCCTACAAGCTGATCCGCGAGACCTTCACGTCCCGCGTCACCCTGGACCGCCCCAGGCTGGTCATCCACGTGGAATATCTGGACGGGCCCTTCAGCCGCCTCGACAACCGCTGGGAGTTCCGCGCCGTGGACGGCGGGCGGTGCGAAGTGAAGTTCCACATCTCCTACGAATTCCGCTCGCGGACCCTGGGCCTCGTCATGGGCGCCATGTTCGACGCCGCCTTCCGCCGCTTCGCCGATGCCTTCGAGAAGCGGGCGGACGAGGTGTATGGGGTCAAGGCGCGGGCCTGAGCGGGAAGCCCGTCGAATGGGGGAACATCCCCGCTCCTTCTCCGTGAATTGTGCCCTCCGAACCCTCCGATTTCCCCCTCCCAACCCTCCCCCGCAAGCGGGAGAGGGCTTCGCGACTTCGGTGCACTGTCGAAGCGAATACCGCGTTCGGCCGGAAGAGGGCTTTCCCCACCCGCATAACGCCAAGCTCCCTCTCCCGCTTGCGGGGGAGGGCTGGGGAGGGGGCAGGGGCCGAGGTCAGATCCCCACCGCCTTGTGCGCCTTCCTTAGCGTTTCCAACACGTCGCCCCCGGCGAAGATGAAGCCGGAGACGCCCGCCTCCGTCAGCGCCGCCTCAAGCTCTCCCGGCCGTCCGGCGAGCCATACGGTGGCGCCCGCCGCCGTCAGGGCGGACGCGGCGGCGGCCCCGTCCGTGCCGTACAGCTCGTCCGAGCCGCACAGGCACGCGAAGCCGGTGCCCGACGCCGTGAAGGCCGCGACCATGTCCTCGGTGGTGGCGAAGCCGTCCGGCACCGGCGCCGCGAGGCCGCCGGTTTCGAAGAAATTCTTCGCGTAGGTAGCCCGCGCGGTGAAGGCGGCGACAGGGCCGAGCGTGGCGAGGAACACCTTGGGCGGCACGGGTGCCGCCTCCGCCGCGTCACGCAGCGCCTCGAAGGGCTCGGCGAGGCGGTGCGGGGCGAGCGCCGTGTCGGAGGGCGCGGTTTCCACGATGGGCGCGGGCGCCAGCACCTCGGGCATCTCCTGGCCCAGAAGCGGGAATTCGGAGGTGCCGGTCAGCGGCTCGCGGCGGGTGGCCACGTCCTTGGCGCGGCGCTTCGCCACCTCGGCGATCTCGCTGCGCCACCAGCCGTCCGCCAGCGCGTCCGCCATGCCGCCCTTGCGCTCGATGGCACGGAACAGGTCCCAGGCGGCGGCCGCGAGGCCCTGGGTCTGCGTTTCCACGGCGCCCGAGCCGGCCGAGGGGTCGGCCACGCGGTGGACGTTCGCCTCTTCCAGCAGGATGAGCTGGGTGTTGCGGGCGAGGCGCCGGGCGAACGGGTCGGGCAGGCCGAGCGCCTGGGTGAAGGGCAGGATGGTGAGGCTGTCCGCCCCGCCCACGCCCGCCGCGAAGGCGGCCACGGTGGAGCGCAGCAGGTTCACATAGGGATCGCGCCGGGTGAGCGAGCGCCACGCGGTGGTCGCGTGCACCGTGGCGGGGCGCGCGGCGATGCCCGCCTCCCGCAGCACCGCCGCCCAGAGCAGGCGCACGGCACGGAACTTGGCGAGGGTGGCGATCTGGTTCACGTCGGCCGTGAGCGCCAGCTCGATGCCGGCGGCCGCATCCTCCAGCGCGAGGCCCGCCGCCTCCAGCGCGCGCAGATAGGCGACGCCGGTGGCGATGACCGCCGCCAGTTCCTGCGCGTCCGAGGCGCCCGCCGCGTGGTGCACCGCGCCGTCGGCCCGCAGGATGGGCGAGGTGAAGCCGCGTGCGCGCAGGATGGCGAAGGTCTCCGCCACGCGCTTGGAGAGGCCATCCGCCCACGGCAGGGGCCCGGCGCCCGCACGGGCGATGTCCGACAGGGGATCGAGGCCGAAGGACACGGAGACGGCGGAGGGGTTCAGTTCGCGCGCGGCCACGATGTCCGCGAAGGCGAGCGCCTGTTCGCGGCCCTGGAAGCCGCCGCTCTCCAGCCGCGTCTCGATGAGGTCCAGCATCACCCCGTCCAGCACCGTGCCGAGGCCGTCGGCGCCGTCGAGACCGAAGCCATGGGCATGGGGGGAGGCCGAGAACACCAGCGTCAGGCCCGAGGCGCCGTTGCCGAGGTCGTCCAGCGCCTGGGCATTGGCGGCGGCGAGGTCCGCCTGGTCCACCCGCGCCGAGATCGTCCAGGGCGCCCCCGCCGCGCGGCCCGCCACCGCGAACGCGCCGGGGTCGCGCGCGGGCAGGGGGTCCAGCACCAGCCCGTCCAGGGTGCGGGTGACGAGCTTCTTGTCGTAGGGCGCACCCTTCAGGACGCCGTCCACCAGCTTCAGCCAGTCCTCGCGGCTCGCGGGCTTGAGGTCCGCAGCGAAGGGCAGGTCGGTCATGGCGGGTGTCTCGGTCATGGGTGAATCTCTCCGGCGGGCGGGGCGCTGTCGCGCGCGGCCAGCTTCAATTCGTCCTGGAACATATAGTCCCGCCGCACGGGCACGTCGTCGCGCCGCTCGCTCAGCAGGAGCTGGAACACCATGTTGGAGCCGTGCAGGAAGCCCAGCTCCACGGCGGACAGGTAGAAGTCCCACATGCGGGCGAAGCGCGCGCCCATCATGGCCTCCACCTCGCCGTAGCGGGCGAGGAAGCGGTGCCGCCACGCCCGGATGGTCCAGTAATAGTGCAGCCGCAGCACCTCCATGTCCGCCACCCACAGATGGGTGCGCTCGGTGGAGGCGAACACTTCCGACAGCGCGGGCACATAGCCGCCGGGGAAGATGTATTTGCGGATGAACGGCGCCGTGGTGCCGGGCGGCGCCATGCGGCCGATGGCGTGAACCAGCGCGAAGCCGCCGGGGGCGAGAAGCTCGCGCACGGTGGTGAAATAGTCGTCGAAATGGGCGACGCCCACATGCTCCATCATGCCGATGGAGACGAGCCGGTCATACTTGCCGGTGAGGTTGCGGTAATCCACCTCGCGGAAGTCGATGAGGTGCGCCACGCCCGCAGCCTCGGCGAGACGGCGGGATTCCGCCAGTTGCTCGGGCGAGACGTTGATGGCGGTGACGTGGGCGCCGCATTCCTTCGCGAGATAGATGGAGAGCCCGCCCCAGCCGGAGCCGATCTCCACCACCTTCATGCCCGGCTCGATCTTCAGCTTCGCCGCCACATGGCGGAACTTGGCCCGCTGGGCGTCGGCGAGCGGCTGGTCGGGGAAGTCGAAATAGGCGCAGGAATAGGCCATGGTCTCGTCCAGCCACAGCCGGTAGAAGGCGGCCGGGTGGTCGTAATGGCTGGAGACGTTTTCCTTGGCCTTGGCCACGGGATTGGCCTGCTGGAACCGCCGCAGCGCCCGCCACGCCTTGCGCAGCGCCTGCTGCACCGGATGGCTGCCGAGCCCCTTGCGGTTCACCGAGAACAGCAGCAGCAGGTCGAACACGCCGGACCCATCCTCGAACACGAGGCGGCCGTCCATATAGGCTTCAGCGGCGGTCAGCTCGGGATTGAAGAACAGGTCCCGCTCCAGCTTCTCGTCCATGAAGCGGACCGTCACCTTCGGGCCGTCCTGCCCGGAGCCGAAGACGACGCGCTGACCCTTCACCGTGATGACGGTCAGGGATCCCTTCTCCACGAAGCGGGACAGAAGGTGGGAGAGCAGGCGCATGTCAGATGCTCCCTCCGCTGGTCAGGACCGGCACCCTCTCCCGCAAACGGGAGAGGGCATATGGGTGCCTGCGCGGGTCACGCGAATTCCAGGATGACCGCGTCCACCGCCAGGCTGTCTCCGGGCTTGGCGAGGACCGACTTGATGACGCCGTCGCGCTCGGCGCGCAGCACGTTCTCCATCTTCATGGCTTCCACCACCGCCAGCGCCTCGCCGGCCTTCACGTCCTGGCCCGGCTGCACCGCGATGGAGACCACGAGGCCCGGCATGGGGCACAGCAATTCCTTGCCGCCCGCGGAGGCTTCCTTCACCGGCATCAGCGCCGCCAGCTCGGCCTCGCGCGTCGTGAAGACCCGCGCCTCGGTGGCGACGCCCCGATAGGCCAGCGCCACGCCGTTCGGCACCGGGCGCACTTGGAGCGCGGCGGGCTCCCCGTCGATGGTGCCGAGCCACACAGGCTCGCCGGGCGTCCAGTTCGAGGCCAGCACGTGGACATGGCCCTTGGAGCCGTCCGCCTCGAAGATCTGCACCTTCGCGACGCCGTCCGCGTCCTCGATCTCGCAGGACACCACCATGAGCGGATGGGAGCCGCCCAGATGCACCACGCGGTGCGTCTCGAAGGTGACGGGCTTGCCCATCATCTGGCCGGAGATGCGGCGCTTGCGGGCATTCTGGATGTGGTCGATCACGGCGGCGACCGCCGCGAGATGGTGGGTCAGCTCGCCTTCCGGCGCGCGGGCGTGGAAGCCGTCGGGATATTCCTCGGCGATGAAGCCGGTGGAGAGGTTGCCGGACTTCCAGCGCTCATGCGCCATCAGCGCGGAGAGGAAGGGGATGTTGTGCCCGATGCCGTCGATGGCGAACGCGTCCAGCGCGTCCGCCTGCGCCTCGATCGCCTCCGCGCGGGTGGGCGCGTGGGTCACGAGCTTGGCGATCATGGGATCGTAGAAGAGCGAGATCTCCCCGCCCTCATAGACGCCCGTGTCGTTGCGCACGGTGATGTCGCCGGTCTTGCCTTCCGCCGGGGGGCGGTAGCGCACGAGGCGGCCGATGGAGGGAAGGAAGTTGCGGTAGGGATCTTCCGCATAGATGCGGCTTTCCACCGCCCAGCCGTTCAGCTTGATGTCGTCCTGGGTGAAGGCGAGCTTCTCGCCCGCCGCCACGCGGATCATCTGCTCGACGAGGTCGATGCCGGTGATCAGCTCGGTGACGGGATGCTCCACCTGGAGGCGGGTGTTCATTTCCAGGAAGTAGAAGCTCTTGTCCTGGCCCGCGACGAATTCCACCGTGCCGGCGCTGTCGTAGCCCACGGCCTTGGCGAGGGCGACGGCCTGCTCGCCCATCTTCCGGCGGGTCTCCTCGTCCAGCAGCGGGGAGGGGGCTTCCTCCACCACCTTCTGGTTGCGGCGCTGGATGGAGCATTCGCGCTCGCCCAGATAGAGCACGTTGCCGTGCTTGTCGCCGAGCACCTGGATCTCGATGTGCCGGGGATCGACGATGAACTTTTCCACGAACACGCGGTCGTCGCCGAAGGAGGACTTGGCCTCCGACTTGGCGCGGTCGAAGCCGTCCTGCACCTCGGCGCGGGAATAGGCGATGCGCATGCCCTTGCCGCCGCCGCCGGCGGAGGCCTTGATCATCACGGGATAGCCGATCTCGTCGGCGATCACGGCCGCCTGCGCGCCATCCTCGATCACGCCGAGATAGCCGGGCACAGTGGAGACCTTGGCCGCCGCGGCCGCCTTCTTGGATTCGATCTTGTCGCCCATGGCCTCGATGGCATGGGGATTGGGACCAATGAAGACGATGCCGTGCTCGGCGAGCGCCTGCGGGAACGACGCGCGCTCGGAAAGGAAGCCGTAGCCGGGATGCACCGCCTGCGCGCCGGTCAGCTTGCACGCCTCAATGATTTTCTCAGCGATGAGATAGGACTGGGCGGCAGGCGCGGGGCCGATATGGACCGCCTCGTCCGCCATCTCCACATGGAGCGCGTCCTTGTCGGCGTCGGAATAGACGGCCACGGTCTTGATGCCCATCTTGCGCGCCGTCTTGATGACGCGGCAGGCGATCTCGCCCCGGTTTGCGATCAGGATTTTCGAGAACATCAGCGTCGGTCCCCTCGGCGCGTGGCGCCCCATGTCTTCTGCGACTGTCATGGCCGGGCGTGTCCCGGCCATCCACGGCTGTCCTTTGAGCGTCGCCCCGACGGCGCCGCGTGGATGCCCGGGACAAGCCCGGGCATGACGACCCTGCTACAGGGGAAGGTTGTCGTGCTTCTTCAGCGGCTGCTCCACCTTCTTGGAGCGCAGCATGGCGAGCGCGCGGGCGATGCGCTTGCGGGTCGAGTGAGGCATGATGACCTCGTCGATATAGCCCCGCTCCGCCGCCACGAAGGGCGAGAGGAAGCGCTGTTCGTAATTCTTGGTCTGGGCCGCGATCTTGTCCGGGTCGCCCATGTCGGCGCGGAAGATGATTTCGACCGCGCCCTTGGCGCCCATGACCGCGATCTGCGCGGTGGGCCAGGCATAGTTCACGTCGCCGCCCACATGCTTGGAGGCCATCACGTCATACGCGCCGCCGAACGCCTTGCGGGTGATGAGGGTGACGAGCGGCACGGTGGCTTGGGAATAGGCGAACAGCAGCTTGGCGCCGTGCTTGATGAGGCCGCCATATTCCTGGGCGGTGCCGGGCAGGAAGCCGGGCACGTCCACGAGGGTCACGATGGGGATCTCGAAGGCGTCGCAGAAGCGCACGAACCGTGCGGCCTTGCGGGAGGCGTCCGCGTCGAGGACGCCGGCGAGCACCATGGGCTGGTTGGCGACGAAGCCCACCGTGCGGCCCTCGATGCGGCCGAAACCAGTGACGATGTTCTTCGCGAAGGACGCCTGGATCTCGAAGAAGTCGCCCTCGTCTGCGAGCTTCAGGATCAGTTCCTTGATGTCGTACGGCTTGTTCGGATTGTCCGGAATCAGCGTGTCGAGGCTCTCGTCCTCGCGCAGCGGATCGTCGAAGGAGGGCCATTCCGGCACGCCGGCCTGATTGTTCAGGGGCAGGAAGTCGATGAGGCGACGGGTCTGGAGAAGCATCTCCACGTCGTTCTCGTAGGACCCGTCCGCCACCGACGATTTGGTGGTGTGCACCTTCGCTCCGCCCAGCTCCTCGGCGGTGACGGTCTCGTTGGTGACGGTCTTCACCACGTCCGGGCCGGTGACGAACATGTAGCTCGTGTCGCGGACCATGAAGATGAAGTCGGTCATGGCGGGCGAGTAGACGTCGCCGCCCGCGCACGGGCCCATGATGAGGGAGATCTGCGGGATGACGCCGGAGGCGGTGACGTTGCGCTTGAACACCTCGCCATAGCCGCCGAGCGCCGCGACGCCTTCCTGGATGCGCGCGCCGCCGGCATCGAACAGGCCGATGATGGGCGCGCGGGTCTTCAGCGCCATGTCCTGGATCTTGGTGATCTTGCGGGCATGCTCCTCGGAGAGGGAGCCGCCGAACACAGTGAAGTCCTTGGCGAAGACGAAGACCTGCCGGCCATTCACCGTGCCCCAGCCGGTGACGACGCCGTCGCCGGGGATCTTTTGGGTCTCCATGCCGAAATCGATGCAGCGATGCTGCACGAAGGTGTCGAACTCCTCGAAGGAGCCGCGGTCCAGCAGCAGTTCGATGCGCTCGCGGGCCGTGAGCTTGCCCCGCTTGTGCTGCGCCTCGATGCGCTTCACGCCGCCGCCGAGCGCGGCGATGCTGCGCCT
Source organism: Hyphomicrobiales bacterium (assembly GCA_013911975.1). GTDB lineage: Bacteria > Pseudomonadota > Alphaproteobacteria > Rhizobiales > Xanthobacteraceae > Aquabacter. The sequence continues at coordinate 123,458 of JACESF010000003.1, read as the reverse complement.
GCTCTCAAGCTCTTCGAGAATTTCCTTCATCCCTGTCCCCTGGGTGCGTGCGGCCGCCGTTGTGATGCCACTCTAACGGCCCCGCGCCGGAGGAAAAGGACTTCCCTCAAGGATTTCGGGACGGAAATGCGCATCATGGTCCGCTGCGCTAGCAAATGCAGCGTCACATTTGAATATGTAAAAATTCCATGCTGTAATATGTGAAATCTTTACAATTGCGACCCCGCCACGCGCCGGGGTCGGGGCGGGGGAAATGCGCCAGAAGGTCTTTGCCGGACACGCGGTGCGCCGCCTGCGGGAGAAGCTCGGCCTCAAGCAGGTGGAACTGGCCCACCGGCTCGGCGTCTCAGCCTCCTATGTGAACCAGATCGAGAGCAACCAGCGCCCGCTGAGCGCCTCGGTGCTCATCGCCATCAGCCGCACCTTCGGCGTGGACATCACCTCGTTCGGCGCGGAGGACCTGGACCGCCTCGTGGCGGACCTGCGCGAGGCCACCGCCGATCCGCTGTTCCGCGACCTGGAACTGGGGATGCAGGACCTGAAGGCGGTGGCCAATCTCTCGCCCGCCTTCGCCCATGCCTTCCTGCGCATGCATGTGTCCCTGGGCCGCACCGCCGAGTGGCGCGCCTCGCTGGACGACATGCTCTCCGTGGGCATGGGCGCCGAGGCCAAGCTCGTGCCTTACGAGGAGGTGCGGGACTATTTTCACTATATCGACAATTACGTGGACGCCCTCGACCGCGCCGCCGAGGAGACCGCCGAGGCGCTGGGCATCCTCTCGGGCACGGACCCGCGCGCGGCCTTCACCAGCTACCTGAAGGACCGTTTCGGCGTTGAGGTCGAGCACGGCCCGGCGGACCCCGACCTGCCGCTCTCCCGGTTCGATTCGCGCCGCAAGCGCCTGTCCCTGTCCGGCGTGCTGACCCCGGCGGCCGCCGCCTTCCGGCTCGGCGCCGCCATCGCCCGGCTCGCCCATTCCGATCTCGTGGACGGCATGGTGGCGCGGGGCGGGTTCCGCAGTCCGACCGCGGGGGATATCTGCCGCCTCGCCCTCTACAATTATTTTGCGGGGGCGCTGCTCCTGCCCTATGGCCGCTTCCTGCGCCTCGCCCGGGACAGGCGGCACGACCTCGACCGGCTGGCGCTGGAGACCGGGGCGAGCCTGGAGCAGGTGTGCCACCGCCTCTCCACCCTCCAGCGTGCGGGCATGAAGGGCCTGCCCTTCTATTTTGCCAAGGTGGACCGGGCGGGCAACATCACCAAGCGCCACAGCGCCACGCGCTTCCAGTTCGCCCGGCTCGGCGGCGCCTGCGCGGTGTGGAACGTGCACCAGGCATTCGAGAGCGCGGGTCAGACCCTGGTTCAGGTGGGCGAGATGCCGGACGGGGTGCGCTATCTGTGCCTCGCGCGCACGGTGAGCGCCCCGGCCACGCGCTACGGCCAGCCGCAGCGGGTCTATGCGCTGGGGCTCGGCTGCGAGATTTCCTATGCGGACCAGATGGTGCAGGCGGACGGGCTGGACCTGAAGTCGGCGCCGGTGGCGCGGCTCGGCGTCTCGTGCCGCATCTGCCCCCGGCGGGATTGCGAACTGCGGGCCTTTCCGCCGCTCGACCGGGAAATCCGCACCGATCCCGACGTGCGCGAAGTGGTGCCGTTCTCCATCGCATAAAGATGCCCGGGCCGCGACGTAATCCCGCCATGGGTCGGTATTGGAAACGCCACGGAAACACGCCAGCGTTACCAGTAACGGCCAGTCCGGCCGTGCTGGTGAGTCGAGATGAAGACGGCGGCGTGGGCGTTTTGCGTAGCGGTGTGCACCACCGCCTTTTCCGGGGCCGCGCTGGCGGCTCCCGGCTTCACCACGGGCAATGTGAACATGCGCACGGGGCCGGACACGGCCTATCCGAGCGTCACGGTCCTGCCCGAGGGCCTACCGGTGGACATCAAGGGCTGCCTGGAAGGCCAGTCCTGGTGCGACGTGGCCACCGGCATCTATCGCGGCTGGGTCTATGGCGAATATCTCGCCATGTCCTATCGCGGCCAGCCGGTGCTGGTGCCGGAATATGCCCCCGTGCTCGGCCTGCCGGTCATCGGCTTCAATTTCGCCCGCTACTGGAACCGCTACTATCAGGGCGCGCCGTGGTGGGGCCAGTATAACCAGTGGCAGAATTATCGCTGGCAGCCGCGCCCCGGCTGGGGGCCGCCGCCGCCCGGCCCGGGGCCGCGCCCGCCCGGCTGGTGGCAGCCCGGCTATCGCCCGCCGCCCGGCCCGAATCCCGGCTGGAACAATGGCCCGCGTCCGGGCTGGAACGGCCATCCCAATCCCGGCCCGCAGCCGGGATGGAACAACGGCCCGCGCCCCGGCTGGAACGGCAATCAGCCCGGCTGGCAGGGCAATCCGCGCCCCGGCTGGAACAACAACCAGCCGGGCTGGCAGGGCAACCCGCGTCCCGGCGGCAATGGCGGCAATGGCGGCAATGGCGGCCCGCCGCCCGGCCCGCGTCCGGGCTGGAACGGCAACCCGAACCCGGGCCACCAGCCCGGCGGACCGGGAGGCCCGCGCCCGGGCGGCAACGGGGGGCCTCCCCCCGGTCCGCGTCCCGGCGGCCCACCGCAGGGCGCGCCGCCGCCCCAGCAGCCTCAGGCGGCGCCCCAGCCCCAGCCCCAGCCCCAGCGCCAGCCCGGCGTGCAAGGTCAGCACCGCATGCCCAGCGGCTATCAGCGCCCGCAGCAGGGCCAGCCGGCCTGCGCGCCCGGCCAGCCCTGTCCGCCCCAGGGCCGCTGATCCGCGGCTTCGATCTCGATGGGAAGCGCCCGCGCGGGTGCTTCCCACAGACGTTTTTGCGGTCTAATGGCTGAGGCCATGCCAAACGCCCCCATCGCACATCCGGTCTTCCGCTTCGCGCCTTCGCCCACGGGCCTGATCCATGTGGGCAATGCCCGAACGGCGCTGCTGAACGCGCTGCTGGCGCGGCGCGGCGGCGGCACCTTCATCCTGCGCTTCGACGACACGGACGCCGCCCGCTCGCGCCCGGAATTCGCCGCCGCCATCGCGGAGGATCTGGACTGGCTCGGCATTCCGCCGGATCGCACCGAGCACCAGTCGGCCCGCCTCGGCCTCTATGCGGCGGGGGCGGAGAAGCTGAAGGCGCTGGGGCGGCTCTATCCGGCTTATGAGAGCGAAGAGGAACTGGACCTGAAGCGCGGCCTCCAGCGGGCGCGCGGCCTGCCGCCGGTCTATGACCGCGCGGCCCTCGCCCTCACCGAGGCCGACCGCGCCCGGCTGGAGGCGGAGGGACGCCGCCCCCATTGGCGCTTCCGGCTGGACCATCGCGTGGTGGCCTGGGAGGACGGCGTGCGGGGCCTCCAGCAGGTGGACACGTCCAGCCTGTCGGACCCGGTTCTGGTGCGGGCGGACGGCACGTTCCTCTACACGCTGCCCTCGGTGCTGGACGACATCGACCTCGGTATCACCGACGTGGTGCGCGGCGAGGACCATGTGACCAACACGGCCGTGCAGATCGAGATCTTCGAGGCGTTCGGCGCCCCTCCGCCGCGCTTCGCCCACCACAATCTCCTGACTCTGCCGAGCGGGGAGGGGCTCTCCAAGCGGCTCGGCCATCTCTCGCTGCGCGCGCTGCGCGAAGCGGGCAACGAGCCACTGGCGGTGGCGGCGGCCTCCGTGCTGGTGGGCACGTCGGAAGCCCTTGGGCCCGTGGCGTCCCTGGCGGACCTCGCCGCGCGGGTGGACCTGTCGTCCATCTCCCGCGCGCCCGCCCGCTTCGACCCCGCAGACATCGCGACGCTCACCGCCCGCACGCTCCACCTCCTGCCGTTTGTGGCGGTGGCCCACCGGCTGGAGAATGCGGGCATCGGCGGCGGCGAGCCGTTCTGGCTGGCGGTGCGCGGCAATCTCGCGCATTTCGCCGACGCCTTCGACTGGTGGCGTGTGGTGGACGGCGATCAGGTCTGGCCCGCCGAGGCCGAGGATCGCCCCCTCATGGAGGCCGCCGCCGCCCATCTGCCGCCCGCGCCCTGGGACGCGGGCACCTATGGCGCCTGGATCGCGGCCGTGAAGGCGGCGAGCGGCCGTTCCGGAAAGGCGCTGTTCCGCCCCCTGCGCCTCGCCCTCACGGGCCGCGAGACCGGGCCGGAACTGGCGGCCCTGCTGCCGCTCATGGGACGCGCGCAGGTGCTGGCGCGGCTTCGGGCCGAGGCGTGACCCTGGCCACGGGACCGACACGGGAGATGTGACATGAGGACCGGCCTTCTCGCGTGCGCCTGCGCCCTCCTGCTGCTCGGCGTGGTGCCCCTCCATGCGCAGGACAATCCCGAGGCGCCTACCGAGGCCGTGACCTGGTACGGCAAGGAATTCCAGGCCTGTGGCGAGAAGACCTCCACGGGCCAGATCACCGACTGTATCCTGGCGGCGGCGGAGCGCTGGGACAACAGGCTGAACGCCGCCTACCAGAAGCTGATGGCGCAGCAGCCGCCGGAGCAGCAGGAGCGGCTGCGGGTGGCGGAGCGGGCGTGGGTCACGTACCGAAACGCCAATTGCGACTATTACATCAACATCCCCGGCACCCGCGCCAACTACATCTATGCGGAATGCCGCCGGGTGCTCACCGCCCAGCGGGCGATCGAACTGGAAGCGGCGGCGCGTCCCGTCTATTGAGGCGCAGACGGGGGGACGGACCATGGACGTGAAGCAAGCCGTACGCATCGAGGCCGTGCAGGCCCACCACCGCGCGGCCTGGGCGCCCCTGTGGCGCGCCTATCAGGCCTTCTACGAGATCACCATCCCGGACGACGTGTCGGATGTCACCTGGGCGCGCATGCTCGATCCTGCCGAGGCCATGTTCGGCGCCCTCGCCTGGGATGGCGAGGTGGCCGTGGGATTCGTGCATTTCCTCGCCCACCGCTCCACCTGGAGCGCGGCCGACGTCTGCTACCTCCAGGACCTCTATGTGGCGCCCGATGGGCGCGGGGGCGGGGTGGGGCGCACGCTCATCGACCATGTCTACGCGGCTGCCGACGCGAACGGCTGGGGCGAGGTCTATTGGCTGACCCACGAGACCAACACCACCGCCCGCCGCCTCTACGACACGCTGGCCGAGCGCACCGGCTTCCTGCACTACATGCGGCCGCCGAAATGACCGCCTGAGGTCTCCGGGCGCCTTCCCCCGCGCCCCTATCGCCCCCATATTGGGGCCATGGCCAAAGCATCCCGTCCCGGCAAGCTCGGCGAGCGCTCGCAGCGCCATTTCGAGCCTGCGCCCGTCCAATCCCTCGATCCCCAGACGGCCGCCTCGCTCGGGCTGGACGCCGGGGAGGTGGGCGGCTTTTCCTCCGCCGGCGCCTCCGCCACGGTGGCGGCGCTCTCGCGCCTCATCGAGGAGGGGCGGCCGGAAGTGACCGGCCAGACCTGGGTGCCCCACCGCCCGCCGCGCCCGGAAAAGAGCGAAGGCGGCATCCGCTTCGAGATGAAGAGCGAGTTCAAGCCCTCCGGCGACCAGCCCCAGGCCATCGCGGAGCTGTCCGCCCAGGCGCGGGCGCACGAGAAGGACCAGGTGCTCCTCGGCGTCACCGGCTCGGGCAAGACCTTCACCATGGCCAAGGTGATCGAGGAATTGCAGCGCCCGGCCATCGTGCTCGCGCCCAACAAGACGCTGGCGGCGCAGCTCTATGGCGAGTTCAAGAGCTTCTTCCCCGACAATGCGGTGGAGTATTTCGTCTCCTATTACGATTACTACCAACCGGAAGCCTACGTCCCGCGCACGGACACCTATATCGAGAAGGAATCCTCCATCAACGAGCAGATCGACCGCATGCGCCATGCGGCGACCCGCTCGCTGCTGGAGCGGGACGATGTGATCATCGTCGCCTCGGTCTCCTGCATCTACGGCATCGGCTCCGTGGAGACCTATTCCTCCATGACCTTCAAGCTGGAGGTGGGCGAGCGCATCGACCAGCGCCAGCTCATCGCCGATCTGGTGGCCCTGCAATACAAGCGCATCCAGTCGGATTTCGCGCGCGGCACCTTCCGGGTGCGCGGCGACAGCGTGGAGATCTTCCCCGCCCACTACGAGGACCGCGCGTGGCGCGTCTCCCTGTTCGGCGACGAGGTGGAGAGCATCGTCGAGTTCGACCCGCTCACCGGCCACAAGACCGGCGACATGAAGAGCGTGAAGGTCTACGCCTCCTCGCATTACGTGACGCCGCGCCCGACGCTCATCCAGGCCATGGCCGGCATCAAGAACGAGCTGCGGCTGCGGCTGGACGAGCTGAACAAGATGGGCCGCCTGCTGGAGGCCCAGCGGCTGGAGCAGCGCACCCGCTACGACATCGAGATGATGGAGGCCACGGGAAGCTGCGCGGGCATCGAGAACTATTCGCGCTGGCTCACCGGCCGCAAGCCGGGCGAGCCGCCGCCGACCCTGTTCGAATACGTGCCCGACAACGCCATGGTCTTCATCGACGAGAGCCATGTGACCGTGCCGCAGATCGGCGCCATGTACCGGGGCGACTTCCGCCGCAAGGCGACGCTGGCGGAATACGGCTTCCGCCTGCCGTCCTGCATGGACAACCGGCCGCTGCGCTTCGAGGAATGGGACGCCATGCGGCCCCAGACCGTCCATGTCTCCGCCACCCCTGGCCCGTGGGAGATGGAGCGCACCGGTGGCGTGTTCGTGGAGCAGGTGATCCGCCCCACCGGCCTCATCGACCCGGAAGTGGACGTGCGCCCCGCCCGCACCCAGGTGGACGACCTGCTGGGCGAGGTGCGCGCGGTGTCCGCAAAGGGCTACCGCACCCTCGTGACCGTGCTGACCAAGCGCATGGCCGAGGACCTCACCGAATATCTCCACGAGAACGGCATCCGCGTGCGCTACATGCATTCGGACATCGACACCATCGAGCGCATCGAGATCATCCGCGACCTCAGGCTCGGCGCCTTCGACGTGCTGGTGGGCATCAACCTGCTGCGCGAGGGCCTGGACATTCCCGAATGCGGGCTCGTCGCCATCCTGGACGCGGACAAGGAAGGCTTCCTGCGCTCGGAGACCTCGCTCATCCAGACCATCGGCCGCGCCGCCCGCAACGTGGACGGCCGAGTGATCCTCTATGCCGACCACGAAACCGGCTCCATGAAGCGCGCCATGGCCGAGACCGCCCGGCGCCGCGAGAAGCAGGTGGCCTACAACACCGAGCACGGCATCACGCCCGAGAGCGTGAAGAAGGCCATCGGCGACATTCTCGGCTCGGTCTATGAGCGCGACCATGTGCAGGTGGATACCGGCCTTGCGGAGGAGGGGGCGGCCTTCGGCCATAACCTGAAGGCGGTGATGGCGGACTTGGAGAAGCGCATGCGCGCCGCCGCCGCCGACCTGGACTTCGAGACCGCTGCGCGCCTGCGCGACGAAATCAAGCGCCTCCAGGCCACCGAGCTTGCGGTCTCCGACGATCCCATGGCCCGGCAGGAGGCGGTGGACGACAAGACCGGCGGCTATCGCGGCCCGAAGAAATACGGCCGGGCCGCCAATCTGCCCCCGCCCTCCGCCGCGCCCCAGCCGAAAGGCAGTGGCCGCCGCGCGGAACCCGCGCCGGAGGAGGACGACAGCTTCGTTCCCTCCCGCCAGCGCGGGCCGGACGAGATGCCCCTCTATGCCCCGCGCGCGTCCGCCAAGGTGGCCAAGCCCTCCCTGGACGACATGGGGCCGGGCACCGACCGTGCCGAGCCTTTGTCCTCGTCCGGCTTCCGGCCCGGCCCGCGGCCCGATCCGGGCACGAAGGGGTATCGCAAGGGCGGGAGAAGGAAAGGGTGAGGCGCTTCTGTCGCGCCCGCTTCCGCGTGTCCGGCACATAGATAAGCCCCAATCGACCTCACTATGCTGCCTCTCCGATGGGGAGGCTGAGGATGGCGCGAAAGAAGCTGCGTGGCACTTTGTGGGCCACCATGGTCGTGCTCCCCGTTGCGGGGTGCGCCACGGCGCCGCTGGATGAAGCCGGGTCCCTGTCCTCCTACACCGACCTCGCCCAGGCGGACGGCCTGCTCGCCAAGTCGAAGCTTCGCGTCGACAAGGAAAAGGTGCTCGCCGCCAAGACGGTGCGCCTCGTGCCCACCACGTTCGCGCAGCCCGCGCGGCATGACACCGTGACGGACGAGCAGCGCAAGCTGGTGGCAAATGCGGTCGATCGCGCCTTGTGCGCGGGTCTCAGCGAGCGCTTTGAAGTGGTCTCAGCCAACGAGCCCGCCGATCTCACGGTGCATGCCGTCGTCACCCACATGACCCCCACCGACGAGACGGCGGTGGCGGCGACGAAGATCGCATCGGTCGCCAAGTCCTTCATCCTGCCGGGCGTGCCGGTGCCCACCCCCCGCCTGCCCATCGGCCTCGGCAGCTTGTCCTTGGAGGCTGAGGCGCGCACCTCCACCGGCACGCAGGAAGCGGCCATGGTCTGGGGCCGGGGCGCCAACTTCCTGTCGGGTTCGGCGCGGGTCTCGAAATCCGGCGACGCCTATGAACTTGCGGGCGCGTTCGGCGATGATTTCAGCAAGCTTCTCGTCACGGGGGAGAGCCCGTTCAAGTCCCTCTCCGGGCCGCCTTCGGCGCAGCGCCTGCAATCCTGGGCGGGCGGCGCGCCGAAATATGCCGCCTGCGAAGCCTTCGGCCGCGAGCAGGGCGTGACCGGCCTCGTGAGCGGTGCCATGGGCCTGCCGCCCGAATGGACCGACAAGGGGAATGGCGCAGGTGCCGCCACCGTCGCAGCGGCCGCGCCGCCGCCCCCCGAGCAGTGAGGCCGGCCATGGTTCGATCTGATCGGCTTCAGAGGCGAGCGGGGCGCCCGTGAGCGAACCCAAGCTCCTGTCGGGCGGCAATCCCCAGATTCCCAAGGGCGACGGGGATGGTCCCGTCCAGGCCTATATCGCGGCCATGCCCGGCTGGAAGCAGGACATCGGGCGCACCCTCGACGCGCTGGTGGAAGCAGCCGTGCCCGGCGTGCGCAAGGCGGTGAAGTGGAACACGCCGTTCTATGGGGCGCCGGATGCCGAGGGGTGGTTCCTCGCCTTCCACTGCTTCGCCAAATACGTGAAGGTCACGTTCTTCCGGGGCGCGCTGCTGGATCCGCCGCCGCCCGGCATGTCGAAGCAGGAGCATGTGCGCTACCTCGATATTCGCGAGGGCGCGGCGATCGACGAGGTCCAGTTGCGCGACTGGATCGTCCAGGCCAGCCGCCTGCCCGGCGAGCGGCTGTAAGGCACCCGTTCACGGCACCAGATAATGCCCGTCCCACTCATCGCGCGGCACGATTGCGCCCAGCGTGTACTGGAAGGTGAGGATGTCCTTGCCGTCGTCCTTGGTGGTGCAGGCATAGGACAGCCGGTACCACTTGCCGCTCGAGCGCACCGCCGCGCCGGGGGCGCGGACGGTGGGGCCGGTGATGACCGTGTCGGCGAAGGCATAGGCCACCAGTTCGTCGGGATGCAGGTCGCGATGCTCGCGGCCGATCACGCCCATGGCCCGTGCATTGCACCGCTGCTCCATCCGCGCATTGGGGGCGAGCGAGAGGATCGCCGCGTCGGTGCGCGGCGTGGCGGCGGCGGCCTCCGGCAGGAGGGCGGGGAGCAGGGCGGCGATCAGGAAGGCATGGGTCTTCACGCGGGTGGTTCCCTCCGTCAGGCGGGCCGGGGCGGCCGCTCCGCGTCGCTCTAACCCCCCGGATGTGGCGAGACTGGGGCTTGCCCAGCGTCAGGCGCCCGGCAATGGTGGGGGCCTCTCACCGATGCGGGCGCCCTTCATGCCGACACTCACCTGCGACATTTCCCAATCCCTCTGGGATGCGCTCCACGCGGCATCGGTGGAGAGCGGGGAGGGCATCGACCATCTGGTCTCGCGGGCGCTCGCCGATGCGCTCCAGCTCGATCACGGCACGCTGTTCCAGGTCTCCACGGCGGGCGCGCTGGTGGAGGGGCTGTTCGGTGGGGTCGTCTGCGTGGGCATGCTGCGCGAGCACGGGGATTTCGGCCTCGGCACGTTCGATGGGCTCGACGGCGAGATGATCGCCCTCGACGGGCATTTCTTCCAGATCCGCTCCGACGGCAGCATCCGGCCCGCCGCCGACGACCAGCTGGTGCCGTTCGCGGTCGTCACCCATTTCTCGCCCCGCCAGACGGTGGTGCTGGAGCCGTTCGGCTCCATGGACGAGCTGACCGCCCAGCTCGACCGGCTGCGCGGCACGAACAATCTGTTCTTCGCCGTGCGCCTCTCCGGCCGCTTCTCTCGCCTGCATGACCGGGTGGCCAGCATGGCAGGCGCGCGCGAGACCCTGGTGGAGGCCACCGCCCATCAGGCGGAATTCCACGCGCAGGACGTGGACGGGACCATGGTGGGCTTCTGGACGCCCGCTTATGTGCGCGGCATCGGCATTCCCGGCTGGCACCTGCACGTCATCAGCGACGACCGGCTGCGCGGCGGCCATGTGCTGGACTGCGCGGGGGAGGGCATCCGGCTGGAGCTTGAACCGCTCGACGACTTCCGCCTCGCCATGCCGGAGACCCCCGCCTTCCTCGCCGCCGATCTCTCCGGCGACGCGGAACGGGCGCTGGACATGGCCGAGCGCGGCAAGGGGCGCTGAGCCGCTTGCAGCTATCAGGGCCGTCATGCCCGGGCTTGCCCCGGGCATCTCGCCTTTGCGTCGAGCGAGCAGCTAGAGCGTTTCCGAGCGAAGTGTGAAGCGGTTCGCGTGAAGGAAACGCGTCAAAACAAAGAGATAGAGTGTTTCAGCGTTTCCATGAACGGCTGAAACACTCTAGCGGAGCCCCGTGGCTGGCCGGGACAAGCCCGGCCATGACGCTGTGGTCCAACGCAAACCGTCGGACCGTCCAAATGGCGATCCGCTCCAGACCCTGCTCAGTCTCGGATCTAGTCAGTCCCCGGGCTCTGCCCGGCCTTGACGGGCCGGAGGCGCTGGCGACGGCGGTTGAACGCCGGCTTCTCATCCAGGGCGACAGGTCTCCCTCTCCCATCCGAACTCGGCTGTTGCCGCGTTCGGTTCGATCATGTGCCGAAGTCGGATGTTTCCGACTTCGGTGCGGGAGAGGGATGGGGTGAGGGGGCGTGTCCGACCGTACGGAGGTCGTCGAGATCGCGCCGAGCGGCGCCAAACCCCTCACCCGCCTCGCTGCGCCCGGCACCCTCTCCCGCAGGGGGAGAGGGGCAGAACCCGCGCGGTCCCGGCGAAGTCCTATCCGGTCCCGGGCAATCCCTGCTCAGTCTCGGATCTAATCAGTCCCAGGTCTTGCGCTTGCCCTTGCCGGGGGCGGTGGCGTTGTCCTTGCGGGGCTTCGGCTTGCCGGTGCCCTTCGCGGGCGGCTTCGCGCCGCGTTCCTTGCCGAACGCGCCCTTCACCTTGGGCCGCTTGGGCGGGCCGAAATCGCTGGCGTCGGAAGAATCCGCCGGCGCGCGGTCGGCGGGGCTGCGGTCCGTCCGCACGGGATCATAGGCGGGCCGGCGGGCGCGCGTGGGGCGCGCGGGCACGCCGCCGCCCATGGGCTCGATGGGAATGTCGCCGCCCTGGGAGGCCTGGGCGCGGGCCAGGAAGCCCTCGGCCAGATGCTCAACCACCTCGAACACCGTCTCGCTGTCGAAGATGCGGATGGAGCCCACATCCTGCTTCGTCACGTCGCCGCGGCGGCAGATGAGCGGCAGCAGCCATTTGGGGTCGGCGTTCTTGCGCCGCCCCACGGGCATGCGGAACCACACCGTGCTCCCCGAGCCGGTGGAGCTGCCCGCCGCGCCCGCGCGGCTGTCCCGGCTGCGGGCGGCGGGACGCTCGTCCCCGCCGCGCTCGCGGACGCGGGCGCCACGTCCCTCGCCGGGGTCGAACACTTCCTCCGGGGCGGGCAGGCGGTCGCGATAGAGGCGCACGAGGGCGGCGGCCAGCTGTTCCGGCGCGCGGTGGGCGAGCAGCGCCTGGGCCAGCTCCATCTCCTCGGGGGCGGGCTCCTCCGTCACCAACGGATCGGCCAGCATGCGCTCCTGGTCGAGGCGGCGGATCTCGTCCGCCGTGGGCGGGCCGCTCCAAGCGACCTCGACGCCCGCGAAGGACAGAAGCTGCTCGGCCTTGCGGCGGCGCGAGGGCGGCACCAGCAGCACGCTCGATCCCTTGCGCCCCGCGCGCCCCGTGCGGCCGGAGCGGTGCTGGAGCACTTCGGAATCGTGCGGAAGCTCCGCATGGATGACGAGGCCGAGATTGGGCAGGTCGATGCCGCGCGCCGCGACGTCGGTGGCCACGCACACCCGCGCGCGCCCGTCGCGCAGCGCCTGGAGCGCCTGGTTGCGCTCGTTCTGGCCCATCTCGCCCGACAGGCCCACGGCGGAGAAGCCGCGCTCCTGGAGGGTGGAGAGCAGGTGCCGCACGCTCTCGCGCGTGTTGCAGAAGACGATGGCCGTGGGGCTCTCGAAATAACGCAGCAGGTTCACCACCGCGTGCTCGGTCTCCTTCGGCACGATGCGCACGGCGCGGTACTCGATGTCCGCGTGCCCGCCCTCGGTGGAGGCCACCTCGATGCGCAGCGCGTCGTTCTGGTAGCGCCGGGCGAGGTTGATGATGGGCTTGGGCAGCGTGGCGGAGAACAGCAGCGTGCGCTTCTCGGCCGGGGCGGCGGAGAGGATGAATTCCAGGTCTTCCCGGAAGCCGAGGTCGAGCATCTCGTCCGCCTCGTCCAGCACCGCCACGCGCAGCGCCGACAGGTCGAGCGAATTGCGCTCCAGATGGTCACGCAGGCGCCCCGGGGTGCCCACCACGATATGGACGCCGTCCTCCAGCGCGCGGCGCTCGCGGCGGGGGTCCATGCCGCCCACGCAGGCGATGATGCGGGCGCGGGCTTCCCCGTAGAGCCAGGTCAGCTCGCGCTGCACCTGGAGCGCCAGTTCGCGGGTGGGGGCGATGATGAGGGCCTGGGGCGCGCCGGACGCGCCCAGGAATTCCGCCTCGCCCAAAAGGGTCTCGGCCATGGCGAGGCCGTAGGCCACCGTCTTGCCGGAGCCGGTCTGCGCCGAGACGATGAGGTCGCGCCCGGCGGCCTCGGGGGCGAGCACCTGCGCCTGGACCGGCGTCGGCTCGGAATAGTCGCGCGCCGCAAGCGCCCGCGCGATGGACGGGGAGGGGGGAGAGAAGGACAAGGGGGCTCTGCCTGTGTTCGCTGCCGCGCGACGCAAGGGTGGCCCAACCACTGGGGGACCGCCGGAAACACGCAGGCACGAGGAATGGATTGCCGCCCTTCTACCCGAGAGCGACGTCCGGCGCCATCACCTTCCCATGCGCGTGCCGCTCGGCAGGGGCGCGCCGAGCGGCCGTCCGCGGGCCGGGGCCCGCGCGTTCGGATCCGCGATCAGAACGTGACGACGGAGCGGATGGACTTTCCTTCGTGCATCAGGTCGAAGGCGGTGTTGATCTCGTCGAGCGGCATCACATGGGTGATGAGGTCGTCGATATTGATCTTCCCCTCCATGTACCAGTCCACGATCTTCGGCACGTCGGTGCGCCCGCGCGCGCCGCCGAAGGCCGAGCCGCGCCAGTTGCGGCCGGTGACGAGCTGGAAGGGCCGCGTCGCGATCTCGGCGCCCGAGGGGGCGACGCCGATGACGATGGAGGTGCCCCAGCCCCGATGGCAGGCTTCCAGCGCCTGGCGCATGACCGTGACGTTGCCGGTGCAGTCGAAGGTGAAGTCCGCGCCGCCGTCGGTGAGGTCCTGGATGGCGGAGACCACCTTGTCGGCGCCCACGTCCAGCGGGTTGATGAAGTCGGTCATGCCGAACTTCTTCGCCATCTCGGCCTTGGCCGGGTTGATGTCGATGCCGATGATCTTGTCGGCGCCCACCATGCGCGCGCCCTGGATGACGTTGAGGCCGATGCCGCCGAGGCCGAACACCGCCACGTTCGCGCCGGGCCACACCTTGCCGGTGTAGATCACCGCGCCGATGCCCGTGGTGACGCCGCAGCCGATGTAGCAGATCTTGTCGAAGGGGGCGTCCTCGCGGACCTTGGCGAGGGCGATCTCGGGCAGCACCGTGAAGTTGGAGAAGGTGGAGCAGCCCATATAGTGGAACACCTCGCCCCCGTCGCAGGAGAAGCGGGAGGTGCGGTCCGGCATCAGGCCCTGGCCCTGGGTGGCGCGGATGGAGGTGCACAGGTTCGAGCGCTGCGACAGGCAGGTTTTGCACTGGCGGCATTCGGGCGTGTAGAGCGGGATCACATGGTCGCCCACCTTCAGGGAGGTGACGCCCGCGCCCACTTCGCGCACGATGCCCGCGCCCTCATGGCCGAGGATGGCCGGGAACTTGCCCTCCGAATCGAGGCCGTCCAGCGTGTAGGCGTCGGTGTGGCACACGCCGGTCGCCATGACCTCCACCAGCACTTCGCCCGCCTTCGGGCCGCCCACCTCGATGGTCTCGATGGTCAAGGGCTTCTTGGCTTCCCAGGCGACGGCGGCACGGGACTTCATGGGGGCGCTCCCTTTCGGATGGGGCCGGACGGGCCGGACGAACAGGCGCGCACTCTCATCCGCGTCGCGCCCGAGGTCAATGCGCGGCGGGGCGGCAAATCCGCGATCTGATACACTCGTGTTCCGCCCGGAGAGGGCGGTGAGGAACCGGCGGCACGCCCTGGGGTTGCTCGGTGTGCCGTAAGGGAAAGTTCCTCACGGCGAAATCGAAACCGAACGGGAGGCCGCCATGGCCGGAACCGACACCTCAACCCCCGCCCCGACCTTTACGCGCCGCGACGCCCTCGTGCTCGCGGGCGGCGCCGCCGCGGGCGCCATGCTGTTCGCGCCCCATGTGGCGAAGGCGGCGGCGCCCCTGGAGATCCCGCCGCTGCCTTATGGCGACGGCGCGCTCGCGCCCACCATCTCCCAGCGCACGGTGGGATTGCATTACGGCGTCCATTCCAAGGGCTACTACGCCAAGGTGAACCAGCTCGCCGCCGGCAAGCCTTATGCGGACATGTCGCTGGCGGAGATCGTCGTTGCGGCGAAGAAATCCGGCGACACGGCCATGTTCAACCAGTCCGCCCAGGCGTGGAACCACGACCTCTACTGGGCCACCTTCAAGGGTGGCTCGCAGAAGCCGGACACGGCCTTCGCCAAGGCGGTGGACGGGCAGTTCGGCGGGCTGGACGGGCTGGTGAAGAAGATGGTGGAGACCGGCGACACGGTGTTCGGCACCGGCTGGGTCTGGCTGGTGAAGGAGGGCGACGGCCTCGCCGTGGTGGGCATGAAGGACGGGATGAACCCGCTGGCCGACGGCAAGACCACGCTGGCGGGCGTCGATGTCTGGGAGCACGCCTATTATCTCGACTACGAGTACAAGCGCGCCGCCCATGTGGAGGCGGTGCTGCGCAACCTCGTGAACTGGCAGGTGGTCAGCGACCGCTTCGGCTGAGCGGGGCAGGGGCGGGCCTTCACCGCGTCATGGCCGGGCGTGTCCCGGGCATGACGGGTCGTTGCACCACTCCAGAGCGAGACTTTCCGTGGGCTCAGTGGCCCACGTCCTCCAGCTTCATGCCCTTGGTCTCGATGCCGAAGCTCCACGTGACCCAGGCGCCCACGATGGAAGCGGCGGCGAGGCCGTAGAGCAGCACCTGGGTGCCGATGTCCGCCAGAAGGATGGGGAACAGGAAGGCGGTGAGCACCGCGCCCACCTTCGCGAACGCGGCGGCGAAGCCCGCGCCGAGGCCGCGCACATGGGTGGGGAACACCTCGCCCGCCAACAGATAGGTCTGCGCGTTCGGGCCGAGATTGGTCATGAAGTTGAAGAGCATGAAGCCCACATAGATCAGGAAGATCTGCATGGAGCCGTCATAGTCCACGGAGAAGGACGCCACGAGCAGGCCCACGGCGCAGCCGATGAAGCCGAGGATCTGGAGCGGGATGCGGCCCACCCGGTCGGCCAGCAGCACGGCGGCGATCATGCCCGCCAGGAGCAGCAGGTCGATGAAGCCCGCGCCCTTCGCCGCCAGCATGTCGTTGGCGATGATGTCGGTGAGGTCGTTGGAATGCGTCACCCGCACATCGCCGATGGCGGCGGCGAGGATGGTGGGGGTGAAGATGCCGATGCCGTAGGTGGACAGGTCCTGCAGGAACCAGGGCACCGAGGCGAGGATGGTGGCGCGCCGGTTCTTGGTCGAGAAGAGCGAGCGGAGCGTGCGCTCCTTCTTGTGGTGGCTGTGGCCGTGCCGCACCTTCAGCTTGATCTGCTTGGGATAGTCCGGACGGCGCTTGAGCAGCTTGCGGATCTGCTCCTCCGCCTCCGGCAGCCGCCCCACGGCGGCGAGCCAATGGCTGCTCTCGGTGACGAAGAAGCGGCCCACCAGCACGATGATGCCGGGGATGATGGCGCTCGCATACATGAGGCGCCAGGCGCCGATCTCCGGCGAGAGCGAGAGAATGAGATAGCCGATGGCGGTGCCGGTGAGCGCGCCCACCGCCTGGAAGGCGAAGGCGGCCAGCACGAGGCGCCCGCGCGCGGAGCTGGGGATGCTCTCCGAGATTACGAGGTGGGCGGTGGGGTAGTCGCAGCCGAGCGCCAGCCCCACGCCGAACAGGAAGATCACGATCCAGGTGAAGGATGTGGCTACCGAGAGCAGGACCAGGAAGAAGATGAAGATGACCATCTCGACGATGAACATCAGCTTGCGGCCGAAATAGTCCGCGAGGCCGCCCAGGGTCAGGGCGCCGATGAGGATGCCGAACAGGCTCGCTGCGCCCACGAGGCCATGCTCGAAGGAGCCCATCTTGAACTCGACCGACATGAGCGGCATGGCGACGCCGGTCATGAACACGACGAGACCCTCGAAGAACTTGCCCGCCGCCGCAAGGCCCCAGATGCGCCATTGCATGGCGGTCATGGGCACCGAGGAGACCGGCGTTCCGTCGCGCCATTGGGGCGTTTCGTCGATATAATCCTGAACCGTGCGTGCCTCGACGTTCTCCAGGCCGAGTTTGGACATGTCGTTCATGGATTGCCCCGAAGATCCCTTGCGGCGTGACATGCTCCTTCCTCGTGAATGTCATGTGACACGGTGCGAGGGTGCTATGCGCCTCGCGGCGTTCATCATCTGCGCAATTTGTCGATTCGCGGAGGGCAAAGGTGAGCCCGGCGCGATTTCATGACGGGCCGATCCGCGCTATGAGGTGAGCCGACTTTTCGTGGGAGGCGGGGATGCATTCGTCTGTGGAGAGCCGGAAGCGGGGGGCGGCGGGCGTCGTCCTCTCGGCACGGTCCGTGGTGGCGACCTCCCTCGTGGCGGTGTCGCTGGCGGGCTGCGGAACGCCGGGGCCCACCTGGGGCACCGGAAAGGTCGTGGAGACCGATCCCTGGGGCGGATACGAGGCGGTGGTCTCGATCCCGGCGCCGGACGCGCCGCCCCGCGTGTTCGAGTGCAAGGGCCCCTGGGCCCCCACCACGACGGACGTGAACATCATGGCCGATTTCGGCCAGAACAACGTGGCCCATGCCGACGTGCCCCAGCCCAACGGCTCCATGGCGCCCGGCTCCATCCTGCTGCCCAACGAGCCCAAGCTGCGGGTGGACATCGCCTGGGCGGATGCCATCGGCTATTCCATGCCGCTGCGCGCCTCCTTCACGGAGGAGACGCGCTGGAGCGTGGCGGGCGTCGCCATCGGCAGCTCCATCGCGGATGTCGAGCGCATCAACGGCCGGCCCTTCCGCATCGTCGGGTTCGGCGGCAACAATGGCGGCGCCATCGTGGATTGGCGCGGCGGCCAATTGGGCAACCTGCCCGGCCCCTGCCGCCTCGGGGTGCAGTTCGCCATCTCGGCGCTGGCGTCCGACAGCGCGCAGGCCAAGGCGTCCGGCCCCAAGGTGTTCAATTCCAACGATCCGGCCGTCCGGGCGCTGAGCCCCACGGTCGGCCAGTTCTGGGTCAACTACAAGTGGTGATCGCGGGCGGATGATTTGCCGCGCGGTCGCAAAACCGCTGCAAATCCCGCCGTAAGTGATACCGTCAATCCACGCCTCGTTCGGAGGTACAAATGACCGTTTCCCGCAAGACGCTTCTGGCCTTCGCCCTCGGTGTCGGCGTCACACTCGGCGGCAACGCTCTTGTCACCGGCGCCTTCGCCAACCAGCCCTATATGGACGCCGCGCTCGAGCAGCTCCGCGCGGCCCGCGCCAGCCTCCAGGCGGCCGAGCCCAACAAGGGTGGCCACCGCGAGGCGGCCATCGGGCTCGTCGACCAGGCCATCGAGCAGGTGCGGGCGGGTATCGCCTTCGCCGCCGGCCGCTGACGCGGCGGACACCGGACAGGGGAGCGGGGCTCCGGCTCCGCTCCGTCCTCGCGCCACGAGGCCGCATGGACTGGATTTCCTTCTGGGATGGCGCGCACGCCATCTATGTGAGCGAGCGCCACAAGCAGCTTCACTATGCGCGGATCGCCGCCGATATCGCGCGGCACGTTCCCCATCCGGATGCCCGGGTGCTGGACTATGGCTGCGGGGAGGCGCTTGCGGCGGGGACGCTGGCGGCGGCCTGCGGGCACCTGACCCTGTGCGACGCCGCGCCGGGCGTGCGCCAGAAGCTGACAGAACGGTTTTCCGCCGACCCGGCCATCTCCGTCGCCTCTCCAGAGCGGGTGGAGGGACTGCCGGACGGCAGCTTCGACCTGATCATCGCCAATTCCCTGCTGCAATATCTGGAGCGCCCCGTGCTCGACGGCCTGCTCGCCGTATGGCGGCGCCTCCTGGCGCCCGGCGGGCGTCTGCTGGTGGCGGACGTGATTCCTCCCCATGTGAGCGCCGCGCAGGATGCGCTCGCCCTCCTGTCCTTCGCCGCCCGCGACCGGTTCCTGGGGGCGGCGCTGGTGGGGCTGGGGCGCACCGCGCTCTCGCCCTACCGCAAGCTGCGGGCGGAGCTGGGCCTGTCCATGTACCAAGAAGAAGAATTCCTGGCGGTGCTGGCCGCCGCCGGATTCGCGGGCCGCCGCCTACGCCCCAATGTGGGCCACAACCAGAATCGCATGGCCTTCCTCGCCCGTCCGGCGTGAGGCGCCGGTCAGCGCCCCGCGCGGTGCTCCGCGAAGGCCCACAGGCGATAGCTGTTGAAGGTCCAGCACAGGACCAGCGCGCTCGTGAGCAACTGGGCCGCCAGATAGAAGATGCCGAGCTTGTGCGTGAACAGGTCCATGAGCACCCCGTTCAGCACGAAGGCGACGCCCGCCACCGCGAAATAGCGGGGCATGGCGCCCGCATGCGAGCGCGAGGACTGAAAGGTGAAGCGGCTGTTGAGGGTGTAGGTGACGAGGGTCCCCACCACGAAGCCGATCATGGAGGCGCCCACCGGGCCCAGCATGTCCAGTTCCACCAGCGTGCCCAGCACCAGGAAATGCGCGACCGCAGCCGTGCCCCCCACCGCGATGAAGGTGGCGAGCTGGGTGAGGCGGGGTCGGTGGCGCGCGATCAGGGCGCGGATCTCAGCCATGGGGAGGGACACGTCCTTGGATCTTCGGTGCCGGGTTGCCGCCGGTTCCGGCCCGGCCCTGCGGCCCGCGCGGGCCGGACGCGAGCCGGGCGCAGCCCGGCGGTCTTCCGTCGCGCGCAATTATGGTCTAAGGAAGCCCAATAGCGCGCCTGGCGGAGTTCATTCAACGTCTTGGCGCCGCACCGGCCGTCAACCGACGGACTTCGTATCCACAGGGACGCGTCACCCGCGGCCCTTTTTTTGCGCCCGCCGAGCGCCAGCGAGACATGCCGAAACGCACTGACCTCGAAACCATCCTCATCATCGGCGCGGGCCCCATCGTCATCGGGCAGGCCTGCGAGTTCGATTATTCCGGCACCCAGGCCGTGAAGGCGCTGAAGGAGGAGGGATACCGGGTCGTCCTGGTGAACTCCAATCCGGCGACCATCATGACCGACCCGGACATGGCGGATGCCACCTATATCGAGCCGATCACGCCCGAGATCGTCGAGAAGATCATCGAGAAGGAACGGGGCGACCGCTCCAAGGGCTTCGCGCTCCTGCCCACCATGGGCGGCCAGACGGCGCTGAACTGCGCCCTGTCGCTCAAGAAGGGCGGCGTGCTCGACCGCTTCGACGTGGAGATGATCGGCGCCACCGCCGAGGCCATCGACAAGGCCGAGGACCGCGAGCTGTTCCGCGAGGCCATGACCAAGATCGGCCTCTCGACGCCCACCTCTCGGCAGATCAAGACCTTGTCGCAGGCGCTTGAGGCGCTGGACGTGGTGGGCCTGCCCGCCATCATCCGCCCCTCCTTCACCATGGGCGGCACGGGCGGCGGCATCGCCTTCAACAAGGCCGAGTTCATCGAGATCGTGGAGCGCGGCATCGACGCCTCGCCCACCAACGAGGTCCTCATCGAGGAAAGCGTGCTCGGCTGGAAGGAGTATGAGATGGAGGTGGTCCGCGACAAGGCGGACAACTGCATCATCATCTGCTCCATCGAGAATCTCGACCCGATGGGCGTGCACACCGGCGATTCCATCACCGTGGCCCCGGCGCTGACGCTGACGGACAAGGAATACCAGATCATGCGCGACGCCTCGCTGGCGGTGCTGCGCGAGATCGGTGTGGAAACCGGCGGCTCCAACGTGCAGTTCGCGATCAACCCGGAAGACGGGCGCATGATCGTGATCGAGATGAACCCGCGCGTGTCGCGCTCCTCGGCGCTGGCCTCCAAGGCGACGGGCTTCCCCATCGCCAAGGTCGCGGCCCGCCTCGCCATCGGCTACACGCTGGACGAGATCGAGAACGACATCACCGGCGGGGCGACCCCGGCCTCCTTCGAGCCCACCATCGACTACGTGGTCACGAAGATCCCGCGCTTCGCCTTCGAGAAGTTCCCCGGCGCGGACCCGACGCTCACCACTTCCATGAAGTCGGTGGGCGAGGCCATGGCCATCGGCCGCACCTTCCAGGAGAGCCTCCAGAAGGCGCTCCGCTCCCTGGAGACGGG
Source organism: Hyphomicrobiales bacterium (assembly GCA_013911975.1). Lineage (GTDB taxonomy): Bacteria > Pseudomonadota > Alphaproteobacteria > Rhizobiales > Xanthobacteraceae > Aquabacter. Next base: position 102,464 of record JACESF010000003.1, on the reverse strand, counting down.
CCTCAGCGGCCTGGACGACGTGGAGATCGGCGGCATCGGCTCCGGCGACGACAAGAACGCCATCCGCGCGGCGCTGGGCACCCCCACGCCGGAGCGCCTGCTCTATGTGGCGCAGGCCATGCGCCTCGGCATGAGCGACGCGGACATCCACGCCGTCTGCAAGATCGACCCCTGGTTCCTCGCCCAGATCCGCGGCATCGTGGAGATGGAAGCGAAGGTGCGCCGCTTCGGCCTGCCCACGACCGCGGGCGCGTTCCGCGGGCTCAAGGCCATGGGCTTCTCCGACGCCCGCCTCGCGACCCTCGCGAAGCTGGAGGAGGAGGAGGTGCGCAAGCGGCGCCGGGCGCTGGGCATCCGCCCGGTCTACAAGCGCATCGACACCTGCGCCGCCGAGTTCGCCTCGCCCACGGCCTATATGTATTCCACCTACGAGGCGCCCTTCGCCGGTGCCCCGGCGGACGAGGCCCGGCCCTCGGACCGGAAGAAGGCCATCATCCTGGGCGGCGGGCCGAACCGCATCGGCCAGGGCATCGAGTTCGACTATTGCTGCTGCCACGCGGCGTTCGCCCTCAAGGAGGCGGACATCGAGGCCATCATGGTCAACTGCAACCCCGAGACGGTCTCCACCGACTACGACACCTCCGACCGTCTCTATTTCGAGCCGCTGACGGCCGAGGACGTGCTGGAGCTGATCGACCGGGAGCGCACCGCCGGGACGCTGCACGGCGTGATCGTGCAGTTCGGCGGCCAGACGCCGCTGAAGCTGGCGCGCGCCCTGGAGGCGGCGAACGTGCCGATCCTCGGCACCTCGCCCGACGCCATCGACCTCGCCGAGGACCGCGACCGGTTCAAGCGGCTGCTCAACGACCTGAAGCTGCGCCAGCCCGACAACGGCATCGCCTATTCGGTGGAGCAGGCGCGGATCGTCGCCACCGACCTTGGCTATCCCATGGTGGTGCGCCCCTCCTACGTGCTGGGCGGGCGGGCCATGCAGATCATCCGCGACGAGCGCCAGCTCGGCGACTATCTGCTGGACACCCTGCCGGGCCTCGTGCCCCAGGAGGTCAAGGCCCGCTATCCCAACGACAAGACGGGCCAGATCAACACCGTCCTCGGCAAGAACCCGCTCCTGTTCGACCGCTACCTGTCCGACGCCATCGAGGTGGACGTGGACGCGCTGTGCGACGGCACGCGGGTCCATGTGGCGGGGATCATGGAGCATATCGAGGAGGCGGGCATCCATTCGGGCGACAGCGCCTGCTCGCTGCCCCCGCACTCGCTCTCTCCGGAGATGATCGCCCGGCTGGAGGCGGAGACCACCGCGCTGGCGCTGGCGCTGGGCGTGGTCGGCCTGATGAACGTGCAGTTCGCCCTGAAGGATGACGACATCTACATCCTCGAGGTCAATCCGCGCGCCTCGCGCACCGTGCCCTTCGTCGCCAAGGTGGTGGGCCTGCCCATCGCCAAGATCGCGGCGCGGGTGATGGCGGGCGAGAAGCTCGACGCGTTCGACCTGAAGCCCCACGCGGTGACCCACATCGCCGTGAAGGAAGCGGTCTTCCCCTTCGCCCGCTTCCCCGGCGTGGACACGGTGCTCGGCCCGGAGATGCGCTCCACCGGCGAGGTGATGGGCCTCGACACCGATTACGGCGTCGCGTTCGCCAAGAGCCAGCTCGGCGGCGGCACCAAGGTGCCGAAGGCGGGCACGGTGTTCGTGTCGGTGAAGGAAAGCGACAAGCCGCGCATCCTGCCCACCATCAAGCTGCTCCAGGACCTGGGCTTCAAGGTGATCGCCACATCAGGCACCCAGCGCTTCCTGGAGGAGAACGGGGTGGTCGCGGGCAAGATCAACAAGGTTCTCGAAGGCCGTCCGCATATCGTGGACGCCATCAAGAACGGCGGGGTCCAATTGGTGTTCAACACCACGGAAGGCGCGCAGGCCCTTCTGGACAGCCGCTCGCTCCGGCGCGCCGCCCTCTTGCACAAAGTGCCGTATTACACCACGCTGTCCGGAGCCGTCGCAGCGGCGCAGGGGGTCAAGGCCTATGTGGGCGGCGATCTCCAGGTGCGCGCGCTGCAGAGCTATTTCGGCGCCGGCGGATCCACGGGGACGAACTGAGCGTTCGTCCCTCGCGATGCGCGGGGCATGAGGGCGTGGGCGCGATCGTGCTGAACCTTTCGTCATGGAAGGTTCTGCAATCGCGGCGCGTCCCTTGCGTCCTTCACGCCTTTTGTGCGCCGATTGCGAGACGGTGATCGTCCCGCGCCTCGAACGTTGTTTTTTTGCGTCGGCTCCTTCCTCGCCGCCGATGGCGATGGGGTGCCGGGGTTTCAGGAGGTCTTAAGACGGACCCATGGACAAGATTCCCATGACGGGGAGCGGGTATACCGCCCTCGAAAATGAACTGCGCCATCGTCAACAGGTGGAGCGCCCGCGTATCATCACGGCTATTTCCGAAGCGCGCGCCCATGGCGACCTGTCCGAGAACGCGGAATATCACGCGGCCAAGGAGCTTCAGTCCCTGAACGAGGGCCGGATCGCCGAGCTGGAGGACAAGCTGTCCCGCGCCGAGATCATCGACGTGACCAAGCTGTCCGGCGACGTGGTCAAGTTCGGCGCCACCGTCACCCTGGTGGACGAGGACACCGAGGAAGAGCGCATCTGGCAGATCGTCGGCGACAACGAAGCCGACGCGAAGGCTGGCCGCATCTCCATTTCCTCGCCCATGGCGCGCGCCCTCATCGGCAAGAAGAAGGGCGCGTCCGTGGAAGTCATGACGCCCAAGGGCGCCCGCTCGTTCGAGATCGTTCAGGTCCGCTGGATCTGACGCCCGGGTGCGGGCCATGCGGCCCGCGCCCGTCGCGGCTCCGGGGGAGGGGCGGTCCCCCGGAATGCCGGACACGGCCGATGCGGCTGCGTGCTCTCCCGCCCGTATCGGGCACTGGACTGGGGGGAGGGCGTGGCACAGAGCCGTTTTCCGAAGTCGCGCATCGATGCCCTGACCGACGGCATTTTCGCCTTCTCCATGACCCTGCTGGTTCTGGACGTGCGGGTGCCGGGCGACCTGCCCGTGGACAGCGCGGCGGAGCTGACGGCCCATCTGCTGGCTCTCGGGCGGCCGCTCCTCGCCTATGTGGTGGGATTCTTCGTGCTCGGCGCCGTCTGGCGCGGCGCCATCGAGCATCGCCAGACGGAAGAGAAGCTCACGGGCGGCCTGGTGTCGCTCTGGCTCGCGCTTCTGTTCTTCGTGACGATGGTGCCCTTCTCATCGAGCCTCGTCAGCCGCTACGGCGATTTCCTGCCGGCCATCCTGGTCTATTCCGGCAACATGCTGATGCTGGCCGCGCTGCTGGTCCGGGTGCGCTACCTGGAAGTGGTGCCGGCGGCCCGTTCGATCCGCGCCGCGGTCAGCCCCTATCTGGCGCTGTTCATCTTCTCCGCATTTCTCTCGCTCGCCATCAGCCTGTTCGACCCGGCGCACGCCATGTTCGCCTATTTCGTCAATTTTGCCCGGAGCCTGCCCATCTGGGACAAGAAGGGGGAGGGGCGCTGAAGCCCCTCCGGGGGATCACGCGAAGAGGAAGTCGCTCTCGCCGAGGTCCGAGAGCTGGATGCCCTTCAGGACCAGCGTGTCGGCGTCGCTCAGCTTGAACACGGCGTCCGCGCCCCATTGCTCGGCGACGCCCATCACCTGCGCGGCCGAGGAATAGCCGAACGCGGCATCCAGCTCCACGCGGTCGGCGCCGATGGTGAAGTCCGCCACCTGATCGACGCCGGTGCCGGCCTCCACCACGAAGACGTCCGCGCCCGAGCGGCCTTCGAGGATGTCGTAGCCGGCCCCGCCGACCAGCCGGTCCGCCCCGCCGCCGCCCACCAGGTAATCGTCGCCCGCGAGCCCGGCGAGGATGTTGTCGCCGTCATTGCCTTCCAGGACGTTCGCCAGCGCATTGCCGGTGCCGGAGAGCGCGTCCGAGCCCTGGAGGCGAAGCTGCTCCACATGGGCGGAGAGCGCATGCGAGACGGTGGCGAACACGGTGTCGATGGCGCCGTCGTCCACCAGCACGCCGGCCAGTTCGTCCACCACGTCGCCCGCATGGTCCACCACGTAGCGGTCGGCGCCCGCGCCGCCCCGCAGCGTGTCGGCCCCGGTGCCGCCGTCCAGATAGTCGGCGCCCGTGCCGCCCTCCAGGGTGTCGTTGCCGCCATTGCCGAACAGGTCGTCGTCGCCGCCCGCGCCGCTCAGCACGTTGGCCGCGTCGTTTCCGGCCAGCAGGTTCTTGAGGTCGTTTCCGGTGCCGAACAGGGCGTCCGTGCCCTGGAGGGTCAGGTTCTCCACGTTCTTCGCGAGGGTGAAGGAGACGGTGCTGAGCACGCTGTCCACCGCGCCGTCGTCCACCTTCTGGCCGAAGGTCTCGTCCACCGTGTCGCCCGCGCCCACCACATAGGTATCCGCGCCCGCGCCGCCGCGCAGGATGTCCGCGCCGAGGCCGCCGTCCAGATAGTCCGCGCCCGCCGCGCCATAGAGGGTGTTGGCGGCGTCGTTGCCGTAGAGATAGTTGGCGCCGGAATTGCCGGTGCCGTTGATGGCCGCCGCGCCGGAGAGGACCAGCACCTCGATGCGCGCGCCGAGGGTGAAGGTGACGGTGGAGAGCACAACGTCCCAGGCGCCGTCGTCGGTCCCGGCGCTTTCCACCGCCTGGTCCTTCACGTCGTCCACCACGTAATAGTCGGCGCCCGCGCCGCCATACATCTTGTCGATGCCGGTGCCACCGTCGAGCCAGTCATTGCCCGCGCCGCCGCTCAGCGTGTCCGCCCCGGCGCCGCCGCTCAGGGAATTGTTTCCCGCATTGCCGGCGATGCTGTTGTCCAGCGCGTTGCCCCAGCCCGCGAGCCCGACGGTGCCGGTCAGGGTGAGCTTTTCCAGGCCCGCGCCCAGCGCGAAGCTCACGGAGGACACCACGTGGTCGATGGCCCCGTCATCGACGCTCTGCCCGGTGAGGTCGTCCACCGTGTCGCCGAGGTCGTCCACATAATAGATGTCGGCGCCCGCACCGCCCCGCATCGCGTCGGCCCCGAGCCCGCCGGTGAGGCGGTCCGCGCCCGCGCCACCCTCCAGGACGTCGTCGCCGTCGCCGCCGTTCAGGCTGTCGTCGCCCTCGCCGCCGAGCAGCCGGTCGCGCCCCGTGCCGCCGCTGAGGATGTCGTTGCCGATGCCGCCGTCCAGCAGGTCGTCCCCGGCGCCGCCAGAGAGGCGGTCATTTCCGGCATCGCCGCTCAGCGTGTTGTCGCCCGCATTTCCGGCGATGGAATTGTCCAGTTCGTTGCCGAGCCCGGCAATGCCCAGGGTGCCGGACAGGGTCAGCTTCTCCAGCCGCGCACCGAGGGCGTAGCTGACGGAAGAGACCACATGGTCCACGGCGCCGTCGTCCACCGCCTGCCCGGTGATTTCGTCCACGGTGTCGCCGAGGTCGTCCACGTAATAGATGTCGGCGCCCGCGCCGCCCACCAGCATGTCCGCGCCCGTGCCGCCGTTCAGCCGGTCATTGCCCTCGCCGCCCAGCAGCGTGTCGTTTCCCGCACCGCCGGAGAGCGTGTCGTTGCCCGCCTCGCCCGACAGGACGTTGTCGGAGGCGTTGCCGGACAGGGTGTTGTCCAAAGCGTTGCCGGTGCCGTCGGCGGCCGTGCCGGCGAGGGACAGCTTCTCCACATGGTCGGGCAGGACGTAGGAGATGTAGGACACCACCTTGTCGAGGGCGTCGTCGTCCGCCGCCTCGCTCACCGTGTCGCCCGTGGAATCCACGTAATAGGTGTCCGCGCCGGAGCCGCCCTGCATGGCGTCGCTGCCCGTGCCGCCGTTCAGAATGTCGGCGCCGCCGCCTGCGATCAGGGTGTCATCGCCCGCCAGGCCGTTCAGCCGCTCGGCGGCATCCGTGCCGGTCAGCGTGTCGGCACCGCTGGTGCCCTTGAGGGTGGAGATGGTCTCGGTCATATCTATGCCCCCGCATCGCTTGCGGGGATCGTCCCGCGACCGCGAGCTTCGCCATGGGCGAAGCGGTCTCGCTAATACTGGAGGCAGTTGTCACAGTCGACGCACGCAACCGTGAAAGAGACGGCATTTTTTGGCCTGTTCCGCTGTCTCAGAGAGTATCGGACGCCGAATGCTTAACGCTTGTCCCCTCTGGCCATGAAATCGATTTTCCAGATGACAACCGCTCCCGCCTCCATCGACGCCACCGCCGCCCTGCTGTCCCAGGCGGGCTATGTGGCGGACCGCGCCCTCGCCACGGTGGTGCACCTCGCGCTGCGCATGGGCCGTCCGCTCCTGCTGGAAGGCGAGGCGGGCGTGGGCAAGACCGAGGTGGCGCGCGCTTTGTCGGCCGCCCTGGGGCGGCGGCTCATCCGCCTGCAATGCTATGAGGGGCTGGACCTCGCCTCGGCCGCCTATGAATGGAACTACGCGGCCCAGATGATCGCCATCCGTCTTGCCGAGGCCGCCGGCGAGCGGGATCGCGCGGCCATCGCGGCGGACCTGTTCTCGGAGCGCTTCCTGCTGCGCCGGCCGCTGCTGGACGCGCTCTCGCCCGACCCTTCGGGCCCGCCCATCCTGCTGGTGGATGAGCTGGACCGCACGGACGAGGCGTTCGAAGCCTTCCTGCTGGAGGTGCTGTCGGAATTCCAGATCACCATCCCCGAACTGGGCGTGGTGCGGGCGCCGGAGCCGCCCATCGTGATCCTCACCTCCAACCGCACCCGCGAGATCCACGACGCCCTCAAGCGGCGCTGCCTCTACCATTGGGTGGACTATCCCGACGCCGCGCGGGAGCTGGCCATCCTGCGCGCCCGGCGGCCCGGCGTGTCGGAGCGCCTGTCGGCGCAGGTGGTGGCCTTCGTCCAGGCGCTGCGCAAGGAGGATTTGTTCAAGGCGCCCGGCGTCGCGGAGACCCTGGACTGGGCCTCGGCCCTGGTGGAGCTGGACGCGGTGGCGCTCGATCCCGGCCTCGTGGCGGACACGCTGGGCGTGCTGCTCAAATACCAGGACGACATCGCCCGCACGGACGCGCCGCGCGTCGCGGCCCTGCTGGAGGAGACGCGGCGGGCGCTGGACTGAGGCGCGCCTTGCTCAGCGGAAGGCGAAATAGCCCACCACCGCCGCCACCACGATAAGCGGGATGGGGTTCACCTTCGTCAGCACCAGGGCGACGAACATGGCGGCCATGATGGCCGCGCTGGGCCAGCCGGTGATGGCGCCCTGCGAGATGGAGATGGCGCCCGCCAGCAGCAGGCCGATGGAGACCGGCGCGAGGCCGCGCTGGATGGAGGCGCGCCACGGCCAGTGGTCGAGATGCACCCACAGGCGGCCGACCCACAGGGTGAGCAGGCCCGTGGGCAGGAAGAAGGCCAGCACCACCGTCAGCGCCCCCACCGGCCCCGCCACCCACTGGCCGATGCCGGCGATCATCATCATGTTCGGCCCGGGCGCCATCTGGCCCACGCTGTAGAGATGGATGAGCTGGGGGAAGGTCATCCAGTGGTGGTTGTCCACCACCAGCGTCTTCATTTCCGGAAATGCCGCCATGCCGCCGCCCACGGTGAGCAGCGAGAGATAGGCGAACACCGCGATGAGGGCGGGGAGCTGGCTCATGGCTTGGCCTGCTCCGGCAGGCGGCCCGGCCGATACCAGTAGATGGCGAGCGCGCCCACCACGAACAGGACCAGCAGCACCGACTGGTGCATGACGTTGACGCCGATGACGGTGAGCACCACGAACACGCCGTCCGCCAGATGGGTCAGCGTCTTGCGCCCGAGCTGGAACGTCACCGCCAGGACGAGGCCCACGGCGGCGGCGGAGACGCCGTGGAGCACGGCGGTCACCCCCAGGTCGCTGCCCTGCGAGGCGGCATAGGCGGCGGCCGCCGCCACCATCATCAGAGCGCCCGGCAGGCAGATGCCCGCCAGCGCCACCGCCGCGCCGGCGGTGCCGCGCAGCCGGTCGCCCACCAGGATCGCCATGTTGGAGGCGTTCAGCCCCGGCAGCGTCTGGCAGATGGACAGAAGCTCGACGAAGGTCTCGTCCTCGATCCATTTGCGCCGGCCCACGAGGCCCGAGCGCAGATAGGCCACGACGCCGCCGCCGAAGCTGGTGGCGCCGATGATGAGGAACCCCACGAAGATCTCCATGAGGCTCACGGACGGGGGCGCCTGCGGCGCGGGCGCCTCGCTCATGCTTTCGGTGTCACTCATGGCTCTGGGGCGGGTTGCCCTTCAGCCGGTAGACAGCGCCGGTCTTGGTGGTGCCCAGCGACAGCCAGTCCCGCGCCTCGTCCTGGAGCGCGCAGAAGAAGGTCTCGCTGCGCTCCAGCGCCTTGGCGTTGAGGTCCGTGCGGCGCAGGAAGCGGGCCTGGTAGGAGAATTCCCCCACGAGCTGGTGGTGGTCGCCGCGCGTGCGCCAGACCGAGACGTTGCAGGGCGCCACCAGCCCCTTGCCGAAGTCGAGCATGCCCAGTTGCTGGAGCACCTCTTCCACGGCGGTGCGGTTCACGAGCTGGACATGCTTGCGTGTGCCGCCCAGCACCGGGGCGAGGGCGGGGAACACCCGGATCAGCGTCGCGGCGGCGGTCGGGTCGGCGACGCCGCGGGCGCGGAAGGGGAATTCCACATTGTGCGAGTAGAGGGAGCGGATGCCGCCGATGCGGTCCTTCAGCGGCAGCGCCTCTTCCTTGAACTTGATCTTGTAATTGCCCGGGATCTGCGGGCGCACGTCCAGCGCGGCGGCGATGTCGAAGTCCGGGTGGCGGAACTTGAAGACGATCTCCGGGTCGCCCACGGGGAAGCCGTCCTCGTAGGAGATGCGGCGGCGCAGGATGAAGCTGTTGTTGTAGAGCTTGAAGTCCTGGGTATCGAGGAACAGAACCTCGCGGATCTGCGGGCGCACGCCCTTGGCCGTGTGCGGCTCGAACTCCACGCCGGTGCGCTTGGCGACCCGCGCCACGATCTTGGCGAAGTCGAAGAAGCTCTGCACCGAGGTGAAGCGCAGGCCCGAGAGGATGATCTTGGCCTCGAGATAGCGCACTTCGTCAAAGGGATGCCCGTCCGCATAGAGCGGCGCGGCCTCGTCGGGTGCGCCCGCGTCCGGCGCCTTGGAAATCTTGTCGCCCACCTGATCTTCCCCACCTGATGCGACCGCCGCGCCGTCGAAGGCGACGCAGCAGCCTTTTGGCGAGAGCAGCATATCCGGGCGGGCACGCAAAGGGGGGAAGCGGCACCGAGGCGCCACTGGGGGTCATCCGGCTGTCATTTTTTGACGGAAGCGCCATTTTCGCCCGACCTTGCCTCGGCGCCCGCGCCCCGCCACCCTGCGTGTCCAACGGACGGGAGCGGGCATGGCGGACGGGCGCCTTGCGGACAATGTCGCCTTTTTCGGCCGCGCGCTGCGCGCGGCGGGCCTGCGCGTGGGGCCGGGCGACGTGCTGGACGCCGTGAGCGCGCTGGAGGTGGCGGGCGTCGCGTCGCGCGTGGATGCCTATTGGGCGCTCCATGCGGTGTTCGTGCGCCGCCGCGAGGACCATGAGGTCTTCGACCAGGCGTTCCGCCTGTTCTGGCGCCGCCGCGCCGCCACGGAGAAGCTGCTGGCGCTTTTGTCCCCGTCCGCTCCCGGACGGAGCGAGAGCGGACGCGACACCCTGCGGCGGGTGCAGGAGGCCATGTTCGCGGGCATCGGCTCCCGGCGGGAGGCGGAGGCACCGCGCGTCGAGGTGGAGGCGCGCCTCTCGGCCTCGTCGGACGACGTGCTGCGCACCCGGGATTTCGCGCAGATGAGCGCGCAGGAGATGCGCGAGGCACTGAAGCGCATTGCCGCCCTGCGCCTGCCCGACGACGAGGCGCCGACGCGCCGCTTCCGGCCCGCGCCGCGCGGCCCGCGCTTCGATCTGCGCGCCACCGCCCGCGCCGCGTTGGCGGCGGGGGGCGAGATGCTGGCGCCCCGCTTCAAGGCGCCGCGCCGCCGGGCGCCGCCGCTGGTGGCCCTGGTGGATATATCCGGCTCCATGGCCGACTATTCGCGGGCGATCCTGCACTTCCTCCACGCGCTGTCGCGCACCCGGCGGGTGCATGTCTTCCTGTTCGGCACGCGCCTCACCAACGTGACCCGCGCCCTCCAGAGGCGCGATCCCGACGCGGCGCTGGCGGCGGTGGCCGGGGCGGCGAGCGACTGGGCCGGGGGCACCCGCATCGGCGCCTCGCTCCATGCCTTCAACAAGCTGTGGTCGCGCCGGGTCCTGGGCCAGAATCCCGTGGTGCTGCTCATCACGGACGGCCTGGAGCGGGACCCCGACGCGACGCTGGAGGCCGAGATCGACCGGCTGCACCGCTCCTGCCGCCGCCTCGTCTGGCTCAATCCCCTGCTGCGCTATGCAGGGTTCGAGCCGAAGGCGCGCGGCATCCGCGCCCTGCTGCCCCATGTGGACGAGTTCCGCCCCGTGCATGATCTGTCGAGCCTGGAGGCCCTCGTCAGGGCCTTGTCGGGTGCCGGTCCGGAGGGTGGCCGGCTTTTGCGGAAGTGAAAGAAAGCGAAATAATGCGGAACGTAAATTGCGCGTAACGAGGATGTTATCCTCGTGCATTCAGTCGTCGAAAGTATTGATTGAGGCGTTGCGCGTTGGTATTGATCCGTATTGTTCTGCGGGGGATTGTCATGTCGGGCGTTGCATATCGGCTGAAGGCGGCCGCGTCGGCCGCTGCCGTGGCGGCCGTCCTTATCGGTCTGGTCCCTCCCGCCACCGCCCAATCGCTCGCGCAATGGCAGACGCCGGAATATTTCCGATCCGGCTCGCTGGCCCAGATCAACGCCGCCGGTGCCTACGCGCTCGGCTATACGGGTGCCGGCGTGAAGGTCGGCGTCGCGGACAGCGGGTTGTGGACCACGCAACCTGAGTTTGCGGGCCGCGTCCTGCCGGGATTTGATTTTTCCTATCGGGCCGTTCCTCTGCCGGTCTTCATTCCCCCTGATGACGGCGACGACAATTTCGACCTGGGTGAGATTCCCGTCGGGCCGCCGCCGGAAGGCGGCCCTCTGCTGCCCGGCATGGAGAGGGATAACCAGGGCCACGGAACCCACGTCGCAGGTATCGTCGGCGCTGCGCGCGATGGACAGGGCATGCACGGTGTCGCGTTCGATGCCTGGATCGTGCCCGCCCGTGTTTATCTCCTCGATAACGATGCGGGGGTGAGCGAAGCCTGGCCTTTCCTCATCGGGCAGGGTGTTTCCATCATCAACGCCAGCTACAAGATCGGCTGCTTCGGCCCGGGTCCGGGGACAGGCTGCAATGCCGAAACGATCACCCGTGAGGGTCTTGAGCACTATTACCCTCTCACCCTCCAGCGGAGCATCGAGCTGGCCGAGGCGAAGGTGCTCATGGTCGTGGCGGCGGGAAACGACAAGACGACGAACCCGGACATTCTCGCCGCCTTGCCTGCTGTCGTGCCCGAGGTGAAGGACAATTGGCTCGCCGTGGTGGCGGTGGATTCCAGCAACGTGATCGCCTCGTTCAGTGATCGATGCGGGATCGCCAAGGAGTGGTGCCTCGCCGCGCCGGGCGTGGACATCTATTCCACCTGGCGGGTCGATGCCGCGCACCCCACCGGCTACAATGTGGAAGGCGGGACCTCCATGGCCGCACCCGCCGTGAGCGGCGTCGCTGCCCTCGTGAAGCAGGCCTTCCCCTGGTTCACCGCGCACGACCTCCAGCAGGCGCTTCTCACCACGGCCACCGATCTCGGCGCGCCGGGGGTGGACGAAATCTATGGCTGGGGCCTGGTGAACGCCGCGAAGGCGGTCCGCGGCTACGGCATGTTCACCAGCGTGGTGACGCTGGACACCCAGGGCTATGTGTCCACCTTCTCCAACGACATTTCCGGGCCGGGCGGGTTCGTGAAGGCGGGTGCCGGCACCCTCATCCTCACGGGCAACAACAGCTATAGCGGCGGCACCACCCTGTCGCAGGGCACCCTGGTGCTCGGCAGCTCCACCGCCGCCGGCACGGGCAGCATCGCTCTGGGGGACGGCACCACCCTCGGCTTCGTGAGCGGGATCACCGTCGCCAATCCGCTCATGGTGTCCGGCAGCGTCAATTTCGACCTCGCCACCGGCATGGCGACCGCGTCCGGCCCGCTCAGCGGCGCAGGAACCATCGCGTTCACGGGCGACGGCCTCGTCAGCCTCACCGGCGACAATTCCGCCTTCACCGGCACGTCGTCCGTGACCGGGGATGTGTCCGTGCGCGGGACGCTCGGCGGCACGGTGAACGTGCTCCAGGGAGGCTCGCTCCAGGGTACGGGCACGGTCGGCACCACCGGCGTCGCGGCCGGCGGCGCCATCGCGCCGGGGACCGGCACGGGTACGCTCACCGTGAACGGGGGGCTGACCTTCTCGCCGGGCTCAACCTATGAGGCGGATCTCGGCCCCGTCGGTGGATCGGACAAGATCGTGGTCAACGGCGTCGCCACCCTGGGCGGCGCCACGGTCTCGGGCACTCTGGAGCCGGGAGCCCATACGCCCGGCGCGCGATACACCGTCCTCACCGCCACGGACGGCCTGTCCGGCGTGTTCGGCTCCGCGATCGAGAGCATGCCGTTCCTCGACCTTCTGCTGCTCTATGATTCCACCTCCGTCTATCTGGAAGTCCTGCGCAACGGCGTGCCGCTGCAAAGCGCGGCGGTCACGCGGAACCAGTCGTCCGCGGCCGCGGCCCTCGACGCTCTTGCCGACGGAAATGCGCTCGGCGACACCGTGATCTCCCAGTCCAGCTTCGCCGGCGCCCGGCAGGCGTTCAATGCGGTGTCGGGCGAGGTCTATCCCTCGGCACTGTCGGCGCTCCAGGGCGAGAGCCTGATCCTGCGCCGCGCCCTCCTGGACCGCGCAGGGACCCCCGTGCATAGGCCCGCGCGCGCCGCCCCGCTGGCCTATGCCGCGCCCGTCGCCGGCACCGCCGGCAGCGGCGTGGTGGACGTGCCCGGCACGCCCAATGCCTTCTGGGCCCAGGGCTTTGGCGCCTGGGGGCGGATCGACGGAAATGGCAACGCGGCGACCCTCTCCGGCGACGTCGCCGGCGTCATCGTCGGCTATGACAGGACGTTTTCGGCCGGGGCGGGCGACTGGCGGCTGGGTTTCGCCGCCGGCTATTCGTCCTCCAGCTATCAGGTGGACGCGCGGTCCTCCTCCTTCTCCAGCGACAATACCCATGTGGCGCTCTATGGCGGCGCCAGCTTCGGGGCGCTCGGGCTGCGGTTCGGCGGCGCCTATAGCTGGGCCGACATGAGCGCGGGCCGCAGCGTGATCTTTCCGGGATTTGCCGATTCGCTCAGCGCCGATACCTCGGCCCGGACCGGCCAGGTGTTCGGCGAACTGGGCTATGGCATCGCCCTCGCCGGCATGGATGTGGAGCCGTTCGCGGGGCTCGCCTACGTGAACGTGACCCTGGACGATTCCGCGGAACTCGGCGGCCCCGCCGCCCTGATATCTTCCGGCGCCGATGCGGGCGTGACCTATTCGACGCTCGGCGTGCGCATGAGCGTGCCGCTCAGCCTCGGCACCGTGGACACCCGCTTCCGGGGAACGCTCGGCTGGCAGCATGCCTTCGGCGACACGACGCCGGAGGCGCTCATGGCCTTCGGCCCCGGCGCGGTGCCGTTCTCGGTCTCCGGCGTCCCCATCGCCGCCGATTCCGCTCTGCTGGAAGCCGGCCTCGACATTAACTTCACGCCGGCTGCCAGCCTGTCGGTCTTCTATGCGGGGCAGATCGCGCAGACCGAGACCAGCAGCATGATCAAGGGCAGCTTCACGTTGAAGTTCTGAGGCCCTGGCCTGTCATGGGCGCCCGTGATCATCGGTTTCGGGCCGCCGGTCATCCTTCCGGCGGATAGGCATGCACGCCCCCGCAATGGTCGGTGACGGTGCCGGCGCCGAGATAGCCGGGGGTGAGGGGCACCTTGCCGTGGCCGCCGGGAATGTCGAGCACATAGGTGGGCAGGCCGAGGCCGGAGAGGCGCCCGCGCAGCGCGCGCATGAGCGCCTGTCCCTCCTCCACCGAGAGGCGGAAATGCCCGGTGCCGGGGGCGAGGTCGGGATGGTGCAGGTAATAGGGCTTCACCCGTGCTGCGACGAGCGCCCGGAACAGGTCCGCCAGCGTCGCCGCATCGTCGTTCACGCCGCGCAGCAGGACCGACTGGGAGAGGACGGGAATGCCCGCGTCCACGAGGCGGTCGATGGCGGCCAGCGCTTGCGGCCCCAGTTCGTCCGCGTGGTTGGCGTGGATGACCACGTAGGACGTGAGGCCGGGACGGCGCAGCGCGGCCACGAGGTCTCCCGTCACCCGCTCCGGCGCGGCGATGGGAATGCGGGTGTGGAAGCGGGCGATCTTCACATGGGGGATGGCGGCGAGCCGCCCCAGCACGTCCGCCATGCGGCGCGGCGACACCATGAGCGGATCGCCGCCGGTGAGGATCACCTCCCAGACGTCCGGATGCGCCGCCACATAGGCCAGCGCCCGGTCCAGTGCCTCCGGCGACAGCGATGCCTCCGCGCCCGGGCCCACCATCTCCCGGCGGAAGCAGAAGCGGCAATAGACGGCGCACACCCCCACGAGCTTCAGGAGCACCCGGTCCGGGTAGCGGTGGACGATGCCGGGCACGGGGGAATGGGCGTCGTCGCCGATGGGGTCGTCGCTCTCGCCGGGCGCGCGCACCAGTTCGGCGGCATCCGGCACGAACTGGCGCGCCAGCGCGTCGCCCGGCGCCATGCGGGCGGCGAGGGTGGGCGTGACCGCGATGGCGTAGCGCGCGCCCACCTCCGCCGCGCCGTCCCGCGCCTGCGGGGCCAGCAGCCCGGCGGCGACGAGGTCGTCGGCCGTGCGCAAGGTGGCGCCGCCCGAAGCGGGGGCACCCACGATGGCGATGCGCGAGGCGGCGGTGGTGGACATGGGCCTTTCCGAGGAAAAGAATGGGACAGGGGAGCAGCACCCGATCCGGCGCGCCCTATATAGGGGGAGACGCCGGCAGACCCAAATGCGGGGAAGGACCGGGGAGAAGGCCCATGCAGACCACCGAGGACGACGTGTTGGGAGCGGCGCTGCGCTGGCGCCGCGAAGGGCGGGCGGTGGCGCTCGCCACGGTCCTGGAGACCTGGGGCTCCGCCCCGCGCCCCGTGGGCAGCCATCTGGTGATCGACGAGGCGGGAAATTTCCTCGGCTCGGTCTCCGGCGGCTGCGTGGAGGGCGAGGTGGTGAGCGAGGCGGCGGACGTGATCGCCTCGGGCCGTCCCCGCGTGCTGGAATTCGGCGTGGCGGACGAGACCGCGTGGCGCGTCGGCCTGTCGTGCGGGGGCGCCATCCGGGTCTATGTGGAGCGGGTGGAGTAGGCCATGCGGCGCGATCTTCTTGAGAAACTCCTGGCCGAGCGCGCCGCGCGCCGCCCCGCCCTCCTCGTCACCGAGCTGGAAACCGGCGCGCAGCGCCTCGTGACCCCGGCCACCCTTGCCGTGGACCCGCTGGCGGGGGTGCTGCGCGAGGCGTTCCGCACCGGCAAGAGCGGCATGGTGGGGGAGGGCGCCGGACGCCTCTTCCTCACGGTGGAAGTGCCGCCGCCGCGCCTCCTGGTGATCGGCGCCGTGCACATCTCCCAGGCCCTCGCGCCCATGGCGCGGCTGGCGGGCTTCGACATGGTGGTGATCGATCCGCGCACCGCCTTCGCCACGCCGGAACGCTTTCCCGACGTGCCGGTGATCGCCCGCTGGCCGGACGAGGCCCTGCCGGAGCTGGGCCTCGACGCCTTCACCGCGCTCATCGCGCTCACCCACGACCCGAAGATCGACGAGCCCGCTTTGAGCGCGGGCCTGCGCGCGGGCTGCTTCTATGTGGGCGCGCTGGGCTCGCGGCGCACCCATGCCAAGCGGCTGGAGCGGCTGCACGCGGCCGGGCTCTCGGCGGAGGAGACCTGCCGCATCCACGCGCCCATCGGCCTCGATATCGGCGCGGTCAGCCCCGGGGAGATCGCGGTCTCCATCCTCGCCCAGGTGATCGGCGCGCTGCGCCGGAAGGACGCCAAGCCGGCCGAGGCGGCGGCGTGAGGTTCGGCAGCACGGCCATCGCGGATGCGGTGGGCGCCGTCGCCGCGCATGCGGTGAAGGTGGGGGACTTCGTGCTGCGCAAGGGCAGCCGGATCACCCTCGCCGACGTCGCGGCCCTGCGGCAGGCGGGCGTCCACGAGGTGGTGGTGGCCCGCCTCGATGCGGGAGACCTCGACGAGGACGCCGCGGCGCGGCGTATCGCGGAGGCGTGCACCGGCGCCGGGGTGACGACGGCCACGGCCTTCACCGGCCGCTGCAACCTGCATGCGGCGGCGAGCGGGGTGGTGGAATTCGACCCCGCCATGGTGGATGCCTTCAACCTCGTGGACGAAAGCCTGACGCTGGCGACTCTCGCGCCCTATTGCCCGGTGGCCGAGGGAGACCTCGTCGCCACGGTGAAGATCATTCCCTTCGCGGTCCCCGAGATGGTGCTCGAAACGGCGCTGCGCCGCGCGCGGCCCGTGGTGCGGGTGGCGCCGTTCCGCCGCTCCCGCGTGGCGCTCGTGTCCACCCTCCTGCCGGGGGTGCTGGACAAGGTGGTGGAGAAGACCCTGCGGGTGACGCGCGAGCGGCTCGCCCGCTTCGGGGCGGCCATCGTGGAGGATTGCCGGGTGGCGCACGACCCGGCCGCCCTGCAGCCGGCCATCGAGGCGGTGGCGGCGCGCGGCGCGGACACCATCATCATTTTCGGTGCTTCGGCCATTTCCGATCGCAACGACGTGGTCCCGCAGGCGCTGGAGCGCGCCGGGGGGCAGATCGAGCGGCTCGGCATGCCGGTGGACCCGGGGAATCTGCTCATGCTGGGGCGGCTCGGCGACCGGCCGGTCATCGGCGCCCCCGGCTGCGCCCGCAGCCCCAAGGAGAATGGCTTCGACCGCGTGCTGGCGCGCCTTCTGGCGGACCTGCCGCTGCGCTCGGACGACATCGCCCGCATGGGCGTGGGCGGGCTCGTGCCGGAGATCGTCACGCGTCCCCAGCCGCGCGAGGCGGCGCCGGAAACGCCGCTTGCGCCCATCGCCGCCATCATCCTGGCGGCGGGACGCGGCACGCGCATGGGCGGCGCCAACAAGCTGACGGAGCCCGTGGGCGGCCGGGCCGTGGTGCGGCGTGTGGCGGAGGCGGCGCTCGCCGCCGGGGCGCATCCGGTTCTGGTGGTGACGGGGCACCAGGGCGACAAGGTGCGGGTGGCGCTCGACGGCCTGAAGGTGACGTTCGTGGACAATCCCGACTATGCGCGGGGCCTCGCCACCTCGCTGGGCGTGGGCATCCGCGCGGTGCCGCCGGACTGCCAGGGGGCCATGGTGATGCTGGGCGACATGCCGCTGGTGGATTCCTCGCTGGTGAAGCGGCTGATGGCCGCCTTCGCGCCCGCCGAGGGGCGCCTCGTGGCGGTGCCCGTGGTGGACGGGCGGCGCGGCAACCCGGTCCTGTGGTCGCGGCGCTTCTTCCCTGAACTCGCGGCCCTGGAGGGCGACATGGGCGCGCGCGCCGTGCTCGCGACCTATCCCGAGGCGGTGGTGGAGGTGGAGGCCAGCGGCGCGGGCCCGACGCTCGACGTGGACACGCCGGAGGCGCTCGCCGAGGCCCGCGCCATGGTGCGCGCCGCCGGCTGAGGCGGGCGCCGATCCCGGTCAGAACGGGTCGGGCACCAGATGGTCCACGGGCAGGCCCGTGCGCTCGCACAGGAACTGCGCGAGGCGCAGGCGGTGGCAACCCTCCACGTGCCGCTCGTAGCACATGAGGCAGAGGCGGCGGCCCTTGGCGAGGTCCGCCAGTTCCTCGAGCGCTGCGCGCGCCGGCGGGGTGTCGAGATGCGCCTCATAGATGCGCATCAGCGCCGCGTGGTCGCCCGAGCGGGCGGCGAGGCGGCCCTCCTTGGGGGTGCCCAGGGCGCGCAGATGGACATAGCCGATGCCCCTGTCCGCGATGCCCGCCGCGAGCGCGGTCTTCGAGAAGCCGGGGCGGCGCGAGGCCGCCACCGCGCGCACGTCCACCAGAAGGTCCACCCCGGCGCGGCCCAGGGTGTCCTGGAACGCGCCGGTTGTGGTCTGCTCATAGCCGACGGTGAACAGCGCCGCCGTCTTGTCTGTCGCCATGCCGCCTTATCCGTAGAGCGCCCGCGGGAGCCAGAGCGCGATGTCCGGGAACACGTAGAGCAGGATCATCGCAATGATGACGATGGCAAGGAAGGGCATGACGCCGGAAAAGATCTCGTCGATGGAGACGTGCTTGGGCGCCACGCCCTTCAGGTAGAAGGGCGCCATGGCCACGGGGGGCGAGAGGAAGGAGGTCTGGAGGTTCAGCGCCACCAGCACGCCGAAGAAGATCGGATCGACGCCGAAATTATCCAGCAGCGGCAGGAAGATGGGCAGGAAGATGACGATGATCTCCGTCCATTCCAGCGGCCAGCCCAGCACGAAGATGATCGCCTGGGTGAGCATGAGGAAGCCCACCGAGTTGAGGTTGAGGGAGAGCACGAAATTCTCCACCACCTGCTGCCCGCCCAGCAGCGCGAACACCGCCGAGAACACGGCGGAGCCGACGAACAGCCAGCAGACCATGGCGGAGGCGCGGGCCGTGAGGAACACGCTCTCCTTCAGCTTGTCGATGGAGAAGGAGCGGTAGAGGACCGCCAGGATGATGGCGCCCGCCGCGCCCACCGCCGCCGCCTCCGAGGGGGTGGCGAGGCCGAACACGATGGCGCCCAGCACGCCCACGATGAGCACCGCCAGGGGGAAGAAGGAGGTGGCGAGGGCCACCACGATTTGCCCCAGCGATGCCGAGCGCTGCTCCGGCGGCAGCTTGGGCGCGAGCTTGGGGTTCAGCATCGCCCGCACCACCACATAGGCGATGTAGAGGCCGGTGAGCATGAGGCCGGGGATGAAAGCGGCGGCGTAGAGCTTCACGACCGAGACGCCCGCGGTCGCGCCGTAGAGGATGAGCATGACGCTGGGCGGGATCAGGATGCCGAGGCAGCCACCCGCGCAGACCACGCCCGCCGCGATCTTGGTGTCGTAGCCCGCCCGCAGCATGGCGGGGAAGGCGAGCAGCCCCATGAGCGTCACCACCGCGCCCACGATGCCCGTGGCGGTGGCGAACATGGCGCAGGTGATGAGGGTGGCCACCGCCAGCGAGCCCGGCACCCATCCGGCGGCGAGCTGGATGGCGCGGAACAGCCGGTCGAGGATGTTCGCCCGCTCCACCACATAGCCCATGAACAGGAACAGCGGGATGGAGATGAGCACGTCGTTCGCCATCACGCTGTAGGTGCGCTGGACGAACAATTGGAACACCGTGTCGCCGCGCGTGATGTAGCCGAAGCCCACCCCCAGCGCCATGAGCGTGAAGGCGATGGGAAAGCCCAGCATGAGGAAGACGAGGAACAGCACCAGCATCAGGATGCCGAGGGCGGGATCCGACAAGAAGAACATCACAGCGCCCCCCGGCCGATGGCCTCGGCGTCGGCCTTGTTGGCCGCCTCTTCCAGGATGAGTTTCTCCATCTCCTCCACGTCATGGAGCCGGTCCGGCCAGTTCCCGGTGCGGATGCAGATGATGCAGCGGATCACCTCCACAACGCCCTGGAGGAACATGAGCACGCCGGTGATCGGAATGAGCCCCTTGAAGGGCCAGATCATGGGTCCGTCGGGAGAGAAGGAGGAATGCTCGTTGAGCATCCAGGAGAGCCGGAAATAGCCCCAGCCCGAATAGATGAGCGCCAGGATCCCGGGGAAGAAGAACAGGAAGTAGAGCACCAGGTCGACGGTGGCCTGCCGCTTGGGCGGCCAGTTGCGATAGAGGAAGTCGCCGCGCACATGGCCGTTGCGCGAGAGCGTGTAGGCGCCCGCCATCATGAACAGCGTGCCGTACAGGATGTAGGACACGTCATAGGCCCAGGAGGTGGGGGACCTCAGCGCGTAGCGGCAGAACACCTCGTAGCAGATGGCGACGGTGAGGATCACGATGACCCAGGCGAACAGCTTGCCGATGAAGGTGTTCAGCCGGTCGATGGCGAGAAGGAAGCTTTGCATCCCAACCTCTGGACGGTGCGTGGCGGAAGGACGGGGCGTTCGCCCCCGGGCTGCGTGGACCCGGCGGGAAGGCCGGGCGTCGCCGCCTCTTGCTGTGCTTCGGATGTGCCGTGCTTAGAATTTGCCTGACTTGGCCGCGCCTCGCGGCGCGACCTGCCGTTGGATGGCGTCCCATGGGGTGAAGGCGTCGCGGACGCCTCATGACCTTGGGTCAGTGGCCTCCTGACGCACATGGCCGGGACGGGCCCGGCCATGGTCGAGGAAGGGGAGGGGCGGTCGGCCCGCTCAGGCCTTCTTGAAGAAGTGGTTGTAGGCGAAGGCGCTGTCGGGCTCGTATTCCAGGCGGAAGCCCACCACGCGCTTGGCCCAGGCCATCTGGCTGTCGATGACCTTCTTGAAGAAGGGATCGGCGGACAGGTTGGCGATCACCTTGTCCCAGGCCTTGAGCTGGGCCTCGAGCACGGGCTTGGGCGTCTGCACCACCTTCACGCCGCGCGAGCGGATGACTTCCAGGTCCTTGGAATAGCGGTCCTGCGCCTTCCACATCATGTCGGAGGAGGCGGCGTCCGCCGCGCCCTTGATGATGGCCTGCACATCCTTCGGCAGCCCCTCGAACTTGGCCTTGTTGAACAGGACCTCGAAGCATTCCAGCGCCTGGTGGTAGCTCTGGACCATGTAGACCTTCGACACGTCCGGGAAGCCCAGCACCAGGTCGGAGGAGGGGTTGTTGAACTCGGCGCCTTCAAGCAGGCCGCGGTCCATGGCGGGCACGATCTCGCCGCCGGGGACGATGGTCACGGCGACGCCCATCTCCTTGAACAGGTCCGCGCCGAGGCCCACGGTGCGGTACTTCATGCCCTTCAACTGGTCGGGGCTGGTGATCTCCGCCTTGAACCAGCCGAGCGGCTGGGACGGCATGGGGCCGGTGAGCATGCCCACCACGTTGAGCTTCAGGATCTGCTGGGTCAGCTCGTCATAAAGCTGCTGGCCGCCGCCATAGCGGATCCAGCCGAGCAGCTCGTCCGCGTCCCAGCCGAAGGCGGGGGCGGTGCCGAACAGGGAGAAGGCCTTGTTCTTCCCGTACCAATAGGCGGAGACGCCGTGGCCGCCGTCGATGATGCCGGAGGACACCGCGTCCAGCACCTGGAAGGCGGGCACCACCGCGCCGGCCGCGAGCAGCTCCAGCTCCACGCGCCCGCCCGCCATGGTGTTGACGTAGCGCACGAAGTCGCCGGCGAACTCGTGGAAGATGTCCTTGTTGGGCCAGGTGGACTGGAATTTCAGCTTGATGGGCGCCTGGGCATGCACCGCCGGGGCGGCGATGGCGGTGGCGCCGGCGGCAATCGCCGCAGTCTTCATGAAGGCGCGCCGGTTCGGGCGCGCACCCTCGTGCGAGCTGGACATATGGTTTCCTCCCGTGCGGGCCGGCCCAGTCTTTTGAAGGGCTCGATGGTGTTGGCGCACCACCCGCTGACCCAGAGAGAAGACGATACGTCATGCCCATAGGGCAATAGACTTTCGTCTGATACGTGGAAAAAAATTCCCGTCTCGCGTGCGCGGCACCGCGAAAGCGACCGCAGGCGGAACCGACTTGCCGTCTGCAGGCGGCGGGAATACCAGTAACGCCCTTCGCCGGCGCGGACCGGCTGGAACCGGAGAGAGGCATATGGCCGAAGACCAGCAGCCGATCGAGCTTCATTACTGGCCGACCCCCAACGGATGGAAGATCACCATCATGCTGGAGGAATGCGGGCTGCCCTATACGCTCCGGCTGGTGAACATCGGCAAGGGCGACCAGTTCAAGCCGGACTTCCTGGCCATCTCGCCCAACAACAAGATGCCCGCCATCGTGGACCCCGACGGCCCCGGCGGCGCGCCCCTCTCGGTGTTCGAATCCGGCGCCATCCTCCAGTATCTCGGCCGCAAGACCGGGAAATTCTATCCTACCGACGAGCGCGGCCGGGTGGAGGTGGACGAGTGGCTGTTCTGGCAGATGAGCGGCCTCGGCCCCATGGCCGGGCAGGCGCATCACTTCCGCATCTATGCGCCCGAGAAGATCCCCTATGCCATCGAGCGCTACACCAATGAGGTGCATCGCCTCTACGGGGTGATGAACAAGCGCCTCGCGGACCGCGAGTTCCTGGCAGGGGACTATTCCATCGCCGACATCGCCTGCATCGGCTGGGCGAAGTCCTGGGAGCGCCAGGGCCAGAAGATCGAGGAATTCCCGCATTTCAAGCGCTGGCTCGACACCATGCTGGCCCGCCCCGCCGTCCAGCGCGGCCTTTCGGTCAGCTCGGACGAGCGCCAGAAGCTGGAGCTTGCCAAGGACAAGGAGGCCCAGGCCATCCTGTTCGGCCAGCGGGCCCGCCCCTGAGCCTAGCCACTGCGTTTCGGCTGCCCGCCGCGGTGCCGGCGGGCGTGTTTTTCTCTGATGATGAAGGTTTCCATGTCGGCTGATCCGCGCCCCCTCCTGGCAGAGGCCGCTGCTCTCCTGCGCGCGGGCCAGCTCGATCCCGCCATCGAGGGCTTCCGGCGTGCCGTCGCGCTGGCGCCCAACGTGCCGGACACCCAGCGCATGCTGGCCATGGCGCTGCTCCAGGCGGGCCGCGCCAAGGAGGCGGCGCAGAGCGCCCGCGCGCTCGCCCAGCTCACCCCCAGCGATCCCCATGCGCTGCTGCTGCTGGGCGCCAGCCTGCTCTCGGCGGGGCAGGCGGACAAGGCGCTCGGCCAGTTCGAGAAGGTGATCCAGCGTGCGCCCGGCTTTGCCGAGGCGCAGTTCCAGGCCGGCAACGCCCTCTCGGCCCTCGGCCGCTTCAAGGACGCCGCCGCCCGCTATACCCGCGCGCTGGAGCTGGATCCGCGCGCCATCGAGGCCCTCGCCAACCGCGCGGTGGCCCTGTCGCACCTGAAGCTGCACGCCGAGGCGCTGGCGGATTTCGACCGGCTCATCGCCCTCCAGCCCTGGATGCCGCTGCACCTCGTGAACAAGGGCGGGCTCCTGCTGGAGGCGGGCGACGCCGCTGGCGCGGCCGCCGCCGCCGAGCAGGCCCTCGCCATCGCGCCGGGGCAGGTGGACGCGCTCGCCCTTCTCGGCCAGGCGCGGCTGGTGACACTGGATTATGAGGGCGCCGCCGCCGTGCTCGGGCAGGCGGTGGACGCCGCCCCCGTGCGGGCGGACCTGCGCGTGCTGCTGGCGCAGGTGCTGCGCCGCCTGGAGCGCCTCGACGACGCCATCGCCCAGTGCGATGCCGCCCTCAAGCTGGACCCGCGCCGCGCCACGGCCCTGTTCGAGCGCGCCGAGGCCCGCCGCGCCGCCGGGGACGCCAAGGGCGCGCTGGCCGACGTGGACGCCGCGCTCGCCATCGCCCCGCGCCTCGTGGAGGCGGGGGTCGCGCGCGGCTATATCCTCGGCGATCTCGGCCGCGTGGGCGAGATCCGCCCCACCCTGGACCGGGCGCTGCGCAACGGCCCCGACCATCCCGACGCGCAATTCCACGTGGCCATGGACGATTTGGCGCTCGGCCGCTGGCCCAAGGGGTGGAAGGGCTATGAGGCGCGCGCACGCATCGTGCCGCCCACCTACAAGCCCTTGCCGTTCATCCGCTGGGACGGCACCGAGACGCCGAGCGCGCTGCTGGTGCTGGGCGAGCAGGGCTTCGGCGACGCCATCCAGTTCGCGCGCCTCGTGCCGCGCCTCGCCGGGCGGGGCTATCCCGTCCGCTTCCAGGTGAGCGCGCCGCTCGTTCCCCTGTTCCGCTCGCTCCATCCCGAGGTGGAGGTGGTGTCCGACCTCTCCGGCCTCGATCTTGCCGATCCCGGTCTGCGCTGGGTGCCCCTGGGCAGCCTGCCGCTGCTGCTGGAGGCGGACCCGGCCCTGTGGCCGCTCTCGCCCTATCTCGCCGCCGAGCCGGAGCGCGCCAACCAGTGGCGCCATGTGCGCGAGGGCGACGAGTTCATCATCGGCATCACCTGGCAGGGCTCCACCCGCCGCGACCTGGACGTGGGCCGCTCCGCCCCGCTGGAAGCCTTCGCGCCGCTGGCGGCCATCGAAGGCGTGAAGCTGGTGGCCATCCAGCGCAATGCGGGCGCCGAGCAGGTGGACGGCGTGCCGTTCCGCGCGCGCATCCTGCGGCTGGACGAGGATTTCGACGCCGACGGTGCCTTCCTCGACACGGCGGCGCTCCTCCAGCACCTGGACCTGGTGGTGACGACCGACACCTCCATGGCCCATCTCACCGGCGCGCTCGCGCGGCCCGGCATCGTGGCGCTGCGGGCCGTGCCCGACTGGCGCTGGGGCCGCGAGGGCACCGACAGCATCTTCTATCCCTCCCTCTCCCTGGTGCGTCAGGCGCGGCCGGGCGATTGGGACGGGGTGTTCCAGACCATCGCGGAAATGGTCCGCCGCCGCATGGCGGCCCGCTCCGCCCCATCGGGGGATGACCAGTCATGAGCGCACCCGACTCCTCGCCCGAGGTGCTCCAGATCCTCGCGCCCATCGCGGCGGGGGAGCTGATCGACAAGATCACCATCCTGGAGATCAAGGCCGAGCGCATCACCGACCCGGCCAAGCGCGCCAACGTGATCACCGAGCTGGACGCGCTGAACGCGCTGCGCGACCGCCACGGGCTGGATGCCCTCACGACCCTCGCCGCCGACCTGAAGGTGGTGAACGAGACGCTGTGGCAGGTGGAGGACGAGATCCGGGAACTGGAGGCGGAAAAGCGGTTCGACGCCCGCTTCATCGAGCTGGCGCGGGCGGTCTATGTCACCAACGACCGGCGCGCGGCGCTGAAGAAGGACATCAACCTCGCCGTGGGCTCCGCCATCGTCGAGGAAAAGTCCTACGCCGGCAGCTAGGCGGCCATTGCCCCGGGTGCGGGCGGCAGGCGCGGCGCGGGCGCTCGCGCGGGCTTCCGACGGGCCGGCCGGCGTCGTCGTCCCCATTGTCCTTGCCGGAAATCTGCGCGCGACCTTGCAAAGCCGCCTCCGGTTCGGCATAGGAGGGGGAATGGAGACGTGGCCGAGAGGCTGAAGGCACTCGTTTGCTAAATGAGCAGACCCCTAAAAGGGTCTCGAGGGTTCGAATCCCTCCGTCTCCGCCACTTCAGTCCCTGAGTGGGCACTGCGCTTACGCCGCCGCCCGACACCAGCGCCTGAAGCAGCTGGGTCTTCGATCCCATGATCCGAACCTCGCCGTCCGCGACCTCGACACGCTGGGCTAGCGCGCGCAGGTGGTCGCGGCGGTAGCCGCCGCCTTCGAGGCGGATGCGCTGGCGGGCTGTCTTGGCGAAGGTGCGGACCATTTGCGGGGTGACGGCCTTGGAGCCGGAGCTGTCGAGCATGGCCTGGGCGCGCTCGGCGTCGGCCTTGGCCTGATCGCGGATGGCCTTGAGGCCGTCGATGCGGTCCTTGAGCGCCGGATCGTCGATGTCGGCCACGCCCGCCTCAATGGCATCGTAGAGGCGTTTCAGGCGCAGTTCCGATTCGGTAGCACGCTTGTTCAGTTCGGCGATGTGCTCGCGGCGGCGCTGGGATTGCTCCTGCCTGCGGTCGAGAACACTGGCGAGGATGGCTTCCAACCGCTCGGGCTGGAGAAGCTGGCTTTCAAGGTGATCGGCGACAAGATTGTCCAGCTTGTCCATCGGCACAGCCATGCCCTCGCAGGCGGTCGGTCCCTGCCGCGCCTTCATGGAGCAGGCATAGTAACGATAACGCCCGCCCTTGCCGGTGCGGATGGTCATGGCGCCGCCGCACTTGGCGCAGTGGATCAGGCCGGTGAGCATGGTCGGGCCGCTGATAACGGCGGAAGGGATGAGCTTGGGGTTGCGGGCCTTCAAGAGCGCCTGCACGGTGTCGAACGTCTCGCGGTCGATGATCGGCGGCACCGGAACCGTGACGATCTCGCTGACGGGTTTCAGTTCCTTGGTCTTGCTGCGCTTGTTGAACTCATGCTCGCCCATATAGGTGCGACGGGTCAGGATGCGGTGAACCTGACCGATGCCCCAGCGCCCGCCGTCGCGGGTGAAGATGCGGCGGCTGTTGAGATAGGAGACGATGTTCTTGACGCCCATCTGGCCGGTGGTGCCGTCACCTTCCAGCGCAAGCCGATAGATCAGCCGTACCGTGTCGGCGTGCAGCGGATCGATTTCGAGCTTCTTCTTGACCTTGGCCCCGCGCTGCTCGGCGGCGACAACCCGGTAGCCGATAGGTGGGAGCGCGCCGTTCCAGAAGCCTTGCCGGGCGTTCTCCTTTAAGGCGCGCATGACGTGCTTGGCGTTTTCCTTCGACTGGTATTCATCGAACAAAGCCATGATCTGGCGCATCATGACGTGCATGGGGTCGTCCCCCATTTCCTGAGTGATCGAAACCAGCTTGACGCCGTTCTTCGCCAGCTTGCGGACATAGAACTCCAGTTCGAAGTGATCGCGGAAGAAGCGGCTGAACGAATGGACTACGACGACATCGAATGGCGCGGGCTTGCTGGTCCCCGCCTCGATCATGCGCTGGAACTCGGGGCGGCGGTCGTTGGTGGCGGATGCGCCTGGCTCCACATAGGTTTCGACAAGCTGATAGCCGCGTGAGGCGCAGTAGGCTTCGCCCTGCCGCTTCTGGTCGGGGATGGAAACGTCATGCTCGGCCTGCCGCGCCGTCGAAACCCGAAGATAAAGGGCGGCACGCAGAGGGATTGTGGAAGCGGTCATGCCGGGCCTCCTTGTGCAGCCGCCTCGTCAGGCGACAACACGGCGACGCCGAACGGAAGGAAATGCTTCGTGTTTCGGGTGACGATGACGAGTTCATGCGCTGCGGCGATACCGGCAATCACGGCATCGGCCATTCCGGGGTCGTGACCGGCCGCAAGCGCCTTCGCCTCCAGCCGCCCGCCGATTGCGGCGGCCTGCGCGTCGAAGCCAATGATCTTGTCATCGTATGTGGAGACGAGACCACTGAGCCATGCTTGCAGGCTCGCGGCTTTCGTCGTCGCCCCCTTGTGGTCGAGGAGCGCGATTCCCTTCTCGATCTCGTGGATAGAAACGACCGACAGAAATAGCCGACCATCGGCGTCCATACGGTCCAGCCAGGTGAGGAAGTCAGTGGATGCTTCCGCCTTCGACGGCGCGAGCATGGAGACGACGTTGGTGTCGAGAAGGAAGCCGCTCAAAGCTCGACATCCCGCGATGGTTTGCGGTTGCGCGGGAACTCTCCGCCTGGGAACGTCCTGAGATAACTGACAAGGCCCGCCCGTTTACGTTCGAGCGCTTTGCGCGCGATCTCCGCCGCCTCAACCGAGACCAGGGCCGCAACGGGTTTGCCATGACGGGTGATGGTCACGATTTCTCCTTTGACGGCTTCATCGACCAGGCTCGAAAATCCAGCCTTGGCGTCTCTGAGGTTGATGGTCAGCATGTTGCGCCCTCACATATGTAGACACTTGTGACTACAAGTAGTCTGTCGGAGGGCAGATTTCAACGTCGATTTCGACGCCTGAAGCATCAGCCGCCGGAACAGAATAGTTCATCGAACAGGTCGCCGAACCATTGCTCGAACACCTCGATCTCAGCCTCTGTGACCGGAACGGGGCGCGGCCAATCGTCGGTGACGGTCCAGATGGACAGGTCGTGTTTGGGCGGTCGGCCCATGGGAACATGGTATCCCAGCAGCGCCTCAAGCTGCTCCGACGCTGTGGGCGGCCTGACGCGCCGGGCGCGGGAGCGCGCTCCGCGATCAGACGCCATCGCGGCCGCGCCCGCTTCCGGGCCGCCACGCCACGGGGTTGGCGACCCAACGGTCGATGTCGGATTCCCGCCAGCCCGCGCCGTTGATGCTGATCTTGATCTGGGGCGGGAACGTACCCTCGGCGATCTTGCGGTAGATGGTGGACCGGGACAGGCCGGTGCGGTCGCGGACGGTGTTCATGCGGATGATACGATCTGGCTGGCGCATGGCTGGGCTGCCTCCTGCTGGCTTTTCGTGGGACTGCCAGGAGAGGCAAAGGCAAGGGTTTATTGTTGTGCAATAGGGATTTAGCCGTCGTAGGGCCGTGGCGCAGAGGGGGCGGTAAATAGGACGGTTTACAGCCCGAGACCCCGGCCCCGGCCAAGCCCGAACGTGAGGGTGAGGTCACGGGCGACGCCCATTCCCGAATCGAATGAGATGCCGAGTTCGCGTTTGCGGTTGGCGAGCAGGGATTCCATCTGCGGGTCGCGTTCGAGGCTCTGCGCCATGTTCCCCATCGCCGCCCGCGCCGCCCTGTGACCTGCATAGTCGCCCGCCGCATAGCGTTGGTCGCTGGCCCGGTGGAGTTTCTGCCAGCGCTCCACGAAACGGTCGGCTCGCAGGCCGGGATCGGTGCGCAACTCGGTTTCCAGTTGCAGGGCGTGGATCGCGCGCCGGGCGTCACCTGACGCCGCCTCCGCCGCAAGCTGCGGGTTTTTCTTGTAGGCCGCTTCGGCGTCATGCGAGCCGTGGGGGCGCACCTCCTCGAACCGCTGGCGCGCCTCCTGCAATTCCCTGACCTGATCAGGTCTGGCCTCGCCGCCCTGATCCTGCGCCGCGAAGATCGCATCGACGGCGCGGGCATGACGGACGAGCGCCCGCCCACGCGCCCGGCGTAACGCCGCCTCCGGGTCTTCCTCCACCTTCCTTTCCGGCCCCTGTCCGTCTGCGGCGGGCAGGCGCAAGTCGTCGAAGATGCCGCGCACCTTCTCGGGAACTCGGCGGGCGATCTCCACAACACGCTCGACGTGCTCGCGGAAGGTGATGCCGCGCCGCTCGGCGTAATCCTGGGCCGGGTCGATCCGCTGGTAATCCGCTGCCATGTCCTTGGCGCGGTCGCGCGACAGGGTGTTGATAAGCCGGTCCCGGCTGGCGAAGTCGTCGTGGCCGTAATGCAGGTCCATGCCGTCGCGGTGTCTTGACAGGGCGACATAGCTGCCATGGCGGTCCATGCCGGGCGTCGCCAGCACATGGGCGCGGTCCACGGTCATGCCCTGCGCCTTGTGGATCGTGGCGGCATAGCCGTGGTCGATCTTGTTGTAGCCCTTCAGGTCGAACGTGACATTGCGCCCATCGTCGGCGCGGACGGTCATGCTCTGCCCGCTGACCTGCTCAATGGTGCCGAGCGTGCCGTTCTTCACGCCAAGGCTGCGCTCGTTTTGCAGGAACATAATGCGGTCGCCGGTGGCGAAATTCCGCACGCCGCGTTCGGCGGCGATATGCACATCCGCGCCAAGCTCGCCTGCATCGCGCACCCGTTCGCGGGCCGCCTCGTTCAATTCCCGCACGTCAGCATTGGTGTGGGTGAGGATGATACGGGTTGCGTCTGGGCTGGCCTGCCGGTCACGGTCCCAGCGGTCGATCAGGTCACGCCGCGCTTCTTCCCGCGTTCCAGCCTCATGCACCATGTCGCGGGCGCGGTAGGCGTTCAGGGCTTCGCCCGTCCGGCCGCTGGCGAGGTCGCGGGTCGCCTCACGCTGCCAGTCCTCATGCTGGCGGCGAACCTCGCTGATCTCCGCGCCGCCGTGGCGTTCGTGGATCGAGCGGAA
This sequence comes from Hyphomicrobiales bacterium, assembly GCA_013911975.1. GTDB lineage: Bacteria > Pseudomonadota > Alphaproteobacteria > Rhizobiales > Xanthobacteraceae > Aquabacter. Next base: position 72,771 of record JACESF010000003.1, on the reverse strand, counting down.
CGCCGCGCCCGCCTCGATGGATTGAAGCTGTTCCGGATCGCCGACCAGCACCACCTTCGCGCCGGCCTCGGCGGCATGGGACAGCACGCGCTCCAACTGCCGCGTGCCGACCATCCCGGCCTCGTCGATGACAAGCACGTCGCGGCTGGTGAGCATGTCGCGGCCCTGCGACCAGCGATGCTCCAGGCTGGCGATGGTGCGCGAGGCGATGCCCGATCCGCCTTCCAGACTCTCGGCGGCGATGCCGGAGAGCGCCGCGCCGCGAACCTCATAGCCCGCCGCTTCCCAGGCTTCGCGCGCCACACCCAGCATCGCGCTCTTCCCCGTCCCGGCATAGCCGACGACAATCCCAAGGTCGCGCCCGTCCGTGACATGCGCCAGCGCCTCGGTCTGCTCGCCGGAAAGGGTCAGCCCGCGATCCGCCGCGCGCGCCAACGCGGCTTCTCGGCCCCTGTCATTCACCTCATGGCGTTCGCGCTCGGCCATCATCGCGGTGGCGCGATGCAGGCGCTGTTCGGCCTCGATCATGCCGCGGCTGGTGAAGCGGTCCTGCCCAACATCGTCCTTGCCGAGTTCGACAAGATCGGGCGCGCCGCGCATCGCGCCCATGACCTCGTTGAACTGGTCGATGCCATCGCTGTGCCGGTGCGCGAACATCGCCATGTCGCGCCGTGTAAAGGTCGATTGCTGCTGGGTGATCGCGTCCAGGGCGATGTTCGGGTTCTGGATGATGCGCGCGCCGTTCTCGCGGGCGATGCGCCGGTGATCCTCGGCGCGGTCGGCCTCGATCCCGGTAGCCTCGATGCGCTGCGCCGGTGCGCCGATCTTGGTCTGCGGCTCAAGACCGATGCCCTGCGCCTCAAGGCTGCGGTGGTCGATCCGCGCGTCGATGTCGAGTTCGGCAAGACGCTCGTTGACGTGATCGGCCCAGCGTTCGCGCCAACGTTCGACCAGCTCGGTGCGGTTCCACTCCCGCACCTTCTGGCCGAACCCGTTGTCGTCCACGCTGCGCATGGTCAGCATGACATGGGCATGGGGTTTCGGCATTCCGTCTTCGCCGATATCCCAATGCACGTTCACATCGGCGATCATGCCCTGATCGACAAATTCGGCTTGGGCAAAATCGCGGGCCAGTTCGACGCCTTGGCGCTCCGTCATCTCACGCGGAAGGGCGAACTCCACCTCGCGGCAAAGCTGGGCGTCCTTCCTTTTCTCGAACGCCTCGACATCGTTCCAAAGCTTTTCGCGGTCGTTCCATTCCTCCGGTGCGTTCTCCGGCAGCATGACCTCGGAATGGACGACGCCGCGCTTGGCGGAAAAGTCCTGATCGCGGCCCAGCCGGTCGTCGCGCAACCGCGAGGCCGAGCGGTAGGCGGCGGCAGCCACCACGCTGCGGCCCGCCGCGCGTCCGATGACCTGAACGGAGAAATGGTAGATCGCCATGGCGACCGACCAGATACTGCTCCCAAGCGCACGTCGGAACGACGTATAAGCGCGCCCTCGAAATGAATTTCTCGGGACGGTCCGCGCCGTTCCAGGCCGTCCCGGCAACCTTACAGCATTCCGGCCGACACGAAACTATCATCGCTCCATCCATTGCTTATGGAGACGACGATGCGGAAACCACGGGACTATGGCGCTGAACTGAAGGCGCTGGAGGACAAGGCGCGGGAACTTAAAACGCGCAAGGTGCAGCAACTCGGCGAACTGGTGATCTTGACCGGAGCCGACGCGCTCACCGTCGACGAACTGGCGGGCGCGCTGATCGTGCTGGCCGAAACCAAGGACGCCGGAAAGAGGGAGGCGTGGGCCAAGCGCGGGGCCGCGTTCTTTCAAAGCCGGGCGCGGCGATCTGCATCGGCATCTGACCGCGACGCGGGCGGCGCTCAACCGCAACCGGACGGTGCGCAACCGGCATCAGGCAGCACGAGCGCGGCATGATATGCGAACCTGGCAGGTCGAACGCCGCCAACGCACGCGGCATCTGATCGAACTCGGCGGTCTCGTCGTCAAAGCCGGGATCGTGGACCTGACCTGCGATGATCGCGCCATCATCTACGGCGCCCTGCTCTGGGCGGCCGACAAGCTCCAAAGCGATGAACGCGACAAGGCGTTGGCGCTCTGGGCCGACAAGGGAAAGCAGGCGTTCGAGCATGAAGCTACGGCATGAATCCCATCACCGCGCAGGATCGGCATGGCAGGGTATGACCGATGGCGGGCGGCGCGGAGACATCACATATCGCAGCGCCACCCGTCATCGCGCGGCAACGCCGCGCAACGGCGACGCACATCACGGGCTCGAGGTTTCGCGCACCTCGCGCAAGGCCCGGCTGAAGAGGTGATTGAAGATGCGATCGCAATTTCCGCATTGGTCATGATGATGCTTTGAAGGCTGCTGTCGCGCTGGTATTGCTTGATGGCCACCGACGGGCCGTGTCAGGCGGCAGAGCGATCGTGCGAAGGTGGCTCCCGCTGCAATCCGTCCAGATGGCGCAGGATGTTGCGAGCGGCGGCGAGGGCGATGTCCCGCCGCACGCTGTCGACCGCCGAGCCAATGTGGGGGGTCAGAACCGTGCGGGCATGAGAGAGCAGTCGCGGCTCGACGCCGGCGGGCCGATCAGGCCGGGCCCAGTCCTCCGTCTCGAACACGTCGGCCGCATACCCGCCGAGATGGTTCGCCTCTAGGGCGTTGGCGACCGCCGCCTCGTCCACCAGCGATCCGCGGGCGGGGTTGATGAGGAGCGCGCCCGGCTTCATGGCCGCGATCGCCGCCGCATCGATCAGGTGGCGCGACTCCGCGTTCAATGGCAGCGCCAACACCAGATAGTCACTGCGTGCCAGCAACTCTGCCAGATCGCGCCGCAGGAGCCCCTGCGCATCCTCCGCGGCGGGAGAAAGCGGGTGCGCGTCGCAATAGGAGATGCGGCAGCGGAATGGCCGCACGCGGTGGGCGATGGCCTGGCCCACGGCACCCATGCCCACGATGCCCACCTCCGCCCCATCGAGCCCCATGCCGTAGAGTACCGGCCGCCAGCCGGCGAACGGGTGCTGGCGGATCAGCCGGTCGCCGGCGAGCAGATTGCGGCCGAGGGCGATCATGAGGCCGACGGCGAGTTCTGCGGTGGGCGCGGTGAGCAGGTCGGGCACGATGGTCACGTCGACGCCGCGCGCCCGGCACGCCTCCATGTCGAAATTGTCTGCTCCCTTCAGGGCGCAGGCGACGACCTTCAGATCCGGGCAGGCTTCGAGGAAGGCGCCATCCACGTGGTCCGTCATGAAGGCCAGGATGGCGTCGGCGTCGCGCGCGCGGCGCAGGAGTTCCGCGCGCGGCCACGGCTCGCGGGTGGTGTTGGCCTCTACCGCACCGCGGGTGGAAAGCAGATCTAGCACCTCGGGGTGGACCCAGTTGGTGACGAGGGTCTTGCGAGCCATGGATGTCTCTTGCGGCAGGAGTGGGATCAAGCGGAGGCGAGGCAGAAGGTGGCGAAGCGCCGGGCCATGGAGGATTGCGGGCTTTCGCGGCCGAGGCCGATGAACAAGGTCTTGAAGATGTCGGCCTCCTCCAGTTCCAGCATGGTGAGCGTGCCGGCCTTCACCTCCTCGGCCACGGAATAGGCGAACACCACGGAAAGGCCGAGCCCGGCGTTGACCGCCTCCTTCACGGCGGCGGTGCTGCCGAGTTGGCGTGCCACGCGCAGGCGCCCAGCATCGGGCCCGAACATGCCGGCGAGCGCCCGGCCGGTGCCGGTGCCGGGCTCGCCGCCGATGATGGGATGGTCGAGCAGTGCCTGGCGCGGAATGCAGCGCTCCTTCGCGAGCGGATGGTCGGGGCCGGCAATCACCACCAACTTCTCTCGGCGCCAGCCCTGCCATTCCACGGCCGGGTGGTCCTCGCTCCATTCGGTGAGAGCGATGTCCGCCTCGCCGGCGATGAGGGCGTCCACCGCATGGCGGTTGGTGGTGATGACGAGGTCCACCGTGCCGGGCCGATCCAGGTCGCGCTCGAACACGGCGATGAGGCGCGGCGCAAGATAGACTCCTACGTTGCCGCTGGCATGCACCACCAGGCGGCGATCGGAGACGACGGCGCGGGCACGGTCGGCGCTGGCTATGAGGGAGCGGGCCTTCGGCAGGAACAACTCGCCGTCACGGGTGGGGACCGCGCGGCTGCGGTTGCGCACCACGAGGGGCACGCCGACGAACTCCTCGAGCTTGCGCAACTGCTGCGAGACGGCCGGCTGCGAGCAGGCAAGGCGCTCCGCTGCCGACTGGATGCCGCCCTCATCGATGACCGCCAGAAAGGTCTGAACCTGAGACAGATTCAGCATGCGCATGCCCCCGCCCTTGTGCGGCCACAGCCGCTCCATCCCTTGCACCGGAATGTATGCATTAAACGAATGTATGTTGCAACTTCATATTTAATTGGCATTTCCCGCACGTTGGTGAGCTCATTCATATTGTGTCGGAAACATATGGATAAAATCGCATCCGCGCGCCCTCTTCGCCGCCAGCGTCATCAAAATGAAATGCAATTGTTGTCTATTTTTCATTGAGATATGTAATCTATCTGCCGCCAAGAAGGCGCCCACGGAGTTGCATCGTGCGGCAGCCCCGCCGGCGGGCCGTCTCGGCGCGCACGCCATAAACCCATGAGGTCGACATGATCACGCGTCGTCGCTTCGGGGCGCTTGCCGCCTCCGCGCTCTCGCTTCCCCTCGTTTCCGGTGCCGCGCACGGCCAGCAGATGCGCGACGGCAAGCTCCACCTGCGCTTCGCCATCGCCCCCCTGCGGCCAACTCCCGCCATCACCATCAAGGAATTTGAACCGGTGTTCCGCTATCTGGCGGGCGAACTCGGCGCCACCTACGAGTTGGTCAGCCCGGAGAGCTGGGCTGCCATCTCGGTGGCCATGAGCAACGGCCACGTGGATGTGGGCTGGCTCGGCCCGTGGGGCTACGTGCTGGCCAACCAGCACGCCGGCACCGAGGTGATCGCCACCGCCAAGTATCGCGGCAAGCCGTTCTACCACGCCATCATCGAGGGGCGGCCGGATCTCCCCATCAAGGAGTTTCCAAAGGATGCCAGGGGCATGAAGCTGTCCCTAAGCGACCAGGGCAACACCTCCGGCTGGCTCATCCCCTACGCCTTCCTGGTGAAGAGCGGCATCGATCCGCGCGACTTCTTCCAACTGCGCGAGGGGGCCACCTTCGGCAACAACGTGTCCATGATCCAGCAGGGCCTCATCGACCTCGGTTCCGACATGGACCGCGGCCGCAACGGCATGATCGAGGCCGGCGAGATGGATCCGGCCAAGGTGGTCGTCTACTGGACCTCCCAGGAACTGCCCAATGACGCAATCTGTGTGCCCAAGGGCTTCGACCCGGCGTTGAAGACGAAGATCCGCGACATTCTCGTCTCCCTCCCGGAGGACAAGGCGCAGGCGCTCATGGGCAGCGGCTACAACGGCTTCGTGCCAGCCACCCATGCCGATTACGGCATCATAGAGGAAGCCGGCCGCGTCACCGGCAAGCTGAAGTCCTGATCCGCGCGGGCCGGTGCCTTCGGGCACCGGCCACGTCGCGCCCGGCATGAAGCCGGGCGTCCGTTTCATAGCGCGCCGAGCCAGGGGAGACCGTCCATGACCATCGCAAGCTTCGAGGAGACACGCTACGTCGAGCCGGCCCGGTCGCTACTAACGTGGCACAATCTGCGGCGGGGGCTCGTCTTCCTCGCCGTGACCCTGTTCCTCGGGATGTGCTTCGCGGCGGCGAAGGTGGACCTGGCGAAGCTCGTGGACGGGCTGCCGAAGATCGCCTCCTGGTTCCAGCAGATGTTTCCGCCGGACGTACGGGATATCGACCGGGTGCTGCGCGACGCATTCCAGACCCTCGCCATGGCCACGGTGGGCACCATCGGCGCCCTTCTCGTGTGCATCCCACTGGTGCCGCTTGCCGCGCGCAACACCACGCCGAATCTTCTGGTCTATCGTTTGGTGCGGGCGGTGTTCGGGGTGCTGCGCGGCACCGAGATCCTGGTATTCGCCCTCATCTTCGTGGCGGCGGTGGGGTTCGGCCCTTTCACTGGCGTGCTGGCCGTCATGTTCAACATGGTGGGCGCCCTCGGCAAGCTGCTCACTGAGGTGATCGAGCCGGCCGATCGCGGCCCGGTGGAGGCGTTGGAGCTCACCGGTGCCGGCCCGGTGCGCGCGTTCCGCTACGCCCTCCTGCCGGACGTGTGGCCGAACATCGTCGCCGTCACCCTCTACATCTGGGAGTTCAACGTGCGCGCCTCCACGGTGCTGGGCATCGTCGGTGCCGGCGGCATCGGCCAGACGCTGAAGGACTCCATCGACCTGCTCGACTTTCCTAAGTTGGCCACCGTGCTGGGCGTCATCCTCGCCATGGTGATCGCCATCGACACCCTGAGCGCCCACTTGCGCCGTCTCGTGCTGAGCCCCGAGACCGCCGCCACCCGCGCCGGCACGCCGACGCGCCTTTTCGAAGGCGAAAGCCGCGCCTGAGCGGCCCATGGGAGTTGACCGATGAAGAGCATCGCCCCTGCGCATCTGCCGCACGACCGTTCCCTGGGCGAGGAGGAGGGTGCCGCAATCGTCGTGCGCGACCTGAGCAAGGCGTTCGACGGTCGCGTGGTGCTGGATCGCGTCTCCTGCACCGTGCCTGCCGGCCAGTTCGTGGTGCTGCTCGGCCCCTCCGGGTGCGGCAAGTCCACCCTGTTCCGCTGCCTGACCCGCCTGGTGGAGCCGGATGCCGGAAGCGTCACCATCCGCGGCACCGAGGTGACTGCCCTGAAGCCCGCTGCCCTTGAGGCGCTGCGCCGGGAGGTGGGGTTCGTGTTTCAGCAGTTCAATCTGGTAAAGCGCTTCAGCGCCATCGACAACGTGCTGGCGGCCCGGCTCGCGACGACGCCCCTGTGGCGGGTGCTGCTGCGCCGCTTCCGCGCGCGGGACCGGCAATTGGCGCTCGCCTGCCTCGACAGCGTGGGCCTCATGGACCAAGCCTATCAGCGCGCGGAGCGTCTTTCCGGCGGGCAGCAGCAGCGGGTCGCCATCGCCCGCGCCTTCGCCCAGCAGGCGGAACTGATCCTCGCCGACGAGCCCATATCCAGCCTCGATCCGGAATCCTCCGAGAACGTGCTGCAGATCCTGCAGCGGGCGGCGCGGGAGCGCGGCTTCTCGGTGTTGTGCAGCCTGCATCAGGTGGATCTCGCCGTGCGCTACGCCGACCGCATCATCGCCCTGCGCCAGGGGCGCCTGTTCTTCGACGGCCCGGCGGCCGCCTTCACCCCCGGCCTGCGGGAGGACCTGTATCGTGCCGCCCGTTCCTGAGACCGCGACGCCCGCTGACACCGCAGAATGGGCCGCGATCGCCACCGTGCTTGCCCGCGGCGATGATCGCGGCCGGCTTCTGGAAATCCTGCTGGAGGTCCGCGACGCCAAGGGCGGGATCGGCATCTCTCAGGCCGGGCTTCTGGCGCTGGCCGAGCGCCTGCGCCTGTTCCCCTCCGAGGCATACGAGGTGGCCACCGCATTTCCGGCGGTGAACTACGCCGCCACCACGCCCTATGCCGCCGACGGCTGCGGCGATCTGGTGTGCGGCCTGCTGCACGGCGCGCTCGGCGCCGGAGTGTGCCGCAACCGTTGTGACGGGCCCCGCCCCGAACCCGTTCCGCGCTCCTTCGCGGCCTACCGGGCGGCAGGGGGCTACGGGCAGCTCGGCCGCATCATGGCCGATCCCGGCGCGGCGGCGCAGATGTTGGAGCGGCTGTCGGTGCACCAGGCGGTGGGGCGGGCGGGCGTCGGCTTCCCGGTGGCGGAGAAGTGGCGGCAGGTGATCGCTGCCGGCGGCACGCCGGTGGTCATCGTGAACGGCGACGAGGGCGAGCTTGCCATCTTCAAGGACCGCTTCATCCTGGAGAACGACCCGCACGGCGTGATCGAGGCGGCCCTGGTGGCCGCGCGGGTGATAGGCGCGGACCAGGTGTTCCTCTACGTGCGCGACGACTACGTCCCCATCCACGCCATCCTGCGTCAAGCGCTGATGGAGGTGGCGGGGGCCGGCCTCGCGGAGGGCCTCGCCCTGGAGCTGCGGCGCAGCGGTGGTGCTTTCATCTGCGGCGAGGAAACGGCGCTCATCGCGAGCCTCGAGGGACGCCCGGCCCGCCCTGTCGAGCGCCCGCCCTTTCCCACCGCCTGCGGCTATCTCGGCCGGCCCACCTTGCTGCACAACGTGGAGACCTTCTATCGCGTCACTGCAGCGTGGGGCGGCACGCTGGGCTCGCCTGCCTCGGCCCTCCTGGATCCCGAGGTTCGGCTGTTCAGCGTCTCGGGCCGGGTGTGCGCACCGGGGCCGAAGCCGATGCGCGGTCTGTTGCGCCTCGCCGACCTGGTGGAGATCGCCGGTGGAATGCAGGACGGCCATGCCCTCGGCGGCATGGTGATCGGCGGATCGGCGGGGGCGCTGGTGAGCGCCGCAGACTGCTACAGGCCGCTTGCCGATCTGCTGGACGAAGGGCTGCGCCTCGGCACGGGCGGGGCGATCGTGTTCGGCGCGACAGACGAGCCGCGCGCCATTGCCGCCCGCATGGCGGCCTATCTGGCACGGGAGAGCTGTGGCCAGTGTGGGCCCTGCCGCATCGGCACCGCGCACGCCTCGCGCGCCCTGGCTGCGCCGGGCCCGCTGGATCAGCATCTTCTCGAAGACCTCGCAGCGGTCATGGGCGAAGCCTCCCTGTGCGCGCTCGGGCGCAATGCGGGCCGCTTCCTCGGGCGGCTGTCCATCCCCGGCCGCGGTGTTAGCGCATGAGCCTCATCAACTTCACCATCGACGGCCAGCCCGTTGCCGCGCAGGACGGGCAGAGCCTGCTGCAGGCGGCCACCGCCGCCGGACTCGACCTACCTCACCTGTGCGCTTCTACGCGCGATGGCTTCGCGCCCATGGGCAGCTGTCGCACCTGCCTGGTGGAGGTGGAGGGCGAAGCCGAGTTGGTTCCTGCCTGCCGCCACAGGGTCCGGACCGGACTCGCCGTGCGCACCGACACGCCGCGCGCCGCGCGGGTGCGGCGGCTCGCGGTCAGCCTGCTCGCCTCCGAGATGAGCGCCGCGGCGAAGGCGCGCCACCCCGACACGCCGTTCCTCGATCTCGTCGCGCGCACCGGAGCCGATCCCGATCGCTTCGGCCACCGGGCGGCAGGCCGTCCCGCGGATGCCAGCCACCCCGCCATTGTCCTCGACCCGGAGGCGTGCATCCGCTGCGGCAAGTGCCGGGCGGGATGCCGTGACGTGCAGGTGAATGGGGTCATCGCCCTCGCCGGGCGAGGCGACGGCATCCACGTGACATTCGATGCCGGGATGGCCATGGGGGAGAGCAACTGCGCCTCCTGCGGGGAATGCGCCCAGCTCTGCCCCACCGGCGCGCTGGCGCCCAAGGCGCTGGAGCGGGCCGGTGGACGGACCGCGGTGACGGCCAAGGGCGAAACGGTCTGCCCCTTCTGCAGCGTCGGCTGCCGGGTCACCCTGCATATGGTCGACGACGAGGTGGCGTGGGCGGAAGGTGCCGACGGCCCGGCGAACCGCGGTCGGTTGTGTGTCAAGGGCCGCTTCGGCTTTTCCTACCTGAGGCATCCGGATCGCCTCACCGTGCCCCTGGTGCGCCGGGCGGATGCGCCCAAGGATCCGGCCCTCGCCCTGCGCGGCGCCGCGGTGCTGGACCTGTTCCGTCCCGTTGACTGGGACGAGGCGCTGGACACCGCCGCTCGTGGCTTCGCCCGGTTGCGCGCGGCGCACGGCCCCGGATCTCTGGCGGTGCTAGGGTCGGCAAAGGGTTCGAACGAAGATGCCTATCTCCTGCAGAAACTCGCACGCATGGGCTTGGGCACCCCCCATGTTGACCACTGCACACGCTTGTGCGCCTCGGTGCCGCCGCTGGCGGAGGCCACCGGCTTCGCCGCCGTGACCGCCCCCATCGAGGAGATCGCCTGCGCCGAGGTGGTGCTGATGGTGGGCAGCAACCCGGACAGCAACCATCCGGTGGCCGCCTCCTTCATGAAGAATGCCTTTCGGCGTGGGACGAAGCTCATCCTGGTGGATCCCGGCATTCAGGCCCTGTCGCGGTTCGCCACCCATCACCTCAGGACGGCCCCGGGGACGGATGTGGCCCTGCTCTCCGCCATGACGCGCGTGGTGATTGAGGAGGGGCTCCACGACCGGGATTTCGTCTCTGGGCGGCTGGAGGGCTTCGAGGCGCTGCGCGCGCGGGTCGCACCTTTCACGCCGGAGATGGCGGCCGGCCTCACGGGCGTTCCGGCGCAGGACATCGTGGCCGCCGCCCGCCTGTTCGCCGGGACGCGCGCGGCCATGACCTTCTGGGGCATGGGTGCCTCGCAGCACGCCTTCGGCGCGGACAACATCCGGGCCGTCATCGCCCTCGCTCTCGTGTGCGGGCAGGTGGGTCGTCCCGGCGCGGGCCTCCATCCCCTGCGCGGGCAGAACAACGTGCAGGGCTCCTGCGACGCCGGCCTGTTGCCCAACTATCTCCCCGGCTACCGGCCGCTTGCGCAGGCAGGTCACACGGTGGTGGAAATGTTCGATGCGGCCCGTCGAGGGGCGGTGCGCGGGCTCTATGTGGTGGGTGGCAACCCGGCCATGGCCAACCCGGACCTCGCCGTCACCCGCGCCGGGCTGGCCTGCCTGGAGCATCTGGTGGTGCAGGATATCTTCCCCACCGAGACCGCGGCCTTCGCCGATGTGATCCTGCCCGCAGCGGCGCTGGCGGAGCGGGCGGGTACCGTGACCAATACCGACCGACTGGTGCAACGCATCGCACCGGCGCTGCCCCTGCCCGGCGGCGCGCGACCGGACTGGCGCATCATTCGCGACATCGGCGCGCGCCTCGGCCTATCGTGGGCAAATCTGACTGTGGAGAGCCTGTTCGAGGACATGGCGCAGGAACTGCCCACCCTTGCCGGCTTCAGCTGGCGGATGATGGTCCAAGACGACCATGCGCGCTACCCCTTGCGCCCAGCCGGCGCCGGCGAGAGCCTGTTCGGCGATGATTTTCCCCGCGGGGCCAAGGCCGCCATCGTGCCTCTCGACGCGAGTGGTGCGGACGAGATGACGGACGCCGACTATCCCTTCATCCTGATGACCGGCCGCCTGCGCGAACACTGGCACACGGGCACCATGACCCGCCGCTCGCCGGTGCTGGAGGCCCTGAGCCCGGAGCCGCAGGCCCACATGCATCCTGACGACCTCGCCCGGCTGGGCGTGACCGTCGGAGGGGAAGTGGAGGTACGCACGCGCCGCGGGATGGTGCATCTCGCCGCTATGCCCGATCGGGCGGTGCGGCCGGGCGTCGTGTGGATGGCCATGTCCTTCTTCGAGGCGGCTGCGAACGAACTGACGGTGAACCGACTGGATCCCACCACCCGCGTGCCGGACTTCAAGTTCTGCGCGGCGGCGGTGGAGAAAAAAACATATACCTGACCACGATAGACTATAAGTTCCACGACACACTGCCGATCGCTGCCATATTAATGGCCAGATCTTCATATAATAATACTATATCTTATCGTTTATAATTGGCACCGAATTGGAAATTAATTGACCATCTTGCGCAATTCATGTGTAATCGGTTTGTGGAGTGCCACTGCGCCATATTAGGTTGTGTGGACGGATTTTGATGAGGATGAGGATGAGGATGAGGATGAGGATGAGGATGAGGATGAGGATGAGGATGAGGATGAAGCTGAAGGCGAGAGCGACGATGGCGGCGAAGCCGCATTCGGTCTTCTCGCAGCGCAGGGCGACGCGCTTGAAGCGCTTGAGCTTTCCGAAGCACTGCTCGATGCGGGCGCGCCCCCTGTAAAGCGCCTTCGGGAAGAAGGCTGGGCGCTCCTTCGCGTTGGATTTGAAAGGGATGGCGGACGCGATGCCGCGCGCCCGGGCGATGGCCCGGTTGGCCTTGGCGTCATAGCCCTTGTCGGCGAGCGCCGCGCGCGGCGTGACATCGGGACCCAGATCCAGCAGCAGCTTGAAGAGCGGACTGTCGCCGGCTTCCCCGCCGGTCAGGTGGAAGGCGATCGGCAGGCCGTCGAAGTCGCTCTTGAGGTGGATCTTGGTGGAGAAGCCGCCGCGCGAACGGCCGAGGGCTTGGCCGTCCTGCCCCCTTTTGCTCCGGCGGCGGAGACGTGGGCGCGCACCACGGTGGAATCGAACATCTGGACCAGATGGGCCGTGCGGCTCAGCGAGGCCAGGGTTTCGAAGTAAAGCTCGAACACGCCGGCCTGACGTAGCCGCCAGAACCGTTTCCAGACGCTATTCCACGCGCCGAACTCGGCAGGCAGTGCCCGCCAGGTGATGTTGTGCACAGTGAAATAGTGCATGGCTTCGAGGAACTTGCGATCGTCGCGACCCTTGTCGCCGCGCCGTGAACGGCAGGCGCGGAACACCTCCAGCGCCAGCGCCCAATCCTCGTCCGTCATCCGCGTCAGCATGGTCGATCTCGCCAAAAGCCGACCCGCTATGAATCACCGAAAGGGGCAGAAGGGAATCCCCTCTGCCTAAACCCACCGCAATCCGTCCACACGGCCTAGCGTGAGGTGTCGAGGCCTTACACCAATTGATTATAATATCGATCCGACCGCAACCCAATATATCCAGAGATAGTTTCTGAAAGTTGCTTAAATTTTCTGGACAAGCAGATTTTATGAACCGTAACCTAGACTAATTAGGTGACGAATTTTTCCATTGCCGCCATGCTCGATGGCTCTCCGAGCCAATGAGTGACAAAGGGATAGAGATACAATGCCTGACATGCTGGGCTGCGCTCGCTCTCCACCAGCGGCGAGCGACAGGCGATGCCATGTTACCGGCAGCCGCCGACCAGGGCTTTCACATCCCTGGCACCAGCACTCAAACTGAGCGATAGCTCAACAAAAAAGCACCCAAGAGAGCGATTGGCTGCACGTGTGCGCATCAAGATTCCTGCGCGACTGATGTGCCATGTCTGGCGCCGAAGGCAATCGTCGCGTCCCCTTTCTGCCATCATAGACCCTCCCACGCCCAAGTCGCGGGTGACCGGCAAGCTGACCTGAATTTCGAGCATTCGGTCCACTCCGTCACGGATGGCCGATCCTGTTTCCTATCAAGCGGTGAGTGGAATGCGCGTGAAAAGGCTTGTTCGATCAATCCCAACGGATCGCAGGGGCCGGCGGACATCTATCGCCTCGCTGCTGCGGCACACCGGCCTAGGGCTCGGACCCATAAAATAATTGGCCTTCGCAGCATGTTGTGATTCATCAGTCCGTGGAGGATCTGATGATGAGCGGAGACCGTTTCTGGCTCACGGATGCGCAGTTTGCGCGGCTTGAGCCGTATCTGCCCAGGGACACGCGCGGCAAGCCGCGTGTCGATGACCGGCGGGTGATCAGCGGCATCGTGCATGTCCTGAAATCGGGCGGCCGATGGATCGACGCGCCGCCCGAATATGGGCCGCGCAAGACGCTCTACAACCGCTTTGTCCGATGGGCTGCCAAGGGGATCTGGACAGACCTCTTCCATGCTCTCGCCAGCGCAGGAGGTCCTCCCGCCCAGGTGCTGATCGACAGTTCTGCGGTCAAAGCTCATCGCTCCGCTTCTGGTGGAAAAGGGGGGAGAGCAGTCAGGCGATCGGCCGCTCGCGGGGCGGGCGCACGACCAAAATCCATGCGCTGACAGACCGCCACTGCCGACCGGTCGCATTCCTGCTGACCGGCGGACAGGTCGCAGATTGCACCGCTGGAGCGGTTCTGCTGCGCCAGATGTCCAGTGCCCGCATCCTCCATGGTGACAAGGGCTACGATAGCGATGCGATCCGCCGACAGGTCGAGGGCATGGGCGCCATGCCGAACATTCCGCCCCGCTCCAACAGGCTCTGGAAGAACTGCTTCTCTCCCGTGCTCTACCGCGACCGAAACGCCATCGAGCGCATGTTCTGCCGCCTGAAAGACTTCCGGCGCATCGCCACACGATATGACCGCCTCGCCATCAACTTCCTTGCAGCAGTCAGCATCGCGGCAACCGTCAGCTACTGGTTATGAGTCTGGACCCTAGGGCTGGCCGCGCTCGGCGCGTCGGTGTCGCATAACGCCTTGGCGCAGAGTCTGTCCACCGCCGATCCCGCGAGTTGGCGCACGCCGGAATACAAGGCCGATTGGGGCTTGGAAGCCATGCACGCCGCCAACGCCTATGCGGCGGGCTACACCGGCCTGGGTGTGACGGTGGGTGTTGTTGATTCAGGTGTCTATAGTGCCCACCCGGAATTCGCCGATGGCCGCGTCAAGCCGCTCACCATCACCGGGACCTTCGGATCGGACGGCTTCTATTTTATGGACGGGTCCGGAAAGCCGCAGAATCAGTCGCCACAACCAAGCTTCTTCAAGGCGGGTGATTCTTATACCGCTCCGGGAACGTACAGCCCCATCTACAACGATCCACACGGGACACACGTCACAGGGACGATCGGGGCCTCCCGAGACGGCGTCGGCATGCAAGGCGTGGCGTTCAATGCCAATGTCTACGTCACCAACACACAAACGAACGACTCGGCACGATACGGAACGAACGTTGATTATGCCTACTTCAAAAACGCTTATGGTAGCCTAGCGGCGGCCGGCGCACGTGTGATTAATTCCTCTTGGGGCAGCCCGCCTACTGGAGACAATTACAACACCATCCAAGGCTTACGCACAGCTTATTCTAAATTTTCTGGCAAGCTCAGCTACGTCGACGCGCTTTCCGAGACCACAAAACAATACAATATTATTCAGGTATTTGCGGCGGGAAACACCGGATACAGCAACCCAAACGTTAGATCTTCGCTACCTTATTTCAGACCGGATCTTGAGAGCAATTGGCTTGCCGTAGGCGCAGCTGCTAAGGGGGGCAATGGCGGCCTAAATCCCGGAGATCTTGTCCTCGCGAGCTATTCAAATCGAGCCGGCGTCGCCAAATATTGGTACGTTGTCGCACCAGGCAGCGCTATCAACAGTACGGTTCCTACCTATGCGCCAGGCGCTCGATGGAATCTCGGTGAATGGGCTATCAATCCAAACAAGCAGACCGGCTACACAACAGTGAACGGCACCTCCATGGCCGCGCCCCATGCCACTGGCGCGCTGGCCCTGATCATGGAGCGATTTCCCTATATGACCAACCAGCAGGCCCGCGATGTCCTGCTCACCACGGCCTATCACCGCAACGTGGTCGCCGGCGTGGCGGATGCCAATCCCAATGCTCCCAACGCCGTCTGGGGTTGGGGCGTGATCGATCTCAATAAGGCCATGAATGGCCCAGGGCAATTTCTTGGCTCAGTCGCCGCGAACCTCCCGGCCGGCACCCGCGATACCTGGTCCAACAACATCTCCGAGGACGCCCTCATCCAGCGCAAGCAGGAGAATGACGCAGCGGCGGCCGCATGGGCAGCCCGCAAGGCCGCCCATGATCCGACACTCACCCCCGAGTGGCAGACCGAGATTCAGGTGGAGACCACGCGCGTCGCGGCTTTCGCCGATGTCCCTACCCGCGGCAGCCTGATTAAGGCCGGAGACGGCATTCTCACGCTCACCGGAACCAATAGCTATTCCGGCGGCACCACATTCGCTGGGGGTATTCTGTCGGTGGCCCGTGACGCCAACCTCGGCGCGGCGGCGGGGGGCCTTACCTTTGACGGCGGCATCCTCCAGGTCACCGGCACCAGCTTCACCACCACCGGCCGGGCCATCACCTGGGGCAACGGCGGCGGCGGCTTCGATATTGCCAGCCTGGACAATACCTTCACCCTGAACCAGTCCCTTTCCGGCACCGGCGGCCTCGCCAAGCTCGGGGCAGGAACCCTGGTTTTCACCGCCACCCACAGCTTCACCGGCCAGGCGACCCTCGCCGGCGGCGGCCTCCAGCTTACCGAAACCGCGAGCCTCATCGCCCCGGTCGTCACCTTGGCAGGAACCACCCTCACCAACGCAGGAACCCTGGCCGGCGGCGTCACCAATGCCGGCACCCTGATCACCACCGGCACCATTGCCGGCGGGCTCAGCAATACCGGCTTTGTCCAGGCCGCCGGCGTGCTCGCCGGAACGGTGAGCAATGCCTCCGGCGCAGCCGTCGCCCTCACCGGCAGCACCACAGGCATCACCCGCCTAAGCAATAACGGCGCCATCGATCTCGGCGGCACCGCCCTGACGGTCGGATCGCTCACCGGCACCACAGCCACCGCCGTTATTGGCAATGGCCAGCTCACGGTAGGCACAGACGGCAGCTCCGCCAGCTATGCCGGACAGATCGTCGATGGCGCCAGCCGCACCAGCCTCACCAAGGCCGGTGCCGGCACCCTCACCCTCACCGGCAACAACTCCTATACCGGCCTCACCACCGTCACCGGCGGCCTGCTGTCGGTGAACGGCGCCTTCTCCTCGACGCTGGCCATCGGCACCTCGGGCACCCTGCGCGGCTCCGGCACCCTCTCCGGCCCGCTGGTGGTGGCCGGGCGGCTGGCGCCGGGCAACTCGCCCGGCACCCTCACCGTCAACGGGCCGGTGACGCTCGCCAGCACCTCCACCTTCCAGACCGACATCGACGGCACCGGCACCGGAACCGGCGCGGGCAATTATTCCCGCCTCGTCACCACCGGCACCAACGGCACAGTCACCGTGGCCGGAACCCTGGCGCCCACCCTGCGCGGCATCACCGGCAGCGCAACCAACAGCTACACCCCGCCGCTGGGCACCAGCTTCACGGTGATCCAGAGCAGCGCCGGCCTCTCCGGCTCCTTCGCCGGCCTGGCCCAGCCGGCGAGCGGCCTGCCCGCCTCCACCCGCTTCGATGCCCTCTACGGCCCCACCAGCCTGGCGCTGGTGGTCACCCCGCTGTGGTACGGCAACCTGGCGGCCAACGGCCTGGCCACCACCGCCAATGCCAGCGCGCTCGGCAGCGCGGTGGACAGCATTCGCCCGGTGGCCGGCATTGCTCTGACCGGAGCCAATGCCGGGCTGTTCAACAGCCTCTACAGCCTGGCCCCGACGGCATTGGCCGCCGCCCTCAGCCAGATGACCGGCGAGGTCTATGCCTCCACCGCCGCCCAGACCTTCGATGACGCCCGCCAGGTGCGCGCCGCCATCAACGAGCGCCTGGACGACGCCACCGGGCCCAAGCCCGACAAGGCCACCGCCAAGCTCTCGTCGAGCCTGAACGTCGCCGTGTGGGCCACCGGCTACGGCGGCTGGGGCAATGCCTCCGGCGACGGCCTCGCCTCCCTGGGCTGGACCCAGAGCGGCTTCATCGCCGGTGCCGACGTCAAGGTGTTCGACACCACCCGCCTCGGCATCGCCGCCGGCTTCGGCCAGTCCGATGGCCATGTGGACAGCCTCAACTCCAAGGCCGACAACAGCCACACCGACCTGGCGCTCTATGGCGTCTCGCAACGTCGCCTTCGGCACCTTCTCCAACGGCCTGGGTAGCAGCTACAACGGCAACACCGCCCAGGTGTTCGGCGAAGTCTCGCGTCCGTTCGCTTTCGGACCGGCTCAGGTGTCGCCGTTCGCGGCGGTGGCCTATGTGAACCAGAACTTCGACGCCTTCTCCGAAACCGGCGGCGCCGCCGCACTCTCAGGCTCGGCGCAGTCCATGAGCACCACGCTTACCACCCTGGGCGCGCGGCTAAGCACCGACATGGTGGTGGGCAACGGCCTCTTCACCCCCAGCCTCAAGCTGGGCTGGCAGCATGCCTTCGGCGACGTGGACACGACGTCGGTGATGTGGCTGAACGGCTCCACCCCGTTCCTGGTCTCCGGCACGCCCATCGCCCGCGATGCGCTGGCGCTCAATGTGGGCCTCAGCTATGCCTTCAACGACGCGGTCAGCGCCGGCTTCGCCTATGACGGCGTGCTCGGCTCCGATGCGCAGAGCAACACGCTCAAGGGCAATCTGCGGGTCAATTTCTGAGCCATCCCCCAGACAAAGAGGACGGCATCCTGCATCGGATGCCGTCCTCATCACTGCCGATAACATGTATGGGTAAGTGGGTGTCCTGGCTCACCTTTTTTACGTAAGGTTACAGGGGATGTTCCGAGCCTGGAGGGCGTGAACTGATGGGGTGGATGCCCCCTCCTGCGGGCTCGTATTGTGTCCGGGCAGCGCCGTGGTGGCGCTTTCAAGGGAGGGGCACATGCCAGATGTTCATGTCCTTGCGATCGACCTGGCCAAGCGGAGTTTCCAGGTCTGCGGCACGGATCGGGGCGGGGCGGTTCTGTTCAACCGGACGGTGTCCCGCGCGAAGCTGATCCAACTGTTGAGCGCGCAGCCGCCTTGCATCGTGGCGATGGAGGCCTGCGCAACGAGCCATTATTGGGGCCGCGTCGCTCAAGGCCTTGGACGCCACGTGCGGCTGGTTCCGCCGATCTACGTGAAGCCCTTTGTGAAGCGGCAGAAGAATGATGCCGCTGACGCGGCCGCGATCGCCGAAGCCGCGCTGCGTCCGAACATGCATTGCGTCGCGGTTTGAAAAGTCATGGCTGCATGGGAAAGCACGTACCCTCGCACGCCAGCAACCGCGAACGCGAAATGCCATATCGAAAATACGAAAGTCATGTTGAATTTCGCGTCGTCCGACTTGAGGTGGTCCCCATACAATCAAAGCCACACGCTGCGCAATTCGTTCGATCTCGCGCGCAACATGGGGCGGCGAGCGATTTCATAGTGCTATAGCGAAAACGTAGTGATCATCACTATCGGACGCGGCCCGCCATTTGATATAATAAGTGATTGATTTTAAAAGAAAAAATCAATCGGCGCCGACCTTCTCCCACATTCTACCCCACATTTTGAGCGGGCTGGATTTCGCGCCTCGCACGCGCGTGAGCTGACGCGCTGCCGCCCCTATCGCGAATCGTGGACCTCGCGGCGCCGAATTTGAAGGCAATTCACCGTGCAAAAATGTACAATATTGACACTTCGACGGTAGTATGATATTCTCATAGGGGCGGAGATCGCCGCCTCCTTCACGAAGGAGACCCCCTATGACTGACAAGACGAACGTCACGCCACTCGCTTCGGCCAAGTCGCCGGAGAAGGCCGCCAGCGGCAAGAGCGTCGCTGCTGCTGCCAATGCCGCTCAGAAGGCCGCGCCTGCCGCTCAGGCGGCGCCGGAGGCGAAAAGCGCGCCTGCCCCGGCCGTGAAGTCTGGCAGCACTGATGCGGCTGTCGAGACGAAGACGGTGCCCGTTGGCGTCGCCTTCGCCGATCTGCCGTGGCAGATGATCGAGGCCGGGCATGTCGTGCTGGTCGCCGATCATTCGGAGGGCGAGTTCCAGGGCTGGTGGCCCGCCAAGGTGATCTCGCGGACCGACGACAAGGCCACATGCGAGTGGCTCGGCTACGAGCAGATGGGTCGCTTCACGAAGTCGATCATGGCTCTCAGCCTCATGCACCCCGCCCACAAGGACTGAACTGAAGGAGGCGCCGCTTTGCGGCGTCTCTCATGTCTCGCATGCGGAGGACATCCATGAGCAGGAAGCAAAGGCGCCGCCGCGCGAGTTGCCGGCCGGCGAGTACGATTGTTCGCGATTGCCTGATCTATGCCCAGGCAATCGCCGCGCTGAAGGCGGCGCACGAGATGGATCCCGATCCGGACGGCCGCTACGCCGCCCATCATGCAGAGCATCTGCGAGAGCGGGGCACGCGGGCGCTGGGGCGCCTTACACAGACTGAAGCCGCCACACCGGATGAGCTTCGAGGGAAGGCCAGAGTGGCGGCCTTGCTGATCGCCGATGGACACGGCGCGCTCGAGGAGGAGGTGGAGGCCTTCATGACGGCTCTCCTTCTCGACATCGAGTTCTGCTTGCAGGGTGCGATCTTCGTCCCAAGCGCGTCATTCGAGCAGTGGCGATGACCAGCCCGCGCCACGTCACTTCGGCTTGAGGCGTGGCGCGCGCTTGCGCTCCGTGAGTGGCGGACGAGCGTCTTCATCCTCTTCGAACAGCGCCTTGATGCTGACGCCGAGAGCCTCCGCCGCATGCCAGACCGTCACCACCGTTGGATTGCGGCGGCCGGCTTCCAGGCTGCTGATATAGGCGCGGTCCACGCCCATGCGGGCGGCGACGTCCTCCTGGGACAGCCCGGCAGCGAGCCGCAGCCTTCTGACATTCGTCCCGACAAGTTGCCGCGCATCCACCATGGGGTGGAAACGGCCTAATTGTGCACTCTTGTGCTACGCACTATAATGCACGTTATGGGTGAGGAGCATTACAGATGGGGGAATTTCGAGGATTGCCGGCGGCTGGCCTTGCCTACCTTGCCGCTACGCTGGTTGTGATGGGCAGTGCGCCCGCCACGGCTCAGACTTCATTCGAGTTCGGCTACAAGGACCGGATCTTCAAGCAGCAATACGTGCTCCCAGACGAGATTCCGGCGTCGACAGTGATGGACGTCGCTGTGGCGCTCGCGGCGATTGCCATGACAAACCCAGCAGCCGCAAGCAATGTCATGGAGCCGGAGGCGTTGAGGCGGCGCCTTCAGGGTGAGTGCGCGGTAACGCTTCTGCAAAGCCTTGCGCCGGAGCCCTCGACCGATGCTCAACGGGCGCTCGCGAAACTGCCGGATGTCGTAGATCCGATGCCGCACCGGTTGATCAAGACCACGTGCAACGCCCAGGTTCTGCTCTTTATGCTCGCGAGCCTGGATCCTGCTTCCACCGATGGCCAGCTTGACGACCTGGCACATTCCATCCCCGAGCGGTTCCGGGAGCATTGGGTCATGATTGACCGCATCAAAGATCCGGTTCTTTCGCCGTCCCTCAAGAAAATCTCCAGCTTGTGGTCTCGGGCCAGTCTTATGAAGCGCAAAGGCGTTGCCGGCGCGACCGATGTTCTCGCGGCACTGGAGAGCGGTCCGTTCGCCCTGCGGCTCTCGAAGTTCACGGAGTCTCCCGGCTACGAAGAAATGGACAGCAGGCTGACGGCGCTAGAGCAGGAGGCTGCTCAACGCCTGACCCGTCAGCAAACGGACGATGCCGCTCTCAAGAAGGAGAAGGAGCAGGCGGCGTATGCCGCACAGCTGATGGCCGAAGCGGAAGGCGCAATCGCGCGTGCGGAGGAGCGCCTGAAGCAGGTGACGGAGGAGTATGAGAGCGCGGCCATGCGAGCCCGCTTGAATCCCAACCCAGAAAGCACGGCAGCACGCGCAGCGGCGTTTCTTGAGGAACAAGTCACGCGTGCGAAGGCAGACGTGAAAGACACCATCGCCGACCGTGAGAAGCTAAAAGTCCATCTCGCAAAGGTCGCCAATGGCACGCCTGCCGCGCCCCAGCAGTCGCAGCCGCAAGCCCCTTCGCGCGACCCCTCCACGTGCTACATCGGCGAGCGGTGCCGCATCCTAGCGAAGACGATCTTCTGCGACACGCTCGGCCGGATGCAGGCTGTGCTCGCCAAGCCGGCCGGCCCCCAACGCCGCAAGCTGCTGCATGACCTGATGGCGAGGCGCGCATGCCTGGTGCTTGAGCCCGGTACGCCGGTCTACCCCCGTGGTGACCTTCTGACGGTGACGCCCATCGGCGAGGCGCCCACCAGGGCCGCGGCGGCGAGGCTCGAAGCCGGCCGGGAAGGCTTCGTTCTCGAAAGCGCTGTCGGCAGCGACCAAACAGCCAGCCGCTAGGGGCACGACATACATGAAAGTCTGGCTCATCAACCCCAAGACGGGTGCGCTGAAACACGCGCCTGTCTCAGCGTCATCGCTCTATTCGGCCATCGCGGTCTGGGTCGTGATTGCCGTGGGCTTCGCCGTCCTCGCAGCGCTTGGGGCGCCTGCACAAAGGAATGTGCTCCATATCGCGCTGCTGCCGATCGGTGCTGCCCTTAGCATTTTCGTGACCCACCGGCGGCTCGGGAAGTCGCTCTATCTGCGCCGCTGGCGGTTCGCCGATCCCGATGGATTGGATGCCCGCATGGCGCGGGCCCAATGGGGCTTACTCCCTGCCGACGCCTCATCGGAAAGCGCGAGCGCCTCGGAGCCCTTCGTCCTCGACGAAGCCGCCTTTCTGGCTGACGCCGCCGCACCCGCGAGCAGGCCGCAACAGCCAATCTATACGCCCTTCCAGCCACCATCAGGAGGAAAGAGCTCCATGCGTTTCGTGATGTACGCCGTCGCCGTTCTGGCCTTCGCCATCGGCATTCTCTGCGCCCTCTCCATCCGCTCCGACATCCAGCTGGGCATGAGCCTCACCGCCTTCATCGGCAGCTTCATCCTGCTCGGCCTCGGCAACATCATGGGGAGGTTGGCGCGATGAAAGTGGCCAAGCTCGCCGCCCTCTTGGCCGCCGCCGCGTTCGCAATGCCGGCCAACGCTCAGAGCCAGGATCCGTCCACCGGTTGGCAATGCTTCGACAACATGGAGCAGCTCAGAGGCTTCGAGACCGACGGCCCTGTCCGGCTGAACAACATCTCCATCCGGGAGGCGCCGGACGTGATATCCGGCGTTTCGAAGATCACCTTCAAGGCGTCCATCGCCAATCGCAGCCGAACGCGCATCGTCGCGTCGGTCGAGATGATCGGGTCTTCAGGCGCGACATCCCTGTTCGCCCTGTCCGCCCGCCCCAGCTTCGATGCGGTGAACCCCGGCGACAATGCCGAATTGAGCCAATCCATCTTCGCCGAGAAGGAAACCCTGTCCAAGGCGGATGGCGGGTGCATCAAGTTCGTGGCCTTCCCAGCCAAATAGCGGGCCAGCTGACACCTTTCCCTGTCCACCCGTCAACCTCAAGGGCATCATGAAAGTCCTGCTGCACAATCCCAACAGCGGTGAACTGAAGACGGTGAAGATCGGCTGGAGCTGGACGCTGTTTTTCTTCAGCGGCTTCTTCGGCCTGCCGCTCTTCCTGCGCAAGCTCTACGGATGGGGCATCTTCTTCCTGGTATTGCCGCTGCTGCTCAGCTTCGCACCGGAATTGCCGGAGGAGAAAGGTGAAAGGGCCGCATTCGTGTTGGCCTGCCTGTTCAGTGTCCTCGTCCAGCTTGGGTTACATATTTTCATGGCGATCAAGGGGAACGAGATGACCGCCAAGAACCTCCTGGAGAAGGGATGGAAGTTCGCCCATCCGGAGGCCATCGAGACGCAGTTTGCCAAGAGGAGATGGGGGCTGCGGTAGCGACAAGAATTCATGGGCGGGCCAAAATTAATAACGGTAGCCCCCTTTCCCGCAACGGCACCTCAACAGTCAGCCCTATAGCGACATCCTATCGTCGCGATCTAGGATCTGCTTCATCTGCGCGGCAATTCACCCGTCAGAGATCGCTTTCTAGGAACAAGCCATGGGCGCATGGGTTGACGACGCATTGCGCGGTTATCACGAGTGAGCGGCATCACGATCTCTACGCCGCGCGTTTGACCTGGGCCGCCCAGCGCGGCCTGCGCGATGCCGTACCGCTTCTGGATGCGACCCTGAAGGAGGAAGAGGAGGCCGATGATCTCCTTATCCGTCTCGCCGGGGTCGACGTGACCAGGGAAACGGCGTGATAGCCCGCCCCCTAAGAAGGAGGTCCGTATGACCCTCGAACCCAGGCACATCGGCGACGTCGAAGCCCTTCAACGTGGTATCATGGCCGGTTGGTGGGCCGTCTCGCCGGACGAGACGCCCGTCGCAGGGCCCTATCCCACAAAGGAAGCGGCCATGGTCGGCATCGGGAAACGCGGCGCCGACCAGCCGACTGGGCGCCCCGGAGAGGCTGGCCCTCCCCAGGAGGAATAGCCTGGAAGAATAGTGGCGTGTCACCGCCGTCGGCGGAACCTCCATCCGCCGCCTGCGGTTGACCGTGACTTATCGCAGGTCAGGAGCGCTTCATGCCGTCCTATCCCACACCGCCGCTCCCCGCCCAAAAGCAGCCCATGCCTGGCCTCACCGACCCCATGCACCCCCGCCCTGACCATGGCGAGGAGACGTACGAGGGCTCGGGCCGCCTAAACGGCCTGAAGGCGCTGATAACGGGCGGAGACAGCGGCATCGGACGGGCGGTCTGCCTCGCCTTCGCCCGCGAAGGAGCGGATGTCGGTATCTCTTATCTGAACGAGCACGAGGACGCGCAGGAAACCCTCCGCCTGGTGGAGCAGGCGGGGCGCAAGGCGTTCATGCGGGCCGGCGACATTTCCGATCCCGCCTTCTGTCGACAACTCGTCGCAGACGCGGCGGGCGAATTGGGCGGGCTCGACATCCTCGTCAACAACGCCGCCCACCAGGCAAGCTTCGAGCGGATCGAAGACATCGAAGATGCCGAATGGGTGCACACGTTCGAAGTGAACGTACATCCCATTTTCTACCTCACGAAGGCCGCCCTCGGGTACATGAAGGCGGGTAGCTCCATCATTAACACTGCGTCCATCAATTCGGACGTCCCCAATCCGAACCTGCTGGCCTACGCCACCACGAAAGGCGCCATCCACAATTTGACGGCGGGCCTCGCCCAGTCGCTTGCCGGGCGTGGCATCCGAGTGAACGCGGTGGCGCCCGGCCCCATCTGGACACCGCTCATCCCCTCCACCATGCCGGAGGAGGCGGTGACGAATTTCGGCAAGTCAGTGCCCATGGGACGGCCTGGTCAGCCAGCCGAACTTGCGACCGCCTATGTGATGTTGGCCGACCCGCGCTCCAGCTACGTGTCCGGCGCCACCATCGCCGTCACGGGAGGCAAACCGTTTCTCTGAAGGAGGCGCCACCATGTCCGCGACTGATCATCCGGGGTCGTCCATCTGGAAGCGCTACGGCTACGGGTGGGTAACGCTCGCCTTTTTCATTCTGACCCTTACGGGTCACTGGCTTTTCGGTTGGTTTGCCTACGTGTCGGAGCAACTCCAGCATGGCGCTCCTCCCAATGTGAGTGACTACACTGTTCTCATGCTGCGAGACACGCTGGAAAACTGGCAGTCCGAGTTTCTTCAATTGATCTGGCAAATCGGTGGCCTTGCGTTCCTGCTTTATGTGGGGTCGCCCCAGAGCAAAGAAAATGATGACAGGGTGGAGGCGAAGATCGATGCAATATTGGAAGCGGTCGATCCGAAAAATGCGGATCGCCTGCTGAACGAAATCGATCGGGAATATGCCGGACGGCATACCGATCCACGCTGGCGCCGCTTGGCGCGCCAGGACTGATGGTTCGCACCGCGACTAGAAGCATCACCTACGTGATCGTGAGGCGGCGGGCGGCTGCACTTCGTAGAGATAACGGAGCGGGCAAAGGCGACGAGGCCACCATGGACTTCGTGCCGTGTATGGTCGAACGGCGCTCGGCCCTGATCCTGCCAGCAAGGACCCGCCCTCGTACCGTCTTCCCGATGATCCAAGGCTATCGCGCCCCGTAGCCGTAACATGGGCGCCGTCGAAGGCCGTGAAAGCCGGCCCGAAGGAAGGCCACAAGAGATGGAAACTTTCGTCCGTGGGGAGGGTTGCTCCAAGAAAGGAGGCCCCTATGGAAAAGTCTGCATCTTCTCGCCTTCGATGGCGGATCGATTCAGGAGCGACGGGAGATAAGGTCGCCTTCCCCGATCTCGCCGCCGCGCCCTTGGGAACAGACGACGAAGCCGCCGGGACACATCCTCAGGGCATTCAGCAGGCGGCGCATCCTGGCGTGGATCTCACTCGGCCGGAGGGTAAGGAAGACCCGCGCTCGCCGACCAACCAACTGCCCACCGGCGGCACCTGGATGTTGGTGTTCGGCGGCCTCCTCACTGGGCTCTTGGTTCTCGCCACCTTGTCATGGGTGCTCGACGCTTAGTCCTCCGCCCATGGCCCATCGCCACCTTGGCAGTGACCGACCCGTGAATCCCTGATGCCACACCCAAACAGTAAGGGTTTGCATGCTCGCTCGCCGTCCGCCGGCGCTTCCGGCAAACTCTCATGCCCTGATGGATGCCCGCAGCTTACTGGCGCGCCTCGATGAGGTCGCGACGCTGGCCTCGGCCAATGGCGCGGCCCTTGATGTTCTTGGTGGGTTTCCACAGGAGGAATTCGGGCGGCTGGCTGATATCGGCGCCCTCCTTGCGCCTCTCCCGCCCTGTTATGGCGGCCTCGGCGCGGGAAGCACGCCTCAAGGCTGCTCCCTCGTCGTCTCAATGCTGGTCTCGCTCGGCCATGCGAGCCTGCCGGTGGGACGGCTTTTCGAGGGCCATGTAAACGCCCTTGGCCTGATCGCGCGCTATGGAACAGCGTCTCAGGTCCGCCGAGCGGCGGCTGACGCCGCGCAGGGGCATGTGTTCGGCGTCTGGAACACCGAAACAACTGCTCCGCTTCAACTCTTGGACGACAAGGGTCGCCTCAGGCTCGATGGAGGAAAGACCTTCGCCTCAGGGGCAGGCTTCATCACCCGCCCCCTCGTCACAGCTCGGACGAGGGATGGGCGGCTCCTGATGATGTTGCCGATCATCCCGGCCAACGAATTAAAGCCACGGAGCGACCTTTCCGGCTGGACCGCTTCCGGAATGCGCGCGTCGGCGACAGGCAGCTTCGACTTTTCAAGACTTCCAGTGGACCCGGACGACATTATCGGCGGCGATGCCGATTATCATCGTCAACCCGCATTCTCCGCCGGCGCTTGGCGCTTTTGCGCCGTCCAGCTGGGCGGCATGTGCCGGCTGCTCGATGAAGCGCGCGCCCACCTGAAACGCGTTGGTCGGGACGGCGACGTTCATCAACTCGCGCGCCTGGGACAGATGGCCATCGCCACCGAGACCGCTCGTCTCTGGGTCCGAAGCGCGGCCGAGAAGGCGGAAGCCGACGAGGCGACGGACGAGAGGGCGGCCTACGTCAATCTCGCGCGCTGCGCCGTCGAGAGATGCGGCCTCGATCTTCTGGAACTCGCCAACCGATCCATTGGCCTCGCGGGCTTCCTGGCGCCGCACCCCGTGGAGCGGGTGAGCCGCGACCTCGCCACCTATTTGCGCCAGCCAGGTCCCGATGGCGCGCTTGCCGCTGGCGCGCGGCATGTGAGAGGCGCGGACACCTCCATCAAGGATGGATGGACATGACAGTCAGCGCCGCAGAGGCGTTCGCCGCCATGGAGCGCCTTCCCTTGTGGACCATCGAGAAGATCGGTGCCTCCGCAATCACCGTCATCGCGCCCCATCCAGACGATGAGAGTCTCGGTTGCGGGGGGCTTATTCGTCTGGCGCGGGATAAAGGCATCCCCGTCAAAATCATCGTCGTGAGCGACGGTACGGGATCCCATCCAAACTCCGCGACCTATCCCCCGCACCGGCTGCGCGATGTCCGCGAGGATGAAGCACGCAGGGCAGCCTCCGAATTGGGCGTGGCCGCCAGAGACTTGCATTTCCTTCGCCAGATGGACCGTGAGGTGCCGCATCACGGGCCCGTGGTCGGGCAAATCGCTGAGATCATTTCCCGAAGCGGGAGCAACGTTATCGCCGTTACGTGGTACGAGGATCCCCATTGCGACCACAAGGCGTGTTTCGCTCTGGCGCGGTCCGCGCGCGAGCGGACTGGTGGTCGCCTCTTCGCCTATCCCATCTGGTCCTTGGCTCTGCCGCCGGACAGCCCGATCGCGGTACGTCCGCGCGACGGCTTTCGGTTGGATATCGCGTCCGCGCGGGGGCCGAAGCGACGGGCCATCGCGGCACATCGCTCGCAGATCACGGACCTCATTGCCGACGATCCCGATGGCTTCCGGCTGACGAAAGAGCATCTGTCTTGGTTCGATCGGGACACCGAGACCTTCCTGGAGATTTCGGAATGAGCGGATCGCTGACGTCCCACTATTTCGATGCCATCTATGCGCGTGATCCGGACCCCTGGCGTTTCGAAGTCAGCCCCTACGAGGACGCCAAGTATCGCGCGACCCTCGATGCCCTTCCGGCGCCGCGCTATCGGCGTGTGCTCGAAGTGGGGTGCTCCATCGGCGTCCTGACCGAACGTCTCGCCTCGCGCTGCGACGAACTGGTGGGCGTCGATCCGGCGCAGCGCGCGCTGGCGCAGGCCCGCCGGCGGTGCGCGCACCTGGCGGGTGTCAGCCTCCGGCAAAACCACGTCCCTGGCGAGTGGCCGGAAGGCGACTTCGACCTGATCCTGCTCTCGGAGGTGGTCTATTATCTCGACCGGCCTGATGTGGCTCGGCTTGCCGATCGAATCCTCGGATCGCTCCGGGCGGGTGGGCATATCCTCATGGTCCATTGGATCCGAGAAACCGACTACCCGCTGAGTGGGGACGAAGCCTCGGACCTGCTCATCTCGCACCTCGGCCGGACAGTGCGTGTCATCCGGCAAGGCAGGACGCCCGATTATCCGTTGGATCTGCTCCAGTTGGACACGGCCGGCACGCCAGGATGCCATCCGCGACCTTGATCTGGGCAGAGAGTTCAGCCGGGCGGAGCGCCCGCGGCGTGAGGCGGGGGCTGGCGGCCTCCACATGGGCCCACACCCGTCCGAAAAATGCCTCGTCCATCCATTCCCGGGCGCGGGCCGGCAGGTGAAGTGCGGCGAGCCAGGTCGAGGATTGACGGCCGGACGCATGGAGCCGACGCAGGCGCCCGCGCCACGCGAACCGGCGCGCCGCGAGGAGGACCGGTTCGAGAGCGGCATCGCCGGCGATGTCGTGAACCTCGCTTCGCAGACGCAACGCATCCGCGCACCCGCCGTGCGCCCGTCCCTCCAGCCGGGCAGAGGTGGCGACGACGATCGCAGGATCGTGGCGGATCGGGATGTCCCTCTCCTCCAAGGCCCGTTCCAAGGCGCGATCCTCGCCGCAGGACGTCACCGGAAGCCCGCCGATAGTGCGATAGGCGCCCAGCGTCACGCCATAGCTGGTGCCTGACGCCACCCGATGGTTCGGCCAGGGGTCATGCGCGCGGGGATCGAGCCGAGCGGCAAGGCGCAGCAACTGGTCTTCATAGCGCTGCTCCAACTCGATCCGCGCGCGCATTTGTGCGGACAAGGCATCCTCCCCGCCATCCAGGACGAAGCGTCCCGCGACGGCCGGGCATGTGCGCAATGCGGCGAGATTGCGGGCCACCCAATCCGGGGGCACGCGGCTATCGGCATCGGTCGTCAGCAGCGCGCCGTCCCGGAGGCTATACCGCTCCATCCACCCGGCCGCGACATTCATGGCCATGCGTCGGGCATTGCCTGCATTAGCGTGGGCAGGCGGCAGCTGTGTATCGAGGACGATGAAGGGCGAGCCACTTCCTTGCAGCATTTCGATCGCAAGAGTCGCAGAGCGATCAGTGCAATTGTTGCAGACGATGACAAATCCCACGTCGCTCCTGTACAGATACTGTCCTTGTTCTGATCTTTGATGCAAAAGTGCAGAGAGACATTGCGAAAGCCGCGTGGCTTCGTTGCGCGCAGGAATAGCGACGATCGCTTTTGGCGCCGGCTCGCATTTGAGAGCGAACCGAAGGTCAGCGGGCGAACTGAGATGATCCAGTCCGATGGCGCCATTTCGGCTCCATTGAACCGCCTTTGGCCATACCGACACGGTTTCTCCCTCGCCTGGAAGCTTTCTCTACCGAAGCCCTGCGCACACCTTTTGTTCCTTCGAGGGAACAACCTTGTCCCGCTGACGGGCGACTCGTCACCGGCCGACTGCTTGCCACAATACGCGTAATAAAGTTCTCCCAAGCATCGGCAGCGACAGGTAGGGACCTGAGCCAACCGAGGTCGGCCATTTCGGAAGCCGTGGGCTCGCTATTGCCTGCAACATTCGCACATACGCCCACCACGGCACCAAATGCAAAATCTAATAAAATTAAAACGTGATATATTTCATGAATTTATTGAATCAAAATTGATGTCAAGGAATTTTTGGAATATTTGATAGATTGAAACGATAATTTCCGGCGAAGGTTCTCATCCGGGGGGGGGGCTAAAGAGGAACGTTCCATGCTCAGCGAAGAACAGCGCGGCGGCTCCGGAAATTTTTCGAACGATCGTGATCAGGGCGGCCGAGGCCGGCCGGAAAGGCGGTCAGTCGCAGCAGTCCCAGAGCGGTGGCGATATGCGCCAGCAAATTACTCGCACCTATCACGAGTTGAACGCTACTGGCCAGCAAGCGAACCGTTAATCCCAGGTGGCGATGACGTCGCCCATTCTTTTAAGTTGTGCAAATCCCACAGTTCCGCGCTCACCAAGTTATTGAGAGCCACCTCGCAAAATGTTCGCGCATATCAGATTTGACGAGCATCGACCATGCGCCAAACGGAGCGCCAAGATCATGGAAACGCTCTTATATTTTATTGTCTTTGGCGCCGCGGCCGTGTGTGTCGTCGCAGTGACGGCCATGATCTTTCAATTGCCTCGGTCCGACAAGTAAGCAACGTTGATATCTATTGTGTGTGTCCGGTCGCTTTAAGCCCAGCCAAAGTTGTTCCGTGCACGCCTGCGGGAAAGCTCGGATAGCGGTGTGGGTCATGGCGGCTCGCGATGAATTACAGTGACGTCACGTCCCCCTAGGAGCTTCGGAACCCGATCAAAGCGATCTCCATTCCGGGAACAAGCCGCGCCGGGATCTGTTCACGCCGGTAGAAAGCCCATCCTCACATTGCTTGGAGACGACTGATGAAAGCACTCACTTGGCATGGAAAGGGCGATATCCGCTGCGAAAGCGTGCCCGATCCGCGCATTGAGGACGGGCGCGACGCCATCATCAAGGTCACCGCCTGCGCCATTTGCGGCTCGGACCTTCACATATATGGCGGCATCATTCCAGGGATGGAGCATGGCGACGTGCTGGGGCACGAAACTATGGGAGAGGTGGTGGAGGTCGGACGCGAAACCACCAATCTGAAGGTGGGTGACAGGGTGGTAGTCCCATTCACCATTGCTTGCGGCGAATGCTTCTTCTGCAAACGCGGCTTCTTCTCTGGGTGCGAGCGGTCCAACCCCAACAAGGCGGTGGCGGAAAAGATGTGGGGCTATTCGCCCGCCGGACTGTTCGGCTATTCCCACACCCTTGGTGGCTACGCGGGCGGGCAAGCGGAATATCTGCGGATCCCTTACGCCGACGTCGGCCCGATCAAGGTGCCGGACGGTCTGTCGGACGAGCAGGTGCTATTCCTCTCTGATATCTTCCCCACCGGCTACATGGCCGCGGACTTCTGCAACATCCAGCCGGGCGATACCATTGCCATCTGGGGCTGCGGGCCCATCGGCCAGATGGCGATCCGCAGCGCCTTTCTGCTCGGCGCCGAGCGCGTCATCGCCATCGATACCGTGCCCGAGCGCCTCGCTTTGGCGCAGGCCGCGGGCGCCCTGACGCTCGATTTCATGGAAGAGGACATCTACGACCGAATTCGCGATCTTACCCAAGGGCGCGGAGCGGATGCCTGCATCGACGCGGTGGGGACGGAGGCTGAGCCGCTTTCCTCCACCTATGCCCTGATCGACCGAATTAAGACCGCCACTTTCATGGGTACGGACCGGCCGCACGTTCTGCGCCAAGCGATTCAATGCTGTCGCAACTTCGGTACCGTTTCCATCGTCGGGGTCTATGGCGGGTTCGTGGACAAGATCCCCATGGGTTCTGCCATCAATCGCGGCCTGACCTTCCGCATGGCCCAAACTCCGGTCCAACACTATCTACCCATCCTCATGGAGCGCATCGCGAAGGGGGAGATTGACCCTTCCTTTGTCATCACCCATCGCGCCACCCTTGAGGAAGGGCCGGACCTCTACAAGACGTTCCGCGATAAGGAGGACGGCTGCATCAAGGTCGTCCTGAAGCCTTGAGGGAGACACGCCATGGCCCATTCCCGCCAGCTTGCCGTCGTCACCGGAGCTTCCTCCGGAATCGGCTATGAACTGGCCGTTCTGTGCGCGCAGAATGGCTTCGATCTCGTCATCGCTGCTGACGACCCGGCCATCACTGATGCCGCCGAGGTTCTTCGTCCCATGGGCGCGGGGGTGGAAACGGTCCAGGCTGATCTGTCGACGATTGAAGGCGTCGACCACCTCTATGAGGTTGTGCGAGGCACTGGTCGTCCCGTGGGTGCCCTGCTCGCCAATGCTGGCCACGGCCTCGGCAAAGGCTTTCTCGACCAGGATTTCGACGATGCCCGCCACGTGGTCGATACCAATGTCACTGGCACCATCTACCTGATCCACAAGATCGGGAACGACATGCGCAGCCTGGGTGAGGGCCGCATCCTGATCACCGGATCCATCGCCGGTTTCATGCCGGGCACCTTCCAGGCGGTCTACAACGGCACCAAGGCTTTCATCGATTCCTTCTCCTGGGCACTGCGCAACGAGCTGAAAGACACCGGCATCTCCGTCACCTGCCTCATGCCCGGCCCGACCGAGACCGAGTTCTTCGAACGCGCGGACTTGATGGACACGCAGGTAGGCCAGCAGAAGAAGGACGACCCCGCCATGGTTGCCAGGACCGGCTTCGACGCCATGATGAAGGGCGAAGGCGACGTGGTCGCGGGCTGGAAGAACAAGCTCCAGTCCGCCATGGCCAACATCACGCCTGCCGGCACCCTGGCGGAGATGCACCGCAAGATGGCGGAACCGGGCTCCGGCCGGTCCTGAGGAGGCGCAGAAGGCGCTGTCCCTTCTCGCACTGAACTGTGCCCTAAAGGGGCACGGCTCGGGCTTATGGCTCCGAAGCCACGATATCGGATGCCAATTTCCAGTGCTCCTCCGCGCGCCCGTCCGGTCGGCCTTCCTCTTGCCAAAGCTCATAGGCTTTTCGGCGGATGCGGGCATCCACCGCCGCCGCCGTATCGCTTTCCTTCGTAACTTCCGGACCCGTGAACCTGCTGGGATTTGTGGCGGCAGGAGGATCGCTCGCTGGAAATGAATCCTTCAGTGCTTCGTCGAGATCTGCGTCCGTCGTCTTGGCCATTCGCTTCTCCCATTGGATGCTTGCGGCGGGAGTGTGGAACTCCCGCCGCAAGCGTTCACGCCGCTTTAGCCTTCTGGTTGGCGACCATGTCCGCGAGGGCTGTCAACGCATCGTCGGTGTTCGTTTCCTCGGTAAGCGTCGCGGAAAGCAGCGTGGCCGCATCCTTCAGGCCGAGTTCTTCGGCCCAGCGCTTGAGGGTGCCGTAGCGCGTGATTTCATAGTGCTCGACCGCCTGCGCGGCCGATACCAAACCGGCATCGAGCGCGGGCGTGCCCTTGTATTCGTCGAGGATCTCCTCACCCTCTTCGAGGATGCCCTCAATCGCCGGACAGGTCTTGCCTTGTGCGCGTTTGCCCAGAGTGTCGAACACGGATTGCAACCGTTCAACGTGCACTTCGGTTTCGTCGCGGTGCTTCTCGAACGCAGCCTTCAACTCCGCTGACTGTGCCCCTCGCGCCATTTTGGGCAGTGCCTTCAGTATTTTGCGCTCGGCGTAATAGATGTCCTTGAGCGTATCAAGGAACAGGGATTCGAGATTCTTCTCGGGCATGTCGTCCTCCGCGGAACAAGATAGTTATTTGGCCGGCGGACTACTTCCGCTCGAGATAACCCCACCGGCGAGCCCTCTTTTCAGATCCGACCTTGGAACCGATCCAAACGCCCCGGTGTTCCTCCGCGCATTCATTTGACGCACGGGCGGCACGAAAGGGGATCAGGTTCAAAGGTAACGTGCAGTGCAATCTGCGGTTCCCACCCACGACCGTCGCTTTCGGCAGATCTTCACCGCCTTGGCGCGCCGGGCTGCAGGCCGGCCATTCGATGAGGCCGATAAGGGGCGCTGTGGACCCCCGTTTCTGAAATACAGGGATCGTCTAGGGAGCACCTCGATGGCTAAGAAAACAACCAAGGCTACGGCGCGCGTGACGAATTCCGCACGCATCCACGACCAGGCTCTCGTGCGTGGGGAAGGTGGCGAACTCCGTCAGATCGCAGAAGGCGATATGCCGATCATGACGACCGCGCAGGGCGGGCCCGTTGCGGATGACCAGAACACCCTCAAGGTCGGGGCGCGAGGACCCAGCCTGATGGAGGATTTCCATTTCCGGGAGAAGATCTTCCATTTTGACCACGAGCGGATCCCCGAGCGCGTGGTCCATGCCCGAGGGTATGGCGCCCACGGCTATTTCGAGACGTATCAGTCGCTCGCCCAATACACCCGCGCCGACGTGTTCCAGCGCGCGGGGGAGAAGACGCCCGCCTTCGTGCGGTTTTCAACAGTGGCCGGCTCCGAGGGATCGGCCGACCTGGCGCGCGACGTGCGCGGCTTCGCCGTGAAGATCTATACCAAGGAGGGGAATTGGGATCTCGTTGGGAACAACATTCCGGTCTTCTTCATTCAGGATGCGATCAAGTTCCCGGACGTGATCCATTCGGTGAAGCCGGAGCCGGATCGCGGCTTCCCACAGGCGCAGTCGGCGCACGACAATTTCTGGGACTTCATCTCCCTCACCCCGGAATCCATGCACATGATCATGTGGGTCATGTCGGACCGGGCCATTCCCCGTTCCTTCCGATTCATGGAAGGGTTCGGCGTCCACACCTTCCGCTTCCTCAATGCGAGCGATGAATCGACCTTCGTCAAATTCATCTGGAAGCCGAAACTCGGCCTTCAATCGGTGGTGTGGAACGAGGCGGTGAAGATCAACGGCGCCGACCCCGACTTCCATCGGCGCGATCTCTGGGATGCCATCCAGTCCGGCAACTTCCCGGAATGGGAGTTGTGCGTTCAGTTGTTCGACCAGGACTTCGCCGACAGCTTCGACTTCGACGTGCTCGACCCCACCAAGCTCATTCCGGAGGAGGTGATCAAGCCGATCCCTGTCGGCCGGCTCGTGCTCGACCGAATGCCGGATAACTTCTTCGCCGAGACGGAGCAAGTCGCGTTCATGACGCAGAACGTGCCGCCCGGCATCGACTTCTCGAACGATCCGCTGCTTCAGGGGCGCAACTTCTCCTATCTCGACACCCAATTGAAGCGCCTGGGCAGCACGAACTTCACGCACATCCCCATCAACGCGCCCAAATGCCCCTTTGCGCACTTCCAGCAGGATGGGCACATGGCGATGCGCAACCCCGTGGGCCGCACGAACTATCAACCCAATTCGCGCGGCGAAGGCCCGCGCGAGAACCCCGTCCGCGGCTTCCGGTCCTTCCGCGAGCAGATCGACGCTCCCAAGGTGCGCCTGCGCCCCGAAAGCTTCGCTGACCACTACAGTCAGGCCCGGCAGTTCTTCAACAGCCAGACGGCGCCCGAGCAGAAGCACATCGCCATGGCGCTGACCTTCGAACTGAGCAAGTGCGAGGCCCCGGTGCTGCGCGAGAGGATGGTCGCTCATCTCCTCAACATCGATGAAGCGCTCGGCGCGAGCGTTGCCGACAAGCTCGGACTTAAGGAACTCCCCGAGCCTGCGGACGCGGCAATCACCCCCCGCGATGACCTGCCGGCTTCTCCTGCCCTCAGCATCATCCAGAACGGCCCGTCGAGTTTTGCGGGTCGCAAGGTGGGTGTTCTGGTGACGAATGGCTGCGACGGCAAGCTCCTGAAGCGGCTGCAGACTGCGGTCGAAAAGGAAGGGGCGACGATCGAGCTTATCGCGCCGAAGGTGGGGGGCATTGAAACCGTCGACGGCACATTCGTTCCGGCGAAGCACATGATCGACGGCGGCCCCTCCGTGCTCTTCGATGCTGTCGTTCTCCTGCTTTCCGAGGAGGGAGCCGAGCGCCTGACGGGAGAAGCGGCGGCCCGGGATTTCGTCGCGGACGCCTTCGCCCATTGCAAGTTCATCGGCTTCACCACAGCAGCCACGCCACTGCTTGCCCAGGCGGGAATCGCGCTTGATGCGGATGAAGGTCTGATCGCTCTTGATGGTGAGGCGTCGGTGACGGGGTTCATCGAAAGCTGCCGCATGCTGCGTCTGTGGGCGCGCGAAGCGAGCGTCAAGCTCTGAGGAGCAAGGGAATGGGCGCTCGGGGAATCGTCCACGGACCGCTTGGCCAGCATTGCCTGCACATATGCGTCGACATGCAGCGATTGTTTGGGCCGGGCTATCCCTGGGCGGTCCCTTGGCTCGAGAGGGTGGTACCCGCAGTCGAAGCAATATGTGCCCGGCATGCGCACCGCACGATTTTCACCCGCTTCGTCCCCGCTGCGCGGGCGGGTGAAGGCCGCGGAAGCTGGGCGCGCTACTATCGCCGCTGGGCCTCTACTACGCTGGACGAGATCGGGCGAGATGCGGTCCGGCTGGTGCCTGCGCTCGAGCGGTTCACCCCGCCGGCTGTTACACTGGATAAGCATGTGTACTCACCCTGGATGGAACCGCAGCTCGACGAAATGCTCGCGCTCGCAAATATCGATGCAGTCGTTATCACCGGCGGTGAGACGGATGTCTGCGTCCTAGCCACAGCTCTGGGCGCAATCGATCGGGGGTTTCGAGTAGTCCTCGCCACCGATGCACTGTGTAGCTCATCCGATGAAACGCACGATGCGCTTATGGAGCTTTACTCTACCCGCTTCAGCGAACAGATCGAGATAGCGACGACAGACGAAATTTTAACCCAGTGGCGCTCGTAATAATTTTTGGGCAGATCAACTCCGTTTATTTCTTGTCTAAATGCGCGGTCGCCAGACCAAGCACGTGTGCGTCAAAATTCAAAAGTTTTGAGACACTTGG
Organism: Hyphomicrobiales bacterium; assembly: GCA_013911975.1. GTDB lineage: Bacteria > Pseudomonadota > Alphaproteobacteria > Rhizobiales > Xanthobacteraceae > Aquabacter. The sequence goes on along the minus strand of JACESF010000003.1, from coordinate 36,157 downwards.
CGGCGCGTGCAAATTCAAGCGGTTGCGCGTCTCATATCTTAGTCTCGAAATGGCTGCGACGTGGCAGTGCTGCAATGGCGCGCGGGTCCACTTAGCGACCCCATGCTGACCTTCGAGCGGCTTGGTAGATACGTCTGCTTTGCGCCCCATTTCCGCCGTTCAGCCGCTCACACACGAACTCTAAAAGCAGTCGTTTTTCGAGGAGGGGCTCCGTGACTACCGGTTGCCGAAGCGATCGCTGGAGACAGGCGAATAAGAGAAACATAATGTGACACGATCGCTATGTGAGGGGATCGTCCTCTTCCGAGATCAAGGCTGCAGGGGCGGTCACCAAAGCGATCCGGGGTTTCCGGCCGGCTTCGTGGGACCATAGATCGACGATCTTTGCGTCATCACTTGCGGGCAACGGGTTGGCGCTGCGGACTTTGAAGGTGGTCGGTAGATTGACCGAGTTCCCGAACACCAGCGCATGCTGCTTGGGCAGCGTTGGAAGCCGACGGAGCACCCCTTCCGATATCGACGGAGACATCTGACGGATCTGCGACAGGCCGTCGGCATGCACGACAAAATTTGAGCACCGTGACAGCACCGTCTTCGACAGCTCACTGGGCCGTGGAGACGCGACAGGGCCGGAGCTGCACGAGGCCCTCATCAAGAAATACAAGGAAGATCGCGCGGGCAAGGCCGCCCCAACGCCTGCACCGCGTGTCCACTGAGGAATAACCGACAGCGCGGCTAGCCGACCAAAGTCCGCAGATTTTTTAGGACCTGACTCGAGGCGTCGGCATGCGACAACCCATACGCCGCGGCGAAAGCCATGACACTCTCTCTTGCGTTTGATGGCGTGGAAGACTTTCCATTGGTCTCCGAAAACGGGCCGTCCGTTTCCGTGAGCACCTTCTCGAGCGGCACTTCCGCGGCGAATATCTCCTTGCTCTTCGGCTTTGCCATCATCTGCGCGTTCACGGAGAACCAACAGCCCAACTCTACCGCACGCCTCGCTTCGGAGCGGGTGCCAGAGAACCAGTGAAGAACCACTTGATTTCCCGAGCCTGCGAGTCGGCGTTCAACCATGTCGAGGACTTCCGTCGTCGCCCGCACACTATGCACCGACAGGATCTTTGGTTCGCCGCTAACGCACGCGTCGAGGATGCGCCCAAACACTTCTCGCTGCTGCGGCATGGAGCGAAAGAACCGAGGCCCGGCGTCCAGTCCGACCTCGCCGACATAGCGGGTCAGCGGTAGGAGCTTCTCGAAGAGATCGATCTCTCGGCCATTGCTTGCGACGAGTTGCGGGTGGAGGCCCAACGCGGCGCGCACATGTCTCGTCTTGGACGCGAGTTCCTCATTCCTTCGCCACGCGCGAGGCGTCGTGGTAACGGCCAGCGTGAAAATCCCAAGGTCATCGCACTCTCGGACCTTGGCCTCGAAATCGGGGAAAAGGTCGAGATGACAGTGGAAGTCGACAAGCTTATCGCTCACGTATCAGGTCCGATGAGTAGGTGACGACCCCATCCACAACGGGAGCGACTTCGGCCATGCCTCGCTCATACACCGAGACAAGTTCCGGGACGATATCCACGTCTTCCACGAGACGTCCGGGCACATAGACCAAGACCTTCGCGATTTCGGGTTTGGACCGCAGCCGTGCGAGTGCGAATTGAACCCCTCGCACCTGCTTCCCTTCTGCGGTATGCGTGTTGCGCGGCTGAGCGGCCAGGTCCGGAACTGAGTAGTCGGTGGCGTCCTTGACGGCCCACGGCGCCTTGAGGAGCGCCCCCTTCCTGATGATGCAGGGAAGGCAATAGCCGCAGTGGTCCTTCCCTTGGTTCCATCTTTTGCTCGCGGGATGCGCGCACGAGCTCGAAAGAGGAGACAAGGCCTCGAGTACGGTCTGGTTTGCGCATTCGGCGACCATCTCGCCTTTGGTTTTCGACCAGTAGGGATTAACGACGGTCGCCGGAATCCCTAGCGTTTTCAGAAGCTCGTTCCAACGGTGGATGTAGAAGGGATGCGTCGTCCGCGTGCTGTTGCTGCCGAGACGTGTTGAGTCGAGTGGTACGTTGAGGGAGATAAGGCCGTTTTCCGGGACCCGAAGCTCGAACGATCGCCCGAATCCTGACCCCGCGGCTGCCCCCAGCGAGAAGAACAGGAACGACCTGCCTCTCGTGGTGTCCTCTGAACCGACACCGGGAACGAGTTGCTTCGGGATCGTCAGTCCAAGCCGAACGCGGGCAAGCCCTCCTTGCCGGACGAAAGTCTTCCCCAATGCATCGAACAGCCTGCGTTGCGGCCCGCTGACTGCGCCGTCTCCGCCATGGCTGGCGAACAAAGGCGTACGACCCCTATCCAGCAGATCGACGGCGCCGATGAGGCTGTCCAATCCGCCCGAAAAAAGCGACACGCAATCGAACTGGCGTGCGGTGCCATGAAGCGATGACGCCATGTCGCCCGGACGACGATCGGGAGGAGACTTCCTGAACGAAAGCTCCCACCGGTCGCCCGTCAAGAAGCGCAGCATCCGCTTAAGGAGAGGCGCTGCGGCGTTCCAAACCGCCGGATCCGCGACCGGGACCACGATCTTGATCTCGCGTGTCCACGCGTCCTGTGCCGTCTGCCATCGGGAAATGCGGGTGTCGGCCGCGTGCACGATCGCCGCGACGATCAGCAGATCGACCGCGGTTGGCGTTGCCGGAGTTCCGAACGCGGCGATTTTCGCCAGCGCGCCCTGCAGGCCGAACCTTAGCCTCCCGTTGGGGTCCAACAGGTCGACTGCGGTGCAGACCTCGTCGTCCCGTAGATCCGGCAGGTAGCCGTCATGCGGACCGAGGATGGCGTTGATCACGTAATTCGTCATCGCTGTCACTCGTCTTCGTCCGACCCGAGCACCGTCAGCGCGCGCTCGTAGATCCGGTCGATGGTTGAGCGGATCTTGTCCCGGTCAAAAATGCCGCCGACCTTCGACATGGCGTTCTTGACCGCTCCTTCGACATATCCGCGCACTTCGCCTTTCACCGCCTCGACCTCCGCCACGGATCCGGGGAGCACGATCACCTTCGTGCCGATGGCGTTGACGATCCGGTTGTCGATCGTACCCACGATGAAGCGCTCGATCAGAAGGTTGATGGTCTCAACCGACGGCTTCTCCAGATCGGCTCCGGTCCCTTCGATCTCATCGACGGCCTGTGAGTAGGCCTCCCGATTCATTGCCTCGTCCAGGTCTCCCCCATCGCCGCAGACGAAGTCGACCAGCGAGGCGTAGATCTCTCGAAGCGACCTCTGTGCGAGGGCATCAAGGCGCAGCCTGCGCACAACCTCGCGGATGCCATCCCTCGACGCGTCGAGGAGGAGGTCTCCGAGCCTGGATGCGGCGCCCGCGCTGGCCGCCGACATCCGCCTGGCAGCGGTCGCGCTTCCGCCACCTCCGCGGCTGACGTATGCACTAATCGACCGCCGGACCCCAGACGAGCGATCACCGCCGCCGTCTCCTTCCGAGTGGGACGACCGAATGTGCTTGTTGAACAGTGTCCTGCCCGAACGGAACTGGGCAGTCGCCGGAGGCTCCTCCTTCTTCAGCTCAGGCTGGCCGTTGGAGGGCGACGCTTCCGGTGAAGTCGTAGGCGGGGCGCCTCCGGAGGCCGCAGGAGCGGGCGCGTCACCGCCGCTGTCCAACCATGTCGGGATGAGGGGATTGCCGTTGCGGCCGCCTTCGAACGGCGTCGAGGTGCCCATGTCAGTCCGCCGCCTCGGCCGTCAGCGAGAGTGCTCGACCCAGACGCGTGCTGCCGTCTTTCCGCCAGCGATCTCGGATGGCGGCGAACCTTTCTTTGGCGGTTCCGCTGACGACGACGCTGTCGAAGGCGGACGCTGCCCAGGCGCCAAGGTTGCCCACGGGAAGCTCGCCGAGTGTCTCGACCAGACGCAACTGGAAGCCCGGATGGGTTTCGACGATCACGCCGAGACCGTGCGTGCAGCCAGGCCTTTGCTGAAGGTCCTTCTCGACGAGAAGCGCGCTCCTCAAGCTGACGAACAAGGTCTCGACGTCTCCCAGATCCAGGCCCTTAATTTCCTCCTTCACGCTTGCTGCGGAGTAGCTTGAACCAGAGAGCTTCTCGAGAAGGCCACGCAACTGCGCCGACAGCGGCCGGCCCTTGCCGACGTAAGATCGCCGGTCATTGACCACGAACAGGTAAGGCGTGAGCTCAAGAGCCCCGATCGCCGGATCGACGTTGGCCCAGCGATGGATGTCCTCTCGAGTGAGCCAGCTCTCCAGGAGACTGTCGGGCGCAGCGGCATCGCTTCCGTCCTCGGCCGCAGGTTCGTCTCCCGCGTCGGATGGGTCTGGGGCGCCCCCTCGCCGCGCTGCTTCCTCGAGAGCGCGGAGCGCGGGCGATTTGCCGTCTTGCGCAGCGGCCGCCGAAAGCGCGACGTGCTCGAAGACATCGGGGTGATACATCTCGACGAGCATCAACTTGGCCAGCACGTCCGGATCGATGGCGGTGCCGAAACCACGGGCCCGGGAGATGCGCAGCCGAAGGTTCAAGGCGTTGACGAAGCGTTTGACCTGACGTGGGTTGCCGTTGGCGCCGCGGGCGAGAACCGCGCTAATCCGGTCGGCCATCGCCACAGCCCTCGCGATCGCCGGCACGTACTCGGCCCCAAGCGCCGCCTTCACATCGGCGTCCTCGATCGTCTCCCGGAGCCAAGGCCGCGACATTCGGTCTTTAGCGACGTCGAGCAGCTTGATGAATCCCGGGGAATCCTCGCCCGCCAACGTCCCGACCAACAGCATCGTGACGTAGATCCTGGTCTCGGTCTCACCCATCGCGGGGATTCGGAACGGGACCTGGATGAGCTTCTCGAGATAGGCCTTGGGATAGCCCTTCGACGGGCCTGTCTCTGGCAGATCCTTAAAATGTCGCCGGACGGCGTACTCGATCATCGCCTCGTCGGCGCCGATCACGAAGGCCGTCTTCGGCAGCGACACGAACAGCCTGATGGCCTCAAGGGTCTGGATCGCTGTCTCCGGGAGGCAGCGGTCGAGATCGTCGACGAGCACCACCAGGCGCGTGACGCCCGCCTTCTTGATAAGTTCCTGGAAGGCTTTCTGGAACTGGCGGAGTTCCTCGGGGACCTTCTTGGAGTCTGGCTTTTCCTTCCAAACCTCTTTCAGCTCGGCGAGGGCCGCCTCACCGTTTTCCTTGGTCAGGAAGGTGGATGGATCCTCGATCTTGGCCTGAAGGGTCCCAAGAAGCGCCGTGATCTGGTCGGGACTCGGCAGTCCCGTTGCCGCGTTGAAGGCGAGGCCGCCGGCGCGTTTCGCGACCTTCAACCAGTCGATCCGCTTCCAGACGTTGGCGACTTCTTCCTTGGCGGTCGTCATCAACGACCGCTCGGCGACAAGCTGTGTGACGACGCCTTCGATGAGGGCGATCTTGGCGTCCTCGAATCCCTGAAATTCCCAGCCGTTGAAGCGGATGCAGAGACGACTGTCGTGGTGGGCGGAGCCATCCTTCTCGAACGCCGCTTCCACCATGTGGAGCACGCTCGACTTGCCCGCCCCCCAATCCCCGTGCACTCCCACGGTGATTGCGTGTTCGTGGCCCGCGGTGATCAATTCGACGACGGTCGCTGCGATCGCCTCGTTGCGGAGCAGGTCAACACGGGTTTCCTGATCGATGATGTAGCCGACGTGCGCTTCGTTCTCGACTGTCGTCACGTAAATCCCCGACCTTGCATCTCGAGGTAGAGTAGCAAGAAGATTGTCTATTGGGACCCCGGAAACGCCGCAGCCCACAACAATGCGAACCTCCATATGCCCAAGACGTTGCCCTCCGGAGGGCAGCCGAAACGCGCTGCCGAATTCTTCCGGAGACAGGCGTGACCGAGAGCGACGTCTCGGGCCGTGTTTGACGACAAGGACGGCGGACGCTGGGCGGTGCAGGCCGCAAGCAAGCCGTCTGCCAAGACCGCTCTGGACGAGCTTGCCTGGTGGACGAGGGCGACGATGGCAGCGCGCGCCGAAGCGGCCTGACCGTACATCGAGGTTATCACCGCAACATCATGACGGGGACATTGACACCATGTGAAGCGAGGTAACTGAAGCTCACCTGACAGATGTCCGCTTTTTATAGGTGGTGCCTAGAATTCGCCATTCAGCTTCCGGCCCCATTTTTCTAGGACGAATACCGAAAAGATTGAGGCAAATGATTGCCGCATGTCTTAAATAAGATTTTGGCCGGTCCCTTCTTTGTGGGCCAGTCCCTGTAATCGGAGTTACAAGACTGTGTCCCGATGGTGCTCGGTCTTCGAGAATAATGCTTCCACCATGGCGCGGTGTGCGCTCGCGATCATCTCCCATTCGATCCCCAGCCGCCTCCCATACGCTTCGCTCATCGCGCTCATTAGGCCAGTCACGTCCGGGCTAAGTAGCTCGGCGTTAGTCGGGAGCGTCAAAAGATAGGCACGCTCGGCGATCGGCTTGACGTATCGGGTAAGTCGCTCCCGTTCGCGGGGCGAGACCGGTGCCGTGAGACAGGCCTGCAAGCACCAGTAGCAAGTTGCCCAGCATTCCAGGATGTCATCAGGGATCTGATCGTGCTCCCCGGTCAGGTGGAGGTGGCGGATACCTGGGGTTTTCCCGCCGAAGAGCTCGAAAAGCGCACGGCCGATCACGGAGGGCCAGCTGTTCGGATCGCCTTCCGGAGGTAAAACCTGCAATCGCGAACCTTTAGCTTTGGAGTCTTTCGCTATTGCTACCGGAATTGCGGCCGTGCAGACGATCATCAGCAGTGCCCGCAGGCGGATGATGTCGTGATTGTCGAGTGCGCAGCTTTCCCTGCGTTCGCTGATCCGCTTGCTGAAAGTCGCCACCGCGGCGACAATCTGCTCCTTCGTCGCCTTCTTCGCTGCCGCGGCCCTTCGATGCTCCGCCCGCTCGCGCTCTTCTTCTTCGCGCCCCGACTTCTCGGTGTCGAATTTTTCACCGGCATCGAGCGCTGCCTGCCCATCTCCGGTCTCATCGCCGAGATCGAACGCGCTGGTCGGCACGGGAGCTTGGTCCTCTTCATCGTCCCGTTCGTCGGCGCCCAGGCCGATCACCCGGTTGAGGAAGTTGCGCACGATGGAGACGTCGCTTCCGGCGAGGCTATTATGGGGGAGCTGGTTTTCCGTGCGCGGCCTTCGCCCGGCGATGAATTGCTCGTAACTGAGCGTCCTGTACGCGGCAGCGCCGCCTTCCTCTTCCTTGCGCGCCTTCTGGATCGAGAAGGGTTCTTTGTCCGATGGCTCGGCTCGTTCGATGCGCTCGAGGACGCCTAGCACGTCGAGGAGCATCAGGCTCGCTTCGGTCTCGTCGTCCAATTGACGTAGTGCGTTGTCGGCCTGGCGGGAGGATGTTTCGCGGACGACCGCACGCAGGCGATCGTTCAGTGTGACGATCGATGGTGCGGAAACCCGCCCATCCGCGTGCTGAACCCGTGCGAATGCCGGGCGATCCTGCGTATCGCCGATCTCGAACCGCTGGGTGTCGCCGCTGCTAGCGAGCGGCGAAAGGCGGCACGGCATGGGCTTTCCATGCTGATCGAGGAGAGTGATGGTGCACTCTGCCGGATCGAATGCATCTGCCGGGTGCCAGGTGAGCGTGTCGACGCGACACTCGAACCTGCCTGAGTTCAGAGCCGCCAGCTCGCCCATCGGCAGTTCCTCGTCGACGTCCAGGTCCGGTAGAGTGGCCGGATCGAGTTGCCGCTCGCTCGTCAGAATGGCGCCGAGGCCGAGCGCATCGGCCAGGGAGCCGTGCGGGAGGCGGCGATAGAGGCATGCCTCTTCGTTCGCTCCTGCGAAGTCCGCATCACCGAGCGCGGGTAGCGTGCAATTCGCGCTGCCCACCAGTACATGATCGGCGGTAGCCGTTTGAGCGATGATCGCCTTCGCGTGAATGAAGCGGCCTTTGCGAAAGTCACCGCGGTCGTACAGGCGCACCCCCTGAACTTTGCCGAGCGCCCATTTCGGAAAGACGGCGCACTCGGGATCGACAAGAACCGAGACTTCGCCGGTGGAGAGCCGCTCCGTCAGGTAGGAAAGCGCAGCCAGATTGGGGTCCCAGTACGGGCTGATGACGATTAGACGCTCGACCGGCTCGCTCACCAGGTCGATGAAGCGCTGGCCAATGCTGGAAGCCTGGCCGGTGGTCAGGAGGGCAGCGAGCGTTCCGTCGGCGAGACCGACCGGGTCGGTCGCCGAAGTGGCTTTGGCGAGCCAGGGTGCGCGCGTGAGCATCCAGTCGACCTGAGCCGCGGTCGCCTCCTGATCCCCATTCAGGAAGCGGGAGAGATATTGCCATCCCACAGCGACGAGTTGCTGTTCACCCGAACCCGGTTCGTCGGACATCACCATACCGGCGAGTTCGAGATTTCCGCCCAGGCCTGGCGTCGTCAGGTTGGCGGAACTGACGATCAGGCGCCCACGGCGGCGGCCGGCTTGCAAGAAAAGCTTCGGATGGAACACTCCCGGCACGCTGATGCCGTTTATCGTGTAGAGCCGCCCTGCATGGTGGGGCAGCGCCGATGCCCCGCAAAGCGCATGAGTGAGCATGCGTCCGTCGGCGAGTACGAGGTTGTTGCGACACCCGGCGCCACGGAGGCGCGGCAGCACGATGTTCTCATAGGCATCGAAATCGATCCCGAAACTGGTCGCTATGCTCGTGTGAAATTCCTTGTCGGCGAAGCGTTCATAGAGCTTCATGCGACACCCGCCGCTGCCGCGCCGTAATCGGTGAGCCCTTGGCCGCCGACGAGGTGAATGTCTTTGAGGAATGTGATAGCGGGGCCGAGGCGCGGGTTTGTGAAGACGGGCCCATCCTTCCCACGCAGCCTGAGCTTCCCTTCGTCGCGCTCGATCAGGAACGTGTAATCTCCAGCCCGGAGCTTTTGCAGGGCGACCCACAAGTGCCGCTGCAATATGCGCTCTTCCAGAAGTCTTGCTAGCAGCGCTTCGAAGGGCTCGCCCGTGTGTCCTTTGAGGAAACGGGTTTCCGTCAGCAGGGAGTGAAAGGCTTCCGGATTGAACCGGGCCAGGACGGTGGCGATGTCGCGGTCTTCGTCGCACACCCGCCTATGCAGGATGGCGAGAAGCCTCACCGCATTCCACGCGATCTCCGGTGGACAAACGCTCATGTCGTTACGCCCTGCGCGCTTCATGATGGCAACGGAGAGTGAGAACTCCGATCGGTCGTCATCCACTGCGTAGGCGTTCGAGGCAGGAAGAGTGGAACCGATGAATTCAGACCAGTTCTCCGGCTTCACCGGCGCCTTCTCCAATATCTTCTCGACGCACAGGGGAGTCAGCCGCGACAAAGCGATGCCAGCCGGGTATTCGGCGAGAGTATCGAGGGCGAATTTGAGCAGCGTCTCGTAGGCGACGTGGCAGAGATCGTTGGCGTGATAAATCCACCAAAGCCGTCTTTGCGTCTGCAGCGCGGGCGATCCGAGATCGAGCGCGCGGCCCTTCTGGTCGCAGCCAGCGAACAATATCCAGCGTATCTCCTCGGGATTGGGGTCGCGCCCGAGCAAGGCCGCGATTTTCAGGATCAACAGGATGCTATCGCGACGGGAACGCGCTGGGATGTTGGTGGAATCGAAGGGCCCGAGCAGGATCTCCTGATAGAGATCGCGCTCTTCACCCGAGAGCGCGATCTCGGATGGAGCGAGGGGACGGAGCTCGTCGAGCTCGTCATTCGTCACGTCGCCACGTTGCACGATTTCATAGAACGCCCTCGCTAGCTCACCCACGCTACTCTCGAAGGCGGCCGCCAGCCGTTCGCCGGTCTCTTTGCTGGGCAACGGAAGCTCGTGTTCGTTCGAGGGGTCGAAGATGCCGATCTCGAACAGCTGGCTGCGATAGGCTGCGCCATAGGCGCCCCAAGCCTGCTTCAGGTAGTAGTTCTCGCTGCCGGGCTCTGCCGCCTGTGCGAATTCGATGAACCCGCTCTGGTTCGGCTCCATGATTTTCTGCGCCCATTCGATGCCGGCGACGCCGCCCTCGCCGCCGTGCCGGTAGGCGATCATCGCATAGAGTGCTTCCGCGCGGCGGATGAAACGCTTCCAGGACTCGGGGTTGGTGTCGCCAATCTTCTGCGCAAAGGTCCAGCAGAGCCAAGCGTAGAGTCCATAGTAACGCATCCGCAGGGTCACGTTGCTGATGCCGGGAAGTAAAGTCTGGTACAGGCTGACGCTGCTATTTTGCATCCCCAGCGGATCGAGGCCGTTCTTTTTCCTGTACTCTGTCCACACCGGGAAGTTTATTTCTGTGCCTTCCTGATCAGACATTAGCCGCTACCTTTCCAGAGATCGTCCCCGTTTGATCCATGACGACGTTTCGAACGGAACGGGTGCTGACCGCGCAGTCGTGTGCCGACGGAGAGGTGCGGGTCTTCATAGTGAAACTGTACCCAAGGCATGGGCAGAGTCCGATTTTTTGTTTGCGACCGGCTCGTTCGGACTGCCATGGCCACACATGTATCTTTTGTGGCCCCGAAGCCGCTGCCCCCCCCCCTAAGCGGACGGGTGGCCGCTTATAGGATTTCGAAATTCAACAGCGAATGGCGTACTCGGGTCGGTTGCCAAATGGCAGCTTGCTGAATGTTTCAGCCATTACCAGACATTCCGATGACAGCGCGCATCGCCTACAAGCCGCCGGTCCGCTTGCGGCCCCATACCCGACACTCAGACATGCATTTGGCAAGGTCTCCTTCTGGCGCGGAGCCGACTTCCGCTCGGGGCGTGTGCCGCCACAGATCACCAGAAATCGGAAACGCGGACCTGATTGGCCAACTGCCAGGTCCTGGGGGCCATACCGGTCGCGCGCTTGAAGGTTTTGGTCATGTGGCTTTGGTCGGCGAAGCCGCATGCCAGCGCAATGTGCGCCAACGAAAGCGAAGCTTCGAGCAGGTCTTTGGCCCGTTGGACGCGTCTGGCGATGACCCAGCCGTAGGGCGTCACGCCCGTCGAGGCCCGGAAGGCGCGCGCGAAACGGCTTACGCCGAGGCCGCAGGCCTGGGCGAGTTCGGACAAAGTGGTGCCCATGGGCAAGGTGGCCTCGATCCATTCCTTGGCGATGCGCTCCTGCCAAACAGTCAATCCTCCCACCTGCGGGCGCGGATCGGAAAGGCCGCCATAGCGCCGCATCACATACAGGCCGAATGCCCACATGAAGCTGTCGGCGAGGATGGGATCCAGTGCGTCCGGGTCATCGAGATAGGGGCGGACATACCCGGCCATCTGCGGGATCACGGGGTCCAGCCTGATGGAGCAGGGCATCTGACCAAAGTCAACCCGTTCAGGGTTTTCGAGATCTTCGGCGACCTCGCGCATAAAGGCGCGGGGAAGTAGCAACTCCAAGGTGTGGCTGTGGGTTCTGAGTTCCACATAGTCGACGGCAGAAACGTGGAGGATGTGCGTGTATCCCGCTGGCGAGCCGTAATCGAACACCTCGTTGAGCACTGATGCTCGGCTCTCCTCGGCACGATAGCGCACGCCCACGAGATAGGTGTCTTCGAGCCGCGGAAAGCTGGCGTTGCTACCTCCGCCGTGGTCCCCGTAATCGACCTCGATGATCTGGAGCCTGGATCTCCGCAAGGACCGGGTTCGCAGGGTGAGAGCGCGGCCGCCCGCGAAGGCAATGGGCACGGCATCGAACGCGGAACGGCGCAGAGCAGCAGTCATGTGTTATCCCGTCAGGACCATGTCCGCTTGCGGGTCTGGAGTCCCGCAAGCGGATCCTCTCTTTCTATCGCGCCGGTGTCGAGGCGGGAGCGCTCCGGGCCGCCTTCTCGATCAGGGCGGCGACGGGGGCGGGGTTCGCCACATAGATGGCGTGGCTGCCGGGCACTTCCTCTTTTGTCGCTCCCGCGCGCTCGGCCATGGCCCGCTGGGCGGGGGGAGGGATCATCCTGTCGTCGGTCGCCACAAGATACCAGCTCGGCTTTTTGCGCCAAGCCGGAGCCGTAACCTTGCCCTCGAGGGCGGCGACACCCCAAGGAACCTGTGAATCGGCCATGAAGCGCGCCACCTGCGGCGCCACATCAGCCGCGAACGCGCCGGGGAACTTCGTTTTGTCCAGGAACAGATAGCCATCCACCGGAGGAAGGATCGGCGGGACCGCCGCGCCGGGCGGCGGGTTAGCGATCAAGGAGGACACCGACTCGCCCTTGTCTGGTGCGAAGGCGGCGATATAGACGAGCGCCACAACTTTCGGGTCTGAGCCGGCTTCCGAGATGACGACACCACCATAGGAGTGCCCGACAAGCACCACATCGCCCGGTGCTGAAGCGATCGCGCGCCTGGTGACGGCGACATCATCCGCGAGCGAAGTCGTCGAATTTTGCACCACGACGACATTGTAACCGTCCCGCACCAGAATCCGGTGGACCCCCTCCCACCCTGAGCCATCGACGAAGCCGCCGTGAACAAGGACAACGGTCTTGTCCGCAGGCGATGCCTTCAGCGCGGTGCCCGCCGTGGACGCAAGCGCGAGCGCGCCGATCCCAAGAACCGTCTTGAATGCTCCAACCATGAAACTCTCCCGTTCAGCAAGCCGCCTCTACGCGGCGTGCAGTGACGTTAGGGGAGCGGTGGAACCCACTATTGTACGATCTTGCAGTCGCCGCAGCAGGGTAAAAGGGAGAGGTTCAGCTGGACGTAGGGTGCTGAAGGGCACTTCTAGTGCTTCACGCCGCCCCGATGCGCCCGATGGTGGCCTTGCTGACACCCATGATGCGGGCGATGTGCCTCACGCTTTCGCCTTCGGCCTTTAAGCGCGCCACGTACGCCTGCTGATCGGGCGAAAGCTTCGGCTTGCGTCCGAACTTGATGCCGCGTGCCTTTGCCCGTGTGCGGCCCTCTCCAGTACGCGTGCGGATGAGCTCACGCTCGAACTCTGCTAGCCCGCCGAGAATCGTAAGCATCAGGCGCCCGTGTGGGGTCGTCGTGTCGGCCCAAGCATCGGAGATGGACCGGAACGCGGCGCCCTTCTCCGCGACCTCTGCCAGAACATTGAGAAGGTCGCGCGTCGAGCGGGCGAGGCGGTCCAGACGCGTCACGATCAGAACATCACCGGGCTTGAGTTTGGCGAGGCATTTGCGCAGCTCCCGGCGCTCGGTCTTCGCCCCGCTGGCTGTCTCTGAGTAAATCGCCTGACACTCTGCGGTGTTGAGGTGGGCGATCTGACTATCTAGCGACTGACCATCCGTCGAAACACGCGCGTATCCGTAATTCATTCTTCAATATTGATGGCATGTGATGTTTTTATCAAGGTATTATTCAGTGTCGGCGCGATTCATGCAGCATTGATATTTTCATTAAAGCCTTGCGATTCGCGAATTCGGCCCTTGATGCCGCGTGCGAGCAATTTCGACGCAAAAAAGCCGCCGAAAGAGCTGTTTCCAGCACCTCTCGACGGCGAAACATTCAGCTTTTTGGCGATTGCTTCGTCATTAGAAATGACGAAGGCGCTTCGTTGGCGGAAGAAAACGGGCCAGGAGAGCCTTTGGCAGGCCCCCACAACGCCTTGGACGCCTTAATAGGCCTTGCGCGCGCTCTTCCACATCGTGCTGCCACCGACAGTGCGGCAAGCCTCGTCATACCCGCGATCCGTGGGGTTAAAGCGCGCCTTCCGTTCACGCGGCAAGATCAGCATGCTGTCGAGCGGCAACCTGTGGCCAGCGGCCTTGATCGCATATTTCGTAACGTACCCCGGACGCGTCGTGACCTTCTCAGTCCAGATGCGTTGCAGATGCGTGTCACTGATCAGCTCGGCATGATTTTCGAGCACCCAAAGATCAAAGCGCCCTTCGAAGCGCGAAACAGGCGGCACCATGAACATGGCATGCGAGTGCAGGCCACCGTTGGGCGCGACAACCGAAAGGGGATCGCGAATGTGTTTAGGCACCGGAAGATCGGCAGAAACGATCATAAGGGGCAGCTTTTCACGCTCCGAAGGGGCATTAGGGCGACGAGAGAAGCGTGTTACCATCCGCGAATAAACGCGTTCGATGTTGCCGTTCATAGTCTCGATACGCGTTGATGTTTTCCCTCCTAGTGATCGAAACATGAAGCTCATGAAATAAGGCGAATACCCCAACTCCACATGTTCCTTGACCCAACTCGCATACCCCTTGTGAATCTGCTTATTGATCATGTTTTCTGAGAATTCAATCATATCCAATTCCTGAAGCAGAAGTTCATTTTCTCTGTTCATGAGCGATGAATAATCACGGCCTGAAGGCGAACCATTCGATGCTGAGCGTGATGCAGTTCACCGCTCACATTCGAAGTTCTCTGAATTCCAAGTCATGAAATTCGTCATCCAGACGCGACTCCACATATGCCGTGATGCGAAATCACGTCATGCACATGCGAATATGCGCCGGGACTTCCGCAGCGCTCGCTCACTACACTCTCTTTACAGAATTAGATCGTTCAGCTTTTTCGCGCGGGAACGCCCTGTTTGGGGCGTCGAATGACGTCCTGGTTCCCTGGGCGGCGCTTTCGAGCGAGAGGCTGGCGCGGAGATCGGGAGCACAGAGCCAGCTGTATGACGCTTGGCGGCCCTGCAGGTGCGCGTACCCGAGCGCAAAGCGGCCCGTCGGGCGCACTGGGAAGCAGCTTGAGCGGCAGCAGGTGCCGCAACTAACGAAATGCCCGGGGCCTGCATTGAGCGGGTCCCGGGCAGCATTGGAGCGTGATGGGCCTACCGTGCCTTGCGAGTGGCGCGCACCGACGTGGTACGGGTGACGAGCGTACCGCTCCGGGTCCAGACTTTTGCGCGCTTCTGTCGCTCCGCCTCGAGTATTGCCCAGGTCTGCACGCCCCAGCCCGACCCCTGCTCAGATTCCACCTTGGCGGACCTGCCGAAGAACGCCGCCTGGCCCGGCACGCGTTCGAGGTTCACGTCAGCAGCCCAGTGATCTTTGAGCTCAGCCACGGCCTTTGCTGCGCGCTTCGAGAGGCGGACGACAATCTCCACTTCGTCCGACCCTTTGATGGACTTGATGACACCAGACCTGGCGACCGTCGAACGGGTCTCGATTTGCATCCCATCGGCCTCATTCGAGGCCCCCTTCGGCGAGCGACCATTCGCTGACCTTGCCTGCTTTGCGACTTCAGCGATGCCCCCGAGATTCTTGAGCTCCTCCGGAATCTTCTCAGGCGGCACGCCAAGGTCGATAATCAGCCGCTGTCCCGCCTTTGCCCACTGATCAGCGCGAGATCGACCGTTGGTGTCGGTCGCCTCCAGAATGAGCTCCATCGCCAAGCGGAAGGGGTCCGGCGTCCCGCGCGTGGTAAAATTGCGGGCAGCTGTAAGGCGCTTAACATCCTTCGGTTTTTTCATCAGACGCGCGCCCAACCCAGCGCCAATGGCGAGCACCTCGTATTCACCGCGAGTGGTCCGACGGTTCACGCGGTCTCTCTTCTCTCGGCCTTTCTCGACTACCTCCTCAGGCGGAAGGGCCATGATCGCGGCGTATTCTGCTTCAAATCGCTCCTGCACTTTCATCTTTGATGTCCTTGTGTGGCTCAATCCGGCACTGCCGGTCGGAGCTCAATGTTGAGGGGTTGGCTGTGGGGCCGAGTTCCGGTCAGGGCGCCCGACCGCTAAACCCGCCTTTCCAAGCGTGGGGAGGGGGCTGAGCGCCCCCTCTTCTCGAGTGCTGGACGGCGGACTTCATCCGCCACGGAATGCCTCGCGCTCGCCGAGACCCGTGATATCGCCCATCGGCCAAGACCGGGGCATCACTGAACCCCCTTTTCAAGGAGGGCGCGGATGTCGCTCAGCCGCCAACGGACGCTTCGCCGGCCAATACGTACGGCGGCCGGGTAGATGCCGCTGTCGATGCCGGCGTACCAACTCGATCGGCACACCCGAACAAGCTCGAGCACTTCCGCAAGGGTGAGAAGCCGCTCACATCCTTCAAACACAGTTGAGCCCTGCACCCCTGCAAAGGGGGTGGACTTGGGCGTGGGGCGTGGGTAATTAGTGTGCATCTCCAAAGCCTTCGGTTGTTACGAAGGCCCCTTTCATGATGCACGGCGCAGGAGCTGGGAGGCCTCAATTAGCGAAGGCTTGACAATCTGAAGAATATCAGAGTCAGAAATAGCCTATGATTTTCTCCGGTAGCGGACGTCGCAGTACCTGCTTTCTGGTGATCTCGCTCGGAATCTCTATTTTCAGAGAGTCCGGGAAAAGTGTGCGCAGATCATCGTAAAGTTCAGCGATGTAACGAAGGCGCTCAGGCCTTGTTGTGAATCTGATTAGGGTAGAGCAAAAGTCCGCGTCAGCGAATCTTAAGATTTTTTTGCCGTATATGCCGAGGCCATAAATCGCATAAACAAACGAAAACATGGGCCTTGATCGAGATATGGTGTGATTGAATATGTCTCGGCTTATGCGATGTCGCTTGTATTCGCGATGTTTTGCCGGGATATCGTTATAAATATCTTGCAAAGAATGGTGCGCCGTCTCGATCGAAGGAGGCTTCGCTGATTGCGCTGCCGGAGTCAGCGGAAACCGTAACGTAATGTCGAGGTATGGCCAAATGGCACGAAGCCGGCGTCTCGCTTCCTTAAATACATCGTCCAATTCGATAGCACTCATCTGATAACCAGACATTCTAAGCTCATCTATATTTGAAATATACTCATATATTAAATACGCAGCTGCATTATCTTCGATGGCATCGGAAATGAAATTTTTCCTACTTTTAAGGTCTTCAATATTCTCGTTCTCGAACAATTCAATCCTTCGGCTTAGCAAACGAGATAAGGCAATTCGTTTGGCGGATCGCCGTATCTCTGATGGAACGCGAATGTGGAGAACTTTGTCTTTTTCTTCAACGCCAAAACAAAAATGCACGGCGCACCAGATATCTATCGCTGCCAGCGCGCGCCACTCTTTGGGCCGTTTTCCGTTGAGAGCGAGGTGCAGCGCTGATTCGAAATCAATCAAATGATATGCATCATTTTCATCTTCATATCCGCCAAGATATTTGGCGACAAACTGCAAGGGATGTCTGCTGTGCAGATTTTCTATATCTTTCATTTTAATTCTCAATCATCGATTTGATAAATAATCGCTCCACGCTTTCATCAACTGTCGTCGCTTCTCAAACAGGTCGCCCCGCCGGTAAGCCGCTTCCACCCGGTTTTCTACGGCATGGGCCAGAGCCATCTCGCAAACCTCTCGCGGGAAATTGGTCTCCTCCGATGCCCAGTCGCGGAAGGCCGAGCGAAAGCCGTGCGCTGTTACATCGAGGTCGAGCCTGCGCAACACCATGAGAAAGGCCATGTTGGAAAGCGGCTTGCCAGCCGAGCGCCCTGGGAAGATGGGGCCATGGGAGCCAAATGCACGCGCCTGCTTCAATATCTCGACCGCGCGAGGGCACAGCGGCACGCGATGCGCTTTCTTGGCCTTCATCCGGGCGGCGGGCACCGTCCATGTCTGTTCCTCAAAGTCGATCTCGTCCCACGTTGCGCCGAGCACTTCGCCCGTCCGGGCGGCTGTGAGAATCAGGAATTCGAACGCCAGCTTAACAGTCAGGGCGGCGTCGCACGCGCACAGCGTGGCCACGAAGTCGGGGACTTGGGTATAGGCAAGGGCGGCATGATGCACTTTGGCCGCCGTCTGCTTTGGCAGGCCGCGCTCGACGCCTTCAATCGGGTTGTCTCCCTGCCGGTACCCCGCCGCCTTGGCCCAGTCGAACACGGTACCCAGCCTTTGCTTCAGTCGCCGTGCTGTTTCCGGCTTGGCGAGCCAGATGGGCGACAGAACGCGGAGCAAGTCGGGGCTTCCGATCTCGTTGACGAGACGGTCGCCCAACTCCGGAAAGGCATA
This sequence comes from Hyphomicrobiales bacterium, assembly GCA_013911975.1. Lineage (GTDB taxonomy): Bacteria > Pseudomonadota > Alphaproteobacteria > Rhizobiales > Xanthobacteraceae > Aquabacter. The sequence goes on along the minus strand of JACESF010000003.1, from coordinate 18,268 downwards.
GGTTTTGACCGTCGTGAGCCACTGCGCCGCGTGCTTTGGGTTCTTCCATGAGGGCGCGTTTTCGGAATGCACGCGCTCAGCGGCTTCCCGGAAGGTGGGGATGGTCGGCTTGAACTTGTCGCGCTCGGCAATGGGGTCGCCCCCTTCACGTGCGATCTTGCGAAAAGCCATCGCTTTCTCTCTGGCCTCAAGGAGGGGCACGAGGGTGGTGCTGCCAAGGCCAATGTCCCGGCGTCGCCCTTGCACCACGAGGCGCAGCAGCCAATGTTTCGTGCCTGCGGCTGTGACTTCGAGATAAAGTCCATTGCCGTCTGCATAGCGGCCTGGCAGCTTGAGCTGACGCACTTGCACAGCCGTCAGTGCCTTGTCTGGATGCCGTCCCTTACCCTTCATCTGCCCAATTCAGACCCCACATTCATCCCCACATCATGATCGAGCTGATAGCGGATTTCAAGCGATCTGGCTGGACGGCTTTGGATCGATAACATTTTGAAAAATAAACATTATTGGCTCTTTCTGAATGGCCTCGGACTTCGTGTTCGCAGACTCCGTCTCCGCCACCGCCTTTGAATGATCGACCTTTTCGGCCTGTCGCGCGGTCCCGCGCCCGGCGCATATCGGGCATTTCCCTGGCTATCGGCGCACCTCAAGCCAGTCCTCCCGCGCCATCTCTCCGCTTTCCGCCGAATCGAACCGCGGTACCCGAAGGGCGCGGCGCCCGCGGCTTCGCTCGTGGAGCGGCGCCGCGGGCTGAGCGTCAGACGTCCCAGTAGGGGCGGGCCTTGTAATAGTCGTACACCCGGGTCTCGTAGTCGCGGTCCCAGGTGGGCGGCTGGTTCTCCGCATAGTGCGGCGCGCCTTCCAACTGTTCGCGAGTCAGGTTCACGACATAGCCCTCCTGAGCCGTGTCGTAATCCAGCGTCGACCAGGGCAGGGGATGATAGTCCTGGCCCATGCCCAGGAACCCGCCGAACGACATGATGGCATAGGCGACCTTGCCGGACCTTTTGTCGATCATCACGTCGTAAATCGAGCCGAGATGCTCGCCGGCGCGGTTGTAGACATTGGTCCCGGACACCTTGTCACCGGAGATCAGGGCAGTTGTTTCGTCGCGGACGTCCACGGCGCTCTCCTATTTTTTGTTTCTCAAGGCAACAGTTACCATTGCCTCTGTGAATAAAACGGAGACGGAACGGTCTTCGTTCCATTCGTGCGCCCATATCAAGCTTGGCAGTACTTATTCCGTTGCGGACGAGATCGCGGCGCCGCGGACGCGCCGGATAATGCATTCCTCTCGGCCGGGCGCGGCGTTGCAATTGCTCGCTTCCGTCGCGCGCCCGTGTGCCGGACGTCCAAAAGAGCGGGGCCGGCGTTTGACACCCCCGGAAGATTGTGCATCATGCATCTGAACGCGGTGGCCGTGCGGCATCAACCGTGAACAGAAAATCATGCCGGAAAACAATGGGACATCCTCCCGAGGGAGTGCGGGAGTCTTCGCCAAAATCAAATAATGCATTCTGCATCATTTGGGTTTGGTCCATGGCGCGTCAGGCGAAGTCCCGGCAGGGGCGGGCGCCGTGAGCGCGCGTGCCGCCCCGGATGCCCCGCCTGAACGCAGCGGCAGGCAGTGGAGCGAGGTGTTCGCCTCGGCCGTGCCCTGCCCGCCCGGAAACGAAACTGAAGAAGCGACGTGGAGAAGGTCATGTCTGAAGTGATGGAAAAGGAAGTCGGGCACGCTCCGGCGGAAGCCAAGATCACCGACCAGGGGGTCGCCGAAGCGCGCTCCATGATCGGGCTGCAGCTGCGCCCCGAGGGTCCGTATCTCCAGGATGCCTCCATCGATACCATCCGCAATTTCTGCAACGGCATCGGCGATCTGAACCCGCTCTACCGCGACGCGGAGCACGGCCGCCAGAGCCGCCAGGGCACCGTGGTCTCCCACCCCATGTTCCCCATGGCCTTCGGCTGGGTCGGCCGCACGCGCTGGGGCCTGTCGGGCGTGCACGGCTTCTATGCCGGCAATGACTGGGAGCTGTTCCGCCACATCCGCCCCGGCGACCGCATCACCGCCATTGAGCGCGTGGTGGGCGTCGAGGAGAAGGAGAGCAAGTTCTCCGGCCGCCTCGTGCTGCAATATGTGGAGGCGACCTATGCCAACCAGCGCGGCGAGCTGGTGGCCCGCGCGCTCGGCACCTGCACGCGCCATGAGCGCAAGGCCGCGCGCGACGCCGGCAAGTACAAGGACATCAAGACCCACGAATATACCGACGACGAGTATGCCGCCCTCGACGAGGCCATCCTGCAGGAAGAGGGGCGCATTCGCGGCACGGCGGTGCGCTATTGGGAGGACGTGAAGGAAGGCGAGCTGCTTCCGCCCATCGTGCGCGGCCCCCTGTCCCTCATGGACACCATGGGCTTCCTGGTGGGCTGCGGGCGCGGCCACACCCACGGCATCGTGCTGCAGGCGGCGGTGAAGCATCCCGGCCACTTCTTCCGTAATCCGGAGGCCGGCGGCGGCATCGAATATACCGGCATCGGCCACCATCGCGAATCCGTGGCGAAGGAAGTGGGCGTCCCCGGCACCTATGATTACGGTCCGCAGCGCTCGGCCTGGATGTGCAGCCTCGTCACCAACTGGATGGGCGACGCGGCCTTCCTGAAGCGGGTGCGCACCGAGATGCGTCGCTTCAACACCATGGGCGATTCCACCTGGTGCAAGGGCAAGGTGGCGCGCAAGTACGTGAAGGACGGGTTCGCCCTGGTGGACCTGGAGATCTGGGGCGAGAACCAGCGCGGCGAACTCACCACGCCGGGCCTCGCCACCGTGATCCTGCCCTCGCGGGACGTGAACAACCGCGTCTTCTTCGACGGCGCGGACCTCGACCTCGATCTGCCCACCGTCCGCTGACGGGAGGGTGGCATGACCAGCACTGCGGGAGGGCCCCTGGCGGGCCTGCGCATCATCGAATGCTCGACCGGTGTCGGAGCGGCTTATGCGGGCCGCCTCCTCGCCACGCTCGGTGCCGATACGGTGCTGGTGGAGCCGCCGTCCGGCCACGCGCTACGCCATGAGCCTCCGTTCCTGCCGGGAGCGGAGGAGACGAGCGCCCTCTTCGCCTATCTGGCGGCGGGCAAGCGCAGCGTCGTCTGCGACCTGTCCGAGCCGTCCGGCCGCGCGGATATCGACCGCCTGCTGGAAGGCGCGGACATCCTCGTCTGCGACGTTCCCCTCGCCGAGCGCGCCGCGTGCGGGCTCGACGAGGAGAGCGTGCGCACCCGGCACGAGGGGCTCGTCTACGTCTCCGTCCTGCCGTTCGGCGCCAGTGGCCCGAAGGCGCGGTGGAAGGGCGAGGAAGTCAATCTGATCCATGCGGCGGGGGAGGGCTACCTGCTGCCGAACGGCCTGTCGGCGGAGCTGTTTCCCGACCGGCCGCCCTTGAAGATCCACGGCCATTTCGCCCAGATGCAGGCGGGCACCGTGGCTGTCATGGGCGCGCTCGCCGCGCTGCTGGCCGACGGGGGGCGCGGGCGCGGGGAGGCGGTGGACGTCTCCGCGCAGGACGCCGCGCTCGCGGTGGGCGCCTTCGCCATCCAGCGCCTGGGGGACGGCTCCCTGGAGCATCGCCTCACGCGCTCCTTCAAATATGGCGGCGTGCTGGAATGCGCGGACGGCTACCTCCAGCTCCTCACCCTGGAGGACCGCCAGTGGCAGGGCCTCGTGGAGCTGATGGGATCGCCTGAATGGGCCTGCGACCCCGCGCTCGCCGACCCGCTGGAGAGGGGCCGGCAGGGGCAGCAGATCAATGCCCGCATCCGGGCCTGGGCAAAGACCCAGCGCACCGAGGAATTGGTGGCGCGGGCCCAGCGCCTCGGGGTTCCCATGGCGAAATATGCCAGCCCCGCCGACGTGCTCGCCGGCCCGCACGAGGCCGCGCGCGGGCTGTTCCAGACCGTGGACATCGCCGGCTTCGGGCCGTGCCCGGTGCTCGTCGCGCCCTTCCACATATCGGGGTCCCCCCTCGCTTTGGCGCGCGGCGTGCCGGCGCTGGGCGCGGATCAGGACCTGCTCATTCCCGCCCGCCCCGATGTGCGGGCCCGCAAAGTCGCGGAGGCTCGATGAAACCGCTCGAAGGTCTGCGCATCGCGGACTTCACCGTGCATGCCGCCGGTCCGTTCTGCACGCACATGTTGTCCCAGCTCGGGGCGGAATGCATCAAGGTGGAGAGCGCGCTGCGCCCCGACATCTTCCGCAAGCCCCACCCGGTCTATGGCCGCATGGGCCCGGCCAGCTTCGATCAGGTGGCGTCCAACAAGCTGTCGGTGCGCCTCAATCTGAAGGACCCGCGGGGCGTCGCGCTGGCGAAGCGGCTCGTGGGCGTCAGCGACATGGCCTGCGAGAGCTTCCGGCCGGGGGTCATGGACCGGCTCGGCCTCGGCTATGCGGACCTGCGCGCGGTGAAGCCGGATCTGGTCATGGTCTCGGTCTCCTCGTCCGGCCAGTCGGGGCCGGACGCGCATTTCGCGGGCTATGCGCCGCTGTTCGGCGCCTGGGGCTCGCTCGGCTTCCTCACCGGATATGCCGACGGCCCACCCGTGGAGATGCGCCATGTGATGGACCATAGCGTGGGCATGAACGCGGCCATGGCCGCGCTGGCGGCGGTCTATCGCCTGCGCCGCAGCGGCGAGGGCGGCCATGTGGACGTCAGCGCCCGCGAAGTCGCCTCGGCGCTGGCGGGCGAGGCGCTGCTGCTGGCGGCGGCCGGCGGCACGCCGGAGCGCATGGGAAATGCCCATGCCCGCATGGCGCCGCACGGCGTCTATGCCACCCGCGACGCGGACCGCTGGCTGTCCATCGCGGTGGACGGCGAGGCGGCGTGGCGCGGGCTTGCCGCCACCATGGGGCGGCCCGAACTGGCGCGTGACCCGCGCTTTTCCACGCAAACGCTGCGCCTGCGCAACCGCGAGACCCTGGACGGGCTGGTGGGGGAGTGGACGCGCACGGTGAACGCCCAGGAGGCGGCCGCCGCCCTCCAGGTGGCGGGCGTCGCGGCGCATCTCTCCTGCAACGCACGGGACATCGTGGAGGACGCCCATCTGCGGCAGCGCGGCATGGTGATCGACGTGGACGACGTGGAGGGCAACCGGCGGGCGGCGCTGTCCGTGCCGGTGCGCTTCGGGCAGGCGCAGACGGGCCTTGATCGCGGCACCCCGCGGCTCGGCGAGGACGAGGACTATGTCTTCGGCGAATTGCTCGGCCTCGGCGCGGCGGAGCGGGCCGAGCTGACCGACGCGCGCGTCATCTATTGAGAGGCAAGGCCAACATGACCGACACCGCGACCATTGCAACCGAGGCGCCGCCGGACTGGCAGGACTGGGTCGGCCGCCAGGAAAGCCGGGACGAGCGCATCCTGCCCGAGCGGGTCGCCGCGCTGGCGGCGACGCTGGACCTTGAGGACCATCCCATGCCGGGCGACGCGCTTCCGGCGGGGTGGCACTGGCTGTTCTTCAATCCGTTCGTGGCCCGTCGCGGGCTCGGGGCGGACGGGCATCCCAAGCGCGGCGGCTTCCTGCCGCCCGTGCCGCTGCCGCGCCGCATGTGGGCCGGCGGGCGGCTCACCTATCTCGCCCCGCTGCGCGTCGGGGCCGAGGCCGTGCGCACCAGCACCATCCGCAAGGTGGAATCCAAGTCGGGCCGCGCCGGCCATCTGGTGTTCGTGACGGTGGCGCACGAGATCGCCTGCGACGGCGTCGCCTGCGTCCAGGAGGAGCAGGACATCGTCTATCGCGAGGCCGCGCCGCCCAACGCGCCGCCGCCGCCCAAGACGCCCGCGCCGGAGGGGGCGGAATGGAGCGAGCGGATCGAGCCCGACACCACGCTCCTGTTCCGCTATTCGGCGCTCACCTCCAACGGGCACCGCATCCATTACGACCAGGCCTATGCCCGGGGCGAGGAGCACTATCCCGACCTCGTGGTGCATGGGCCGCTGACCGCGACCCTGCTCCAGAATTTCGCCGCCGACCTGCGCGCCGACGCGCGCCTCGTGGGCTTCGAGTTCCGGGGCGTGCACCCGCTCTTCGTCAATGCCGCCTTTTCGCTGGAGGCCCGGCGCGCCGACGGCGCGGCGGACGTGCTGGACCTGTGGGCGCGCGGCCCGGCGGGCGAGCTTGCCATGCGGGCCACCGCGCGCTTCGCGCGCTGAGCCCATAGCCGGGGACCCGGCGGACACCAAGCGCGAGCGGCGGACAACGCCGCCGCACACGGCAGCCGGGCGCATCCTGCCCCGGCGAGACCTGAGGGAGGGAGTGGAGCATGGGGCAAGTCCTGCATGCCAGGCCCATGGGCGCGAGCGCGTCGCGACCCGGACGGGTGGCGGCCGCCCTCGACGGCGTGGGCAAAGTGTTCACCTCGCGCAACGGCACCGTGGAGGTGCTGCGCGACTTCAACCTGAGCGTCGCGGAGGGCGAGTTCCTGGCCGTGGTCGGCCCGAGCGGCAGTGGCAAGTCCACCGTGCTCAACCTGCTGGCGGGGCTTGAGGCCCCCAGCGCCGGGGCGGTCCAGTGCCACGGCAAGCCCGTGACGGGGGTGAATGCCGAGATCGGCTACCTCACGCAGCATGACAGCCTGCTGCCCTGGCTCACCGTGGCGGAAAACATCGCGGTGCCACTGGAGATCCGGGGCGTGCGCCAGAAGGAGCGCGACCGGCGGGTGGGCGAGATGATCGCCAATGTGGGCCTCGCGGGCTTCGAAAACCACCATCCGAGCCAGCTTTCCGGCGGCATGCGCAAGCGCGCCATGCTGGCCCGCACGCTGATCTATGACCCGCCCACGCTTCTCATGGACGAGCCCTTCGGCCCCCTGGACGCCCAGTTGAAGCTGGTGCTCCAGGCCGAGCTGCTGCGCCTGTGGAGCGCCACGGGCAAGACGGTGGTGTTCGTGACCCACGACATTGTCGAGGCCATCACCCTGGCGGACCGGGTGATCGTGCTCTCCCGCCGCCCCTCGCGCATCAAGGTGGACGAGACGATCCGCATCGCCCGCCCACGCGACGTGCACGAGGCGCGGTTCGCGGACGGGTTCGAGGACCATTACCGCCGCCTCTGGGCGGCCATCGACGTGGGTGACGGGGGAGGGCGGCCATGACCATGCGCGAGACCATGAAGGCCGCGTCCCTGCCGCGCGAGAAGCGGGCCTTCGATCCGGTCTGGATCTATCGCTGCGCGTTCCTGGCGGCGGTGCTCCTCGGCTGGCAGGCCGCGTCCGGGCCGCTGCTCGATCCGTTCTGGGTGAGCAGCCCGTCCGCCATCGCGGAGACGCTGGTGGAGTGGATCCGCACCGGCACGCTCCAGCATCATCTGATGATCACCTTCAAGGAGACCATCAGCGGCTTCCTCATCGGCGCCACGGCGGGCGTCCTGCTGGCGCTGCTCGTGGGCAGCAGCGACACCCTGCGCCGCACCGTCGATCCCTTCGTCACGGCGGTCTATGGCGTGCCGAAGGTGGCGCTCGCGCCGCTCTTCATCATGTGGTTCGGCATCGGCCTCGCGCCGAAGATCGTGCTGGCCGCGGTCAGCGTCTACTTCCTCGTCTTCTTCAGCACGCTGAGCGGCATCGGGCAGGTGGACCGCAAGATGGTGGATGCCCTGCGCATCATGGGCGCGGGGCCGCTCACCATCCAGCGCCGGGTGGTGTTTCCCTCCGCGCTGCCCTGGGTGTTCACCGGCCTCAAGCTGGGCCTGCCCTACGGCTTCGTGGGCGCGGTGGCGGCCGAGATGATGGCCTCCAATGCCGGCATCGGCTTCCTCACCCAGAATGCCGCCGGCCAGCTCGACACGGCGGGCGTGTTCGCCGCGCTGTTCGCGCTCATGTGCGTCACCACCACGCTCAACGAGGGCCTCGGCCGCCTGGAGCGCTGGATCTTCCGCTGGCGCTGAGCCGCGCCGGCCCACAACCACAAGAACGGGAGAGAAGCATGATCACCCGACGCCAGACCCTCGTCCGCCTCTCGCAACTCGCCTTGGCCGCAACGCTGCCGGCGGGCATCATCGGCAGCCGCCCCGCCCGCGCGGCGGGAACCCCGCTGAGCATCGGCATCGGCGGCTACACCTTCGCCTACCTGCCGCTCCTGACCGCGAAGGCGGCGGGCTTCCTGGACGCGCAGGGCCTCGACGTGACCCTGGTGAACGCCAATGGCGGCACCAACGCGCTCGCCGCCACCCTGGGCGGGAGCGTGGACGTGTGCGGGCTGGTGATGAGCGACATCATCCTCGCCGCCGCCAAGGGGCAGAAGATCCAGGCGTTCGCGCCCTCCATGTCGCAATATGCGAGCGACGCCGTCATCAGCGTGGCGGCGGCGCAGAAGGCGGGCATCGTGCCCGGCATGCCGCTGAAGGAGCGCATGGCGCGCCTGAAGGGCATGGCGCTCGCCATTTCCGGGCGCGGCAGCGGAACCGACAAGCTGTGGCGCTACCTGCTGGCCCTGGGCGGCCTCGACCCGGACAAGGACGTGACGCTGACCGTGGTGAAGCTCGACCAGATGTATCCGGCCCTGAAGTCCGGGCAGATCGACGGCTTCAACACCACCGCGCCGGCCAACAACCGGGCGGTGGACGACGGCATCGCCGTGTGGGTGGCGCGCCCCTCCCAGGGCGAGGTGCCGGGGCTGGAGGACTTCCTCTACACCGTGCTCGGCGCCAAGCCGGACGTGCTGGCGGACAAGCCGGACGTGATCGCGCGGCTGGTGGCGGGGCTCACCAAGGGCGCGGAACTGGTGCGCAACGATCCGCAGCAGGCGGGCAAGGTGCTGCACGAGCAGTTCTTCAACAAGACCGACGCCGCCCTGGTGGTGAGCACGGTGGTGGACCAGAAAGCCACGGTGGCGGTGCCCCCGGTTCTCACGGAACGGCAGTTCGAGCAGAACCGCGACTTCATGATGCGGTTCGGCGATGCGGTGAAGCAGGTCGCCTACCAGGATGTCATGAACACCAAATGGGTGAAGGCTTGAGCGCCTCCTGACAGGAAAAACCGGGGCGCTCGGCGCCCCGGTCCAGCCTCACGCGAAGGCTTCGGCGGCGCTGTCGCGGATCGCGGCGAAGCGCGCCACGCATTTCAGGGCGCTCTCGTGCTCGTCCTTGGTGGCGCCGGCGCAGCAATCCTCCAGCACGATGCACTCATAGTCCCGGTCGTGCCCCTCGCGCGCGCCGGTATGCACCACGCCGTTGGTGGAGACCCCGCACAGATAGAGGCGCGAGATGCCGCGCGCGCGCAACGCCGGCTCCAGGGCCGTGCCGTAGAAGGGGCTGACGCGGTGCTTCACGAAGTCGAAATCCTCGGGCGCGGGGGTTAGCGCCTCATGCACCTGCGTGCCCCAGGTGCCGAGCTTGAACAGCCCGTTGTCCCGCGCACGGGAGAAGATGGGCGAGTTCGGCGGGCACTCGCGATAGTCCGGCGCGAAGCCGACCCGCACATAGCCGATGAGCACCCCCGCGGCGCGCGCCTTGTCGATGGCGGCGCGCGTGCGGCCGAGCACGTCGCGTTCCGCCATCAGCGGCACATAGGTCTTGGCACCGGCTCCGTCGGGATGGACGAGGTCGTTGAGCATGTCCATGACCAGCAGCATCGAGGATGTCATGAGCGTTCCGTCTTGTTGTCTTGGGCCCTAGGAAGCGGGGGCCGTGGCCGCTTCGCGCTGTTCGAGACTCGCGCGGAATTCGGTCCAGCCGGATTCGATGTGCCGGCGCATGGTAAGCATCGCCCCGCCCGCATCGCCCTCGATGAAGTTGCGCAGCAGCTCGGCATGCTCATCCGCGGCGCGTATCGCCCGGCCGTCGACCCGGTTGATGACGTCGAACGGGTAGCGCGCCCAGAGCACCTGCACGAAATGCAGGGTCTGCGGCAGGTCGGCGAAATCGTAGATGCGGCGGTGGAAGCGGTAGTTCACGCCGCGCGCCAGCTTGCTGTCGCCGGAGCGCGCCGCCGCCTCGAACTGGTCGGCCAGCTCCTTCAGCTCGGCGATGTTCTGGGACGACAGGTTGCGCGCCGCGCTCTCCACGAGCTGCGTCTCAAGCATGATTCGCAGCTTCAGGATCTCGGTGGAGGCGCCCACATCGAAGGGGACCACGGTGGCGCCACGATAGGAATCGCTGGCGATGTAGCCTTCCGCCTCCAGAAGCTTCAGCGCCTCGCGCACGGGCGTGATGGAGATCTTGAGCTGCTGCGCGATCTCCTGCTGCTTCAGCCGGGTGCCCCGGGGCAGGCGGCCGGAGATGATGCCTTCCCGCAGATAGTCGGCGACCTGCTCTTCTTTGGTTCTGTATTCCATGGTGCCGTCGCGCCCAATCCTCGCATGCGGCGGCCGGGGAGGTCCGTTCTCCCAAGCCGGGCCTCGCTCGCATCTATCATATGCTTGCGGAAGGGAAAAGGCGTGCATAGGATGCATAATGCATCATCTGAATGGCTTTGCAATGTCTCTTTCCCGCTCTTTCCTCTTCGTTCCCGGCGATCGGCCGGACCGGTTCGACAAGGCCGCCGCCTCGGGCGCCCATGCGGTGATCCTCGACCTGGAGGATGCGGTGCAGCCCCAGGCGAAGGCGGCGGCACGGGTTGCCGTTGCGGGCTGGCACGGGCGCGGCGGCGCCTATGTCCGCATCAACGGAATGGACACGCCCTGGTTCGAGGAGGACCTTGCCCTGGCGCAGGCGCACGGGCTGGCGCGGCTGGTGATTCCCAAGGCGGAGCCGGGCGTGCTGCACACGGTGCGCGAGCGGCTGGGCGCGGACGTCGAGTTGATCGCGCTCATCGAGACGGTCGCCGGCCTGTTCGAACTGCGGGACGCCTGCAAGGCCGGGGTATCGCGCCTCGCCTTCGGCAATTTGGATTTCTCGGTGGATGCGGGCGTGTCGGAAGGGGAGGGGGAACTGGATCCCGTCCGGCTGACGCTCGCCCTCGAATCCCGCTACGCGAACCTGCCCGCGCCCATCGACGGGGTATTTCCCGCCCTCTCCGACGCCGATGGTCTGGCGCGGCAGGTGCGGCGCGCCAAGTCCTTGGGATGCGGGGGGAAACTGTGCATCCACCCCGCCCAGGTGGCGGTCGTGAACGGCGGATTCGTGGCGAGCCCGGAGGAGGCGGACTGGGCGCGGCGCGTGCTCGCGGCGGCCGAGCAGTCCGGCGGCGGCGTCATCTCGGTGGATGGAAAGATGGTGGATCGACCCGTCCTGCTGCGGGCCCGCGAACTGCTGGGCGCGGAGGGGTCTTTTTAATTCCTACGATAATGCATCATGCACATTATGTTGACGCCTCGGGCCGAGGCGTCTACAAATCAGGTCAACAAGGCAAAAGCCAAAAAACCATGGGGAGGGAAACGCCAATGGACAGGCGCAATGTGCTCAAATTGATGGGGGCCGCCGCGGTCGGCGGCATGGTTCCCGCGCGGTTCGCCTTCGCGCAGGAGGTGGGCATCGACACCGCCGCCAAGACGGTGAGCATCGGCGGCTTCACGCCGATCACCGGCCCGGTGCCGTTCTACGCGATCCTCACCCACGCGGCGGACGCCTATTTCAAGGACCTGAACGAGAAGGGCGGCATCCGCGGCTGGAAGGTGAAGTACACCACGCTGGACGACGGATACGACCCCGCCCGCAGCGTCGCCGTCACCCGCCGGCTGGTGGAAGAGGACAAGATCTTCGCCCTGGTTGCCTCCGTGGGCACGGCCACCAACGTGGCGGTCATTCCCTATGCTAAGGAGGCGGGCCTCGCCATGCTGGGCCCCATCGGCGGCGCGAGCGCCTTCTTCTCCGAGCCGAACATCTTCCCGCTGCTGCCGGACTATGGCTGGTCCGCCGCCTCCAATGCGGAATACGCGCTGAAGGGCCTGAAGCTCAACAAGATCGCGCTGCTCTGGGAGAATGACGAGCTGGGCCGTTCCGCCAAGCGCGGCTTCGACCTCTATATGGACCAGCAGAAGGTCGCGCCCGCCGAGTCCGTCTCGTTCGAGGTGAAGACTACGGACTTCACGCCCCATCTGCGTCGCGTGGCCAATTCGGGCGCGGAGGCCGCCATCCTGTTCGGCTCCAATGCCAATTTGGCGGGCGCGCTGAAGGCGGCCGACCGGCAGAACGTGAAGCTCTCCTGGTTCGCGCCCTTCTTCACCGCCGATCCCTCCACCTACAAGCTCGCCGGAGACCTTCTGGACGGCGTGTACTTCTCGTCCTGGCTGCTGCCCGTCAGCAGCGACGAGCCGGAGGTGAAGGCCTATCGCGAGGCCATCGGCAAATACTACCCGAACGACCCCGTGGGCGTGTTCGGCCTCAATGGCTGGAGCAACGCGGCGCTGTTCGGCAAGATCTTCGACGCGCTGCTCGCCAGCGGCAACCCGATCAACCGCCAGAACCTCATCGCGGCCGGAAACACGCTGGTGGATGCCTCCGTCGGCGGCGCCCGCAAGGTGACGTTCAAGGTGGGCGACCATCGCGGCACCCGGCAGGAGGCGATCCTCCAGGCCAAGGGCGGCTCCTTCGTGATGGTTCGCGACTTCCAGCCCTATCCGGCGGTGGCCTTCGACGCCAAGCCCGCCTGAGGGCTTCCGTCCCGACAATCGCATGCCGCCGCCGTCACGGCCGCGGCATGCCGTTTCAGCGTCCATGGGAATTGCATTGATGGTGGGATCTCCTCTCAGCGGGCCGCCGCGTCTCGACGGCCAGGTTGCTTTCGTCACGGGAGCGGCGGGCGGCATCGGCCGGGCCGTCGTGTCGGCCTTCTGCGCGGCCGGCGCGCATGTCATCGCCACGGATATCGCCGAGGACGGCGGGACGTTTCCAGCGGGCGCCGTCTACCGGCGCTGCGACGTCACCTCGCGGGAGGAGACGGAAGGGCTGATCGACGCGGTGCTGGCGGAACGCGGCGCCATCGACATCCTGGTGCTCTGCGCCGGCACCATCTCCAACCGCCCGCTCGCGGAGAGCACGGATGACGAGTGGCGCGCCATTTTCGACGTGAACGTGATGGGCGTCGTCAATCCGGTGCGCAAGCTCTATCCGGTCATGGCGGAGCGCGGCTACGGCAAGATGGTGGCCCTCGGCTCCATCGCGGCCAAGATCGGCGGCGTGGCGTCCGGCCCGTCCTATGTGGCGGCGAAGTCGGCCGTGCACGGCCTCATGAAGTGGGTGGCCAAGGCGGGCGCCCCCAAGGGCGTGTTCGCCAACATCATCGCGCCGGGCCCGGTGGAGACGCCCATGTGGGCGAGCGTGACCGGCCGCGCCCCGCCCGCCGCCAACGGCAATGTCCCCCTCGGCCGCTTCGGCGCGCCCGAGGACATCGCCCAGAGCATTCTCTTCCTGTCCTCGCCCGCGTCGAACTGGATCACCGGAACGGTCCTCGACGTGAATGGCGGCATGTTGATGGACTGAACCGATGAGCGACACGTCCACAATCGGCTTCATCGGCCTCGGGGTCATGGGCGGCCCCATGTGCCGCAACATGGCCGCCAAGCATCCCGGCCCGGTCCTCGCCTTCGACCTCGACGCCGCCGCGCTGGCCGCGGTCGCGGAGGCGGGCGCGAAGCCTTCGTCCTCCGTCGAGGACATCGCGCGTCAGGCGGACATCATCTTCCTGTCCCTGCCCGGCGACCGGCAGGTGGAGGCGCTGTGCGGCGCGGGCAGCCCCATCGCGAGCCACGCCCGGCGCGGCGCGACGGTGGTCGATCTCAGCACCACCTCCGTGCCGCTCGCCCGCAGCGTCGGCGCGGGGCTCGCGGAGCGCGGCATCGCGTTCGCCGACGCCCCCGTGGCGCGCACCCGCGAGGCGGCGCAGCGCGGCGAACTCTCCATCATGGTGGGCGCCGCCGACGACGTGTTCGCGCGCATCCGTCCGCTTCTGGCACATATGGGGTCCGACGTGACCCATTGCGGCGGCATCGGCACCGGCCAGGTGGTGAAGCTCATCAACAACACGCTGGTGTTCGAGCATGTGGTGGCCCTGGCCGAGATGATGGTGGTGGGCGAGCGCGCGGGCGTCGCGCCGGCCACTCTCCTGGAGGCGGTGTCCAAGGGCTCCGGCGACAGCTTCGTGCTGCGCAACCACGGCATGAAGGCGATGCTGCCCCGTGCCTTCCCGGAAAAGGCGTTCCCGCCCGAATATGTGCTGAAGGACATCAGCTACATGCTGGCGCTGGCCGACACGCTCGGCCTCCAGCCCAAGGTGACGGACGTGGCGCGGCGCTATTACGAGGCGGCGCGCGACGGCGGGCTGTCCGGGCGCTATTTCCCGGGGGTCATCGAGATCATTGAGAAGGGCGGCGCGGCGCCGGGCGCGCCATGACCTTCCTCTCGGCACTCGGGGCGGACCTTGCGCCGCTCATCTGGTCCGGCCTCGTCTCGGGCTGCCTCTACGGGCTCGGCGCGCTGGGCCTCGTCCTGATCTACAAAAGCTCCCGTGTGGTGAACTTCGCCCACGGCAATCTCGCGGGGCTCGCCGCCTTCCTGGTCTACGGCTTTTCCAGCGGCACGCTGCTCAGCCTCTCCTGGGGCAATGCGGTGGTGATCGCCATCGCCCTCGTCGCCGTCGTCGCGACGCTGAGCTACGTGCTGGTTGCCCCCATCGTCTTCAAGTCCGACCTCGCGAGCACCATCGCGACGCTCGGCATCGGCCTCATGCTCCAGGGGCTCATCCAGCTCCTGTTCGGGGCCGAGATCGTCAACCTGGACCTGCCGGTGCCCCGCTTCGGCTTCACCGCGCTGGGGGTGCGGGTCTCGTCCTACGACCTCACGGTCCTGGCGGTGACGCTCGCCATCATCGTCGCACTGTTCTTCGTCATCGAGCGCACGCGGCTCGGCATCGCCTTCCGGGCGGCGTCCAGCAAGCCGTTCGCGGCGCGGGTGTGCGGGCTCAACCTGCGCTCCGTGCACCTGTTCGCCTGGCTGACCAGCGCGGTGCTGGGGCTGGTGGCGGCCCTGCTCATCGTGCCCACCACCTTCCTGTCCTCCACCACCGTCTCGTCCTTCATGCTCCAGGCCTTCACCGCCGCTGTTGTCGGCGGGTTCGGAAGCCTGCCCGGCGCGGCGCTCGGCGGTATCCTCGTGGGCGTCGCCATGAACCTCTTCTCCTTCTACGTCTCGCCGGAATTCATGAACACGTTCCTGCTCGCCGTGATCATGCTCACCCTCAACTTCTTCCCCGACGGGCTTCTCGAACGCGGGAGCGGCGGCCGTGTCTGATCTCACGCATGAAGCAAAGCCGCGCGCGATGAAACTGACCATGGCGGACCTGCGCCGGGTGGGCACGGGTGTCCTTCTCGCGGCGCTGGTGCTGCTGCCCTTCGCCGCCGGCAGCTTCCTCACCTATACGCTGGCGCTGTGCTTCGCGAACGCGCTGGGCGTGCTCTCCGTCAGCGTCCTCGTGCGCTATGGCGGCGAGGTCTCCATCGGCCACAGCTTCTTCGTGGCGCTGGGGGCCTACGCGGTGGCGATCATGGAGAAGCAGTTCGGCCTCTCGCTCCTCGCCAGCCTGCCGGTGGCCCTGCTGCTGGGGCTCGCCGGAGGCATCCTGTTCGCCTTTCCCTCGCGCCGCCTGTCCGGCATCTACCTCGCCGTCTCCACCATGGCGCTGGCGCTGGCGCTGCCCGAATTCCTCGTCCACTCGGAGCGCTTCACCGGCGGCTTCGAGGGCCTCTATGTGGGGCTGGACGTGCTGCCGGGCGTGTCCAAGCAGCTCCAGCGCTACTACGTGGCCCTCGCCATGCTCGCGCTGGTGTGCGTGCTGCTGGCGCGGCTGCGCGGATCACGCCAGGGCCTGGCGCTGCTTATGTCGCGCGCCAATCCGCGTGCCGCCGAGGCATTCGGCATCACGCGGAGCTGGGCGCGGGTCAGCGTGTTCGCGGTCAGTGCGGCGCTGGCCTCGCTGGCGGGCGCCATGCTGGCCTTCGCGAGCTCCACCGTCTCGCCCAACGGCTTCACGCTGTGGAGCTCCATCTTCCTGCTGGTGGGCTCGGTGGTGAGCCTCAACGGCCTCACCTTGCCCGCCGCCGTGCTCGGGGGGGCCTTCCTCACCATGGTTCCCAATTATCTGGCGGGCGCGGGCGACTGGGTGCCCGTGCTCTACGGCGCGGCGCTCCTCGCCGTCACGCTGGCGGTGAATTGCGCCCCCGAGATCCGGCGCTTCCTCACGCGGGGGACGGGCCGATGAGCGTATCCTTGGCACAGACGCCCGCCGGGCACCTGACCGCCCAAGGGCTGAGCCTCGCCTTCGGCTCCGTCCAGGTGCTCTCTGACGTAAGCCTCGACCTGGAGCCGGGGCGCATCACCGGCCTGATCGGGCCCAACGGTGCGGGCAAGACCAGCCTCTTCAACTGCCTGACGGGCCTCTATCGGCCGCAGCGCGGCCGCATCTCCTTCGGCGACGTGGCGCTGGAGACGCTCCCGCCGCACCGGCGGGCGCGGCTCGGCATCTCCCGCTCGTTCCAGCACATGGCGCTGAGCCCGGACCTCACCGTGCTGGAAAACGTGATGGTCGGCCTCACCCTCAGCCGCACGGTGGGATGGGCGAGCGCGCTCCTCCCCTTGCCCTCTGCCGCCCGAGAGCGGGCGGAGGCCGAGCGCAAGGCGCTGGCCGCGCTCACGAGCCTCGGCATCGAGGCGGCCGCCGGACTGCTGCCCGCCGAACTGCCGCCGGGCACGCTGCGCCTCGTGGAGATTGCGCGGGCCATGGCCGGCGAGCCGCGCGCCCTGCTGCTCGACGAGCCCGCCGCCGGGCTCAACGCGGTGGAGACGCGCGACCTGATGCGCGCGCTGCAGCGCCTTCTCCATCCCGGCCTCGTGGTGGTGGTGGTGGAGCACGACATGGACCTGATCATGCAGCTTTGCGACCGCATCTATGTGCTGAGCTTCGGCGAGGTCATCGCCCATGGGTCGCCCGACGCGGTGCGCGCGGACCCCGATGTCATCCGCATCTATCTGGGAGAGTCCGATGACTGACCTGCTGGAGGTGCGGCGGCTGAATGTGCGCTACGGACGGACGCTGGCCGCCGAGGGCGTGGACCTCGCGGTGCCGCAGGGCGGCGTGCTGGCGCTGCTGGGCGCGAACGGCGCGGGCAAGTCCTCGATCCTGAAGGCCGTGGCCGGCCTGATCGAGGCGGACGGCGAGCTTGTCTTCGACGGCCAGGACATCTCGCGCCTGTCGGAGCGTGAGCGGGTGCGCCGGGGCATCGTCTATGTGCCGGAAGGGCGCGAGATCGTCACGGAACTGTCCGTGGACGAGAACCTCGCCCTGGGCGGCTATCACCTCGACCGCCGCACCTGCGCCACGCGGCGCGGCGCCATGCTGGAACTGTTCCCCGAGATCGCCAAGCACATCAAGTCGCCCGCCTGGATGCTGAGCGGCGGCGAGCAGCAGATGCTCGCCATCGGCCGCGCGCTCATGAGCGGCCCGCGCCTGCTGCTGCTGGACGAGCCCTCGCTGGGCCTCGCGCCGCTCCTCATCCGGCGGGTGTTCGAGCGGCTCATGCGGATCAAGGCCGAGACCGGCCTCTCGGTGCTGCTGGTGGAGCAGAGCTTCCGCATGACGCTGAAGGTCTCGGACACCGTGTGCTTCGTGCGCAACGGCCGGATCGTCGGCACGCGCCGCGCGGCGGACCTCACGGACACCACGAGCCGCGCCGAGGTTCTGGAAGCCTATCTCGGCGCGGGCGACGTGACGCTGGGCGCGGCGTGAGCGCGGCAGGAGCGAGCAAGATGAGCACCGGGACGGACGAGGCGGTCTACGAGGTCTACGCCATCCGCTATGCCACCAACACGGAGCGCACGCGGGGCCTGAACTACATCAAGGATGCCGACGGCGAGCAGAAGCTGACCATGGACTTCTTCTCCTGGCTCATCGTGGGCGAGGGGACGGCCATCGTCGTGGACACCGGCATGGCGCCCGAGAAAGCGGCGCGCAACGGGCACCGGATGCTGGCGAGCCCGGTGGACGTCATCCGCGCGCTCGGCGTCGATCCCGAACGGGTCGAGACCGTGATCATGACCCATCTGCATTACGACCATACGGGCCATACCGAGGCGTTCCCCAAGGCGCGCTTCCTGCTCCAGGCGGAGGAGATGGCCTATGTGACCGGGCCCTACATGGAGAAGCCCTGGTTCCGGCACGCCTATCACGCCGACGACGTGCAGCGGTTCGTGGGCTACCTGCATGCCGGGCGCCTGCATCTGCACGGCCGCGACCATAGGGTGGCGGACGGGGTCTCGGTGCATTGGGTGGGCGGGCATTGCGCGGGGCAGGAAG